>NZ_CP089301.1:1894166-2525555 GCF_021227995.1 Novosphingobium kaempferiae
TCGAACAGCGCCGAGGTGACTTTCTCGCCCTCCACCGCGAGCAAGCCCTTGTAGTTGACCGGCAGGTCTTCCACCCGCTTCACGACGTAGCGTTGCAGCACCGATTGCTTGAACGCGGCGAAGTGCGGGTCGTTCGGATTGTGGGCATCGCCAAGGCGGCGCAAGTCGCGCGCGATGGCGACTTCGGTCTGGAGCCGGTTCTTCAAAGGTACGGCGGCGCTGGCGATATCGGGGGCGACGCGCGGCAGCAGGACCACGCTCACCGCCCAGATCGCCACGAGCGCGAGCAGCGCGTCGCGGCTGCGGCCGACCATCGCGGACACCAATACGATGACAGTGATCCACAACAGCAGCCATGCCGCATAGCCCAGCACGATCGCGGCGGCGGGCAGGATCGCCGCGCCGGACGCCCCCGCCAGCATCATAAGGCCAAGGATCGCGGGCAAGGCGACCAGCAGCGCGACGGTGCCCAGCGCGCGCAGCTTGCCGCGCACGATCGCGCCGCGCGTCGCCCCCTGCATCAGCAACACGCGCAAGGTGCCGCGCTCGGTTTCGCGGGCGATGGCCCCATAGCCGAGGAAGATCAGCAACAGCGGCGCCACCGCCTGCAACACGAAGGCGGGCGTCAGCTGCCCGAAGCGGATCAGCAGCGAGCTTTGGTTGACGTCGCCGAAGTTGGCGGTGTTCTGGCGGTGCCCTTCCAGGAACATCGAATTGCCGGTGAAGGCGTCGACCCCCGGATCGAAGGCCGCCAGCGCACTCAGAGGCCGGAAGATGAAGGTGCCGTAGTGGACCATGCGATGCGGATGCCGGTCGGGCTGCGCGTCGAAGGCGTGCTCGGCCTCCTGCTGATGCCGCGCGCGCAAGTCCTCGATCCCGCGCTGATGTGCCCACGAACTCGCCACTGCGACCAGGGTCAGCAGCACCAGCAGCAGGCAGGCGATCACCGCGACGCGGTTGCGGCGCATCAGCCGCAACTCGTCACGCGCTATGAGGGTGGCCGGGTTCATGCCGCCAGGCCCTGCGTGGCGACCGCGAAACGGGCATGCAGCGCGCGCACGTCGAAGCGGTCCGTCCCTTGCGCGGTCACTTCCTCGACGATGCGGCCCGATTCGAGGAAGCAGATGCGGTCGGCGATGTCGGCGGCGCTCAGCAGGTCGTGCGTCACCATCAGGACCGCCGTGCCGCGTGCCCGCACCGCAAGGACGAGCGCGTTGAAATCCGCCGTCGCGCGCGGGTCGAGGCCCGAAGTCGGCTCGTCCAGCAGCAGCACCGGCACTTCGCGCAGCAGGGCGACCGCGATGGCGACCTTCTGGCGCATGCCCTTGGAAAACGCGCCGAGGCGCTGGTCCCACGCGCGCTCCTGCAGGCCGGCGGCGGAAAAAGCCTCTATGATCGCGGCGCGGTCCTGTTTTCCGTCGGCTAGCGCGAGCAGGTACTGAGCGTTCTCCACGGCGGTGAGGTGTTCATAGAGCGCGACGTTCTCCGGCAGATAGGCGATCTGGCGGCGGGCCGCGTCAGGGTCAGTGCCGGGATCGACGCCGGAGATTGCGACGGTGCCCGCCGCAGCCTGCACGAAGCCCAGCAGTGTCGAAAGCGTCGTGGATTTCCCCGCGCCATTGCCGCCGAGCAGCGCGGTCACACTGCCTGCTGGCACCGAGAGGGAAAGACCGTCGAGAACCCGATGGTCATCGTAAGCCACGACAAGGTTCTCGATCAGGATCGGCGGCGCCGTTTCAATCATAATGTTTCCCGAATGTTGCTGAAAAGCCAGGATTTCTGCGGATCGTGTGGCCTCCTGCCTCAATAATTGATATGATGCAACATATCATTGACGGGTGGGATTTGTGCTGACAGAAGCCCGCTCCGATCGAGGAGCAGCGCTTCCTCGGGGACATTCATCGTGGGGATCGCATGCTTCGTTTTGCCAAGGATCGTCGGCTGCTCGCCGGAACTCTGCCGTTCGCCATGGTGATGGCGCCGTTCGGCGCAACCGCTGCCGAAGAGGCCGAGGCCGGCGCTTCGGCCGACGGCGAGGAACGCAGCGAGGCGATCACCGTGACCGGCGTGCGCCAGGCCTATCGCGGCAACTTCGCAGTTTCAGAAATCCCGCAGTCGATAGCCGAGATCGATGCGAAGACGCTGGAGCAGAACGGCATCCAGCGGTTGACCGATGCGCTCGATCTCAACGCTTCGGTGGTCCGGCAGAACACGCTGGGCGGCCTATGGGACTCATTCGCGATCCGCGGCTTCGCGGGCGACGAGAACATGCCCAGCGGCTATCTTGTCAACGGCTTCAACGGTGGGCGAGGCTTTGGCGGACAGCGCGATGCCGCGGGCATCGAGCGGGTCGAAGTACTGAAGGGGCCCGCCGCGGCGCTGGTCGGGCGTGGCGAGCCGGGCGGCACGATCAACCTCGTGACCAGGCAGGCCGAGCTGGGCCGGACCTTCGGCACGGCTGCCATCCAGTACGGCAGCTGGGACCGGGTGCGTGGAGAGGCCGACGTCAACGTCGCGCTGACCGGCGGCCTCACCGTACGCCTGATCGGCTATGCCGAGGACGGCGGTACCTTCCGCGATCACGTCCACCAGTCGCGCTGGGGCTTCCTGCCTTCGGTCGGCCTCGCCGTCGGGCCCGACACGCGCCTGACTTACGACTTCGAAAAGACCCGCGTCGCCGTGCCATTCGATCGCGGCATCGTCGTGCTGAACGGTGATTTCGACACGGTGCCGCGCTCGCGCTTCCTTGGCGAGCCGGGAGACGGTGACACCGTGGCACGCGCCGAAGGGCACCAGTTGCGCCTGCAGCACGAATTCGGCGATCGGTGGAGCCTGCTGGTCGGCGGCAGCATCCGCGACACGCTGCTCACCGGCTTTTCCTCGGACGCCGAAACGGTGGCCTCGCGTCAGGCACTCTATCGCGACGGTCGTTCACTCTCGCGCCAGCGCCGTTCGCGCCGCTACGCTGCGAACCACAAGGTCATCCGCGCCGAACTTGCAGGCGAATTCGACACCGGACCCCTCCGTCATCGCGTGCTGATCGGCGCGGACCACGACGAGTTCACCTACGACAACTACTTCACCCGCTA
Source organism: Novosphingobium kaempferiae (assembly GCF_021227995.1). Lineage (NCBI taxonomy): Bacteria > Pseudomonadati > Pseudomonadota > Alphaproteobacteria > Sphingomonadales > Sphingomonadaceae > Novosphingobium > Novosphingobium kaempferiae. The sequence goes on from NZ_CP089301.1 coordinate 1,897,256, forward strand.
CCGCCCGCCGACGCTCGCCTCGAGCCCGACCGGACAGCAGGGCAACGTCATCGACATCCTCGATCCCGTCTATGGCCGCTTTCCCCTGCCGGCGACCTCGGTCACAACCGACCGAACCGATCGCCAGCGCGCGACCGGCGCATACGTGCAGGACCAGATCGAGATCACTGAGCGCCTTCAGGTCCGCATCGGCGGGCGCTATGACCGGGTGACACTGGAAACCGACAACCGGCTTCCCGGCGCGGCGATGTCGCACGTCAGGCGAAAGGTCGATCGCTTCAGCCCGCAGGCGGGCGTAGTCTACAAGCTGGCCGAACCCGTGTCGCTCTATGCCGCCTATGGGCGGGGCTTCCGCGCCAATATCGGCACCGACGTGAACGGCGTGATCTTCGATCCCGAAACCAGCGAATCGATCGAGGCAGGCGTGAAGATCACGCTGCTCGGCGGCGCGCTCAACGGCACGCTGGCGGTGTTCCAGCTGAACAAGGCCAATGTGCTGGCCACCGATACCGACAACCCCGGCTATTCGCTCGCGATCGGCAAGGCCCGCAGCCGCGGCATGGAGTTCGACCTCAACGGCCGCCTGCCGGGCGGGGTGGATGTGCTAGTAAGCTACGCCTATACGGATGCCGAGGCGCGTTCGAGCATGCTCGACCCGAACTTTTCGTTCCAGATCAGTCCCGGCGATCCGCTCATCAATATCCCGAAGCACAACCTCAACATGCAGGTCGCGAAGACTTTCGCCATCGGCGAACGCGCGGCCCAGATCGGCGCGGGGATGCAGCATCTCGGCAAGCGTTCGGGCGAGACAGGCACCGATTTCATGCTGCCCTCTCACACCCTGTTCCGTCTGTTCGGCAAGGTGGACGTGATGAAGCATCTCGAACTGTTCGGCTCGATCACCAACCTGTTCGACGAGCACTGGTACGCCAACAGCTATTCGCCGCTCTGGGTTCAGCCCGGCGCACCGCGTACCGGCACCGTCGGCCTGCGCGCCCGGTTCTGACGAGAGGAGACGGACCGATGCTGAAGTTCGCCGCGTTTACCGCTTCCATTGCCATTGCTACCACCGCTTCTGCGACAGCGCTGGCGCCGCCCGCAGTGCTGCCGCCCACGCTCGCATGGTCGGGGGCGAGCGAGAAGCTGATCGTCCCTGCGGGCGATCCGTGGATCACACCGGCCGAAGCCGCAGGGTTCCGCACCACGCCGCGCTATGACGTGGTGCGGGCCTGGCTCGACAGGCTGGCCAGGGCCTCGCCACTGATCCATGTCGAGAGCTTCGGCAAGACCGGCGAAGGCCGCGATCTGCTGATGGTGCGCGCCAGCAAGGGAGGCTCGGGCAAGCCCGTTGTTCTCGTTCAGGCGGGCATCCATTCGGGCGAGATCGACGGCAAGGATGCAGGACTGATGCTGCTGCGCGACATCGCGATGCGCGGCAAGGATAGCCTGCTCAACAAGGTCGATCTCGTCTTCGTGCCGATCCTGAACATCGACGGGCACGAGCGCTCCAGCCCGTGGAACTTCCTCCACGTCCGCGGGCCCGAGGCGAAGGGCACCGAGGGCAACGCCCGCAACATCAACCTCAACCGCGACTACGCCAAGCTCGACACGCCGGAAATACGCGCAATGGTGGGCCTGCTGCGAAAGCTGGACCCGGCGCTCTACATCGACTGCCATGTCAGCGGCGGTTTCGACATGCAGTACGACGTGACTTACACGTATGCCGGATGGGGCAAGTACGCGCGCCACCGCGCCACCGCGCTCTGGCTGGAGCAGCGCTTCGGTCCGACGGTCAAGGCGGCGCTGACTCATGCCGGGCATGAGCCGATCATCTATCCCAGCCCGATCGACACGCGCGATCCCGCGAAAGGCATCCGCTACAGCCCCGAAGGGCCGCGCTACTCGACCGGCTACGGCGACTTCATCGGCGTGCCCACGGTTCTGGTCGAGAACCATATGCTCAAGCCCTATCGCCAGCGTGTGCTCGGCACGTATGTGCTGCTGGAGGCGGCGCTGAAGCTGGCCGCGCAGGATGCGGGCCGCATCGCCGAAGCCAAGGCCATCGACCGCGCCGAACGCCCGGCGCAACTGCTTACGCGGTGGGCTCCGGCGAAGGAACCGATCGGCTGGGTGGACAAGTTCAAGGGCGTCGCCTTCGAGACATACAAGTCACCCGCCACCGGCCGGATGGAACAGCGCTGGACGGGCAGGCGCATCACTTTTCCCATGCCGATCATCGGGCAGGATGCGACCGAGACCGTCTCTTTGCCGAAGGCATGGCTGGTCCCTGCCGCGCAGACCGAAGTGATCGAAAAGCTGCGCCTTCATGGCATCGGCTTCGAAACCCTGTCTACTGAGCGGACCCTTCGCGTGGATACGGTACGTCTCCACGACGTGAAACTGGCTGCGGCACATGATGGCCGGATACCGTTGACGGCGCGCTTCACGCACGAACAGGGTGAAGCGTTGATTTCGGCAGGTACAGTACGTGTTTGGTCCGATCAGCCGCTCGGATTGTTGGCGGCTGCGCTGCTGGAGCCCGAAAGCCAGGACAGCTTCCTTGCATGGGGGCTGTTTCCTGAAGTGCTGTCAGGTCCAGCGGATACCGAGGATTTCGTGATCGCACCGATCCTAGACGCATTGCTGGCGTCAGATGCTCAATTACGGACGGATTTCGCCCGAAAACTGACTTCCGACAGCAAGTTTTCCGGCGATACTAAAGCGCGCCTGCGATGGCTGTCTGATCAGCTGCCTCACCGGGATTCGTTCAGCGGCGTTTATCCCATAAAACGTGTGGTTGCCGGGAATTGAGACCAGGCATTTGCGAATGACAAGTTTCAGGGCATTGACTCAACAGGTGCAGTGACCGGAATGGGCACGTGGTAGCCATTCCCCCCACAGGCGCGTGAAGTCCCTTCCGCGATCGATCCTTTGCGGTCGTTCAGCCGTTAACCCTCGAGCTCAAAGTCCGGACGTTCCGCTCTTCCATTGTGGAGGCCTTTTGCCGTGAGCCACCTGACCTTTTCGGGTCAAGGTTTTGAAGGCCGTTGTTCGGCTAATTACGATGCACCGCGTTATGCGAACCGAGATGCATTCTTGGTTTGCATGGCAAATAGCGGTGGAAGACCGGCGTGCAAATACCCTCACTCCAGCGGGCGCACCGTTTCGTCGAAGCTGATCGTCGAGCGGATTTCCAGCGTCTCCGGCCCGATCGACATTGGGCAGCGGACGCCGGGCAGCACGGTCACGTCGAACAGTTCGGTAATGAAGCCTTCCAGCCTGATCCACTCGACGATGCTGCCGGTGGCAAGCTCCACCACCAGCACGCCGCACCATGGCTCGGCATCGCGGGCCTTCATCTCGCCGTCGAGCAGGAGGCCCGCGAAGGTGCCGTTGCGCGGCTTGGACACGGTGACGAGGGCATGGCCGTTGTGCAGCGCCATGCCCCGCAGGAAGCCGGGGCAGAAGGCGATATCGGTCTTGCCGCCGGTCGTCGGGTCGATGCGGATGATCTGCCCGCGCCCGCTGTCGAGCGCCAGCACCGACGCGCCATCGACGCGCGGGCTGTGCGGCATCGAGAGCTGGTCGGTGACGATGCGGTCGGTCTCGACGTCGATCAGCACGCCGCCTTCGTGCCGCCGCTCGCGCCAGCCGTTGACGATGTCGCTGCGGCTGACGGCGGTGACGTAGCGCGCGCGGCCGTCGTGGATCGCCATGCCGTTGAGGTGGCAGCGATCCTCGGGTGCCAGCTTCGAGATGAAGGGCGGCTTCCAGATCGGGCGGAAGCTGTGGTTGAGGTCCAGCGTCGCCAGGCAGCTGTACTTCGTGTTGACGAACAGGACGCGCCCCGCCCGGTCGGTGCCGACCTCATGCACATCGACATCGCCCGTCGTCTGCGCATTGCGCGGGACGAGCGCCATGTCGAACTGCTGGTTCGCCACCTGCCCAGGCTTCAGCATGTTCTCCAGCCGCCAGACCTGATGCAGCGAGCCGAGGTAGAGCCGCCCCGGCTGGTAGCAGACGCCCATCGCGCGCGTGAAGTTCTGCTGGTTGAACGATATCGTCCCGTTCGCCAGCACCCCGGTCAGGAACAGTTGCCCGGTCTGGTACGAGGTGAAGGCGAAGCTCGCGCGGTTGCGCAGCAGCCAGTCCGCCAGCCCCCGCGAGACCGAGATGTTGGTCGGCCCGTTCGCGGGGGCCTTGCCCGTATCCGTCATTCGGTATCCGTCATGATGTCCTGCTTGCCGGGATGCCTCAGAACGGGATCTTGATCCCGGCCCGGCCACCCGCTCCGCTGTAGTCCCCGCTGGCGTCGAGCGTGCCCTCGATGAAGCCGCTGATGCCGCCCGGCGTCGTCACGTTGAGGCCGAGCGTGCCCTGCCCATACGTGCCGATCCGTCGGTTGCCGAGCGCGAGGGCATAAGGACCGGACACGAAGGTCGCGCCGTCCCGGCCCTTGAACTCCTTCACCGCCATGCCGCTGGCGTAGAACGTGAGCATGTTGCCGCCGCCGATGGCCGTGGTGCCGCCGATGCGCAGGCCCGCCTTGCCGCGCAGCCCGTCGGCGCGGTCGTAGTCGAGCACCTGGCCGAGCGCCTTCAGATCGTCGAGACTGGTGCGCACGTAGGCGATGCTCGCCAGCGGTTCGGCGAAGAACCCGGTCGATCCGAAGCGGAAGCCCGCCTCCGCCTGCGCGCCGATGGCGTCGCCGCCGATGCTGTCCTTGTACCCGGTCGAGCCACCGTGCGCGTCGATCCAGTAGTGGTCGTACTTGACCAGCGCATTGGCGAAGAACCCGCCTGCCCGCAGCGATGCATAGGCGCCGAGGTTGAGCCCGTCGTATTCGAACCGGGTCGCCTCCTCGAAGCGCAGGGTGGAAGACAGGTAGCCGCCGGTCAAGCCGAACACCACGCCGCCCTTCTCGCCCATCGTGCCGATGTCGAAGCCGAGCTGGCCGCCGAAGTAGTCCTGCCGGTAATCGAGGTCGTAGCTGCGGGCGATGCCGAACTGGCTGACCGCGCGCGTCTCGTCTCGCTTGTCGACCCCGCCCGACATCTGGATCCAGAACCCGCCCGCGTTCGCGCCGCTGGAGAAGCGTCCGTCGCGCACGGCGGCAAGGTGCGCCGTCACCGCGTCGGCGGAACGATACCAGAGGCTCTGCGCCCCCTCGAGCGCCTTGGCCGCGCGATAGACCCCCGCTCCCGGCGTGCCGACGAGTTGATAGGCGAAGGTCGTCGGCCGGTAGACGAGATCGAGCGCCACGAAGCCCACTTCGGCAAGGTCCGGCGCCAGCGTGAAGGCCGTCGGCGAGGATGCCGCCGAAGCCTGCACCAGCGTCAGCCCCGGCGTGACGTAGACGGTGCCGCCAAGGTCGAGCTGGATCTGCGTCGATCCCGCCGCCGTGCCGACGTTCAGCCGGTCGGCCGTCATCACGCCCGCCGCGCTGGAGGTGAGATCGAGCCCGAGACGGCTCGCGCCCAATCCGGTGAAGGAGCCGGGCAGCGTCAGTTGGTCGCCCACGGTGCCGTTGCGCATCTCGACGAGGCCCGAATTGGCGAAGGCCTCCAGCCCGGTGAAGGTAACGCTGAGCGGCGCGGTGCCCGGCGCATCGACGAGCAGCGTGCCGGAGTTGGCGAACAGGTCGCTGCCTGCACCGAAGTCGCTGCTGGCGCTCGCGCGGAACAGGCCGCTGTTGGTGAAGCGGTCATCGCCCGCCGACAGCAGCACTCGCCCGTTGACGGTGCCCGCGTTGGCGATCACGGCCGGGCCGCCCGCCACCACGATGGCATGGCCGCTGCCGGTGTTGAGCGTGCCCCGGTTGGTGATCGTGGTCGTGCCCTCGGCATCGGTCTCGATACCGTTGATCGCCCCCGTCACCGAGGCAGCCGTGCCGATGGTCACGGTCACGTCGCCCGCCGACTGGATCGTCACCGCCGTATCCCGCGCCGCCGAAACCGCGCCGGTCAGGTTGACCGCCACGTCGCCGCCGAAGCCGAGCGCGGTGATCGCGTTGCTGTTCGCACCCGTCGTGCTCAGCGTGCCCGCGTCGATGGTGATCGTGCTGCCTGCGCCGAACGTCGCCGCGCGGATCGCGTCGCTGTCATCCCCGGCGGTGGAGACATTGCCTGCCGTCACGCTTACATTGCCGTAGCTACCCGCCAGCACGCCCAGCGAGTTCGTTCCCTCGGTGGAGACCGTCCCGACGCTGACCGTCGTGCCCTGCGAGCCATAGGCGTTGATCGCCGTCGCCACTTCGCCGGTGGTCGCGACCGAGCGGATCGTGACCGAAGCCGTACCGTAGATCGTCGATACGCCGATGCCCGCAGAATAATTGCCCGATGTCGTCACCGAGCCCGAGCCCTGCACCGCGACATCGTCGTACCCGTCGACGATGATACCCGCGCTGCTCTCGCCCGAGGTTGCGATGGTACCGTTGTTCACGACCACGCCGGGGCCGTAGATCGCCTCGACGCTGATGCCGTTGGCGAAATCGCCGCTGGTCGAGATCGCGCCGGAATTGGTGACGGTCGCGCCGTAATAGCCGCTCGCGAAGACGCCAGTGGCGTAATTGCCCGCCGTGGTCACCGAGCCGTTGATCGTGACCGTCGCGGTGCCGAACGAGCCCGTCGCCTGCACGCCGCCCGCGCCGAAGTAGAAGTCGCCGTCAGTGCCGCTGGTCGAAAGATCGCCGTTGACGGTGACGCTGGCGTTGTAGCCATAGGCCTGCACGCCCACCGCGTCGTCGCCGGTCGTGGTCACATCGTTGACGGTGATCGAGGCATCGCCCAGAAGGCTGAAGGCATAGGCACCGAATGCCCCGTCTCCCGCCGTCGAGATCGCCCCGGTGGAGGTCACGTCGACGTTGCCGGTCAGCGACAGCGCGGCGATACCGTCCGACAGCGTGCCGCTGGTCGCGACCGAGCCGACATTCACCGTCACGTCGCTGCCGCCGTAGAAGCTCGCCGCATAGGCGCGGATGCCCTGCGCGTATTCGCCGGTTGTCGTCACCGAGCCTGCGGCGATGCTGATCCCGCCGTAGAGGCTGAACCCTTCGATGCCGACCGCACCGTCGCCGCTCGTCTGCACGGATCCGGTGCCGCTCACCGACACGTCGTAGTAGGCGCCCGCGTAGATGCCCGTCGAACCGTAGCCGCTGGTGCTGATCGAACCGGTGTTGACGACATCGGCATTGCCCAGGAAGCCGACCGCAACGACGCCCTCGGACGCGTCTCCCTGCGTCGAGACGGTGCCGGTCACGGTGACGGAGGCGTTGTAGCCCACCGCCTCCACCGCCGGGGAATTGTCGCCCACGGTCGCTGCGTCATGGACCGTGATCGCCACGTCGCCCACTTGCGAATAGCCGTAGACCGCCGTCGAGTTGTCACCCTGCGTGGTGACGTTGGCGACGTCGATCACGGTGCTGCCGCCGTAGTACGACTTCACGAAGACGCCCATGGCATCCTCGCCGCTGGTCGATACCGTGCCGGTCGAGGTGAAGCTCGCCCCGCCGACGCCGGTGCTGAACATGACCGCGCCGTAGGCTCCATCGCCGCTGGTGCTGAGGTTCTCGACCGAGAGGTTGGCGGTGTCGCCCTGCATCAGCACGCCCAGCGAGGCGAAGCCCGCGGTGGTGATGGTGTCGGCGGTGATGTCCACCACGCCGTCGCCTGCGAAGGACACCGCGGTGATGCCGTTCGAATAGTCCGCCTCGGTCGACACGGTGCGGAGGTCCATGTCGATCGAACCGCCATAGGCCCGCGCCTCGATCGCCGTGGAGCCGTAGCTGTAGAAGCTGCCGCCCGTCGTGCTTACCGCGTCCGCCGTGATCGATATGTCGCCGTGCCCGGCGTAGGCATTGATGCCGCCGACGTAGTAGCCCGAGGACGATACGGTGCCGACGTCGATCGTCACGTCACCGCGATAGGAATTGGTGCTGATCCCCATCCCGCTGTTGCCCGTCACCGTGATGGTGTTGGCGGTGATCGTGATGTCGCCTTCGTTGGAATTGGCGTTGATCCCGCCCGACGCGCGCCCGCTAGCGACGATGCTGTCGGTGCTGATCGTCAGGTCGCCGTAATTGGTGAGGCCCAGCACGCCGAGCGATCCGGTGCCGCTCACCTCGATCGCGGTATCGACCCCGCCGTCGAGCGTCACCGCGCCGTCGTTGAACCCGATCACCGCCACGCCCGGCACGCTGGTCGTCGGCGCGATGCGCACGCCCGGCTCCAGCACGACGGTCAGGTCCAGCACCGGCGCTGAAGGATCGAGGCCCGGATCGAGCGCTGGATCGGCGGCGGGAGAGTAGTACTCGATCCCGTCCGGATAGGGATTGCCCGCCGGAGTGCAGGTCACCTCGCCATCGACGTGAGGACCGCAGGCGTCCTGTGCATGTGCGGGCAAGGCAAGGCCCACGGCCATGCTCGCCAGAGCGGATCCGAGAAAGAGATTGGTCGTCCGCCGGTTCGACGGTCCGCCCTGCGACGCAACGCGCTTATCCATTTTGTTGCCCCTCAATATGGATATTTGCGTAAGCTACGGAAGAATCGCATCAAAGCAAGCTCGGATGCAACAAGCAGAGCGAACCTCCATTGGCCGGAACCGGAATGTCTGCACCTGGCTTCCGGATTTCGCTCGTGAACGGCAAAGATGGGTCGGGTTTGACGAGCGCCAACCGGCGCGTCGTGGACCAAAGCCATCGTAAGCACGCGAAATGCCGAACGACAGCTCGGGCCATCATTCTCTAAAATCCGGATTGCGTTTTCATCAAGCGTTTGACGGCTACCGCTAAAGGCAACCAGCGGCCAGCCAGATATTCGAGGAATTTACATGCCCCAAAATTGTTGACACCGGTTTCCTAAAATTGGTAGCGCTACCTATATCACAGGTAAAAATTGGGAGTAGGGACATGATTTGGTTGCGAGCAGCGACGGCCGCGCGTGGGTCGGCATCGCTTATAGCCATCGCGATGGCAGCTTTACCGGCAGTAGCGAGCGCCCAGGAAGCCGATCCGTCTGCGGACGCGGCGACCGGCGAAGTAACGGATGACGGCGGAACTCCCGAGATTATCGTCACCGGCTTCCGCAAATCGCTCGACGCGGCGCTCAACGTGAAACGCGATGCGATCGCCGCCGTCGACGCGATCGTCGCGGAAGACATCGCCAAGTTCCCCGACCAGAACCTCGCCGAATCGCTTCAGCGTATTCCTGGTGTCGCTATCAGTCGCGAGGGCGGCGAGGGTAACCAGATCACCGTTCGCGGCCTGGGTGGTGAATACACCAAGGTGACACTGAACGGCCTTGAGACCGTCGCTGCGGCGACCGTGAACCGCGGTCGCGGCTTCGACTTCAACATCTTCGCATCGGACCTGTTCCGTTCGCTCGTGGTCCACAAGACGGCCGAGGCGAACCTCGATGAAGGCTCGCTCGGTGCGGTGGTCGATCTCAACACCGGCAACCCCCTGTCGTACAAGGACGGCCTGACGCTGGTCGGTTCGGCCAAGGTCCAGTACAACGACCTCAACGACAATGTCGGTCCTCGCGTGGCGGCATTGCTGGCGTGGAAGGATCCGGGCGGCGTGTGGGCAGCCTCCGTCTCGGCGGCCTATGCCAAGTACAAGACGCTGGAGGCCGGCAACAACACCGTGCGCTGGCAGCAGGCGCGCTTCAATTCGGTGAACGGAACGCCGTGCTTCACGCAGAACCGCAGCGGCGGCACCTATGTGCCGAGCGCAGCCTGCAACGACGTGGCCCTGGCGTTCCACCCGCGCATTCCGCGCTATGGCCAGATCGAGTTCGAGCGCGAGCGCCTCGGCCTGACGGGCTCGTTCGAGATCAAGCCGTTCGACGGCACGGACATCAATATCAACGCGCTTTATGCGAAGTACACCGAAGACCGTCGCGAGAAGTACGCGGAAGTCCTGTTCCGTGGCAACGAGCGCGGCATCGATGTGCTGAACCCGGTCATCGACTCGACGACCAATAACCTTGTATCCGGCACGTTCAACAACGCCTGGGTCCGTATCGAGGACTATTATCGCCAGTCGAAGAACAGTTTCTACCAGTTCAGCGGCAGCATCGATCAGGAGTTCTCGGACACGTTCAAGGCGACGCTGATCGGCGGTATCTCGCGGTCAGAGGCGGACGTGCCGTTCGAGACGACGATCATCTTCGACGACCGCGACATGAACGGCTATTCCTACGACTACAGCCAGGACAGCCGGGCACCCAAGCTGACCTTCGCGGATTCGATAACCGACCCCTCCTCGTTCCAGTTCGCCGAGTTCCGCGACCGTCCGTCGAACGTCGTCAACGACTACAAGACGGTGAAGCTGAACACGCAGTGGGATGCGGCCGAAGGTTTCACGATCCTTGCGGGCGGCATCTTCCGCGAATTCAACTTCGATAGCCGTGCCGGTTCGCGCGATTCCACGTATTGCGCCGCCTTCGCCTGTGCGCCGGGCACTTACGGCATGACCGTGACCCCGGACATGACCGAGACGTACACACTGCCCAACGTGGGCAACGTGCCTGCCGGGACGACGACGAGCTTCGTGGTGCCGAACCTGGGTTACGTCGCCGACATGATCGACCTTTATGGTCGGCCGCTCAACCGCAGCGCCGGCGATACGCGCAGCGTGCGCGAGCGCACGACTGGCGGCTATCTGCAGTTCAACATCAAGGGCGATCTCCTCGGCCTCGAGTACGCGGCGAATGCAGGCATTCGCTATGTGCATACCTCGCAGCGCTCGATCGGCATCAACAACGCGCAGACTATCGGCGTCAGCCGCAGCTACGACGACTGGCTGCCATCGGTGAACCTTGCGGTCTATCCGACCAGCAAGCTCATCGTGCGCGGCGCCATCGCGAAGGTCATGCGCCGTCCGGGCCTGGGCACGCTGTCGCCGGGCGGCTCGGTGGACGGGTTCAACTATCGCGTCAGCTTCGGCAATCCGCAGCTCGACCCCACCCGCGCGACGACCTACGACCTTTCGGTCGAATGGTACTTCGCCCGTGAATCGCTGATTTCGGTGGCCCTGTTCAAGAAGGACATCGAGAGCTTCCCGATCGGGCAGACGATCATCGGCACTTATGCCTCCACCGGCCTGCCGCTATCGCTGATCATTCCCAGCTCGCCCGCAGCCGCTGATCCCGAAGGCCAGCCCTGGCAGATCGCCACGACCATCAACGGTCCCGGCGCGTCGATCAAGGGCGTGGAAGTCGGCCTGCAGCTGCCCTTCACCTTCCTGCCTGCGCCGCTCGACGGCTTCGGCTTCACGGGCAACGTGACTTACGTCGATTCCAAGACGCGCTACAGTCTGTTCGGCGCTGCTACAAATCCGACCCCTATGCAGCCATTGACCTTCCCAGTCTTGACCGAGGTACAGGTGACGGAGCGGCTGCTCGGCCTGTCGAAGTGGTCGGCCAACGCCACGCTCTACTACGAGAAGGACAAGCTGGCGGTACGCTCGTCGCTCGCCTACCGCTCGGGCTATCTCGACACGACCGGCGGCAATGGCAACGTGTTCGACGGCTTCCATGGCACCGTGTTCCTTGATGCCTCGGTCAGCTACCAGTTCACCGACTGGCTGCAGGTCCGCGTCGACGGCAACAACCTGCTCGATACCTATCAGAACAGCTTCACCGACCAGGATGCCGATCGCAACTATTCCTACCAGCACACCGGCCGCGTGATCCAGCTGGGCGCGCGCGTTACCTTCTGATCGAACCCTCGTCCCCTCCAAGACGAGCTGCCGGTCGCGGCGCACCCCTCCGTGCCGCGACCGGCCTTTTGCCGAGGATCGAAGCATGAAGACATTCTTTACGGCGTCGCTGGCGGCAGTGTCGCTGGCCGGCTGCGCGCATGCGCCATCGACCGGAGCCGCCACCGATGCTGCGGGCGTCCCATCCAATGCGGACGCACCGCTGGTGACCGAGATATTCACCGCAGACCCGTCTGCCCATGTGTTCGACGGGCGTTTCTATGTCTATCCCAGCCACGACATCGAAGGGCCACCACTGCCCGATGTCGCGCCGTTCCTGAACAGTCAAGGCAATGCCTTCAGGATGCGCGACTATCGCGTGCTCAGCATGGACCATGTCGGCGGCCCGGTGACGCTGCATCCGGTGGCGCTGGACATAGATGACGTCCCCTGGGCCGCCCGGCAGATGTGGGCGCCGGATGCCGCGTTCAAGAACGGCACGTACTACCTCTATTTTCCCGCCAAGGACCGGCAGGGCGCATTCCGGATCGGTGTCGCAACGTCTAGCACCCCCGCAGGTCCGTTCACTGCCCGGCCCGAGCCGATCAAGGGCAGCTTCTCCATCGACCCGAGCGTCTTCACCGACGACGACGGTCGCAGCTACATGTATTTCGGTGGCTTGTCCGGTGGACAGCTTCAGAAGACGGTGAACGGGGTATTCAACTCCGATGGACCTCGCGAAGCGGATCGTGCCCCGCACGAACCGGCGTATGCCCCGATGGTCGCGCCGATGACCGGCGACATGCTCGAGTATGCCGCGCCCCCCCGAGCAGTCGAGATCCTCGATTCAAACGGCGCGCCGATCCGTGCCGACGATGCGGAACGCCGGTTCTTCGAAGCCGCCTGGATGCACAAGTATCGCGGCAAGTACTATCTGAGCTATTCGACGGGCGGCACTCACTACATCGTCTATGCCACCGGAGATTCTCCGGTTGGCCCCTTCACGTTCCAGGGCCGCATCCTGGAGCCCGTGACCGGATGGACCACGCATCATTCGATCGTGCAGAAGGATGGGAAGTGGTGGCTGTTCTACGCTGACAGCCAGTTGTCCGGGAAAACCTGGCTTCGCAACGTCAGGGTGGCCCCTCTGGAATACGATGCCGCGGGGCGTATCGTCACCATCGACCGTTCCGGCCGATCGAAGTGATGGGTCGAGATGGTCAGTCGATGCAGCCAATGATTAACTTGAATGCATGCCGCGGGGTGAGCCCTAGACGTTGGCCGAACTTTGCACGTCTTTAATTTCGCGGCCGATCGACGTGAACTGCCACAGATCTATCGCCGGTACGAATGTAACGGGCGACGAGTGGCAACGTCGAAGGCGGATCGGCGGGAACGACCCATCGTTGCCATCAGACGCCGAAGTGCAGACGGTCCGGCTCCGGACAATCACGGCCGCCCAAGAAGGTAAACCCATTCAAGCTGCATCACGGCAGCACAAATATGCACCGATCACCACAAAATTTCAAATCGCCCTAAAATAACTATCCGCAACCCCAAATATTTGAGCCCTTTCCGGAACGAAAGACTTTTTCACAACATTTGTTATTTATTATCATGAAGATAAACTATTTATCTTCATCTGCCGCCCCAGCCAGCACTGCATCGATCATCGGCAGAAAATCATTTTAGCGGCAAAGGAAGCCGTCGCAGGCAACCCAATGAGAGCAACGCTACCGAGAACTGTGCTTTAATACGATCCACCTCGCTGCTTCCTTCAACCCTGTATTAAATCTACAGCGTTTGAGGTAGCTGACACCGGCATTGGCGAGGGGCATTCGCGTTAGCTTCGGGGTCAGAATGCCATTTAAAGGCTCCTCCTCCCGTTTTCCTGATGGAGAGCTTGGGGTTTCGATCAGATCACAATGTGAGCCTTCGGGCTTTGTTGGTCGGAGTTACCGATGCGGTGGCATGGTAGTCATCGGCGAGCCGGAAAACGAGACGCTGCGCATGAGTTCACCGATCTATCGCCTCGTCGCCACTCCGACCTGAACAGGCTCCCCGGTCAATCCAGAGCAAGAGAATCGCGGGCAAGGACAGCGCCTAATCTGCGCCGCAACGACATGGCGTGGAAGAATGGCTGGATTGTGCAACCGCCGGGCCCGAAGAACTCGATTAGTTTGGTTTGGATTTAGCGTGGTCAAGCAGGCATCAGTTGCAGGCCGACGGCGGGCGGCGACGTGGGGCTGTGACCTAGCCTGCACCTCCAAGCGGCAACCCATCGACATCCGATGCATTTGCTGACCATGGTTTGATCGAAGACATTGATCCGGGACGTTGGAGGAATTTCCCTTGCCGAGAGTCTTTTCGCGCAGCGCCCCGGCGGCGTTGCACCCTTTGCATGGCATCCTGCTGGCCTTTCCCGTGGCGCTGTTTCCCGGCGCGCTGCTGGCGGACGTGACATATCTCAACAGTTCGGAAATGCAGTGGTCGAACTTCGCCTCCTGGCTGATCGCAGGCGGGCTGGTGTTTGCCGGACTGGCGCTCGCCTGGGCTCTGATCCGCGCATTTCTGGGCCGGCCGGGCAGCCGCTGGCTCGCCGTGATCCTTGCGGGCCTGTTCCTGTTCGGCCTTATCAACGCCTTCCAGCACAGCCATGACGGTTGGAGTTCGGTCGGCACCACCGGCCTTGCCCTGTCTGTGATCTCCACCATGCTTGCGCTGGCTGCGGGCTGGATCGGCTACACTATGCCGAAGGAGGTACGCGCATGACCGTGCTGCGACATGCCATGCTGGCGCTGGCCGTACCGCTCGCTCTCGCCGCCTGTAACAAGGCGCCAGAGTTCGACCAGACTGGTGCCCGGCCGCAACTGCCGGGGCAGAAGGAAACGCTGCTGCCACCGATGAAGATCGCCCGGCCCGCAGGCTGGAACGGCGCCATGCCCAACGTCCCACAGGGGTTCACCATCACCCCGATCGCGACCGGCCTCAAAGTCCCGCGCCAGACGCTCGTCCTGCCCAATGGCGACGTGCTTGTTTCCGAGGGTCTCGGCGGCGGCGCACCAAAACTGCGCCCCAAGGACGTGATCGCCGGCTACATCAAGAGCCTCGGCAAGAGCGGCACCAAAGGCGGAAACCGCGTGACGCTGCTGCGCGACCGCGACGGTGACGGCAGATACGAATTGCAGACCGTGCTGATCGGCGGCCTCAATGCGCCTTACGGCCTCGCGCTGATCGATGGTGATCTCTACGTCGCCGATCAGGACGCCCTGCTGCGCTTCCCCTATCGCGATGACATGACGCGCATCGACGGGCCCGGCGACGTGGTGACCAGGCTTCCCGCCAATCCCAATCACCACTGGACCAAATCGCTGACCGCCAGTGCCGATGGCACCCGCCTCTATGTCGGCATCGGCTCCAACAGCAATGTCGGCGAACGCGGCATGGCGCTGGAGGAAGAACGCGCTGTCGTGTGGGAAATCGACCGCGAAAGCGGCACGCACCGCACTTATGCCTCGGGCATCCGCAACCCGACCGCACTCGCCATCAATCCGGCGACACAGGCGCTCTGGGCCGTCGTCAACGAACGCGACGAACTGGGTGCCGATCTCGTGCCCGACTACATGACGTCGGTGAAGCCGGGCGCGTTTTATGGCTGGCCATACAGCTACTACGGCAATCACGTAGACCCGCGCGTCCATCCGCAGAAACCCGAGATGGTGCGCAAGGCCATCGCCCCCGATTATGCCCTCGGCTCACATGTCGCCGCGCTCGGCCTGACGTTCCTGACCGGCGGCGGCTTCGGCGGCAATTACGCCGACGGCGCCTTCGTGGGCGAGCACGGGAGCTGGAACCGTCGCCAGTTGGCCGGATACAAGGTCGTTTGGATACCCTTCACCAACGGCCGCCCCTCCGGCAAGCCGCGCGATTTCGTGACCGGCTTCATCGGGCCCGATGGCAAGGCGCGGGGCCGTCCGGTCGGCGTGACTTACGATCCGGTCCGCCGTGCGCTGATCGTCGCCGACGATCTGTCCAACACGGTATGGCGCATCACGCCCTCCGCAGCGCGCTGAATAGCAGAAACCCTTTGTAACGCGTCCTAATCGAACCCCCGGCCGCCCCGTGCGTTGCCTTGCGCAACACAGGGGAAGAATGGCTTGCGTAAATCGACCGTCGTCTGCGCGCTGCTGCTAGCGGGCTGCAACAGCCACCAGTCCGCGCTGGCGCCGTTCGGGCTGGAGGCGCGCTCGACGCTGACGATGACGAACGTGCTGGTGATCGGCGCGGTCATTATCGCGCTCGGCGTCGCGGCGGTGTTCGTGCTGGCGGTGCGCGCACCTGAGGGGCGGATGGACCATGCGGGCGGGATGCGCATGGTGCTCTGGCTAGGCGCGATCGTGCCGACGGTGGTGCTGACGGCGCTGCTGGTCTGGGCCCTGCCCGCGATGCGCCCGCTGCCCGACGCGGCGCGGAACCTGCGCGTGCATGTCGAGGGCGAGCAGTTCTGGTGGCGCGTGCGCTACAAGCCTCAGGGCCAGCCTCCCCTGATCTCCGCCAACGAAGTGCGCATCCCGGTCGGCCGCACCGTCGTGTTCGAGCTGACCGCGACGGACGTGATCCACAGCTTCTGGATACCCGGCCTCGCGGGGAAGATGGACATGATCCCGGGACGCACCAACCGCCTTGTCGTGAAGGCCGACAAGGCGGGCACCTATCGCGGCGTCTGCGCGGAGTTCTGCGGCCTCAGCCATGCGCTGATGGCGTTCGACGTCATCGCCATGGAGCCCGCCGCCTTCGACGCATGGCTGGCCGCCAGCCGCGAACCATCCATCCGCACGCAGGGTCGCGGCGCGGCGCTGTTCGCGACCAGCGGCTGCAATGCGTGCCATTCGCTGAACGGCGGCCAGAGCGGGGGGTCGGGCATCGGCCCCGACCTCACCCGCTTTGGCGAGCGGCGCACGCTGGGCGCAGGCATCCTTTCCCCCACCGTGGAGAACACCGCCGCCTTCATCCGCGATCCGCACAAGTCCAAGCCCGGAGCCCGCATGCCCGCCTACGCCGCGATGCCCGAGGCGGACGCGCTCGCCATCGCCCGCTGGCTGAAGGAGGCGGGACGATGAGCCTGCACGATCAGGACGACGCCGCGCTGCGCGCCGCACAGGAGGACCGGCTGCGCAAGGTGTGGGAGCCGCCCAAGGGCCTGTTCCTGCGCTGGACCGACACCAACAACAACCGCGTCGGCGTATGGTACGTCCTGACCGCGTTCGGCTTCATGCTGTTCGCGGGCGTGCTCGCGCTCATCATGCGGATGCAGCTGGCGGTGCCGGACAACGATCTTGTCGATGCGGGGACGTTCAACCAGCTGTTCACCCTGCACGGCTCGGTGATGATGTTCCTCTTCGCCGTGCCGATGTTCGAGGCCGTCTCGATCATCCTGCTGCCGCAGTTGCTGGGCGCGCGCGACCTGCCGTTTCCGCGCCTTTCCGCCTTCGGATACTGGTCGTTCCTGATCGGCGGAGTGTTCGTCTCCGGCTCGATCTTCTTCGATGTCGCGCCCGACGGCGGGTGGTTCATGTACCCGCCGCTGACGACCCGCACCGACCTCTCGGGCCTCGGCGCGGACATCTGGATGCTGGGGCTGTCCTTCATCGAGGTGTCGTCGGTCGCCGCCGCGGTGGAGTTGATCGTCGGCGTCCTGAAATGCCGCCCGCCGGGGATGCGGCTCAACCTGATGCCGCTCTATGCCTGGTACATCCTCGTCGTCGCGGTGATGATCCTGTTCGCCTTCCCGCCGCTGATCGCGGGCGACGTGCTGTTCGAGATGGAGCGCCTGCTCGACTGGCCGTTCTTCGACGCACAGCGCGGCGGCGATCCGCTGCTGTGGCAGCACCTGTTCTGGATCTTCGGCCACCCGGAGGTCTACATCGTCTTCCTGCCCTCCATCGCCCTCTTCGCGATGCTGGTGCCCACCTTCGCGCGGCGGCACCTGCTGGGCTATCCGTGGATCGTGCTGGCGGCGGTGGGGACGGCGTTCCTGTCCTTCGGGCTCTGGGTCCACCACATGTTCGCGACCGGACTGCCCAAGATCAGCCTCGCGTTCTTCTCCGCCGCGTCGGAGGCGGTGGCGATCCCCACGGCGGTGCAGATCTTCGTGTTCATCGTGACGCTCTGGGCGGGCCGCGTGGTGTGGTCGACGCCGCTGCTCTATGCGACGGGGAGCCTTGCGATCTTCGTCATCGGCGGGCTTACGGGCGTGATGGTGGCCGTCGCCCCGTTCGACTGGCAGGCGCACGACACCTACTTCGTCGTCGCGCACCTGCATTACGTGCTGATCGGCGGCACGCTGATGCCGCTGTTCGCCGGGCTCTATTACTACTGGCCGCTGATCACCGGAAAGAAGCTGTCGGACCGGCTGGGGCGCACGGCGTTCTGGCTGATCTTCGTGGGCGCTAACCTGTGCTTCTTCCCGATGCACCTGTCGGGGCTGGAAGGGATGCCGCGCCGCGTCTTCACTTACCCGGAGGAGCTTGGCCTCGGCGGGCTCAACCTTGCCTCCACCATCGGCTCGTTCGTGATCGCGGCGGGCGTGGCGGTGATCGTGCTCGACCTGTGCCGCTCGCCATGGCGGACCAAGGCACCGCGCAATCCTTGGGCTGCGGGCACGCTGGAATGGCTCGCCCATCCCGATGACGAGGACTGGGGCATCCGCTCGATCCCGTTGATCGAGAGCCGCTACCCGATCTGGGATCAGGAGGACTTCGTGCGCAAGGTGGACGAAGGCCGCTACTTCCTGCCCGATGCCGAGGAAGGCCGGCGCGAGACCATCGTGACCTCGGTGCTGGACGCACGGCCCGTCTCGGTGATCCGCCTCGGCGGGCCAAGCTGGCTACCGATGCTGACGGCGGTGGCGCTGGGCGGCGTGTTCATCCTGACGACCTACCACTTCTACTGGGCCGCGCTCGTCTCGGGCGTGCTGACGCTGGCGCTGGTGCTGGCATGGCTGTGGACCGGCACGGCGGAGATTCCGGAGAAGCCCGGCAAGCCCATCGGCCACGGCATCGAATTGCCGCTCTACATCTCGGGCGACGCGGCGCCGGGGTGGTGGGCGATGTTCATCACCATGATGGCCGATGCGACGGCGTTCTCGGGCCTCGTCTTCGGCTACTACTTCTTCTGGACCCGGCACGAGGATTTCCCGCCGATGGCGATGGCCGACGGCCCCGGCGTGTTCTGGCCGATGGTGGCGCTGGCAGTCGGATTGGCAACCTGGCTGGCGACGGTCGGGGCGCGGGAAGTCCACGCGCGGGGCAATGTCTCGCTCGCCCGCGTGCTCGTGCTGCTCGGCATCGGCGCAAGCGTGGCGGGCGTCTTCGCCGGGCTCGCCGGGCCGTGGCTCTCCGGCATGGACCCGCAGGCGCACAGCTATCCCGCGATCGTGTGGACGCTGGCGATCTGGACGACGGCGCATTGCGGCGTCGCGGCGATCATGCTCGCCTACGTGCTCGCGCGCAGCCTGGCAGGAAAGATGACGCCGCAGCACGATGCCGACATCCGCAACGTCACCGTCTACATGCATTTCCTCGCGCTGACGGTGGCGGTTACGTACCTCACCATCGGCCTGTTCCCGGAGGTCGCGTGATGGGCGAGCGGCGCAAGTGGCACGAGCGGCTCAAGGTCACGCTCTGGACGCTGATCGTCCCGCCGACGGTCTGGGCGGGGCACTTCCTGTTCAGCTACCTGTGGGCGGCGATCTCCTGCGCCAAGGACGGGCGCTTCGCCAAGTTCCCGGTGCTGTTCACGGTGGGCACGGTGATCGCGCTCGCGCTGATCGTGCTGTCGGGCTGGATCGCCTGGAAGCAGCAGCGCACCGTCGGCGACCCGCCCCCGCATGAGCAGGGCACCGAGGTCGACCGACTGCGCTTTCTGGCGAAGTCGACACTGCTTCTGGCGGGGCTCAGTTTCGTCTCGGTGCTGTTCAGTGCATTGCCTGTCGTGTTCATCGGAGACTGCCGATGAGGCGTATGGCGCTGATTTTCGGCCTCGTTCTGGCCCCTGTAGGCTGGGCGCTGTCGCGCTACGGAATGACCGGGCACATGGCCGGCCACATGATCGCCGTCGCCGTGGCAGCCCCACTACTCGCGCTCGCAACGACTGGAACCCGCGCCGATCCGGCCCTCCGCTGGCCCCGCGTCGTCACGCCAATGGCGATGATGCTGCTCGAACTTCTGACCGTCTGGAGCTGGCACCTCCCCGCTCTGCGCGCCGCCGCCGATGCATCGCCGGTACTGCCAGCCCTAGAACACCTGAGCTTCCTCGCCGCCGGATTCCTGCTGTGGAGCGCCGCGCTCCACGCCCCCGCCCGGGCCAGCGGCATCGGCGCGCTACTGCTGACCTCGATGCACATGACTTTGCTCGGCGTGCTGATCGGCCTTGCTCCCCGACCGCTGTATCATGGGATGCACCACTCCGGCGGGCTCGATCCGCTGGCGGATCAACAGCTTGGCGGCGTGGTGATGCTGGTGGTCGGCGGCGTCAGCTATCTGGTCGGAGGGCTTGCCCTGCTCGGCACCTTGCTGCGCGGAGAAAGGAGCGCCTCGGCATGATGGTGAAGATCACGTTCGGGCGCGCCGTGCTCGTCCTCTGCGCGCTGGTGGCGCTGGGCCTCGGCGTTGCGGCAGCAGGGCTGGTGCCGATCGCCGCATCCTCCGGCCATTGGAAGATCACCGACTGGTTCCTCCACTGGACCATGCAGAACTCCGCCCGCACCTACAGCGTGGTGCAGACGCCGAAGCAGGTGCGAGACGACAGCAGCCTCGTCAGCGCGGCGGGTCACTTCCGGCAGGCCTGCCAGGTCTGCCACGGCGCACCGGGCGAACCGCCCTCGCCCGTCATGCAGGCCGCAACGCCGCCCGCGCCGGACCTTGCGAAGACGGCGGGACACTACACCGACCGAGAGCTGTTCTGGATCATCCGCCACGGCATAAAATACACCGGCATGCCCGCATGGCCCGCCTCCGGCCGCGACGACGAAGTGCGCCGCATGGTCGGCTTCGTGCGCAGCCTACCGACGATGAATGCACAGCAGTACCGCGACCTCGCGGAGCAGCCCCTGACAGCCACCGCGCCGCCTGCCTCCGCCGATTGCGCAGGCTGCCACGGTACGGACGGCGTGGGCCGGGGTCAGCCCGACATCCCCCTCATCGCCGGGCAGGATGCCTCCTACATCGCACAAGCCCTGCGCCAGTACCGCGCAGGAAAGCGAGGCAGTGCGGCGATGCAGGTCGCCGCCGCCGGGCTCGACGACCGCGCTATCCGCACGCTAGCCGCGTACTATGCGGGGCTTAAAGGTCTTCCGCGCACCTCCACCGCCCCTCTGCACCCCGTGGCGGCGAAAGGGCTGCCCGAGGCCCAGCTACCCGCCTGTGCAAGCTGTCACGCCGAAGGCAAATCCGCCCCCCGCATCGCCGGACAAAGGCCGCAATACCTCGCCGAACGCCTGCGCCAATGGCGCGGAGACGACGCCGTGATCGACGCGCACAAGCCCCGGCAACCGATGGCCGTCATCGCCCGGCGCATCCCGGCGGAAGAGATCGACACGCTTTCCGAAGCCCTGTCGCGCGCCGTGCCGTAACACCACCGGGAACAACCTGCCCCGCTCCCGGCTTGTGATGCCGAGGAAGGAATCCGCCCATGCCCGCACGCGCATACTGGAAAGGCCAGATCCGCCTGGCGCTCGTCTCGATCCCGATCGAGGTCTACCCGGCGACCCGTTCGGGCGCAGCGATCTCCTTCCACCAGATCCACGAACCCAGCGGCAAGCGCATCCGCTACGAGAAGGTCGCTCCCGGCGTCGGTCCGGTTGACCGCGACGAGATCATCAAGGGCTTCGAAGTCTCCAAGGGCAACTACGTCCTGCTCGACGAGGAGGAAATCGAGGCGGTCAAGATCGAGAGCCGCAAGACGCTGGAGCTGGTCCAGTTCGTCGATGCCGACGAGATCGACGTGCTCTATTACGAGAAGCCCTACTTCGTCGTCCCCGCCGACGATCTGGCGGAGGAAGCCTATACGGTTTTGCGCGAGGCATTGCGCAAGACGCGCAAGGTTGGCCTCGGCCAGTTGGCGGTGCGCGGGCGCGAGCAACTGGTGTCGATCAAGCCCTGCGGGCGCGGGTTGGTGATGGAAGTGCTACGCTACGCCGACGAGGTCCACAAGGCGCAGGGCTACTTCCGTGACATCGAGGATGCGAAGCCCGACGCAGATCTGCTCGACCTTGCAACCGCGCTGATCGACAAGAAGACCGCGCCGTTCAAGCCCGCCGAGTTCCATGACCGTTACGTCGATGCGCTCCATCGCCTGATCGACAAGAAGGCCAAATCGAAGAGCAACAAGCGCATCCTCGAGGACGTGGAAGAGCCCGCCAGCGGCAAGGGCAACGTCATCGACCTCATGGCCGCGCTGAAGAAGTCGGTGGGCGAAGGTGGCAAAACCAGCGCCAAGTCCTCATCCACGACACGCAAACCTGCGGCGAAGAAGGCCGCCTCGACCGGTGGCACCCGTGCCCGCAAGCGCGCGTAAGGGCAAAGCCGGAGTCCCCGGCGCGGACCTGCTCGCCGAGTACAACCGCAAGCGCGACTTTGCCAGGACGGCCGAGCCTGCAGGAAAGCGCAGCAAGGGCAACGGCAACAGCTTCGTCGTCCAGAAGCACGCGGCGACGCGGCTGCACTGGGATTTCCGGCTTGAGGTGGACGGCGTGCTCAAGTCATGGGCTGTGACGAAGGGGCCGAGCGCCGATCCCGACGACAAGCGCCTTGCCGTTCGCACCGAGGACCATCCCCTTTCGTATGGCGAGTTCGAAGGCGGCATCCCCAAGGGCGAATACGGCGGCGGTACGGTGATGCTGTGGGATCGCGGCACCTGGGCGCCGATTGCAGGCAAGAGCGCGAAGGACATCGCGGACGGCCACCTCCACTTCACGCTCGATGGGGAGCGGATGAAGGGCGAATGGCTGCTGGTGCGCATGAAGCCCCGACCGGGCGAGAAGCGCGAGAACTGGCTGCTGCGCAAGGTGAACGACGCCCATGCCGAACATGGCGACGTTCTGGTCGACCAAGGGCTCACTAGTGTGCTCACCGGCCGCACCATGGCCGAGATCGAGGCGGACAAAAACGGCACCCACTCGCTCAAAGGCAAGAAGGGCGATGCCTTCGCACAGGTCATGGAGAAGGCCGCCTCCCGCAACGCGCGGCAGAAACGCCCGGTCCGCAAGGGCTCGAACAAGCCGCCGAAGTTCCGCCCGGTCCAGCTTGCCACGCTGATCGACACCGTGCCCACCGGCAACCTGTGGATGCACGAGATTAAGTTCGACGGCTACCGCGCGCTCATCGCGGCGGCGGGTGGCAAGGTCGTGGTCCATACCCGCAGCGGCCTCGACTGGACGGACAAGTTCGGCCCTCTCGCCGCGCATATCGCCGCACTCGAACTACCGCCCTGTCTGATCGACGGTGAGATCATCGCCCGTGGACGGGACGGAAACCCGGACTTCTCCAGCCTCCAGAGCGTGTTAAAGCGCGGCCACGGCAGCCAGACCAAGGACGACGCTCTCGAACTGCACGCCTTCGACCTCCTTGAACTCGACGGCGATGACCTGGCCACGATGACCAACGTCGAGCGCAAGGAGCGGCTCGAAGCGCTGCTGTCGGAAGCACAGCCGCCCGTCTTCGTCGCCGATCATGTGATCGGTGCGGGCGAAAAGCTTTACGATGCGATGTGCGCCGCCGGTCAGGAAGGGATCATCGCCAAGCGCATAGACGCACCCTACCGGGGCGGCCGTACGAAGGACTGGGTCAAGGTCAAGTGTACCCGCCGGCAGGAGTTCGTGATCGTCGGCTGGTCGAAGTCCAGCGCCAAGGGGCGGCCGTTCTCCTCGCTGCTGCTTGGGCAATACGAGGACAAGACGCTCATCTATCGCGGCAAGGTGGGCACTGGCTTCGACGCCGGGAGCCTTGCCGACATGGCTGCCCGATTGGAGAAGCTGGCGCGCAAGACCGCACCCGTCGAAGTCGAGCGCGCGGAGGCGCGGGGCGCGAGTTGGGTCTCCCCGAAGTTGGTGGCGGAGGTCGCCTTTGCCGAATTAACCGGCGACGGCCGCATCCGCCATGGCAGCTTTCTTGGTCTCAGGGCCGACAGGAAGGCGAAGTCGGTGGCGCCCGAGCAACCGCAGGCCGCACCCAAGGCGGAGATCGCCGTGAAGATCAGCAACCGCGACCGCGTGATCTTCCCCGAAAGCGGCGAGACCAAGGGCGATCTGGCCGACTACTATGCTGCCGTCGCACCGCTTATGCTGCCCTTCGCCGCCAACCGCCCGATCAGCCTTGTGCGATGTCCGCAGGGCCGCGCGAAGAAATGCTTCTTCCAGAAGCATGACAGCGGCACTTTCGGCGATCACGTCCATCATGTCCCCATCCGTGAGAAGGACGGCGGCACGGAGGACTACCTCTACCTCGACAATGTCGAGGGCCTGCTAGCCTGCGTGCAGATGGGGACGATCGAGTTCCACGGCTGGGCGGCGCGCGCCGACGACGTGGACCTTCCCGACCGCATGATCTTCGATCTCGACCCCGATGAAGGGCTCGACTTCAGGGAGTGCGTGCGCGCTGCCATGGACATCCGCGCGCGGCTGGCGGACCTCGGACTGGTAACGTTCGCCATGCTGTCCGGGGGCAAGGGCGTCCATGTCGTGGTGCCGCTGAAACGCGGCCACGACTGGGACACCCACAAGGACTTCGCCCGCCGCTTCGCCGAGGCGATGAGCCTCTCCGAGCCCGACCGCTACGTTGCGACGATGAGCAAGGCCAAGCGCAAGGGGCGTATCTTCATCGACTGGCTGCGCAACCAGCGCGGAGCGACCGCCGTGCTGCCGTACTCTGCGAGAGCACGAGAAGGCGCGCCCGTCGCGGTGCCGGTGGCATGGGATGAACTCGGCAAGATGAAGAACGCCCACCCGTTTTCGATCGGCGATGCCGACACACTCATCGACCGCGCAACGCAATTGCGTGGCTGGGGCTTTGCCGATCAGCCGCTGCCGCAGATCTAGCGCTCCTGTCATCCGAAACCAAAACAGTCACCCAAGCGATGTGGGCTTTATGGAAACACCAGTCGGTTTTCGCCCATCGATACCAGTGGTTGACGGGTTTCAGCCAGTCGCCGATTCCCGTCGGACTGCTTTGCGATTCAACCGGCTGCAAAGACGAACATCGGTTCAATTCACCTCACCGCAAAGCTCTTCCGTGTTCCGGAAATTATTGGGTACGGCGTTTCGAGAGCTCATCAGGACGGCAAGCAGGCCAAGCCCTGACGCGGCCGCGCCTGCAATCGAGACGAAAGGCAGGCTGAGGCCTGCTGCGATTACTGCGCCTCCCAGCGCCGCGCCGATCGCATTGCCCAGATTGAACGCGCCGATGTTCATCGAAGAGGCAAGGTTAGGCGCATCGGCGGCCGCGCTCATCACCCGCACTTGCAGCGGTGGCACCAGTGCGAAGCTGGCGATACCCCACAGGAAGATCAGCAAAGTGGTCGGCCCCGCGAAGGGCATGGCAAAGGCAAATGCCACCAGGATCGCCGTCAGCGCGGCAAGCGTCACGATCAGCGTCCTGTCTACAGACCTGTCGGCAAAGCGTCCGCCCAGCCAGTTGCCGATGGTGAGGCCCACTCCGTAGAGCACCAGCATCGCGGTCACGAACCCGATCGAGCCATGGGTCTGATCGCGCAGGATCGGCGTGATATAGGTGAATACGGTGAACATCGCGCTGGCACCGACCACGGTGAGGCCCAACGCCGCAAGTACCGGCCCACGCATGAGCACACGCAGTTCGGATCGCGCGTCGCCATCCGTCGGGGCCGGCATGTCAGGCAAAGTCAGGCGTAGGGCCGCTATGGTCAACACGCCGAGCACTGCTACGCCCCAGAAGGCCGCGCGCCAGCCGAGGATTTCCCCAGCCCAGGTCGCCAGCGGGACGCCGACGACATTGGCGATCGTCAGGCCCATGAACATGGCCGCGACCGCACCGGCCTGCCGCTGGGGCGGAACCAGACTGGCGGCGACGATCGATCCGACACCGAAGAAGGCGCCATGATTGAGCGAGGTGATGATCCGCGCGAACAGCAGCATCGCATAGCTGTCGGAGAGCGCCGCGATCAGATTGCCGACCGTGAAGATGGCCGCAAGGCCGATCAGCAACGTGCGGCGTGGCAGTCGGCCGGTGGTCAGCGTCATCAGCGGCGCGCCCAGCATCACTCCGATCGCATAAGCGCTGATAAGCAGGCCGGCGGAGGGGATCGAGACGCCAAGGTCGGTTGCGATGACGGGCAGCAGGCCCATCGGAGCAAATTCGGTGACGCCGATACCGAAGGCACCGGCGGCGAGGGCGAGAAGCGGTGGGTTGATCTTCATGATGCTTCTCCCTTCAGACCAGCGGCGGATTCAGCCGGGCAAAACCGGCCTGCTGGTGATAGGGTGCGATAGGATAGGCCGGCATCTGGTAGCTTGCCCGGTCGAGACGGGCGACCTGATCGGCGGTCAGTGTCCAGCCGACCGCGCCGAGATTCTGGCGGAGCTGCTCCTCGTTGCGGGCGCCGATGATGACCGACGACACGGTCGGCCGCTGCAACAGCCAGTTGAGCGCGATCTGCGGCACCGTCCTGCCGGTTTCGGCCGCGATCTCATCCAGCGCATCGACGACGCGATAGAGATGCTCCTCCTCCACCGGGGGCGCGAAGGCGGCGGTCTGGTGCAGGCGACTGCCCTCGGGGATCGGGCTGCTGCGTCGGACCTTGCCGGTGAGGCGGCCCCAGCCGAGAGGACTCCACACCATAGCGCCGACGCCCTGGTCGGCGGCGAGCGGCATCAAATCCGCCTCATAGGCGCGGCCGATCAGCGAATAGTAGACCTGGTGCACGACGAAGCGCGGCCAGCCATGACGGTCCGCCGTGCCAAGCGCCTTCATGAGCTGCCAGCCGGGATAGTTGGACACGCCGACATGGCGCAGCTTGCCGGCGCGGACCAACTGGTCGAGCGTCGTCAGCAATTCCTCCACCGGGGTCGATGCGTCGAAGGCATGCAATTGCAGCAGATCGATATGGTCGGCGCCAAGGCGTCTGAGCGCGACCTCGACACCGCCGATCAGCCGGTCGCGCGAAACACCCCAGTCGTTGGGGCGCTCGCCCATCGGCAGGCCGATCTTGGTGGAGATCAGCACCTGATCGCGCCGTCCCTTGATCGCCGCGCCCAGCACTTCTTCCGAGGCGCCGTTCGAATAGACGTCGGCGGTGTCGAACAGGGTGATGCCCGCGTCGAGGCAGATGTCGACCAGACGACGTGCTTCCTGCGCGTCGCTGTTGCCCCATGCGCCGAACAGCGGTCCGGAGCCGCCGAAGGTGCCGGTGCCGAAACTCAGCGCCGGCACGCGCAGGCCCGATGCTCCCAGTTGCCGATATTCCATGGTGATCTCTTTCCATTCCGTGATGGACGCATAAATGGAATGAAAGACTCCCAGCGTTTAGAGGGATTCCAAGCGAAGGATCTTTGCAATGGATGAAAAGATGCCCTTTCATGCCGACCGGGCGCGGGCGCTGGAAACCTTCGCGGCGGTGGTCGCGGAAGGCAGTTTCTCGGCCGCCGGACGGTTGCTGGGCCTTACGCCGTCGGCGGTAAGTCGTGCAATCGACCGGATCGAGGATCGGCTTGGAGTCCGGCTGCTGCTGCGATCGACCCGCGCGCTGACTCTGACTCCGGAAGGCCAGGCCTATCTTGGCAGCGCGCGTCGCATCCTCGCCGATCTGGACGAGGCCGAACAGACGATCGCCGATCGCGGCGCTCCGCGTGGGCGGCTGCGGGTCAGCGCCGCCCATTCGCATGGCCGGCTGTGCATCGTGCCGCTGCTCGGCGAATTTGCGCAGCGCTATCCGCACATATTGGTCGACATCAGCCTGAGCGACCGACTGGTGGACATTGCCGGTGGTCAGGCCGATGTCGCGATCCGCTTCGGCCCGCTGGCTGACAGCCCGTTGACCGCCCGCAAGCTGGGCGAGAATGGCCGCGTCATCGTCGCCTCCCCGGCTTATCTCGCCCGGCACGGCACGCCGGTCGTGCCAGAGGATCTCCACGACCATAACTGCCTGAACTTCAATTTTCGCCGCTCCGAGCCGGTCTGGCCCTTCCGCAAAGACGGGCGCGCCTATGCGCTCAGCGTGCGCGGGACCATCGAGGCGAACAACGGTGAGACATTAGGGCAGTTGGCGGCCGATGGCGTCGGCATCACGCGGGTCGGCCGGTTCAGCGTCCAGCCCGAACTGGCGTCCGGCCAGTTGGTGCCACTACTGGAAGCCTATAATCCCGGCGATGTCGAGGCGATCCATGCCGTTTTCCTGGGCGGAACCAACGTGCCGGCGCGGCTTCGCGTGTTCGTCGATTTCATCTCGGAACGGCTGACAGGAAACAGCCCGACAAAGTGAACGACGGCCTAGCGGCATGCGCTCCAGCCCGCCGACCGTCAGCCAGGACGAAGGCGGCGATGTCGATGGCGTTGCCTATAGCATGTTCGCTCCAGTTCCCGGTCTCCCCGCCGCCGATCCTGCGGCAATTTGCGGTACCCAGATGTTCCAGGCGCACGACCCGTTCCCCTAACATCGCTTCGGGTGCAGGCTGCACGTCGCGGTGAAGCCAGCGGGCGAGACCGGCGTCGATAGCGCAGGTTGCCTGCGCTCCGGCAGGTCACAGAGCAACATCGAAATGCGCTGGAGCCGCCAAAACCTTGCGGTCGTCAGGACGGCGCTGAACGGCACCTAGAGGGGGCAGAGCGGTGACTGTAATGCCGCTACGGCGCAGAAACGCCCGGCAGACATCGCGGTCATCGCGCCGTGACGCGAACTTGCGGGCAGTGCCCCATGTGTCCGGCTAATCGATAGTGAGCGGCGCGCATCAGCCGCCGGTGCCGGACGCCGCTTCCGTATCCGACGGCGGAGGCGGCAAGTCGACCTTGATCTCGACGCGGCGGTTCTTCGCGCGCCCCTCCATGTCGTCCGATCCGTCGAGCTTGCGGTTGGGGGCGATCGGCCGTGCTTCGCCAAGGGCGATGACGGTGATCCGATCGCGCGGCACGCCCTGTTTCACGAGGTAATCACGGACCGCCTCCGCACGGCGGCGCGATGCGGCGAGGTTCTGGCTGTCGGAGCCTTTGGAATCGCTGTGTCCCCAGATCGTGATCGGCCCCTCGGCCTTGAAGACGGGATGGGTCATGAACTCGTCAAGAACGGCAAGCCCGGTCTCGTCCGGCGCAGCGCCCTTCGCCGGGAATGGGATCATCAGCGTCTCGGGTTCCAGAACCGGTGCCGGTGTCGCGGGCGTTTCGATATCCTCGCGGATGATCGACTTCTTTTCCGGCTCCGGCGTGACGACCGCTTCCTCTTCGACAGCGCCGGTCGCGGGGGCATCGGTATGTGACGCGCGCGATCCGTCCTGTGCCTGACAGGCCGCAAGGCCGAGGGCGAGGCCCACCGCGCAGGCCATCGGAACGGCCCTCGCGCCTCTGTTCAATTCTCCCATTCGCTCGCCTCCTTCTTCCTCGTCGGGCGGTTGTTGTCGGGGTCGGCATGGCGCGATGGGCCGTAGGAAACGACCACGTCCCCCGGCTGCGGCGTCGGCCGCGATGCATGCGTGAAGAAGCGGATACGCCCGTCCCTGCGCAGCACGAACAGCATGTCGGCTTCGTCGGGCAAGGCCGAGCGGGCGTCGTCGAAGTCGAACTGCTCGCTGATCCGGGTCTTGCGGAAGGTCCAGCCCGCCGCCTCGCGCTGCATGATCTCCTCGACCCCGTGCCCGGAGCCGAACATCGCGCGCCCGCGCAGGGCTTCGGGCAGGCTGCGATGGTCCTCGTCGTCGCCCGAGCCGCCGAGCTGATAGACCGAATCCCGGCCGATATCGGGCGCGAATTCGCTGCAGACGAGCGCGTTGTAGGCCTCGTTCTCGGTCGTGGCGACAAGTACCTGAAACTGCGTCAGGTCCAGCCGTTCCTCGGTCGCTTCGGCGAGGATCTCGCCATGGTAGGTCGCAATGCCCGCCTGACGCGGTGCGGAGAGGCGCTGCCAGCTGGTGTCGGTAATCATCACCGGCAGGTCGAGCGACTGGAGCTGGCGTGCGAGCGAGAGGCTCCACGGCGTGCTGCCGACCACCAGCAGGCCCTTCTGCGTCGCGCCCGTGACCTTGAGCCAGCGCGACACGAAGCGGATGCTGAACCCGTGCGCGACGATGGTGGCGACGACGACGGAGAACGACAGCGTCACCAGAATGCTGCCGTCGCCATAGCCGAGCTGGTCGAGCCGCAGCGCGAACAGGCCGGAGACGGCGACCGCGACGACGCCGCGCGGCGCGATCCAGGCCACCAGCAGGCGCTCGTTCCACGGAATCTTGCTGAAGGCCAGCGCCACCAGCACCGTGGCCGGCCGGACGAGGAACAGCAAGGCCAGCAGGAAGGCGAGGAAGCGCCATTCGAACAGGCGCAGCACTTCGAAGTCCAGCGAGGCGGAAAGCAGCACGAAGACGCCCGAAATCAGCAGGACCGTCACGTTCTCCTTGAACGGATGGATGTCGCGCAGGGAATCGAGCCGCATGTTGGCGACGGCGACGCCCATGACGGTGACCGCCAGCAGGCCGGTCTCCTGCTGGATCAGGTTCGAGAGGACGAAGGTGCCGATGACGGCGACCAGCAGCACCGGCGCCTTGAGGTATTCGGGCACGTGCCCGCGCGGGAAGGCCCAGGCGATCGCGCGCGCCGTGGCGTAGCCGATAAGCCCCGCGACGATCGCCGCGCCGAGCAGCGCGGCGACGACGGAGAGCAACGTGCCGCCCTCATCGACGCGGCGCAGGTATTCGTAGGTGATGACCGCGCACAGGGCGCCGAACGGGTCGTTGACGATCGCTTCCCACTTGAGGATCGCGCGCGGGCGCGGCGCCACGTTGCTCTGGCGCAGCAGCGGGATCACCACGGTCGGCCCGGTGACGACGAGGATGCCCGCGAACAGGATCGCGACCGGCCACACCAGCCCTGCGACATAGTAGCACGCGAGCGCGCCCAGCACCCAGCCGAGCGGGATGCCGATCATCATCAGGCGCGTCACCGCGCCCTCGGTCTTGCGCAGCTCGCGGAAGTTGAGGCTGAGGCCGCCTTCGAACAGGATCAGCGCGACCGCGATGGAGACCATCGGCTCCAGCAGTTCGCCGAAGGTATGCTCGGGGACGATGAGTCCGGTGACGGGACCGGCGATGACGCCTGCCCCCAGCATGAGGGCGATGGCAGGCCAACCGGTACGCCAGGCGATCCACTGCGCGCCGATCCCCAGGATGCCGA
Source organism: Novosphingobium kaempferiae (assembly GCF_021227995.1). NCBI lineage: Bacteria > Pseudomonadati > Pseudomonadota > Alphaproteobacteria > Sphingomonadales > Sphingomonadaceae > Novosphingobium > Novosphingobium kaempferiae. The sequence goes on from NZ_CP089301.1 coordinate 1,928,354, forward strand.
TCAGCGCGAAAACAAGGGCTTGTTGCTCCATAGGAGGGGGATAACGCCCCAGGCGCACGAATGTAACCGGCGAAATCCCTCAAATCCGTATCGGGATCGCTTACTACGTCGGATGACATTGATGCTGACAGCCTCGGCAAAACCTCTCGATACTCAAGTGCGGAAGATCTGCTTCTCTATCCTGAATTAGCAAGACTGGCCTTCAAGTGCCTATCCGGCCTTAAGTAAATCACGTGATAATGCTGGCAATGCACAAAACAGAATTGAGTGCCGGCTACGTAAAAAGATCAGTGATCGCGGCTCCCCACATCGGAGCTCTTGGTGCGCAAGAGGATCGGATCTGTTTCGATGAGCCTGAGCGATCGCACCATCGTGGCGGTGCCGCTTTTGTATTTGAGGAAGTGCGGCGTCTTCAAATGCGCTTCATAGGCGGCTTGATCGACGTAAATCTCAAGGATGCGTATCTGCGCCGGATCTCCCCTCACCGAGACGGCATTCAGAGAAAGCACACCAGGCTCCAAACGAACCGAGGCGTCGATCTCCTCGCTCAGTAGCACTTTATAGGCATCAAGCTGTGCCGGATCGATGTCCAGTTCCGCAATCCGGACGATGGGCTGGCTCACCGGTACCGCCATGACATTGCCTCCTGAGCAGGCGAGCGCAACCGCGCCCATAGATGCCGCGAATATGCGTGAGGGCCAAGCGACAGGCACTCAGACGCCCGCTTCTTCGAACGCTTGCTTCAGGATCGGAAGTGCCGTCATTGCGGGCGGCGATCCTGCGTAGAAGGCGATCTGGGTGACGGTCTCGACGATCTCGTCCCTGGTCACGCCATTTTCGAGGGCCTTCTTGATGTGGAACGGCATCTCATTGATGCGATACATCGCAATAAGGCAGGTGATCGTCACAAGGCTGCGATCGCGAGGTTTCAGCGCCGCGTTCTCCCAGACGTCGCCGAACAGCACCTTGTCGGTGATCTCGGCGAGGTGCGGTGCAATGTCGCCGAAGGATTTGCGGGCGTTGGTCGGTTCGATGGGCATCATCTCTGCTCCTGCAGTGAGCGGCCATGGCATAGCGGCCATGGCGGCCGTAAAAATCGCGGTTCGTCGGCTGAACTGGGCGTCCAGCATCATCAGTGCGCGGTAAAGCCGCCGTCGACCGGCAGCGCAGCGCCGATCACGAAGCTCGCTGCCGGACTGCACAGCCACAGCACGGCGGCGGCGATTTCGTCGGAATGGCCGAGCCGCCCGATAGGCTGCTCCTTCATGATCTCGGTCATGGCCTCGGGCTGACCGGCCAGCATGTCCTGCACCATCGGCGTGTCGATCGTGCCGGGGCACACGGCGTTGATGCGGATGCCGCGCGGCGCATACTCGACACCGGCGCTTCGGGTCATGCCAATCACCGCATGCTTGGTACCGTGATAGGCGGCGCGCTGCGGCAGGCCGACAAGGCCGCCAAGCGACGAGCAATTGACGATCGCGCCGGAACCCTGTGCCCGCATCACCCGCAGTTCGTGCTTCATGCAGGCCCAGACCCCGCGCTGGTTGATGGCGGTGACGCGCTCAAAGTGCTCGAGCGGCTCGTCGGCTGCGTCGGACGGCGGCACCTGGATTCCGGCATTGTTGAACGCCATGTCGAGCCTGCCATAGCGGGCGACCGCAAGGTCGATCATCGCCGCCACCTGAACTTCGTCGGCGACATCGCAGGCCGTGCCAATCGCGGAGCCGCCCTCGCTGACAATCCGCTGCGCTTCCTGCACAGCCAGTGCCCCGTCGATATCGGCCAGCAACACCGCGGCGCCATTTTCGGCAAAGGCGCGCGCAGCAGCAAGCCCCATACCCTTGGCGGCACCGGTCACCAGCGCGACCTGCCCTTTGAAATCATAAACAGGGTTCATTTTTCAGCCTTCACCTTTGTTCGCGACGCTCGGCCCCGGACCGTAACCCGGCGTTTTGGCCAGCGACGCCCATCTCCCCTGAATGTCAGGCTCGTACACAAGCGAAGACCAGTCACTTGGCTGGACTTCCACGAACCCGACCGACACCGCCTCCTCGCCGAAATTCAGGATGCGCATCACATCGCCGACGATCGCAGCGGACAATTCCCGCTTCTGGGCCTCGGACTTGCCGGGGTAGAGCTTCACCACGATGTGCGGCATGGCTCAGTCGCTCGCCAGCGGGGCGAGATACTCCTCGTCGGTCACCTTCTCCATCCACACGACATTCCTGCCATCGACCGTGTCCTGGATGGCAATATGGGTCATGCCCTCGTGCGGAGTGGCGCCGTGCCAGTGCTTGTGGTCGGCCGGGCACCACAGAATGTCGCCGGCATGGAACTCATATTTTCCGCCACCCTCGATCTGGGTCCAGCCCACGCCTTCGGTCACGATCAGCGTCTGTCCCGCCGGATGCGTGTGCCAGGCACTGCGGGCGCCCGGCTCAAAATGGACAATGGCGCCGCTGACACGCGACGGGTCGGGACGCTGAAACTGCCCGGTGATCGTGACCTTGCCCGTGAAATATTCGGATGGGGCGTCAACGGTCTTGAGATCGGCCTTGCGTGCGATGTCCATGGGGGTCGGTCCTTCCTGAGCCGATGCGGCGCCTGTGACCGCCATGAGACCGGCAAGAATGATTGCGCGCTTGATCATGATGGCAGGCATCCCGTTCACGACCGCCCGCTCTGGACGATCGGCATGACGCCTATCTAGGCCACCTGGTTGAGCGGGATTAGCGCCCTGCCAAGCAATGAACTGATGAATGCAGCTCAACAGCGTGATAGGCTGAGCCGATGCAGATCAGTCGTACCGACCTCGCCGATTTTCTCTACTTTCTCGCCATTGCACGCCATGCCAATTTCCGGCGAGCGGCCTTGGAAATGGGCGTAACGACCTCTGCGCTGAGCCACGCCATCTCCGGACTGGAGGCGCGGCGCGGCGTGCGATTATTGAACAGAACCACAAGAAGCGTGACGCTTACCGCCGCCGGCGAGGAACTTCGGGCGTCGATCGAGGGCCCATTGCAGACCGTCAGCGATGCAGCAGAAAATCTCAACCGGTTTCGCGATACGCCGACCGGCCGGGTCAGGATCAACGTCCTCGAAGATGCAGTGCCGCTTCTGCTCGGGCCTGTGATGCCCATCTTCGTCGAGCGCTATCCGGAGGTGGAGGTCGACATCAGCGTCAGCAATCGGCTGATCGATGTGATCGCCGGCGGCTTCGACGCCGGCATACGGTACGGCGGCACGGTGCCGGAAGACATGATCGCACAGCGTCTCTCATCGGACATCCGCTGGGTCGCAGCGGCATCCCCGGCCTACCTCGAACGCTTCGGCACGCCGGTCGTCCCGCAAGACCTCCAAAATCATCGCTGTATCCGCATCCGTCTGGGCAACGATCAAGTGTACGACTGGGAGTTCGAGCGCGGCGAGGAGACAGTCTCCGTCACGATGCCAGGACCCTTGACCGTTGACAGTAGCCACCCCGCTCTGAGTTTCGGCCTAGGAGGGGTCGGCATCATCTACGGTGCGGAACCGATATTGAGGCCTCATTTACAATGTGGCGCACTGCAACTCGTCCTGGACGATTGGGCGTCCATGGGCGAAGGATTTCATGCATACTATTCAGGACGGCGACAAGTGCCGACCGCCTTGCGACTTCTTATTGATCTCATTCGAGAATTAGATCCTCTGCACAGAACGAACCGATAGATGTAACCGTATTTGGAATGACGCCGACTTCTGATCTGGCGGGATGATGCGGGCATAGCTTGGCCTGATATCCAGTTCGTCCCGACGGCAGCTTTTGGCACTGTTGTGAGTGCGATAAAATGGATGGAAGGGGCGCATTACTGTCTCGCCATCACGCTGATGTACCAACAACTGCCAGCTACCTAAACTCCATCGCCTTGAATTCACGATGGGTGACCCGATGACAGTTCGCGCAAAGGCACTGCAACTCCTCAAGCCTAGTTCGATGGCCGCCTTCCATTTCGGCGACCTGCATATCAGCGGTGACGAATCTCGATGCAAGCTTCACCCATCTCCGAGCCGAATGTTTTGACAGGATTCATCCCGCAACGTTCACAATAGAGCCGCCCGTGAGAAGCGCGAAACTGATCGCGCTTGGCGGCGGCTAGCCCGGTGCCGCGCTCTCGACCTAAATGGGTAACCAACTTGGGCCGCCCTTCAGTTCAAGCGCGATCTTCATCCGGAAGGTCGAAAGGTTTGTTCGGATCAGCCGCGCCCCTGCGCACGATCATATAGCCGTTGGCGCATCACCCGGAAGCAGAGCATGTTGTCGCCAGCGGTGAAATTTTCCGGCCCCACCTCAAACCCGAGCGCTTCGGTCGCTGCGACCCCGAAGACCGCCTTTGGGGGCATTGCCTCGGCCAGCAGTCGCTTCAGCTTAGCGTTCTCGTCCTCGAGCGCGCGCAACCGCTTGGCCTTCGAGACCTTCAGACTGCCATACCTGGCCTTCCTGTTGTAGATCGTCGCTTCCGACACGTCGTGGCGACGAGCCAGGTCGGCAGTCTTCGCGCCAGCCTCCCGCTACTTCAGCACGCCGATGATCTGCTCTTACGTGAACCTTGCTCGCTTCATTCGTCCGTCCTTCCATCACGGCAGACTCCAATCAAGCTTGGAGGAATATCCGGGGGCACGTCAGCCCGTATGAAAACTCCTTCGAGGCCGATCTAATCTTCTCCGCAAAATTACCATAATGATCCAAATTGAAGTACGTATTAATACCGAATTATATTAAAAATTCTGACGATAACCTTAACTTTCATCTTAAAAATCGTCAAAATATAATCGCAAATCGATGCTTATAACTCCGCAATTGAGCGACGCATTATTGACCGTCACCCCACTTATATTAACATGCCGTCAACCAAGATGCAGCCGGCCATCCAGCGCTATGCCTGCATCTTTCAGACGGGTGGACCATGGAAGCTCTCTCGACTTTCAGAGATACGGCGCAGCACGAGCCGTCCAGTATCTTTCCGGTAGACGCCGGGCTTATAAACCGACAAATCCTGCCAAGTCCGAAACCTGTTCATTGGGTGGCTGATGCCAAGCCTTTTCTCCCACGCTTTACCGAGGCCACCTGTTCTCACTCTCCGCTGATCGGCCAACATTCCGTCACCGGGCGAGTTTTCGATGTGGCGATATCATTGCTGGCGATCCTCATCTTCCTGCCGTTTCTGGTGCTTACGACACTGGCGATCAAGCTTTCGGCACCCGGCCCGGTTCTTTTCGTCCAGTCACGCATCGGGCGAGACGGCAAACCGTTCCCCTGCCTGAAGTTCCGCACGATGGTGGTGAATTCGCAGGATGTCCTGACCGAACTCCTCGCCCAATCACCTGATGCGCGCGCAGAATGGGAGCGTGATCAGAAATTGCGGAACGATCCCCGTATCACGGGAATTGGCTCGATCTTGCGCAAAAGCAGCCTCGATGAGTTGCCTCAGTTGTTTAACATCCTCGCCGGACATATGAGCGTCGTTGGCCCACGACCTATCATCGAGACGGAGATCATACGCTACGGCAGCAGGTTTGCGGCTTATTGTTCCGTTCGTCCCGGGCTTACAGGGCTTTGGCAGGTAAGTGGTCGCAACGAGATAGCATACGATACCCGTATCCGGCTCGACGCACGGTACGCCCTGCGAAAATCGACGCTTTATGACATCGGAATTTGCCTCCGGACCGTCCCCGCAGTCCTCGCATCAAGAGGAGTCTATTGAGCGGATGCTTCGTACAGGATTGCCACCGTTCGCGCTGCACGGTCTATATCAATGGCGAAACTTGTACCTTCGCTGCAAGCCTTGCAACGGAGCCAGTCCGCGTGGGGGGATTCCCAATCCCCTACCGTCATGAGGTGCTCTTCCCGTGTCAACCATGTCATCGGTTCGGGAAAGCGCGCGTGGAACGACAAATGTGCTGCGCGCGCGGCCGCCAGCGCAAAGACGTGACTTTCCAGTTCGCGATCGCGAACTTCCCAATCAACCCACCCTGTCGCGTTGTCCTGACAATAGGCGTTGTTATTGCCCAACTGAGTGCGTCCAAACTCGTCGCCTGCGGTCAACATGATAATGCCCGTTGAGGCAAACAGCGTGCCAAGCAACGCCTTAAGGTCAGCAAGACGTTTTTCCTTTACCCCGGCATCCCCGCTTTCCCCTTCAACACCGTTGTTCCAGCTGAAGTTCTCACCATGACCATCGCGATTTTCTTCACCATTGGCCAAATTGTGACGATTTGCGTAGGCGACTGTATCGGCCAACGTGAAACCATCGTGCGCAGCCAGAAAGTTGACCGAGCGGCACCCATTCGCATCCTGCAGCCCGAACAAGTCTGTGGAACCCGCTAGTCGCGTCGCCAGAGTACCGATATTCCCCTCGCCCTTCCAGAAGCGGCGAACATCGTCGCGAAAACGGTCGTTCCATTCCAGCCAGTTCGGCGGGAAGTGACCTAATTGATAGCCGCCGGGGCCGATGTCCCAAGGCTCCGCAATAAGGATGCGATCAGCAAGCACCGGATCGTTCGCGATCTCGGCAAAAATCGGCGCGGCAGGATCGAAACCCGGGCCTCGTGCCATTATCGGCGCGAGATCGAAGCGAAAGCCGTCGATCCCGCACTGTGTCACGAAATGGCGCATTGCATCGAGTGCCAAACGGCGGACTGCGGGGTTCGCAAAATCAAGCGTATTGCCGCAACCTGTGTCGTTGATGAGCGCGCCATCGGGCGCGTGCGCATAAGCCTCATTATCCAGCCCGCGGAGGGAAACTACACCGCCCAATTGGTCGCTCTCGCCGGAATGGTTGAACACGACATCGAGCAGCACGCCGATACCTGCGGCATGAAGAGCGGCAACGGCATCGCGCAGCTCCGTGATCCCGCCGGGGCAGAGCCCGGGATCGAGCGCCATCATCGCGACCGGGTTGTACCCCCATGCATTGACCAGACCGAGCGGCGGCAGATGGCGCTCATCTATCCAGGCAACGATCGGCATCAGTTCGATGGCCGTGATATGCAGGTTGCGCAGGTGCGTCAGCACCGCAGGGTGCGCCAGTGCCGCAATAGTGCCGCGCAGATCTTCGGGCACTTCGGGATGGAGCATGGTGAAAGCGCGGACATTGACCTCGTAGATAAGCCCGCCCCGCTCAAAGCGGGGAGGCTCCGGAGACAGAGGAACCGTCTGATCCGGAACAATAGCACGCGGTACGATGCCGGCGGTATCCGCCCCGAACTCGGCCAGGCGCGGGTTCTGGATGAAGCGGCGGTCGAGTTCTACGGCGTAGGGATCGACCAACAGTTTCGACGGGTCGAACCAGCGGCCGCGTTGAGGTGTCCATTCGCCTGTCGCGCGGTAACCGTAGCGGGCACCGGCGAGGTTGCCGGGCAGTGCAAGCGACCATTCAGGACCGCTGCGCTCCATCGCATGTCGAGTTTCGACATCGCCGTCGAACAGGCACAGCCACACCGTGTCCGCATGGGGTGAGCGCACGGCGAAGCGGGTTTCTTCCTCTCCAACCCATGCGCCGAGCATCGTCATGCCGTTAACGTCGCATAGAGATCGGCGTAGGCCTTGCCGCTCGCGGTCCATGAGAAGTCGCAGCGCATCGCGTTCTTCTGGATGTGCTCCCAGACGACCGGTTGCGCGTGAAGTTGGACGGTACGGGTAATCGCGGCTGCGAGAGCGTCGTAGTTCACGCCGTCGAACTGGATACCCGTAGCGCAATTGGCGGCCAAGGCGGCCGGATTCGCGTCGATCACGGTGTCAGCAAGGCCGCCTGTGCGCGACACTACAGGCAGGCAACCGTAGGCAAGGCCGTAGAGTTGGGTCAGGCCGCAGGGCTCGAAGCGGGAGGGTATGAGGATGGCGTCGCCGCCAGCCTGCATACGGTGGGACAGGGCCTCGTCGTAGCCTATGCGGATGCCGACGCGACCGGGGTGGCGCGACGCACCTTCGATCAGCGCGCGTTCCAGTGCGGCATCGCCGGAGCCCAATAAGGCCAGTCTTCCGCCGATTCCGACAAGGTGGTCCAGCACTTCGGGGAGGACGTCCATGCCTTTCTGCCAGGTCAGGCGGGTGATGACGATGAAGATCGGGCCGTCGCCTTCGTCGAGGCCGAACTCGGTCTCCAGCGCACGCTTGTTGGCGCGGCGCTTGTCGAGAGAACGGTGCGAATAGCGTGCGGCCAGCGCCGCATCAGCGGCCGGGTTCCAGACATCGGCGTCGATCCCGTTGAGGATTCCATATACAGCGTCACCGCGCTCGACGATCAGGCCTTCGAGGCCCATGCCAAACGCTTCCGAGCGGATTTCCCGCGCATACGTTGGGCTGACAGTGGTGATTGCATCGGCGCTGGACAGCCCTGCCTTCAGCATGCCGATACCGCCGTGATACTCCACCCCGTCGAGGGTCCAGGCACTTTCCGGCAAGCCGAGACGGAGGAACACCTCGGGTCCGAACCAGCCCTGAAATGCCATGTTGTGAATAGTGATGACGGACGGCGTCCGGGTCGCGCCGAAGGGAGCATAGCGCAAGTAGGCAGGTGCCAGCGCCGCCTGCCAGTCATGCGCATGGACGAGGTCGAAGCCCTGCGGCTTGCCGCGCTTCACCATGGCCCCGCCCGCAAGGTCCGCCGCGGCGCGTCCCAGCGCGGCGAAGCGCTGCCAGTTGTCGGCCCAGTCGAGCCCGGCCGCATCGGTGTAGGGCGCGCCTTCGCGGGCGTAGAGGGCTGGTGCATCGACCACCAGCAGCGGATGACCGTCCGGCAGCGTGCCTGCAAGCAGTCGTGCCGGAGTGCCGAGCAGCGAATCCCATGTGTGAACCACCTTCGGCTTGCGACCGAGCGCGGAGATGACGGAAGGATAGCCGGGCAGCAGCGTGGTCGTCTCCACACCATGCGGAGCAAGCGCGCCCGGCAGCGCGCCCACGACATCGGCAAGGCCACCGGTCTTGACCAGCGGCACCGCTTCCGAGGCGACCGAGAGAACCTTCAACGTCATAGGAGCCTCATAAGCCCAGCCGGTCGATCATCGGTTTGGTGATCAAACACACGCCGTTGTCGGTGCGGCGGAAGCGGCGGGCGTCGAGTTCGGGGTCTTCACCGACGACGAGGCCTTCGGGAATGCGCACGCCGGAATCGACGATGACACGCTTGAGGCGGGCGCTGCGGCCGATGTTGCAGTAGGGGAGGATCACCCCCTCCTCCACGCTGGAGAAGCTGCCCATCTTGACGCCCGTCATCAGCAGCGATCGCTTGGCGAGCGCGCCCGAGACGATGCAGTCGTTCGAGATCAGCGAGGAGATCGCATGGCCGCGCCGCCCCTCCTCGTCATGGACGAACTTGGCGGGAGCGGCCACGACCGCATCCGACCAGATCGGCCATTCGCGGTCATACATGTCGAGCTGCGGAACGGTGTCGGTCAGGTCGAGGTTCGCATCGAAATAGGCGTCGAGCGTGCCCGCATCGCGCCAGTATTCCTCGATCTCCTCGGCCGCGCGGATACAGCTGTCGGAGAAACGGTGCGCCTGCGCATGGCCGTGCTTGACGATGTAGGGGATGATGTCCCCGCCGAAGTCGCGCTTGCTGTCGGGATCGGCGGCGTCGCGGCGCAGCTGGTCGAACAGGAAATCGGTGTTGAAGACGTAGATGCCCATGGAGGCGAGCGCCATATGTTCCTGACCCGGGATTCCCGGCGGGTTGGCGGGCTTTTCGACGAAGGCAGTGATGCGATCTGTCGCGTCGACGTGCATCACGCCGAACTCTGTCGCGTCCATGCGCGGCACCACGAGACAACCCACGGTCACGTCGGCGCCCGAGTTGACGTGCTGCTGCAGCATCCGCTCGTAGTCCATCTTGTAGACGTGATCGCCTGCAAGGATGACCATGTACTTGGGATCGTGCGGCTGGATGATGTCGATGTTCTGGTACACCGCATCCGCCGTGCCCTCGTACCACAGCAGTTCGGAAATGCGCTGGCTGGCGGGCAGGATGTCGAAGCTTTCGTTACGCTCGGGCCTCATGAAGTTCCACGCCCGCTGCATGTGGCGGATCAGGCTATGCGCCTTGTACTGAGTGGCGACGCCGATGCGGCGGATGCCCGAGTTGATCGCGTTCGACAGCGCAAAGTCGATGATGCGCGCCTTGCCGCCGAAATAGACGGCGGGCTTGGCGCGGTTGTCCGTCAGCTCCCTGAGGCGACTGCCTCGGCCACCGGCCAGAACATAAGCCATGGCGTCGCGCGCTAGCGGGGCGCCGGAAGCTGGTCTCATCGGGTATCTCTCCGTTCTTATGTTCGTCATTGCGAGCGTAGCGAAGCAATCCAGCGTGGTCAGCCAATGCTCTGGATTGCTTCGCTACGCTCGCAATGACGATATGGGGTTGTCAAAGAATTCGTCCTAACCGGCGTATTCGAGCATGATCGTGGCGAGCGGCGGCAGCGTGACGGTCGCGTGCCCGTCCAACACCTTCACCTGCCCAAGGTTGCCCTTGCCGGTGCCGCCATAATGCACGGAATCGCTGTTCAGGATCTCGTTCCACTTGCCGTCGATCGGCAGCGGCACCTCGTACCCCGTGCGCATGGCGGGCGTCATGTTCGCGATCACTGCCACCGGAGCGGCGCCGGGCGCCTTCCGCAGCCAGGCGAAGACGCAGTTCTCCGTGTCGTCGACCACCAGCCACTCGAAGCCACCGGCATCGCAGTCGCCCGCATGAAGCGCCCGCTTAGTGCGGTAGAGGCGGTTCAAATCCTTGACCAGATTGCGCACGCCCTCATGCGAAGGCGCATCTCGCAGTTCCCAGTCGAGCGCGCGATCCTCGCTCCATTCGCGGCGCTGGGCGAACTCCTGTCCCATGAACAGCAGCTTCTTGCCGGGGTAGCCCCACATGAACGCGTAGTAGGCACGCAGGTTGGCGAACTTCTGCCAGTCGTCCCCGCTCATCTTGCCGAGCAGCGAACCCTTGCCGTGGACCACCTCGTCATGGCTCAGCGGCAGGACGTAGTTCTCCGAGAAGGCGTACATCAGGCCGAAGGTCAGGTCGTCATGGTGATAGCGCCGATGCACCGGATCGCGCGCCATGTAGCGCAGCGTGTCGTGCATGAAGCCCATGTTCCACTTGAACCCGAAGCCCAGCGCCGTCTCGCGCCCCTTGCCGTCACCTTCGTAGGCGGGCTGGGTGACGCCGGGCCATGCGGTCGATTCCTCGGCTATGGTCATGAAGCCGGGGTGCGCCGCATAGAGCGCGCGGTTGGTCTGGCGCATGAACTCCACCGCCTCCCAGTTCTCGCGCCCGCCTTCCTGGTTGGGGATCCACTCGCCCGCCTTGCGCGAGTAATCGCGGTACAGCATCGAGGCGACGGCATCCACGCGCAGCCCGTCTACGTGGTAGCGTTCAGCCCAGAACAACGCGTTGTTGACGAGGTAGCTCTGCACCTCCCGCCGCCCGAAGTTGTAGATCAGCGTGCCCCAGTCCGGCTGCTGGCCCATTCGGGGGTCGGCGTGTTCATAGAGCGCGGTGCCATCGAAGCGGACGAGGCCGTGCTCGTCCTTGGGGAAGTGCGCTGGCACCCAGTCGAGCAGGACGCCGATGCCCGCCCGGTGCGCACCGTCGACGAAGCGCGCGAAGCCCGCAGGCTCCCCGAAGCGCGATGACGGGGCATAGAGCCCGGTCGTCTGGTAGCCCCACGAAGGATCGTAGGGGTGTTCGCTGATCGGCAGGAACTCGATATGGGTGAACCCCATCTCGACCACATAGGGGATCAGTTCGTCCGCCAGCGCGTCCCAGTCGAGGAACCAGTTCCAGCGGTCCCGCTTCCACGATCCGGCGTGGACCTCGTAGATCGAGACCGGCACCTTGCGCGCATCGACCGAAGCCCAGTGATCGAGGTGCGCCTCGTCGCCCCAGTCCAGCTTGGCGGGGACGGCGGTGACGGAGGCGTTGTCAGGCCGGATTTCCGACATGAAGGCGAAGGGGTCGGCCTTGAGCGGCTGCACCGCGCCGTCCGCACCGACGATATGGTACTTGTAGGCCCGATAGTCGCCGATGTCGGGGATGAAGATTTCCCACACGCCGATGTCAGCGCGGCTGCGCATGACGTGGCGGCGTGCGTCCCAGTCGTTGAAGTCGCCCACGACGCTGACCTGCCGGGCATTGGGCGCCCAGACGGCGAAGTGGACACCCTGCGCGCCCTCATGCTCGATCAGGTGCGCGCCGAGCTTGTCGAACAGGCGCATATGCGTGCCCTGCGCGATCAGCAGGTCGTCCACCGGGCCGAGCACCGGGCCGAAGGTATACGGGTCGGTAACCAGCCAGTCGTGTTCCTGCGACGTGCAGCGGTAGCGGATCGGCTGCGGCTTTATCCGCAGCCGCCCTTCGAACAGGTAGCGATCATCGACCTTTTCGAGCGTTCCGAGCCAGTGCCCGTCGAGGCTGAACGCCTCGACTTCGTCGGCGCCGGGAAGAATGGCCCTGAGGTGCGTACCGTCAGGGCCGGCATGGGTTCCAAGAAGCGAAAACGGGTCCGCGTGAGTGCCTTGAAGCAGAGAATCGAGAGCGCTTTGCGGTGGCTTCACAGAACTTTCCAGATGTCCTTGGCATATTCGGAGATGGTCCGATCCGAGGAGAACCAGCCGACATTGGCGATGTTCCGGATGGCGGAGGCGCGCCAGCCGGCTTTATTTTCCCACCGCGCGTCGACGTCGCGTTGGGCGGCGGCGTAAGCGTCGAAATCGGCTGCGCACATGAACCAGTCATGCTCGTAGATGCCGTTGACGAGCCCCTCGTAACGGTGCGGATCGTCGTGCGAGAACACGCCCGAGGAGATCGCGGAGAGCGCCTGGCTCAGTTCGCGGGATTCCTCGATGATGGCGCGGGGGTTGTAGCCCTCGGCGCGCTTGGCGGTGACTTCCTCGGCGGTGAGGCCGAAGATGACGATGTTCTCGTCGCCCACATGCTCCTTGATTTCGACGTTGGCGCCGTCGAGCGTGCCGATGGTGAGCGCGCCGTTGAGGGCGAACTTCATGTTGCCGGTGCCCGAGGCTTCCATGCCTGCGGTCGAGATCTGTTCCGAAAGGTCCGCCGCCGGGATGATCCGCTCGGCCAGGCTGACATTGTAGTTCGGGACGTAGACCACCTTGAGCAGCCCGCCCACCGAGGGATCGGAGTTGACGCGCCGGGCGATGTCGTTGGCCAGCTTGATGATGAGCTTGGCGTTGTGATAGCTCGGCGCCGCCTTGCCGCCGAAGATCTTCACGCGCGGCACCCAGTCGCGCTCCGGATGGCTGCGGATCTGGTCGTAGAGCGCTACCGTCTCGATCAGATTGAGCAATTGGCGCTTGTATTCGTGGATACGCTTGATCTGCACGTCGAACAGCGCATCGGGATCGAGGCGGATGCCCATCGTCTTCTTGATGTAGTCCGCCAGCGCGACCTTGTTCGATCGCTTGACCTCGGCCACGCGCTCACCCAGCGCGGCATCGTCGGCCAGCGCGTTGAGGGCGGACAGCTTGGCCGCATCGTCGAGGAACTCCGGCCCGATGGCGTCCTTGATGACCTTGGTCAGCCCCGGGTTGCACTGCTGCAGCCACCGGCGCGGGGTGACGCCGTTGGTCTTGTTGTTGATCCGCTCCGGGTAGAGCGCATGAAGGTCGGCGAAGACCGTCTCCTTCATCAGATCGGTATGCAGCGCGGCCACGCCGTTGATCGAATGCGCGCCCACGAACGCGAGGTTCGCCATGCGCACCCGACGCTCCCCGCTCTCGTCGATGAGGCTGATCGCGGCGATCTGGCCGTCGGTCAGGCCCGCCTTGCGCGCTTCGCGCAGGACGCGGCTGTTGATCGCGTAGATGATCTGCATGTGACGCGGCAGCAAGCGTTCGAACAGCGGCAGCGGCCAGGTTTCCAGCGCCTCGGGCAGCAGGGTGTGGTTGGTGTAGGAGACAGTCTTCTTCGTCACCTCCCACGCCTCGTTGAACTCCAGCCCTTCGAGGTCGACCAGCACGCGCATCAGTTCGGCCACCGCGACCGAGGGGTGCGTGTCGTTCAACTGGATCGCCGCCTTCTCCGGCAGGGTGCGGATATCGCCCTCATACTGGACGTGGCGCCGCACGATGTCCTGGATCGAGGCAGCGGTGAAGAAGTATTCCTGCCGCAGCCGCAGTTCCTGCCCCGCCGGGCTGGAATCCGCCGGATAGAGCACGCGCACAAGGCTTTCGGCGCGCACCTTCTCCGCCAGCGCGCCGAAGTGGTCGCCGGCGTTGAAGGCATCGAGCTTGAGCGGATCGATCGGGTTGGCGGTCCACAGGCGCAGCGTGTTCACGCGCTTGCCGCGCCAGCCCACCACCGGGGTATCGACCGCAGTCGCGTCCACTTCCTCGGCCGGGTTCCACATCACGCCGTCGCCCTGCGCGACGACCTCACCACCGAAGCCGATGCGGTAGGTGCTTTCGAGCCGCTCGAACTCCCACGGGTTGCCGTGCGCCAGCCAGGTCTCGGGCAGTTCGACCTGCCAGCCATCGTCGATGCGCTGGCGGAACATGCCGTTCACGTAGCGGATGCCGTAGCCGTAGGCCGGGATGTCCAGCGTCGCGAGGCTCTCCATGAAGCACGCCGCCAGACGGCCGAGGCCACCGTTGCCGAGCGCCGCGTCGGGCTCAAGCTCCTCAAGTTCCGCCAGATCGAGGCCGAAAGTGGCCAGCGCCTTCTCCATGTCGCGCGTGACGCCAAGGTTCGAGAGCGCGTCGCGCAGCAGGCGACCGATCAGGAACTCCATCGAGAGGTAATAGACGCGCTTGCCGCCCGCCTCGTATGTGCGCTGCGTGGATTCGATCCACGAATCGATGATCTTGTCGCGCAGCGTCAGGATCGAGGACGCGTACCAGTCATGCTGCTTGGCCGCGCGCTGGTCCTTGCCGATGCGGCGGCGCAGGACGCGCAGGATGTCCTTCTCCATCTGCGCGGAGGCGCCGGAATCGGAAAGGGGGGGCTTGATGTCGGACACGGGTTCGCTGGCCACGAGAGCACTCCTTAGCAGGCCGCCCGGACGCGCCGATTCAGCTCGACGGGACAGGCCGGTTAATGCCAGGACGGGGGCGATTTCCCCCTCCCCCTTCCTAGGGAGATATGGCTAGCACAGGACTGCGTTGCGGCAAGATAGATTGTGCAGTGCGGCAATCAAATTCGTCACCGGGCCGGTTTCATTCCTGACGGCCACAAAAAAAGCCGGAGCCGCGCGAACGGCCCCGGCCTCCCTGCATGGAACGTCCCGAACCGTCAGCCCGGGCGGTCCTCCTCCCAGGTGCAGTCCCTGATCTCGATGCCGAGTTCCTCGACCAGCGCCCTCATGCCGAGCACATCGAACAGCACCTCGCCCTCGCCGATACGGCGGCGGAACTCGACTTCCTTGGCGGCGCGGGCCTCGGCATTGGTGACGGCGAGTTCCAGCAGCGTCTTGGGGATCACCAGCACCCCGTCCGAATCGCCGACGATGACGTCTCCCGGTTCCACCAGCACGCCATCGACCACCAGCGGCACGTTGACCGCCGCCGGGCCGCGCTTTTTAGGATGCTCGACGGAGACCGCCGTCGACCATACGGGAAAGCCCAGTTCCCGGATCGCATCGACATCGCGCGTGGCGCCGTGGACGACAGTGCCGACGAGCCCCTTCTTCTTCGCAAACGTGCAGGCCACGTCGCCCCAGAGCGCGCCCTGATGCCCGCCGCCGTTGGTCAGCACCAGCACATCGCCCGCCTGCGCCGTGTAAAGCGCGGCGTGGATGGCGAGGTTGTCGCCCGGGAAGTTCCACGCCGTCACCGCTGGGCCGCAGACTTTCTGGGCGGGAGCGATCGGGATCATGGCGGGGCTCATCAGGCACATGCGACCCGCGATCTCGCCCAATCCCTCATGGAGATCGGCGATGCCGAACTTCGCGGCACGTTCCAGCAGCGCCGGGTCGGGGCGATCGATCCTTGCGTAGATCACGGATTTGACGGGAACGGTCACGACAGAACCTCCGGATTGAGCAGGGTTGCGGGCACTTCGCCCCGGCTGATGGCGTCGATCACGGCGGCGACGTGAAGCGCCATGTCCTTCATCCCGGCCTCGGTGACGCCCGCGACGTGGGGCGAGAGCAGGCAGTTTGAGAGGCCGAACAGCGGATGATCGGAGGCTGGCGGTTCGTCCTCGAACACGTCGATGCCCGCGCCCGCGATCTGGCCGACGCGCAAGGCTTCCGCCAGCGCGGCTTCGTTGACGATGCCCCCGCGCGAGCAGTTCACCAGCAGCGCGTGCGGCCGCATCATGCCCAGTTCCACGGTATCGATAAGGTTGCGCGTGGTGTCGGTCAGCGGCGTATGGATGGATACGATATCGCAGCCAAGCACGCCCGCGAGGTCCGCTGGCTCCACCCCGGCGGCACGCACCTCCGCGTCCGGCACCACCGGATCATAGGCCAGAACTTCGCACCCAAAGCCGAGGGCGCAGATCTTCGCGACCTGCCGGGCGATCCGGCCGAACCCGATCAGGCCCACCCGCGCGCCGGTCAGATCGCCGAGCCGGATGCCCCAGCGCTCGTCCCAGCGGCCTTCTCGAACAAGCGAATCCATGTCGCGCGTGCGGCGCAAAAGGCCGAGCATCAGGGAAACCGCGCCCTCCGCCACCGCCGTCGAGTTGTTGCCGCCCGGCGTGTTGGCGACCATCACGCCCTGCGCCGTGGCAGCGGGAATGGCGATGTTGTCCACCCCCGCGCCGTGCTTCACGATAGCCTTGAGGCGCGGCATCGCGCCAAAGATTTCGGGACCGAGCGGGCTCGTGCGGATCACGATCACGCTCGCTTCCGCCACCCGCGGATCATCCAGCCCGATCACGTCATGCGCCGAGGCGATACCTTCGACCCCGACAGGATGGATTGGATCGATTATGCAGACGAGTTCGCGGGAACTCACGGGGATTCCTCTCCTTTTTGCCCGTGATGTATACCATCGAGGCGGATTTGCTGAGTGTGGTGGTGAAAGCTCTTTGCGGGGCGGTCAAGGCGTAATAAGCGTTCGGGCAGACAACATGTATCCGATCCGGGCCTTTGCCGTCCGGGCGATCAATCGAGAGGACGCCTGCGATGTTCGCCGCCCCGCCCGCCGTCACGGCCGAAGTGTTCTGCCGCATCCCCGATCGCTTCCGCCGCTTCGGCGAGACGACCGAGTGGGCGCAGGTCCAGCTTCACGGCGCCGCAGCGCCGGTGTTCCTGGAGGGGCCGGTGTTCGACGCGGCGGGCAACCTGTGGGTGACGGACATCCCCTGGGGTCGCCTGTTCCGCATCAGCCCCGACGGGACGTGCGAGGTCGGCTTCGAATACGACGGCCAGCCCAACGGCATGAAGTTCCTCAGCGACGGCCGCCTGCTGGTGGCGGACCACCACAAGGGCATGGTCATCTGCGACCCCGCCACCGGCAGGTCGGAACCGTGGTTCGAGCGCTACCTCCTGGAGCCCTTCCTCGGCTGCAACGACCTGACGATCGCGAGGAACGGCGACATCTGGTTCACCGACCAGGGCCAGTCGGGCTGGCACAATCCCAACGGCCGCCTGTTCCGCGTCCGCGCCGGGACCGGACGGCTGGAACTCATGCTGGACCGGATCCCCAGCCCCAACGGCCTCGTGCTCAACAATGCGGAGACCGCGCTCTACCTCGCCGTCACCCGCGCCAATGCCGTGTGGCGCTGCCCGCTCGTCAATAACGGCGAGGTGATCTCCAAGGTCGGCACCTACATCCAGCTTTCCGGCGGCTCCGGGCCGGACGGGCTGACGATCGACGCTAACGACAACCTCGTCGTCTGCCACGTCGGCTTCGGGGCGGTGTGGCTGTTCTCCGACCGGGGCGAGCCGATGCTGCGGATCGACGTGCCCGAAGGCCGCTACACCACCAATGCGGCCTACGGCGGGCCGGACAACAAGTGGCTGTTCTTCACCGAATCCAGCACCGGCACGGTCTACAAGGTGGAGATGCCGGTGCCCGGGCGGGAGATTTTCGAGGCCCGGATCTAGTTCCTCCCCGAGCTTGTCTCGGGGAGGGGGACCGCCGCCGCAGGCGGTGGTGGAGGGGGAGAAGGCGCGCAATTCCCCCTCCGTCAGCCCTTCGGGCTGCCACCTCCCCGAGACAAGCTCGGGGAGGAATCGAGGTCAGCCTGCGACCAGCCCTGCCGCAGCGATGCCTGCAAAGGCCGCTTCCTCGTCCTTGTCGGACAGGTCGCCGCTGACGCCGACCGCGCCCAGCAGCGCCCCCGCCGCATCGCGCACCAGCACGCCGCCCGCCGCCGGGATCAGCTTGCCGTGCCACGCGGCCGAGAGCGCGGCCATGAACTGCGGGCGTTCCGCCGCCATGTCGCCCAGCTTGCGGCTCGACACGCCCATCGCCAGCGCGCCCGCGGCCTTGCCTGCCGCCACATCCGGGCGACCGTAGCCCGAGCCGTCCTCGCGCTCCATGGCGACGAGATGCCCGCCCGCGTCCAGCACCACGACGGTGAGCGGGTTGAGCGCCATCTCCCGGCCCTTGGCGCGGGTTGCGGCAACGAGGGTGCGGGACTGGTCGAGGGTAATCATCTGCGCAGGTTCTCCTGAAACGATGGGCGAACCTTGGGGAAGGCAGAGGCTTCCTAGCCCGCCCTCGCCGCCTTTCGCAAGCGCTTGCCACGCCGCATCACTCGGCAGCGAGAGGCATCGCCCCGTCGTTCAACAGGTGGCCATAGCGGACGAGACCAGTCCGCGTCCGCCGGATGTGCATCACCAGCGCCGCTTGTGCCGTCTCCACCTCGCGCTTGGCGATGGCATCGTAGAGGAGCTGATGTTCAAGGTCGTGCGTCCGCCCGCCCTCGCCTTTCGCGCCCGGCACCGCGTTACCCATCGCCAGCTTCATGTAGGCACGGCGGTAGCTCTGCGTGGTGTCCCACACCCGCTCGACGATCTGCGCCAGCAGCGGCGTCGAGTGGCGGCGGTAGGTGATCCAGTGGAACTCGCGCCCGAGCGCGATGGCCTCGTCGATGTCGCTCGTTTGCTCATTCCGCTCCATGACAGCGCGCAGGTCGGCAAGGTCGGCGTCGGTCAGGTGCGGCACGCTGTCGGCCAGCAGCAGCGGTTCGATCCGCTCGCGGATCTCGTAGGACACCTCGAGGTCGCGGCGGGTCAGGCTGGTGACGCGCGCACCCGCATTGGCCCGCATGGTGACGAGGCCGCGCGCCTCGAGGATGCGCAGCGCGTCGCGCACCGGAATGCGGCTGGTGGCGAGTTCGTCCGCCAGTTCGTCCTGCTTGATGCGGGCGCCGGGTGGCAGTGCGCCCGATAGGATACGCTCGGCGAGGATATCGGCGACGCGCTGACTGGCAACGCCCTGGGGTACGGTAAGGTCTCTGGTCATGGCGTCGCTTTGTTTTGGATACGATCGAGAGGCATAGACCGTTCCGAACGGCGCGCAAAGGGGTACTGAACTGAACCTAGCGGCACCTACGGGCACCTAAAGGCGCCTGGCGGGCCTTTACGGGTGCCTGCGAAGTGTCGGCGCGGGGGATATCGGAAGGCCGTCAGGTTCCGCCTGACCCTTCGACAAGCTCAGGGTGAGCGGAAACAACCTGCCTTCACCCTCCCCCCTTTCGTCATTGCGAGCGCAGCGAAGCAATCCGGCGTTACGCGATGCCGCTGGATTGCTTCGCTGCGCTCGCAATGACGAAGACCTTGAAACCCCGCTCAGGCTGAGCTTGTCGAAGCCCCGCCGGCAGGGCGCGCCTAAAGACAGCCAGCGGTCCCGGCCTTCGCCGGGACGACGCACTCAGTGCTGGGCCCACTCCACGCGATAGAGATCGAACCGGCGGTCCTTGAGGTTTTGCACCGCGCCGGACTGGCGCGCGGTAAGCAGGGCGTCGAGGCTGAGGTCGGAGATCGCGATCGTCTCCGTATTCGGCGCGGTGTCCGCCGCCACGCCGTCGCGGGCGAAGGGGAAGTCGCTGGGCGTCAGGATCGCGCTTTCGGCGTAGTGGACGTCCATGTTCTCGACGTTGGGCAGGTTGCCGACTACGCCGGAGGTGACGACGTAGCACTGGTTCTCCACCGCGCGGGCCTGCGCGCAGTAGCGCACGCGCAGGTAACCGCGCCGCTCGTCGGTGCAGAACGGCACGAACAGCATCAGCGCGCCCTGGTTGACGAGGTGGCGCGCCAGTTCGGGGAACTCGCTGTCGTAGCAGATCATCACCCCGATCGGGCCGCAATCGGTGGGGATCACGTTGGCGCCGAAGCCGCCCTTGATGTTCCACCAGCGCCGTTCGGAGGGCGTGGGATGCAGCTTCTGCGTCTCGTGCACCGCACCGTCGCGCAGGAAGGTATAGGCGATGTTGCGGATTTCGCTCTTGCCGCCGCCCAGCTTGACGCGGGTAGGGTGCGAGCCGCCGATGATGTTGATGTTGTAGCTGACCGCCATGCGCTGCATGAATTCCACGAAGCGCTCGGTATATTCGGCGATCTTCTCGATCGCGGCGGCGGGCTCCAGCTTGCTTTCCTCGATGGAGAGCAGTTCCAGCGTGAACAGTTCGGGGAACACCACGAAGTCGCTCTCGTAGTCCGCCGCGACGTCGATCCAGTATTCCACCTGAGCCTCGAACTCGTCGATGGTCTCGATCTTGCGCATCTGGAATTGGACGGTCGCGACGCGCACGCTGGAGGGGACGCGCTCCTTGAGGCCGGGCACCGCCTTGCCGGTGTCGCGCGGAGCGAGCGGGTTGGTCCAGTACATCAGCACGGCGTTGCCGCCGCTCTCGCGGTCGGTGGGGATATAGTCCGGCAGGATGCCGCGCGGCTCGTAGCCCTCGTTCATCTGGAAGTTGATGACCTGATCGCGGATCTTCTTGTCCTTCACCGCCTGCACGTAGTCTGCGGGATCGGGATACGTGCGCTTGCGGCGGAAGTAGCCGGGCATGCGGCCTGCGAAGGCGATGCCCTTCAGCTCGAAATACTGGCAGACCTCGCGCCGCTTGCGATAGAGGCGCTGGCCGATGCGCAGGCGGCGGTAGTCCGGATCCACCACCACCTCGAACCCGTAGAGCACGTCGCCCTCGGGCGCGGGCGGGCGCCCGTAGCCGCCGTTGCTGATCTCTTCCCAGGTATGCGGCTTGAACGCGAGGTCGGAGGTGACGATCATCGTCGCGCAGTGGCCGACGACCCTGCCTTCGTATTCGGCGACGAACTGGCCTTCGGGGAAGTTGATGACCTGACCCCGAATTTCCGCCCGGGTGAAGGCGTCGGCCTTGCCGTAGACCTTGACGGAAAGGCGGGCGATGGCGGGGGCGTCGCCGACGGTGGCCTGGCGAATGACGAGCTTGGCTTTGGTCTGGTCCATGAGGGGCCTATTACGCGCTCCGGCCCCGATGGTTCCAGTCCGTAATGATATTGACCGGACTCGGTTTTTCTCATTAAGCCGGGATACAAGCGGGCGCGGCGCCGTTGTTCTCCATGGAAGGAGACATCACATGAGCGCTACTCTCTTCGCCCTCGCCCTGTTCGCCTGTTCGGACGACGGTACGGCCTGCCAGCGCCTCGACACTCCGGTCCAGACTTACAGCGACCGGACCCAGTGCGATGCCCGCCTCGACGATGCGCTGGACACCGAAGCCGCGCGCAAGGCCGAGGCTCCGACCGTCTATGCGCAGTGCCTGTCGAGCCGCCAGATGGCCTCCATCGGCAAGGGCACGATAGACCTGACCCGCGTCAACGGCGCACGCTTCGCCTCGGCGGGTTACTAGGCAAGTCTCTTCAACCAAACCTCGTCATTGCGAGCGCAGCGAAGCAATCCAAGGTCGGCCCACATCGCTGGATTGCTTCGCTGCGCTCGCAATGACGAAGCGTACTCAGCCCCGGCCGCGGTAGCCCGGCACGCCCTGATCGGGCACCCACAGGCCTGCGGGCGGCGCATCGGACTGCCAGAACACGTCGATGGGAATGCCGCCGCGCGGATACCAGTAGCCGCCGATGCGCAGCCAGCGGGGCTTCATCTCGTCGAACAGGCGCTGGCCGATGCCGACCGTCACGTCCTCGTGGAAGCCGTTGTGGTTGCGGAAAGAGCCGAGGAACAGCTTGAGGCTCTTCGATTCGACGATCGTCTCGCCCGGCGCATAGTCGATGACGAGATGCGCGAAGTCGGGCTGTCCGGTGACCGGGCACAGCGAGGTGAACTCCGGCGCGGCGAAGCGAACAAGATAGAGCGAGCCGGTGCGCGGGTTGGGTACGTAGTCGAGGACCGCCTGCTCGGGCGATGCGGGTAGTGCGCTCTGCTGGCCGAGATGCAGCGGAGTCGCGGGCTTGGAAGTGTCGTTCATGCCTTCGGCCATGCCTCCATTGACCCGTCCGCGCAAGAGCGCTGCCATGCAACGGCCTGTCGCGGGCTTGTGCTGCGCGCTGGAGGCATTAACGAGCCATTCACAACGCATCGGGCGAAAGCCGAAGGGACCATGAGGGGCAAGCTTTCCATCTTCGCAGGCGCGGGCACGACCGCGCTCATCCTGTCCGCAACCGCTCCGGCGGCGGCGCAGTCCGCCAATACGTGGAGCCTGCCGGACCCCAGCGCGACGCCGACCGGCCAGCGCGCGCAGGGACCGGTGGACGCGCAGAACCCCGTCGTGCGCCCCAGCACGTCCGCGCCGGAGCCGGTGCCGACGATAGCCCCTCCGCCGCCGACCGTCCGGCCCATGCCGGTCCCGAGCGCGACTGCGACGCCCTCACCCCGCCCGACGCCGCGCGCCACCCCGACCGCAGCGCCGAGTACCGCCCCGGTCACTCCGCGCGCGACGGCGACGCCCACGCCGGAACCCACGGCGAGCACGCCCGTCCAAACCGCCCCCTCGCCAAGCGCATCGCCCGTGCCCGAGGCGGCCGCGCCTGTACCGACGCCAGCCCCGTCAGCCGCACCCATTCTCGAACCCGCATCCACCGATACCGCCTGGCCGACATGGTGGTGGGCCGCGCCGATGGCTCTGGTGGCCGCCATCGGGGGCGTCGTCGCCCTCACGCGCCGCCGTTCCCGCCCCGATCAGGTCGAATGGGAGGCCGAGGAAGCCGCCCCCGTCGCCGCACCGGTGCCGCAGCCGAGCTTCGCGCCGCCGCCTCCCCCGCCTGCGCCCGTGCCCCAACCCGCCCCGGTCGCAAGCGCACCCTCGCCCACCGGGCCGGAACTCGCGTTCGAGCCGGTCGGCCTGCGCCTCTCGCTGGTCTACGCCACGCTGCAGTACCGCCTGACCGTCACCGCCACGGCGCCGATGGAAGCGGGCCACCTGCTCGGCGACATGATCGGCGCGCACGGATCGATCCCGCCCGAGGAGCAACTCGCCCCCGCCATCGAGAACCTGACGCCGCTCAAGCCGGTGCCCGCGCTGGCCGCCGGGGAGAGCGCCACGATTTCGGGCGAAATCCTGCTGCCGCTGAACGCCATCACACCCGTGCGCCAGAACAGCGCCTCGCTGTTCGTGCCGCTGGTGCGCCTGTGCCTCGTGTCGAGCGTCGCCAGCCCGGCGGTCCGCCGCGTCTACACCGTCGGCACCGCCGGAAGCGCTGCGCTCACCCCGCTGCGCCTCGATGTCGGCCCGGGCGAGCATCGTACCCTTGCCGCCCGCGAGGTGGAGGCGGCGCGCGCCTACCCGGTGCAATCCGCCCGGTTGCAGCAGGCGGTCGGCTGACGGCTTGCCGCAAGGCCTTTCCCGAGGCCTCCCGAATGCCTAGTGTCCGCGCACCAGCAAGCGGAGATGACCTTGGATACCAGCAAGCGCCTCGAAGATCTTGAGGCTGCAACACTAATCGTCGGTGCCGGACGGCGGAGCGAATGGACCGGGCCGGTGGTCAACCCGCCGGTCTGGCGCGCCAGCACGCACCTTTACGAGAGCACCGCCGCCCTCTTCGCAGGCCCCCGCACCAACGAGGATGGGCGCTTCTTCTACGGCCGTCGTGGCGCACCGACGCAGTGGGCGCTGGCCGACGCGCTGACCGCGCTGGAGCCGGGCGCGGCAGGCACCGTGCTCTACCCCTCGGGCGTCGCCGCCATCGCCGGGGTCTTCCTGACCGTGCTGAAGCCGGGCGACGTCCTGCTCATCACCGACAACGCCTATGACCCCACCCGCGCGATGGGCAAGGGCCTGCTGACCGACTTCGGCATCGAAACGCGCTTCTTCGACCCCCTCGAGATCGATGACTACGAAGCCGCCTTCTGCGAGCGGACCCGCGCGGTGCTGATCGAGGCGCCGGGCAGCCTCTCGATGGAAGTCTGCGACGTGCCCGCCCTCGCCCGCATCGCGCGCGAAAAGGGCGCGGTGTCCGTGCTCGACAACACCTGGGCCAGCCCGCTCGGCTTCGCGGGACTGCCGCGTGGCATCGACATCGTGCTGATGGCGCTGACCAAGCACGTCGGCGGTCATTCCGACCTCATGCTCGGCAGCGCCAGCGCCGGGCCGGAACTCCACGCCCGGCTGCGCGCACGCGCGCAGCAGCTCGGCAACATCGTCTCGCCGGACGACGCGGCGCTCGCCCTGCGCGGCCTGCGCACGCTCCACCTGCGCCTCGCCCGCGAGGCCGAAAGCGCGCTGGAGATCGCCAAATGGCTCTCCGGGCGTCCGGAAATCGCGCAAGTGCTCTGCCCGATGCTGCCCGGCGCGCCGGGGCACGACTTGTGGAAGCGGGACTTCACCGGCGGCTGCGGCCTGTTCAGCTTCGTGTTCAAGGGGGGCGACGCGGCCGCGCGCAACCGCTTCATCGACGCGCTGACGCTGTTCGGCATCGGCTATTCGTGGGGCGGCTTCGAAAGCCTCGCCATCCCCATCGAGCCTTCCGGCTATCGCAGCCGCATGAGTTGGCCCCCCGCCCCCTCGCAGGACGGCGACCGCCACGGCGTTCGCCTGTCCGTCGGCCTTGAATCCGCGACCGACCTCATCGCCGACATCGAACAGGCACTGGCGGCATGGCGGGGCCAGTGACCGCCCTCGCCACCGCGTCGCCGAGCCCCACGGCCACGGCGACCGCGGTGGTGATCGAGCGCGGCGAGCCGGTGGCCGGCGCCGAGGGCATCAAAACGATCGTCTCGGCCCGCAGCGATGTCGTCGGCAACGTCGTCGACACGCTCGACACGCTGGCGATACAGGTCGGCGGCTCCCGCTTCTCGCTCTGGGATCTGACGGTGGTGGTGGGTGTCCTCGCGCTCGTCATCACCATCGCCTGGGGCGCGAGCCGCCTGTCGAGCCGCGTGCTCGCCCGCGCCACCCGCCTCGACATGACGCAGCGGCTGCTGACCGAGAAGATGGTCAGCCTGTTCATCTGGACCGTCGCCATCCTCGTCGGCATCGATGTGCTGGGCATCGACCTGACGGCGCTCACGGTGTTCTCCGGCGCGTTCGGCCTCGCCATCGGCTTCGGCCTCCAGAAGACCTTCGGCAACCTGATCGCGGGCATCATTCTGCTGATGGACAAGTCCATCAAGCCCGGCGACGTGATCGCCATCACCGACCAGGGCGGCCAGTACACCTTCGGCCAGATCCGCCGCATCGGCATCCGCGCCGTCTCGCTCACCACGCGAGACCAGAAGGAATACCTGATCCCGAACGAGAACCTGATGATCAATCAGGTCGAGAACTGGTCCTACTCAAGCCGCAACGTGCGTATCCAGGTGCCGGTGGTAGTCCCCTACGCCTCCGACATCGAGCTGGCCGAGCAGCTGATGCTCGAGGCCGCGAGGTCGGTGAAGCGTGTCCTCGTCGCCCCGCCGCCGACCGTCTGGCTCGACAGCTTCGCCGAAAATGGCGTCAGCTTCGTCATCCATGTGTGGATCACCGATCCCGAGGAAGGCATTGGAAACGTTAGATCCGATGTCCTCAAGACCCTGTGGAAGCTGATGCGCGAGCACGGCATCAAGGTGCCCTACCCCCAGCGCGACCTCAACCTGCGCGACACCGAGACGATGCGCGAAGTGATCGAGGCATTGCGCGGGCGGAAGGACGATGAGCACCCGCACTGATCCCGATTTTAGATCTGATGACGGCTTCTTCGATGACCACGTCGTGTATCCAGATTTGGGGGTTTTGGGGGTTAAATCACAATTAGGATACGTTTAGGATACACCTGATCAGGATACTGAGCTGCTGACTTGAAGGATGTAAGACGATGGCGAAGCCCCGAGCGCCATTAACAGCGTTGCAGATCAAGTCTGCTGATGCT
Source organism: Novosphingobium kaempferiae (assembly GCF_021227995.1). Lineage (NCBI taxonomy): Bacteria > Pseudomonadati > Pseudomonadota > Alphaproteobacteria > Sphingomonadales > Sphingomonadaceae > Novosphingobium > Novosphingobium kaempferiae. The sequence goes on from NZ_CP089301.1 coordinate 1,954,583, forward strand.
GCACGGGCGAACGCCCGATTGGTAGATGTGACCAAGGGGCTGACATTCATCGTCGGTGCGCGCGGTGGCACCTGGCAGTGGCAAGGTCGAGTGAGAGGGACACCGCGAAAGATTGCGGGTGGTCGATACGAGGGCGGCCTGGGAGTGACGTTAGCTAAGGCCCGCGCCTGGGCCGATGAGATCAATGGCAAGCTAGCCAAAGGTGTCGACGTTTACGTCGAGTTCGGTAATGGAATTGATACTCAACAACTGCCCGTCGAGGCGCCGCGCAAAATTATGTCCTGCCAGGAGGCTTGGGACATCTACATGGCATCGATCAAGGGCGAGAACGCAGCGGCTACCATAGCGGACAAAGGCCACGTGTGGAGGCGTATTTTCGCTGCGACGATTGGCCCTAAACTTCTCACGGAGGTGACCTACCTGGAATTGGCCGATCTCGTTGCCCCACTTCGCGACATGGGTAAGGTTGCGGCATTCAACAACACGGTACGATACATCAAGCGGTTCTTTACCTGGGCTGAGGAAGCCGAAGCGAAGACGGGCCTGACGAACTCTCCCGCAAGAAGGCTTCGGGCCGACAAATCCGCAAAGCGGGACCGCTATCTAAACGAGATGGAAGTGCGCTGGCTCTGGGATGCCGCCGGCGAGTTGGATGCAACGTCCCGCGCTTTTTTCCTGACCCTTCTGCTGACCGGCCAACGCCGTGACGAATTGCGTGATGTCGTTCGGGAGGAGCTGGATCTTTCGCGCGAATGGATGGATCTGCCTGCGGAACGGATGAAAGGTAAACTCGCTCACATCACGCCATTCGGCGATAAAGCATGGAGTCTGATTTCGAACCGTATTTCCAGCCACAATTATAATGTGGTCTTCCCATCTCTCAGGGCTCACTTCGACGAGGCCGCTTATACGGTCTACGACCTATGCAACGCGCTAAATTTCCTGAATGCTACGATGGCTGCCAAGGCGGCGGCGGCAGGCCGAAGGTTCGAACGTTGGACTGCCCATGACCTTCGCAGGACGTTTTCGACTTTAGCCAGCGGAATACTCGACGATGAGGAGGACACCGTACTTGCGGCGGATCACATCGAGCGCGTTCTTGCGCATAAAATAGCCGGCGTGCGGGGCGTCTACAATAAGCACGAGTATCTCAAGGAAAAGCGTCGCGTCTTACGCGTTTGGGAAAACGAAGTCCGTCGAATTGTCGGTGCCGAGGCTTTCGACCGATACTGAACGGAACTCGGCGCGATCATGAATTACGATAGTTGTCGCTATTCAAGCCACCTACTCGCGTGATGAAGGGGTAGACAGGTTCTATTCCTCATTTTGGCGATGGGTAACAGCCTAACAGCCGGCAATGGGCCGATAGACGAACGACCGGTCCGCAGCCGCGCCTTGTGGACAGCCGGCATTCACGCGCCGTCGGCTCCTGACCAACTCACGCCACGCCTGCGACGCCCTATGAATATTGGCTTCCTCGCAATCGACGATCGTAGGGCAAAACAGCGATCGAGCAGGCACGCGCCCAAGAAGCCTATTCGGTGTCTTCTTCGATCACGATACGCACAGCCGTCGCCAGTTCCTCGACCGTGAAGGGCTTGCCAATCAGATGCACGCCAGGATCGAGCACACCGTTATGGACGACGGCGTTGCGGGTATAGCCGGTGGTGAAGAGAACCTTGAGGTCGGGGCGCCGCTGGCGTGCCTCGTCTGCAAGCTTACGGCCATTGATCTCGGGCATGACAACATCGGTGAACATCAGCGCGATTTCGGGATGGGTATCGATCAGCTTGAGCGCCGCCGCTGCTCCATCAGCCTCGAGCACGCGATAGCCAAGCTCACTCAGAGCATCGACCGAGAACTGGCGCACACCCGGCTCATCCTCGACAACGAGGATCACTTCCTGGCTCTCGCCTATCGGCAGCGCGTCATCCGTCTGGGCGCTCTCTACTTCTTCGACTGCGCCCATGAGACGGGGCAGATATACCTTCACCGTAGTCCCCTGGCCGACCTCGGAATAGATCTTCACATGTCCGCCCGACTGTTTGACGAACCCATAGACCTGGCTGAGGCCAAGGCCCGTGCCGCGCCCAACCTCCTTGGTGGTGAAGAAGGGGTCGAACGCCTTGGCAATGACCTCCTCGGGCATGCCGCTGCCGGTGTCGCTCACAGCGATCATTACATACTGCCCGGCCGGCACGCCGAGATGGCCGGCCGCGTAGCGAGCGTCGAGATGGCAATTGGCGGTTTCGATCGTCAGCTTCCCGCCATCGGCCATGGCATCTCGCGCATTGACGGCGAGGTTCAGGATGACATTCTCGAGTTGGTTGGGATCGGCGAAAGTCCGCCAAAGCCCGCCAGCCAGCACGGTCTCGGGCTGAATATCGGAAAGCGTATGGCGCAGCAGATCGGAGATGCCGGCAACCAGCTTGTTCGCGTCTAACGCCTCGGGCTTGAGGGGCTGCTGGCGCGAAAAAGCCAGGAGGCGCTGGGTGAGTTGAGCCGCGCGCCGCGCGCCATCCATCGCTGCGTCCACATAGCGCCGGGCCCTGGGATCGGCATCTCCCATTCTTCGGGTCAGCAGATCCAGCGACCCGACGATGACGGCAAGCATATTGTTGAAGTCGTGCGCGATACCGCCGGTGAGTTGACCGACCGCTTCCATCTTCTGGCTCTGGCGCAGCGCATCCTCGGCTCTTGTCCGCTCGGCGACCTCCTCGGCGACGCGCAGTTCAAGCCGTTCGTTAAGTTCGAGGAGCTGCGCCTCATCAGCCTTGCGCGTCGTGACGTCGATCGCAACGCCGACCACGCGGATGCAGCGATCCTCCTCGAACACGCCGCGGCCCTTGGCCGCGACCCAGCGGATAATCCCATCCTCCTTGCCGACGGTTCGATATTCCACATCGTAGAGCGCGCGCTTTTCGGGATCGGCGGCCGCCGCGAATGCCGCGCTGGTCGCGGCAAGATCGTCAGGATGCAGTCCCGCGTAGAAGTCGCGCATCGATACCGGCACATCGGGCGAAATGCCAAACATGCCCTTGGTGCGGGCCGGCCAGATCAACACGTCTTCTACGATGTCGACGTCCCAGAGGCCGACATCGGAGGCTTCGGTCGCGAGACGCAGCCGCTCTTCACTTTCCGCGAGCGCGGCCTCTGCTGCCTTGCGCTCGGTCTGATCGAGCATCGCGCCGATCATGCGAACGGGAGCGCCATCGTCTTTGCGCAGCACGGCGCCGCGATCGAGCACAAATGCGTAGCTGCGGTCAGCGCGCTGGAAGCGATACTCGTCGGTCCAGCTGGTTCCGCCATGATCGATGACGGCATGAATGCTGGCCTCGATCCGCGCGCGGTCGTCGGGGTGGATGCGGTCGAGCCACCATTGTGCGCTTGTCTGCTCCATCGCATGGCCGAAGCGCGTCGCCAGTGCCTCGTTCCAGACGACGTGCCCATCGGCGAGGCGCCAATCCCAGATCACGTCGCTCGTAGCACCGATGGCGAGCCGGTAGCGTTCCTCGATCTCGCGGTGGCTGGCTTCAATGGCCTTTCGTTCGGTGATATCGAGCGAGGTTCCGACAAGGCCCACCACCGCACCACCGGCATCCCTCAGCGGTGATTTGGTCGACAGCCAGATGGCACGCCGGCCGTCGGGAAAATTCACATCCTCCTCGACCTGTTCAGAACGGCCGCTGGCCATGATCCGCTGATCGGTCGCCATCACCATGGCGGCCTGCTGTTTGTCCTCCAGCACCTCCAGGTCCGTGCGGCCGATAAAATCCTCGGGTGCCTTGCCGATGAGTTCGCTCGTACCATGGTTGCCGATCATCAGCCGGCCATCGCGATCTTTGGCGTAGACGACGCCGGGCATGGCATCGACGAAATTGGTCAGCAGCGCCCGCGCGCTGTCGCGTTCAGCCTCGATCCGGCGTCGTTCTCCGATGTCGATAATCACGCCGGGAAAGCTTGTCGGCCTGCCGCCTTCATCATGGACGACGTGTCCGTTGGCCTCGATCCAGTGATACTGGCCATCGGTGCGGCAGACGCGGTACTGATGGGCGTAGCGACCTCCCCTCGCGAGCGCCTCATCAATGGCGGCGATGAGGCCGGCGCGGTCTTCGGGATGGACGGTGCCGATAATCTCACCAAGGCTAAGACCTTCGCGCCCCAGGGCGGGGTCGAGACCGAACGCCTCGGCAAAAGGCTCATCGACCGTGAAACGGTCGGCGGGCACATCCCAGAACCAGGTCCCGACGATAGCGCCGGCCGCGAGTGCGAGCTTGAGGCGGTCTGCGTCCAGACGCGAGCGCGCGACGACAGCCTGCAGGTCGTCGATAGTCTTCGCCTCGGTTCCGGTTGAGTCCAATGCCTTAAGCTCCTGATGCCGGTGACTCTATATCTGCGAGGCAAGGCGCGATCCAGTTGAAGCTGGGCGCGGGCCATCGATTTGGAAGCGGAATGTTACTGGTCGGAAAATGCCCTGAAGCCAATGGGGCGCTCAGCGGTTCTCCATCGAAGGAGAGGCCGATGAAAGACACAGGCTGGGTTGCTCTGTCGGAATTCATTCGAAACCCCGGCGCTGTCGGGTCAGCCTTTCCCGCGAGCATGAAGATGGTCGATCATTTACTTGGACCGCTCGACTGGTCACAGATCGCACTGTTGATCGAATATGGCCCGGGAAGCGGTCGCTTCACCTTCGAGATCCTCCGGCGCATGCGTCCCGACACGCGGCTCGTGGCGATCGAGACCGGCGCAGAGTTCGCCAGGAGCCTGCGCTCGTACTGCGACGACCACCGGCTGATCGTTGTCGAAGGGTCGGCACAGGAGGTGAACGATCATCTTGACCACCATGGCCTCGGCCGGGCCGACTGTATCGTGACCGGGCTGCCTTTCTCGACGCTCGGGCCCGCTGAAGGCGATGCGATCATGCGGGAGAGCGCCTTGGCGCTCAAACTTTCCGGGCAGCTTGCGGCCTATCAAATGCGCACGGCGATCAGGCCCCTGATTGAGCGCCATTTCTCCGACCTGCGCGAGGCCTACGAATGGTGGAATATCCCGCCCTGCCACCTCTACTGGGCAAGCGGACCGAACCGGAATGCCTAGCGCGCGAGAAGAAATGACCGAGAGCGAGGCCACGCGCCCGACGCGGAATTCTTCACCAATTGTCATTGCTCACCGAAGTTTTCTATCGTCATCTCCAACGCGTGAAGCAGTGGAAATGACCGCGTCCCGCGTGCTTTGCGACCCCCACTCGGTGCGGCCCGGCCAGCATCAGCAACTGGAACGATGTCCCTCGGTTTTTCGTTTGAGCGGGGAAGATGAAGGAGAGTTGGTATGCCGCGCGGCGACAAATCGGCTTATACAGACAAGCAGAAGCGCAAGGCCGCGCATATCGAGGAAGGCTATGAGGAGCGCGGCGTTCCCAAGAAGGAAGCAGCCGCCCGCGCCTGGGCGACGGTCAACAAGGAGAGCGGCGGCGGCAACAAGTCGGGGTCAGGACGGGGTAAGCCCGACATCCATGTGTCATCGCGCCGTGGCGGCAGAGCCAACAAGTCCGGCACCGCCGAACAGAGATCGGCAGCCGCCCGAAAGGGATGGGTCACGCGACGCAAGAACGGCAATGGTTAGAAGGCTCTGAACCCGCACCAACGCCTCCATCTGGGCCGCATCTCAGCGATCAATACGGTGATAGCTAATTAGAAAATCCTCAAACCATTCCTTGCCATCGTCCGATTTCAGCCATGCCCCATCGATGCGACCGTCCTCGATCGTCGCCTCGAAGCGCTGAAAAAATCCTGCGGCTTGCCTGCCAATGTCCACCTTCGGCCATCGAATGTCATGTCATAGATACGCGAGACGCCGCGATCATCGTGATAGCCCATCGACCAGCGTGCCGAACTGTCATCATAGCAGATCACCGCAACACCAGGTGGCGGCAGGTCGGCGTCGACCGTGCGCGAGCGCATGAGCATCAGGCCATCTTCCTGCAGCCACTCGAAGCTCGTTTCGCCTTCAAGCCCCTCGGCGGGGAACTGCATTCTTGTGCGCCAGCAGACTAGCAGCGGCGAGAGGATCGCCATCTGGCTCATGGGTAGGGTGCCGCCTTAAGCAACCCGGCAAGGTGAGCCGCATTGCTCGCGACCATTTTTGCGGTCTCCGTCACCTTGTCCGGGGTCTTTTTCAGATCCTTGAAGTCGATCGAGCCCATCGCTTCGCCGACCCAGTAGCAGGCCGCGACCGCGGGGATGCTCCAGCCGACATCGTTCAATGCCTGGAACAGCTGCGCGGACGAGAAATGCGCGCCGTCCTCATTGCCGACGATCGCGGCAACCGCGACTTTCCCGTAGCTCGGCATGTGTCCCTTCTCATCAGTCTCGGAGAGAAACGCATCCATGCGTTCCAGCACCCGTTTGGCAACGCTCGATATCTGACCCATCCAGATCGGCCCGCCGAAGATCACTATGTCGTGGGCAAGGATATTGGCGCGCAGTGCCGGCCAATCGTCGCCTTCGCCTTCATCCGATGTAACGCCGGGCTTGATGTCGAGCGCCACCACCCGAACGGTCTCGGTGATCGTGACCTTCTTCTCGCCGAACGCTTTTTCGAGCACGGCGATCATCGCATCGGTCGAGCTCGCCTCGCGCGCGTCAGACTTGAGGGTGCAGTTGAGGGCCAGTGCCTTGAGCGCCATTTCATCTCTCCTCGCGTGTCGGCTGCCGCGAGCATGCGATCATCCGTTTTGACGTGAAGAACTCTTCGCGCGCCGATGGGTTCTTCAAGCGAAGGAGAACCCCGATGTCCGATACCGCCAGGATGATTCACGAAGACGCGCTGCCCGGCCACGAGAGCAAGCTGGAGCCCAAGCCGGAATGGCAGCCGCGCTACAAGGGCTCGGATCGGCTCGCCGGCAAGGTCGCAATCATCACCGGTGCCGACAGCGGCATCGGACGGGCAGTCGCCGCGCTCTACGCCCGCGAGGGCGCGGATATCGCTATCGTATATTTACTAGAAGACGATGATGCGGCCGAAACGAAGCGCATTGTCGAGGCGGAAGGCCGCAAGGCGATCACGATCCGCGGCGATATCGGCCAGAGGGATTTCTCCGACGCAATCGTCGACCAGACCATGAAGGAATTCGGCCGGATTGATATCGTGGTCAACAATGCCGGCGAACAGCATCCCGACAAGGACATCACCGACATCACCGAGGATCAGTTGCGCCGGACCTTCCAGACCAACATTTTCGGCATGTTCTTCCTCGTCCAGGCCGCGCGACCCCACCTCAAGCGCGGCGCCGCGATCGTCAATTGCACCAGCGTCACGATGTACCAGGGCAGCAAGGAACTGCTCGACTACAGCTCGACCAAGGGCGCGATCACCGCTTTCACGCGGTCGCTCTCCGAAAATCTGATCGAAGACGGCATCCGCGTGAATGCCGTCGCGCCTGGACCGATCTGGACTCCGCTCAATCCGTGCGGAGGTGCGAGCCCGGAAAAGCTGGAGAGTTTCGGAGAAAATACGCCGATGGGGCGTCCCGGTCAGCCCAATGAGGTCGCGCCGGCGTTCCTGTTCCTCGCCTGCGAGGACTCCAGCTATATGTCGGGACAGGTGCTGCATCCCAATGGCGGTACGATCGTCAACGGATGATAATGCCGTCAGGCAAGACCTTCCTCCGTCAGTGCCTTCGCGACCGCGTCGCGGTCGCGGAGCCGCTCGTAATAGGCTGAGAGCCTGGCGGGCACAGCGAGACCGGCTTTCTCTTTCGCCCAGAACAGCATGACGAACAGGTAGCAGTCGGCGACGGAGAAGCTGTCGCCGACTGCATACGGTTGCTGCCCCAGCGCCTCCTCGAACAGCGCGAAGCGCTTGGCCAGCATCTCTCGTGCGGCCGATCTATCTCCGTCGCTGCTATCGGGCATGAAGAACGGCTTGTAGCCCTTGTGAAGTTCGGTCGAGATGTAGGCGAGCGCTTCTAGCGCGCGAAATCTGCCCAGATCGCCCGGCGGCATGAGCGTGCCGGAGCGCTCGGCGATGTAGGTAAGGATGGCGATATTCTCGGTCAGTACGCTGCCATCGTCGAGGCCGAGCGCCGGGACATATCCTTTGGGATTGATGCCTCTGTAGTCGGCATCGCTGGCCGTGGTCTTTGCCTTGAGATCAACTTCTTCTGCTTCAAACGGAAGCCCGCTCTCGATGAGTGCGATATGGTCGGCAAGGCTGCAGGCGCCCGGAGAATAATAGAGCTTCATCGTCGGTTTCCTAATTGTCGAGCGCCGTGGTTTTGCGATCGGCCCACGCTTTTCCGGCATCGCCGCCCCACAGCAGTCAGGCGATGAAGCCGGCCGACGGGTCGCTCTCCGAGTTCCATTTGTGGGTCTTGCCGTCCTTATCGACGGCATGCCGAGCGAAGAAGCTGTGCATCGCCTTTACATCGGCTTCGCTGAGGTCGCGCCGCTCGGCGAGTTGATGCGCGCGATCGACGCCCACCTGGGTTCCGCCTCGCCCGAACTTCGCGCGGAGGCGAAGCCCGCGTCGCGCAGCAGACGCCATTCTCAGTGTGGGTTTGAAACTCTGGCTCGACATTATCGCGCTCTCCCGTCGTCAAGGGGAACGCTGTCCAGCGGCACGGGTTTCGTCAGTATGAGACCGCCGCATGAAACGCGCGCCGGCGGGCACCCGATAACGCCCGACGGACGCTACTTTGTGGTGCGTGGACGCCTGTGGCGAATGTCCGATCCCCGCCTTTCTTCGGCAGAACGCGACGAGCTGGTCAAAACGCTGATGGCTGCGCGCCGGGCGGTCGCCGTCGCTCGCAAGAGCCAGGACACGAAGGCTGAGGACGAAGCGCATGTCGAAGTCGATTGCGCCAAGCGGGCGCTTGGTGAACGTGGCCCGGTATGGTGGGACGACGGCACGCCCGATCTCAACCGCCATCTCGCTCGCACCGGTCCTTACGCCGACTGGTATGCGGGTCTGCCTGAAGACGAGCGTTAGGCCTTTCGACGCCGTCTCGCGTTGTCGGCGAGCTCGATCCACACCGGCGCATGGTCGCTGGTCTTGTCCCATGCCCTCGGGCGGCGATCGACGTCGGCAGCAATAAGACGCGCGGCAGCCTTTTCGTTGAGCAGCACGTGGTCGATGCGCAATCCCGCGTCACGCTCGAACGAGTTCCGCCAGTATTTCCAGAAGGTGTAGATAGGCTCGCCGGGGTGCAGCTCGCGCAGCGCATCGATCCAGCCTTGCCCGAGCAGGCGCGCATAGGCCTCGCGCACTGGCGCAGCGAACAGCGCATCGTCGCGCCAGCGATCGGGCGCATAGACATCCAGATCGGTCGGCATGACGTTGAAGTCGCCGGCGATCACGACAGGCGCGTCGAGCGCGACGAGGCCGGCGAGATGGTCGTGCAGCCGGTCGAACCAGCGCAGCTTGTAGTCGAACCTGGGACCAGGCCGGGGATTGCCGTTTGGCAGGTAGAGGGCGGCGATCAGCACGCCGTTGATGGCCGCTTCGATATAGCGGCTCTGGTCATCGGCGGGGTCGCCGGGAAGGCCGCGCCGTGTCTCGTGGATTTCGCCGACGCGCGACAGGATCGCGACCCCGTTCCATCGTGGCTGGCCCTGCCAGATCGCAGCATACCCCATATCGCGCAGCGCGGCTTCGGGGAAGCCGCTGTCGGGCGCCTTCAGCTCCTGCATGCAAACGACATCCGGTTCGGCCAATGCCAACCAGCGCAGCAGCACGTTCAGACGGCTATTGATGCCGTTCACATTGTAGGTTGCGATCTTCACAGGCGGAAAAGCCTGTGGCGGTCGATGTCGTTCCCCGCGGCCGCGAGCATATCATTTCGCCGAGTACGTGACCGCCTCGATCTTGTTGCCGTCAGGGTCGCGGACGAACGCGCCATAATAATGCGCATCGTATTTCGGGCGCAGGCCCGGCTCGCCATCGCTCGTGCCGCCCTGTTCGAGCGCCGCTGCGTAGAAACGATCAACCATTTCCCGGTCTTCCGCTGCAAAGCAGATGTGGTTGCCGTTGCCGACCGTGGCCGGTTTGCCATCGACGGGCACCTGGACGCTGAAGCTCATGAGCCCGCTGCCCCAGCCGATGCCTTCATCGTCTTGCGCCATGAACGAAAGGCCTATGGTCGAGAGGACCGCGTCGTAGAAGCGCCGCGAGCGCGCGAGGTCATTGGTTCCAACTGAGACATGGTGGATCACGACTTGTCCTCATCGATCGTGCCGGCATGGCGGCGGAAGTTGCTCCATCATCTGGCCTTTGCCAGCACCGGTCCCCACTTTGTCCGGATCTGAACGATCAACCGCTGATATGGGCCGGCTAATCCAGCGCTTGGGCCAGATGTGCATTTCCCAGCGGCCGGATCAGTCCCGTTCGTAGGAGAGCTTGGGATACCAATCCGTCCCCCGTCCCTCGGGCGTGAGGTCCAGGAGATTCCAGAGCGACGCGATGTCGGGCGCAGTCCTCGGATCCTGCCCGGGATCGGCAGCCTCGGCCGGCATCTCAGCCGAATAGAACGCCCGGACTGCATCTCCATCCCGCTGGTACACCACGAGCGCGGGATACTCGTCACCCTCAGGCGTCAGCACGCCCAGGTCATGGGCATAGTCGTCACCCACCGTCTCGACGAAATCGAGGTTCCGCCAGCCGCGCTCGTCGGCAAAGGCCTGTTGCCTCGCGACCGGGCTTCGTCCCAGGATCTTGAGCGCGGCGCGCTGTTTCACGTCGGAGGCGTTTCCGTCGACGCTTCCGAGCCAGTTGGTGCACATCGGACACGGGCGATCGCGCTGCGGTCCGAACATCCAGAAGTAGGTGATCAGCGTCTCGTCGTCACCGAACAGGTCGATCAGCCCGAGATCGGTGCCGGCGGCGTCGCGAAAACGATAGTCCTTCTCGATCAATGGCCCCGGCGGCAGCGCCTGACGCTGCTCCGCTAGCCGCGTCATCTGGCGTCGGAACTCGATTTCCTGCGCCAGTAACTTCTCGCGCGCCTCGGCATACTCGGCGCTCTCATTGGGGAAAGCCGCCTTGCGATGTTTGGCGAGATCGGCCGCCGACTTCAAATTGGCTTCGTCCACGATCATGCTCCTTCGAGCAGTGCGCCGGCTCCGTAGGAGATCGGCACTCTGCATTTGCGATAATCGTGCAATCACCGGAGACGACCCTAGTTCCTCTCAAGTCTCCCAAGCGTTTTTAAAACACGATAGCCCAGCCGACACAATCAAACCGCCCAACTGCAGCTCTGGTCTGTCTTCACCGAATTGGAATCGACGGCAGAGTTCGCATGCATCAACGTGTTTCTGGTCATCATCCTGATCGTGACTGGAGCCATGGTGATGAACGAGTTCTCGCAGATTGCTTCTCACTGACCAGTCAGGATGGGCTGCTTTTGGGAATTGCGGCTCAACGGTCAAGCAGCCGGAATCGGCGCAAAGCAGCCGATTGGGCAAACCGATCATGGCGCTCGGCCGCCAATTCTTTGACTTTGAACGCGACCGATCACAACTATCCAGATCACTTGACGACAGTCACCTTGATGGAGCTGGACGTACCGGCTAATGCTGCTTCCTTAACCTGAGGTACGACGATCCTTTCTTTCTCTAGCGCTATTTGTGCGCTGAGTCGCTCAAGCAGCATCGGCACCAGATCTCGGAGTTGGATCAGGTCGTGCCTGCTCGCACCCTGTCCACATGCCAGAGCATGCAGCCGCCTTGCATGCGCAATCAGTTTTTCATCGGTCATCCGTAGCCCGCTCATTCTTCTTAAATGTGGAGCAGCGTGAGCTGCATCTGTTCGTCCTCAGCACGACTGTCCACGATAGCTGCCTGCTTCTCCCAGTTTTTCGGCACCTCAGTTGCCGATCGGTCCAGGGCCACAAAGTCCCGCGTAACCTCCACTTTCTCGCGGAGACGCTGAATCACCGCTGGGAAAATGTCATGAAGCAGCCGGCAATCATCATAAGTGGCATCGAAGCGATCGGCTTGCTCGAACCGGTGCTGCGCCAAGGCAATCAGTGCGTCGTCGGCCATCGGTGTTATCATAGTGTGACGCTACCCAATTCTGCCATGGAGCTTATCTGGTGCGTCGGCGTCTCTAATTTTCGTAGGGCTGCGGTCCGATGAAGCGACGACGGCGATCTGGCCGATCAGGCCTCCGCGCGCAGCCTGTTCCAGATACCATTCCCCGAACGGCGGAGCGTCGGCATCGGTCGCGTAGCCTCTCGGATCGAACAACCCATCCATTCTGGCGAGGTTGGGCATCTCAGAATCACTCCAAAGGGGATGCCCAAATGCTATATGTTCCACATTCGTTCCGCAATGTGCTATGCAGGAAGGCCATGGCTACCAGACAATCCCGAACGACCGCGGGTTGTGCCAATCACCTAAGATATGGAGGCGAAATTCCCCCATGTCGCACACTCGACGCGATGGCGCGCTCGAGGGTTAACCACTAAAGTCCGAATACCGAACCGGCACTGGCATCTGGGAAGTGCGTATGAAGGGCACTGCCGATTAAGCAATTATAGTCGGCCGCATCCCGGACTCTGTGAGGCTTCGCCGATTGACCCCGGCACCGGCATGTCACCGATCGACGCGATAGCCCTGCGGATCGTTGCACCATGCCTCTATGTCCTCCACGCGCCATCCAACAGCGCGTACGCCGAGATGTATCTGCGCGGGGAACGTTCCATCGGCCATCTTCCGATACAGGGTTGCTCTGGAAAGACCGCTTTGCTGGAGTACTACACTCATCCTGAGAAAACGGGCATTTTCCATTTCAGATGACCCTATAGCGAGATGGCGAAGTCAGGTCATCCAAGCCGTTACGCCCCTAATTGTGAAGGCCAAGGGCACTTAAGTGCCGATTGCGGCATGTAGAGGACGAGATGACGCAGATGCACTCTATCGGAGACCAAAGTCTCGCCTATGTGACGCGGCGGGCAATTGGGAGGCCATCTCACAGTTATCCAAGTCTGCGCGACTGTCTGGAAGCCGGATGAGACGCGGAGAATCCAGCAGTCATCGACTCGCCACTGCAGCGGTCGTGCGGCGACTGGCGCGATTGCCGAACCGTTTGTGCAACTTCGTGGCGACCTCGCGGGCGTATCTTTGCTGTCGCGATGGCGTCGGGCTGTGATAAATGCCGACCGATTTCCAGAACTCGCCAGTCGTTGCCAAGCCGGTAAGAAAAATCCAACGCGCAACCTGAACGTTGAAACAGGCATCATGGATGAGCCGAGATCTGATCTCGGCTCTGTCACGCCCGACAAGTGCTGCGATCCTGGGAACCCACCAACTGTTGATCTGCATGGGCCCGAGATCATGGGTCCCATTGGTGTTGCGCACTTCCGCGCCGATCCATCCGGCTTCCTGTTCGCGGATGGCCCACAATGTGTCTTCAAGCCATTGGCGACCCTGCGAGGACTGGCGAATACAGGCGCCGATCCGCTGTTCTTGTTCTACGGTGGCGGTCTGCTTTGCGTAAGCACAAGGTCCTGTCATCACGATGCACACGGCAGCTCCGCCACGGATGAAAATCCACCACCAACGAAGCTTCTCCTCCCTAGCGGCCATGTCGAACCCTCCCTTCGATTGGTGCCGACCTGCTCTCCATGGGCGTGACGTGATCCAGGCTAGGCTCGCGTTCGAACTTTTCCTGGAATATTCGGGCCACCCATCGATCCAGTACTTTAGCCGCCTGCTGTGCTCCACCTGCCAGCCTGTAGGCCACATCGGGATGCGGGTTCGCTTGCTGCCGGCCCGCGATCAGGGATGCCTCCACACGCTTCTGGCGAAGTTGCACCTGCTCGTCACGCAGCGCCGCGATCCGCTCGGAATGACGAACGCTGCGCCCGGCGACGCGATCGAGGTCGAGACGACCCAAGCCCTCGAGGGCGGAGGTCTTCTCGCCTGACCGCCGCGACAGACGATCGACAAGCCGGTCGAGATTCTCGGTCCACAGCTTCACCCCAAAACGGGCCCGCGTAATCGCCGTGTAAAAGTTCTGGATAGTCTCGAAGATGGAGGCGGCCACCAATTTCCTGAACTCGATCCATGTGAACGACTGCCGGCTCGCCAACCGGATGGTGCAGATCGCCAGGGGCGACGACAACATGTCCGGGATCATCGAGGAGATGACCGGCTACCGTTCGGTGAAGCAGGGCTTTGCGAAGAGTTACCAGAACAGCCGGGAGAGGATCGAGGCGAATGCGAACAACCCGACCGAAGACCTGAAGGACGCGCTGGCGAACTGTCCCGCGGAGGTCACGGATATCTTCCGGACCGGATCACTCCTGAGCCATGCCGCCGCCAGGGTCGGTGCCGGTGACTGGGCGGGCGTGATGCGGGCCCGGGTGGGCGATGTCTACATGCGCTGGGACGCGGACGACAAAGTCCCGCTGTTCACCGCCATTCCGCAGTGCCCGGCGCAGGATACCGAAAGCGCACAGGACTTCCTGTCGGGCCGTGTACAGCGCCGCGCACTGAACCTGCCGCCCACCACGGCCGACTGCGCGCAGGATGGAAGCGGTCGCGGCGCGCTGGTGCTGGCGCGCGAACGCATGCAGTCGATCGCCACGAGGATCCGGACACGTACCGCGCTATCTGCCGAGGAACGGCAATTCGTGGCGAACGTGCGAACGCTTCCCGTCTATCGCATGCTCGAATGGGGGATGCGCCAGGGCGTCGTCGATTCCGTCATCGCCGATACCGACGAGCTGGTCGCGCTGACGCTGGCCTACCAGATGCTCAACGACCTTTCGCGCACGATCGATTTCACGCTGAGCAATGCCGAGCGTGGCGCGAGCGTGGCCGGATCGGCCGACGGCGCCACCGCCAATGTCTGCCAGACGCGTATCCTGTCCAAGGGCATCGAACAGCTGCGCGACCTGCGCGAGGAAGTGCTGCGACAGCGCGCGCAGATGCGCCAGAGCTACCTCGCCGCGCTGTCGTCGGCGAACCTTTCGGCCAATTACGCCTCGCTGCTGCGCGAACGCGACCGCGACGCGCGCGATGCCGTCGGCGCTGCCGCGCGCAGGCAGTAGGGAGCTTCGCCATGAACCGGTATGGTCGGATTCTTATCTGGCTCGGCGCGGTGCTCAGCGCCTCCCCGGCGCTCGCGATCGACACCAGCTTTCACACGTACGGCGGGTTCGCCGAGACCGTCGACGCCTTGCGGCTTGTCTCGATGATCTTCGGCGATGCGCGCTACGAGACCCTGGTGGTGATCGTGGCGACTGTCGGTATTGGCCTCGGAGCCGTTCTCGCCAGCGTGCGCGGCACGGGAATGGGGCTCGTCGCCTTTGGCTTCCAGATCCTTGTCGGTGTCGGCATCTTCGTCGGTCTGGTGGCGACGACCGGCACTGTCCACGTCTACGACCGCGTTCGCAATGCCTATCAGCCCGTCGGTGGTGTCCCCAACCTGCTGGTTCTCGTCGCCGGTGCGACGAACATGATGGAGCGGGCGCTTGCCGAGACCATTGACGACAACACTCTGGACCCGAATGCCAGGATCGAGTTCGGTGCGGGCGGCCACAGTTTCGACCTGTTCCTGAACGCAGTGTCGCCACGCGGTCCCATGACCGACACCTTCCTCGATGCGACGATCAAGGACTACGTGCGCCAGTGCTATCCGGTGGCACGCGTATCGCCTGCCTACGGGGTCGATGACGACCAGCTGTTTCGGACGTCCTCAGACCTTCCTGCAGCCTTCGCGGCGATGGCCGGCCCCGCGACCTTCTCGACCGTCTACACCCCCAGCGACAAGGGCGGTACGACCGTCAGTTGCACCGAGGCGTGGGCGCACATCTCCGGTCAACTGTCCGACCCATCGCTTTTCGAGGACTACTCGCGGCAGATCTGCGCTCACACCGGGTTCGACGCCACCAACGCACAGCAGCTTGCCCGCTGCCGCCAGCAACTCGGCGAAATGGGCCAGATGATGCTGGGCCGCCCCATGACCGCGCAGGGCCTGCTGACGCATATCCTGCTCGGCAACAGCGTGGGGGACGTGCTGTTCGAGGACAGCCCGGCCTCTGCGGCCCGCGTCATGGCCAACCGGGCCGTCGTATCCAGCGGCCTTGCCACGCTGTCCGTCGCCAACGAATGGATGCCGACGATCCGTGCGGTGGTCTTCGGGATCATGCTGTTCATGGTCCCGATCGCCCTGCTCTTCATTCTCACGCCACTGAACATGCGGGTTGCGAGCTTCGCGATCGGCATGTTCGTGTTCGTTGCCTTGTGGGGCGTGATCGATGCCGGCATCCACCAACTCACGCTTGGCCGCGCCACGGCAGTACTCGAGGAACTGCGCGCCAATGCGCTGGGCGCCAACGCCTGGCTCCTCGCACCATCGGCGGCCATGAAGGCGCTGGCGATGTTCGGCAGCTTCCGCACTGCGGCGGCAGGTCTTGCCGGTGCCTTCGTCTTCACCGTCTTTCGCTTCAGCGGCAACGTCTTCGGCGCTTTCACCTCGGGTGCGCTCGGCGTGTCCGGCCAAGGCACGGCGGCAGCGGCACCGATGGTCACGGCAGAAGGCCAGGCCTCGGCGCTCGAGGCGCAGGCGAGCGCGATGGGAACGCGATCGCGCGCTGCCGCCGCCTCCAGTTTCGGTGATTTCGGGGAACGGTCGAACTTTCAGGGCAACAGGAGCTTCGGTGAAGCAGGTCACATCCTTGCCGATCGCCCCGGCACCGGGGCGCACACCGCCTTCGCGCTCGGCAGCATCGAAGGTGCGCGCCAGGTCGGCAGCCTCTCCCCTGCCCTCGGCAACCGCGATCTTTCCGACCCGGAGGTCGCCCGCTCCGTCCAGGCCAACGCCGCAACGGGTGCCATCCACCAGTTCGCCGAGAAGGATGCGCTTCGCAGCCTTGGCACGGGATACTTCGGAACAGGAGAGGCCGGCGAAAAGGCCTTTGCCGCCTTCAGCCAGAACCTTGTCCAGTGGCGCGCGTTCGGCGACCAGCGAGCCTATGGCATGATGATGCAGGCGGCGACCCGCCACTTCGAACGCGCCGGCTACCCGGCCACCGACGCGCAGCTCAAGGCCTCGGGCGTGATCGCGGAGGCGCAGGCCGATCCGACGTTCGCCAAGCTCATTGCCAATGCCTACGATCAGCAGCAGCTGATCTCGAATGACCTGACATCAGCGCAGATCCAGGTCGGCGCCATGGAAGGTCGCCGCGA
The DNA here is from genome assembly GCF_021227995.1 of Novosphingobium kaempferiae. Lineage (NCBI taxonomy): Bacteria > Pseudomonadati > Pseudomonadota > Alphaproteobacteria > Sphingomonadales > Sphingomonadaceae > Novosphingobium > Novosphingobium kaempferiae. The sequence goes on from NZ_CP089301.1 coordinate 1,971,775, forward strand.
CCAGGCCGGCGAGCGGGTGGCGCAGACAGAGCGGGCCAACGTCGCGACGGAGCAGGCCTGGCGCACCGGAAGCAATGACGGCCAGCGGCAGGCGGCGGCCATGCTTGGACTGCCGATCGAGGAAACCTCGCGCCGCATCGGCTTCATCAACGCCCTGTCCGGCGAAGCGCGCAGCACCGCGATCAGCCGGCTCTCGCAGGCAACCGGGCGCAGCGAGGCGCAGGTTCTCCATGCGCTGGAGACCTACAATGCCGCAAGCCAGGTCGGGACCGCCGATGGCGCCACTGCCGAGGCCACCCGAGTGGGCACGAGCGTCTACGGCCGTACCCGGGAAGCGGCCGGCTACGATTTCGCCGAACGGTCCGGCAAGCTCGATGCCCAGCGCGAGGTCGGCACGGCAGGTACGCGCTCTGCTGCGAGGATCGGCGAACAGCGGCGACAGGCGGAGAACTTCGGCTTTGCCGAGGGAGCGGCAGCCGCAGGCACCTCGACGCGGGAGGCTGCGACGCTGGACAGCTTCATTCAGGCCCTTTCCCGGACCGCAGGAAACCAGGTAGACATGGCTGAAGGCGGCACGGACGGGATCGCCGATCGCGCGCGCAACGACAGGCTCACCGGCATCGTCGAGAAGGAGCGGCTGACCCGCATGCAGGGCCTGCTCGCCGAGCATGGCGTCACGCTCTCCAGGCGGCAGATCGCGATGGACCAGAACGGCGACATGAGCCTGAACCTGACCCCGCAGACTGCGGCCGCGATGTGGAAAGGCGGCCTCATAAACGAGAGCCAGCTCGGCGCGATTGCCAACGGCGGCAAGGCCCGTTTCAGCTTCGCGCACAACGATCTTCTCGTGTCGAGCGCGACCAGCCATGCCCGCTCGGCACGGTCCGACACCAGTACCCGCTTCGAGGCCGGCAAGCAGGCTGGGCCGGACACGATCGAGCACTTCATGGGTGGAGGACAGGAGGGCCAGGAAATGCTGGCGAACTGGCTGCGTGGCGGCTTCGAGATGAACCGCAAGGGAGAGTGGCGCCTCAAGCCACAGGTCGCCGACACCCTTCAACGGGATGTTCAGGCAATCATGAGCCAGACTGGATGGGAGCGGTCGTTGTCCCGATCCGCTCAGGACCAGGCTACGATGGGAACCAACATCGGCATCAATTTGGGCAAGTCCGTCACCGTATCGGAAACGGAATCATCAGGAGGCCACAGTGCCACCTCCAACCGAGGGCGACGACGCTCGGATGTTCCTTTCGAGAAAAAGGATCAGATAAAGTCTGGGAATTTCGGGGCCAATCTGGGGTTCGAAAGCCGCGATGTCGGAGTGCTGAGCGAGAATGCTCAATCCACGATGGATATCGTGAGCTACGACGTTCGAAACTCAATAGCAGCAGCAGAACTTGCCGCAGCGCGTACCTACGATCCGGCCGCGACGTTTTCTCGCGAACTGTCGAAACATATCTTGGGAAGCGACGGCCTACGCAATCGCTACCTTAAGGACGCTGACGACGGACGAGCAACATTTGACATTACCGGGCCACTCACATCATTGGAACAGAACTCGGTCCTCTCGAAGGGAACCTTCTCAACCGATGTTCACGGAAGTGCCGTTGACGGAGACAGCAGCTTCAAAAACCATCAGAAATGACGATGCCTGTGCGGATCGATGTAGGATCCATTGTTTGGGTTGTTGGGATTTCCAACCCACAGCCCCCCCGATCGGGGATCGTATATGTTGGTTCCCCTTTCCATCTCAGCCATGAAGCGCATGTGCTCTTGCTGGGCGAGCTCGGTCATGAGCTCGTCCTCTTCCTCGTCCGTCAGTGGCCTTCCATCGGCCTGAGGGACAAAGCTGTCCATCCACTGGCGGACATAGCCAGCGCCCAGCACGATGAGTGCAGTCATGGGCAGGAACAAGACATTGAGGAAACCCGCCAGCGCACCGCCGTAGAAACCGGCAAGGGATTCAACTTCAGTCGAAGCAGCCAGCCCCAGCCACCAGACAGGGATCGCAGTCCACCACAGCTTGGCATACCAAGGCTTCCACAACCAAGCCGACGGCGTCCGACGAGGACGGTCTTGATGGGCCGTGTCATGTTCGATGGTAGCAGCCATCGGCTAAATCCTTTCTCATCTCCATTACCATCCAAGGCCCTTTTTTGTCACGTTCGAAAACACAAGACATATTGTCTTTCTTGTCCAATTTTCTATATTGGAGACAGAAAGGACGATTATGGCAACGCATGCTCCATCGGCTGGCGGGCGAACTGCTCCTGCCGTAAACCTGGCCCCCAGCGACACCCTCCGCCGCAAAGCTCTGGAGAAGCTGACGCTGGCAATCGCCAAGGCAGTCGAGTCCGCGAGCGACGATACATTGGCCGATATCGTCGGAACCCAGGACCTGCGCCATGCCCTCACGATCGCTCCCCGGGATATTGCGCCGGAATCCGCTGCGGATCTGGCCGCGATCAAGGCTGCACGCGAGAATACCGCACGTTTCCGCGACGACATGGCAGTCCGCGCAGGCGGCATGCTGGAACGCGCTGACGTCGCCGAGATGCTGGGCGTCAGTGTAGCTGCGATAGAAAAGCAGCGGCAGCGCCGGCAGATCGTGGGCGTCCCTTACGGTAACGAGATTCGCTACCCCGCCGCCCAGTTCGTGGCCGGCGCAACCGTCGCGAACCTAAAGCAGTTGCTCGAAGCTTTCGGCGACACCGACCCTTGGGAGCAGCTGATGCTGCTTACGACGCCAGTCTCGGGCTATGGCCCGGATCAGGAAACCCCCTTGCAGATCCTTGCTCACAGGCCCGGTGCGGAAACACTGAAGCAACTCGTCGCGCTCGTTTCGGGCTGGGCCGCCTGACGCGTCATGGCCGTAACCTTGATGCGCCGTATTGGCGAAGGCGTACATCTGCATCGATACCATCGCGCCATTCACAGCCCGATTTTCTTTGGTCCGACTGGCGTCAAACCGGCCAACAGGTTCGACTCCCCGGATGGCAGCTACAAGACACTTTATGCTGCGCGATCCATCGAGACGGCGTTTGGCGAGACGTTCGTGCGCGTTCCCGCAAATCCTTACATACTCTCAACAACGATTGATGCGCGAGTGCGAAGCGTACTCGTGACGACGCGCACCCTCAGACTCTATCCGCTCGTGGATGCCGGGGTCTCCGCACACGGCCTGTCCTTCACCGATCTCCATGGCGACGCCTACGCGCGAACTTGGGAAATCAGCGGGCATATCCACGCGACGACGAGCGCGGACGGGATCCTCTATACCTCTCGGTTCGACAATCAGCGATGCATCGCGTTGTTCGAGCGTGCCTCCGACGCGGTTGCGGTCTCGGCCGTAAGCGCAGTACCTGTTTCGCCATCCGATGCGGAACGGTTGGCTGCCCATTTCGGGAAGACGTATGTGGCGGCCTGATCTCTCGCACGAGCTTGCCTGCCGTGCGCCAAGATTTCTCGAAGGTTCGGCCAGAACCCGTCAATACGTCCTGTTCAAGCGTCGCCATTTCATTCACGCTGAACTGCCCCCACTCCCGCCGTCCAATTGATAGAGTCATGAAGAACAGTCTCGATCATCTCCCAGCAAACAAGCAGCGTGATCTGGAGCGTATCATCCAGATCCTCTTCGAGGAATTCGATGATGCGCACGGTGATCCGACCGGGCCTCGCAAGCTCGGGCGCATTCTCAAGGTCATTCTATTCGGATCCTATGCAACTGGCCGGTGGGTGGATGAGCCTCACACGAAGCGTGGCTATCAATCCGACTACGATCTGCTGATCATTGTCAATCAGAAGGAGTTGACGGATCGGGTGGACTACTGGGTGAAGGCCGAGGATCGGCTCGACCGCGAATGGTCGATTACGCGCAGGATCAGCGCCCCAGTGAACTTCATCGTGCATACGCTACAAGAAGTGAACGATGGGCTCGCTCATGGACGCTATTTTTTCATGGACGTGGCGCGGGACGGCATCGTACTCTACCAGCTCGACGACAGCGAATTACACTCTCCCAAGCCTAAGACAGCACAGGCGGCATACGACATGGCGCTGGCATACTACGAGAAGTGGTTTGATCTCGCCGTCACATCAAAAATGACTTATCAATTTCTACACCAAAATCAGAAACATCCAGACGCTGCTTTCAATTTACAACAGGCGTGTGAACGACTATATTACTGCGTGCTCTTAGTTTACACCTTTTACACGCCATACGTTCACAACATCAAATATTTAAGAATTCAAGCAGAAAAGCTGTCTCCTCGCCTGATCGAAGCGTGGCCCCGGCCTGCGCGAAAGTCAGAAGCGATGTTTCAAAAGCTGAAGGACGCATACGTCAAATCGCGTCACTCGGACCACTTCAGGATGACCAGCGACGAATTCGACTGGCTGGCAGAGCGCGTGGAAATGCTCGGCGAAATAGTAAATGAACTCTGCCAGGAACGCTTGGCAGAATTGAAAGCAGCAATATGATCGGCTATTGCCTATAACCGATCATTCAAAATTGACCGCAATCACACAACATGTTTGCTCTTCTCCAAAGCTGATTCTGGCTCTGCCCGCGATCACCCTTCGCCCCGGGATTATGGCAATATCCCACGACCACACTCAGCGAAACCGACCCTTAGTGGCCGTTAAGGCACCGATTTTCCGTCTCCAGGTGCGGCCCGTCCGCTTTCCCATACGGGATGCTAATGACTGGCCGTAAGGAGATTGGCAGGTTTGAGACACGGACTCTGGAGTAGTTGCCATTTTTGAAGGCTCCGAGGAGTATTTGCGAGCCATCGCGTTTCGGGCATCGTTTTAAGATTCAGCGATCTGGCCGGCGAGAATAGGCCAGCAGTCGGTTGATCATACCGTTCGATGCGACTGTGGATGCGGCAGCTACTGACTAACATGCTTGGCGTTCCGTCTTGAGACGGAGGCAATGCGCGCCATTTCGAAATGGCGGCAGACAGTTAGGCAGTCACATAAAGCGTAACATTTACTACCTGGACTTGCGCGTGGAAAATTCCATGCATCTGGTAGCCATATCCATGCTGACCATGAACGATCGGCTCTCACCTTGTTCGCTGCCTAGGCCGCAGGTACTGCTGTCATGAATATCGTTAGCGCGGTGATGGGACATCGCAGTATGGAACGGGATCTCAGGAAAGTTTGACACTCCGAGGGTTAGAGGGTTCGGAGGTGCCATGGCAATGAAATGAAACAGTTCTTCATTGGACGTAATGGTATATCATCTCTATTCAACACTCCATTTCAAATGGGGTGACAATCGTGAAAGTGCATGAAATTCGCCGCGCAGCGCTGCTGCTTGCGGCCACGTCCATTGGTGCGTGCATGCCGGGTATGGCATCGGCTCAGCAGGCCGTTCCCGAGACTGAGGACGAGCAGCGCGCGCGCCGCGCCAGCGACATCGTCGTGACCGGGCGGTCGCTTGCCCCGGACGAGATTGCGACGCCGCTGCCTGTGCAGATTTTGGCTGGTGAGGAACTGGTCCATCGCCGTCAGGGCGGGCTTGGCGAGACGCTGGCAGGCATGCCGGGCATTCATCTCGACAACTTCGGCGGCGGCGCATCACGTCCGGTGATCCGCGGGCAGACGGTGCCGCGCATCGAAGTGCTGACTGACGGCGCCAACCTGTTCGACGTCTCATCCGTCTCGCCTGACCATGCCATCACTACCGACCCGCTATTGCTCGACGCGATCGAGGTCCAGCGTGGTCCTGCGGCGGTGCGTTACGGCGGCAACGCCGTAAACGGCGCGATCAACCTGATCGACAGCAAGGTGCCCAAAGCAGTACCCGCCGGCGGCCTGACGAGCGCGAGCGAGGTGCGATACGGCACCGGCGACGAGGAAAAGACCATCGTCGGCCGTATTACTGCCGGGATCGGCCAGTTCGCGATCCACGCCGAAGGATCGCGCCGCAAGGCCGGCAATTATGACGTGCCGGGCGGTTACGGCTCGGACAAGCTGCGCGATTCCTTTGCCGAGAACACGACCTGGTCCATTGGCGCGTCGTGGATCACGGACAAGGGCTACATCGGTGCCGCCTATAGCCGGATGAACAGCGAGTACGGTCTGCCGGGACACAGCCACGCGAACGGCGTGTGCCACACGCACTATTACTGGGACTACTTCGACCTGCATTGCCGCGCGCATGGTGACTATGTGGATCCGGTCACTTCGCCCGACGATCATACGGCCATGATCAAGCTGCACAGCGACCGCGCCGATCTGCGTGCAGACTACGACGACCTGCTGCCGGGCTTCAGCCATGTGCGCGTGCGCGGTTCCTACACCGACTATGCCCATGACGAGATCGACGGGCCGACCCTGTTCTCGCGCTACACCAACGAAGTCTGGGACGGACGTGTCGAACTGACCCACAAGCCGTTGCTGGGCTTTGTCGGAACGCTGGGCATTCAGTATACCGACGGCACCTTCACCGGCCTTTATGCCAACGACCTGGCCGTGCCGTTCCCCGAAAGCGGCATGGGACTTGACGGTGTCCCCGATTATCGGACCGAGAATTTAGGCATTTTCCTCAGGGAAAGCCGCTCGGTGGGGCCTGTCGATCTGGAGATCGCCGCACGCAAGGACTGGCGCAAGGTTCGCCCCAGCCCACCCCCGTTCCGCAGCACTCTCAGTGACGAAGATGCCGCGTACTACATCGATAATTGGGGACCGGATTACCTCGACTTCTTTGAAGAGAACGAACTCTTCAACTTCCACTATCAGAATCCTGCGCTCAAGCACGATCCCTTCTCGGCCTCGTTCGGTGCGACCTGGAACGTCGGCGGCGGCTATGCCGTGGCGCTATCGCTGGCCCATACCGAGCGCGCGCCCACCGTGCGCGAACTCTATGCCGCCGGGAACAATCTGGCTACGAACAGCTACGAAATCGGGCTTGCCGCGCCGCCGAGCATACTGGGTCTTCCCGGAATTCCGGACCCCGCCGGGGACGCGCTGGAGAAGAACAATTCGATCAACCTTACCTTCCGCAAGGTCGGCGGGCCGCTCGAGTTCGAGCTTGGCCTGTACCATCAGGACATCGACAATTACATCTTCGCCCGCCTGCTCGACACCGACAGCGAAACCGGCGTCGTTCACAACTGGCTGATCTACACGGTCGCCGACGCACGCTTCACCGGCGTCGACGGGCAGATCAGCTATCGCTTCACACCGCAGTCGCGCGTGACGGTGTTCGGTGACTATGTCGATGCGAAGCTGAAGAGCGAGAACGACAATCTGCCGCGCATTCCCCCCGGCCGACTGGGCGCGCGCTACGAGCACCGTGCAGGACCGCTCTCGGGCGATCTGGAATATTACCACACCTTCGCCCAGGACAAGTTCGCGTCCTACGAAACCCGCACCGGCGGCTACGACATGCTGAACGCCACGCTCAGCTATCGTTTCGATGTCGGGGTCGAGCAGTCCGTCGAGTTTTATCTGCGCGGCACCAACCTGCTGAACGATCTGGCGTTCGCGCATACCTCTTTCGTCAAGGACCAGTCGCCGCTGCGTGGTCGCAGCGTTGCCTTCGGTATGCGGCATTCCTTCTGACAGGTACTGCGACGGTCAGCAGGAAATCGCCCCTGCTGACCGCCCATGCGTCACCTTCAGGCGATGCTCATCCGGCAGAAATGATTTGCAACAAAAAAGAGGATGTTATAACATCTCTTAATGACGTAGCGGATGCCCCTCAGCCTAGAGGGGAACAATCCGGCATGAAACACGCAGTACTCCTGGCGTCTGTCGCGGGCGCCTGCATCGCGGCACCGCACGCGTTGGCGCAATCGACGAATGCCCATCGAGCCGACGACATTGTGGTCACGGCAACCGCGCTCCAGCAGCGAGCGGACGAAACGGTCACCCCGGTCCTTACCCTCGGCGGGGATGATCTCGTTCATCGTCGCCAGGCAACACTGGGAGAGACGCTTGCCGGACAGCCGGGCGTCAACTTCGACAACTTCGGCGGCGGCGCCAGCCGTCCGGTCATCCGAGGCCAGACCGCGCCGCGCGTGCAGGTATTGTCCGACGCCTCGCAGATCCAGGACGCCTCTCAGGTTTCCCCCGACCATGCCGTCGTCACCGAACCCTTGCTGATGCGCGGGATTGAAGTCCTGCGCGGGCCGGCGACGCTGCTCTACGGCGGCGGCGCAATCGGCGGCGCAGTGAACGTGCTTGACAGCAAGATCCCGACTACCCTCCCGACCGACGGGATCGAGGGCATTGCCGAAGGCCGTCTCGGCACGGCAGACAATGAGCAGTCGCTGGTGGGCGGCCTGACCGGCGCTATCGGCAATTTCGCCATCCGCGTGGAGGGCGTGGCCCGTTCCAGCGACGACTACCGCGTGCCGTCGCGCTTCGGCGAACGTCATGTCGACGGCTCGTACAATGACACATCGACCTGGTCGGTCGGCGGTGCCTGGGTGGGCGAGCGCGGCTACATCGGAGCGGCCTATACCCGGCATACAAGTGAATACGGCCTGCCCGGCCATAGCCACGACTACGAGGATTGCCACCCCCATGGCTCCAGCCTGCACTGTGGCGGGCACGACCACAGCCACGAGCATGACCACGATCATGAACACGAGCACGAGGAAGGCCACGAGGAAGTCCCCTACGTGCGCCTGCGCAGCGAGCGGATCGACATTCGCAGCGACTACGAAGAACCACTTCCCGGTTTCGAGCGGGTCCGTTTCCGTGCGGGCATCACCAAGTATCGTCATGAGGAACTGGAGCACGATGAAGTTGCGACGACGTTCCGCAACAAGGCGCACGACGTCCGCCTCGAACTGACGCACAAGCCACTCGCAGGTCTGCGCGGCACCTTCGGCGTGCAACATGCGAAGAGCGACTTCAGCGCCGTCGGCACCGAAGCCTACCTGCCCGAGAGCGAGACCACGAATACCGGCCTGTTCCTGTTCGAGACTCTGCAGTCCGGCCCCGTCCGCTTCGAGGCCGCCGTCCGGCAGGAATGGCAGAAGGTCGAGACGACACTGAACCGCCGCGCAGAGCACAACCCATTTTCGGTTTCCGGTGCAGCAATCTGGGAAGCCGGGAGTGGTTATTCGGTCGCCGTCTCGCTCGCCCGCTCGCAGCGCGCGCCCACCGCGCAGGAACTGTTCGCGCGCGGCGTGCACCTTGCGACCAACACCTATGAGGTGGGCGACGCGACGCTGGGCAAGGAAACCTCGCATTCCGTGGACGTGACGCTGCGCAAGTCGCTAGGCGATACCCACTTCACCCTGGGCGCCTATCACCAGGACTTCGACGGCTACATCTACGCCGAGACGCTGGACCGGTTCGAGGACTTCCGGCTCATCAGCTACACTGCCCACGACGCCACTTTCACCGGCATCGATGGCGAGATTCACCACCAGTTCTCGCCCGCACTCGGTCTTGCGGTATTCGGGGACTATGTGCGAGCAAAGTTCAAGGATGCGGGAGGCAACCTGCCGCGCATCCCCGCAGGACGTCTCGGCGCACGCGGCGACGTGGCGCTGGCGGGCTTCACGGTGAACGCGGAATACTTCCGCGTCTTCGAACAGGACCGCATCGCTGCCTATGAAACGCGCTCGCCCGGCTATGACATGGTGAACGCTACTGTCTCTTACAAGCTCGACCTTGGCGAGCAGTCGGCCGAGATCTATCTTCGGGGCACCAACCTGGCGAACGCTCTCGCCTTCAACCACGCTTCCTTCATCAAGGATGCATCACCGCTGCGCGGGCGCAACCTGGTGGTTGGCCTGCGGACAGTATTCTGATGACGAAGGACAAGGACAGCGTGGCTACCTCCACGCTGTTCGCCTACGTCGAGGAACTGCAGGGGGACCGGGCCTGGGGCTCGGTCCTCGATGCGGGCACCGGCTCGGGATCGATCCGCTGGGTCCAGTCGCTTCAGACGGAGCGCTGGACCGCGGTGACGGGCGCCGAGGGGCACGCCATGCAGGTGCGCGATATCGCAGAGGCTCGGCGGCGCCCCGAAGATCGCATCGTGCTCGGCAACTGGGCAGACCCTGTGCTGCTGGCGGGCGAGACTTACGACACCGTGCTGGCCGACTATCTGGTCGGCGCGATCGATGGCTTCGCGCCCTACTTCCAGGAGCGCCTGTTCGCCCGCCTGCGGCCGCTCGTGGGCGGACGACTCTACGTCATCGGCCTCGATCCCTACGTGCCTGTCGACGAACCCGCCGATCCTGCCGCGCACATCATCTGGCGTATCGGTCGCTTGCGCGATTCCTGCCTCCTGCTCGCGGGGGAGCGGCCCTATCGCGAATATCCTGCCGAGTGGGTTATGGAGGCGCTGCATCGAGCAGAATTTGCACCGATCTGTGCTCAGCGTTTTCCGATCCGCTTCGGCGCTCGTTTCGTGCAGGCGCAGATCGCGATGTGCGAGCAGCGCATTGCCCGCCTCACCGACCGAAACCTCGCATCGGCACTCGGGGATCATGCCATGTCGTTAAGAGAGGAAGCGCTATCAGCGATCGAGCGCGACGGCAGCCTTCCTTGCGGCAATGACTACGTCATCGCTGCGGAACCCCACATATGATGGTTGATGCTTCGGCACGGTCTTAGTCGTCATTTTGCTGTAGTCTGTACCCGAAATCGGAAAAAGTAATGCAGCGAAGCCGGTAGAGCATAGAGCCTATGGCTCGCCGCCGAACGGGTCGAGCCCGTAACCTGCTTATTGGCGCGCAGAGTCAGTCTGCCGCTGATGCGAATTGAGCTGCGTCGGTAGCTGCCTTTACGGATACGATCTGCATTTCTGCGTTTCCGGCAGGTTGGGGAGTGCTGTTGTAGATAAATCCGAAGACGGGATTGGTCCGTCCGCCCAGGGCGTGGATGGGTTCAAACCAGACGCGGACTTCGCTCCAGTCTCCGGCCTCCGACACATCCTCGGCCAGCGCCTGATGCTCGATCATTCCGGGCCGGGACCAGTTTGCATGGTCGAGCAGCACATGGCGCGCGTCCACGATCTCATGCACCACTGCGACGTGCCCATAGGGCATGGCGCTGGTGGAGCGGAATACCATGACTGCATCCTTGAGCGGCGTTGTCCCGCGTCGATAGACACCATCGGCCTGCTTCCACCAGGTATGCGCATTTCCGTGGATGTCGATGCCGGACACGTCGCGGGCATAGGGGACGCACTGGAGCCGGGCGAACGCCGGAGCAGGAGCCGCGAGCGGCGTCACAAGGACGCCCAGCGCAAGAAGCCAACGATTGAGCGAGCATAGGGAACGCCTTGACATACAGGGACGTTATATCGTCTCATTATCAGAAGTAACGTCGCGGAATCATCCGTTCATCGCGGGCGGGAGACCGTTTGCCTCACCGTGGATTGGGGGAGCATATGGCAGAGGATCCGACACGCACAAAAGCGCCCAAGGCACGCGCGATTCCGCCTGCACCTCGTAGTGCGAGACAACTCGATCAGATCGTGCTGTCGACATTAAAGGCGGGTCTGCCGTACTCCGCCTACGAGATAACGCGCATGGCAGCGCAGCAGGGTTCCCCTCTGTCGGCCATGCAGGCCTATCGCGTACTGGTGCGGCTTATACATCGCGGTCAGGTGATGCGGATCGAGACGCTCAACGCCTATGCGCTGGCGCCTGAACAAGGGAGCGGCTTCGTCGTGTGCAGGCGCTGCCGAACAGCCAGAACCATCGTCCTGCCGGACCGCGAGCCTGATATGCGGGCGCTGTGCGGCACCGTCGGGTTCTCCTTGTCAACCATGGTAGTGGAAGCCTCGGGCCTGTGTGCGCCGTGCCTGGGAACTTTGAAGTAAGCAAAGGAAGTGTGAATGATCCTGCGAAGTGCAACACTTGCCGCTGCCGTGCTGACGCTTGGCTGGGGCCCCTTGGCGGTAGCCGCCGACGGCGAGGCCGGGGGCACGATCTATAATGCCAGGCACAAGGCAATCGGTACGATCAGTGTCAAGGAAACGGCATCGGGTGTGCTGCTGCGCGTCGATGCACGCGGGCTGCCCGCGGGATGGCACGGCATGCATTTTCACGAGAAAGGCGACTGCAGCGATGCTGCCTTCAAAGCGGCCGGTGCGCACGTTCATTCGGTAAAGCCTGTGGTTCATGGCTTCATGGTCGAAGGCGCAAACGATGCAGGCGATCTGCCCAACCTCCATGTCGATGCCAAGGGCAAGGCGGTAGTCGAGTTGCAATCGACGCTGGCATCGCTGAAGGGCGCCGATGGCCGCCCCGCGCTGCTGGACACCGATGGTTCGGCGCTTGTCATTCACGCCAACCCCGACGACTATACGACGCAACCCATCGGCGGCGCGGGTGACCGCATCGCCTGCGCCGTGATCCGCTGAGGCGGGTTGCCTCAGATCGGCTGCTTCCGGGCGCTCCCGCCATTCGTCCCGAACCGGGCTCGCTCAGATCCGCAACAGCCCGCTGGATGGCACGTTGTCGACCAGTCCCTGAAGGCCGAACCGGGTCAGGCCGATCGTCATCAGCGCCAGCGTGCCCTGCAGTTCGTCCGGCGTGACATTGCGCGTGATGAAGACGAGCCGGGTGCGGCGATCGTCGGAGGGCCAGCCGTCCAGCAGGATCGGCGGATGGAACACGTGCTGGACGCCGTGGATCACCACCGGGCGATCCTCTCCGACGATGTTGACGATGCCCTTCACCCGCAGGATGTCCGCGCCCTTGAATGCGGCCAGAATGTCGAGCCATCGTTCGAAGGCGTGGGCCTGCAGGGGTTCATCGAAGGTGAGGCAGGTGGCGTGAATCGAACTGTCGTGCCGATTGACGTCGTGATGGTGGTGCTCATGCCCATGATCGTGCCCATGATCGTGGTGGTGCCCGTGATCCTCATAGGCCTCTGTCTTCAGCCAGCGGCGCACATCGTCGCTCCTGGTTTCGGGATTGTAGAGCCCGGCATCGAACAGCAGCGCGGCATCCACCTCGCCGTTCGTCGTCGTGACGATCGGTGCTGCCGGGTTCAAGGCGCGAAGCCTTGCTTCCAGCGCGCGGCGATCTTCGTCTGAGACGAGATCGGTCTTGGTCAGCAGGATGCGGTCGGCGACGGCGGCCTGTTTCACCGCTTCCTCGTGCGCATCGAGCGTCGCGCTGTTATTGGCGGCATCGACGGTGGCGATCACCCCGTCGAGACGATAGAGCGTCTGCAACCGCTCGTCGGTCATCAGCGTGTGCAGGATGGGTGCCGGGTCGGCGAGGCCCGTCGTCTCGATCACGACACGGTCGAACCAGCAGGTGCCGTCGCGGCTGAAGCGCCAGGGCGCATCGCGCAAAGTTGCCAGCAGATCGCCCCGGATCGTGCAGCACAGGCATCCGCCCATCATCTCGACAACCAGATCCTCTGTCGATCGTGCGACGAGGTCGTGGTCCAGCCCGACCGCTCCGAACTCGTTGATGATGACGAGCGCGCGGCTCATGCGTTCGGAGCGGACAAGGTGATTGAGCACGGTCGTCTTGCCGCTGCCCAGAAACCCGGTCAGCACGGAGACGGGGATCAGCGACTGCCCGCCGGTGAACAGCGTGCTCATTGCGGATTACCCTTCAACTCGGCACGGGCGAGCCGAAACCACTCGATGACCTGAGCGAGATGGCCCTTGCCCCAGGTCTCGATGAAGCGCTGGGTGGTATGATCGCGCGGGTCCTGCAGTGCCGCGAGGCGTGTCTCGACATAAGGCAGGGTCAGCGGAATGCGGCAAAGCTGCGTGATGCAGTGCTTCCATTCCTTGTAGTTGCGTAGCGACAGTGGAGTGGTCATCGCAAAGCGGCTTCCAGGTTTTAGGTGGTGTGCGCCGGGGACGGCAGGTCGAGCACAAGGAGAAGGCGCGCCACGCCTGTTCCTGAGATCGGCGGCGAACGATGGAGGATTGCCGGAGTCTCGGCCCAGACGCGGCCCTTGAACATTCCGACATCGCCGGCGCGCAGGTGGTTGATCGGGGCATCTGGCCCAGCCTCCGCTTCGATCCATTGCGTGCCGGGCTCGGTGAGCGGCATCAGCAGGCGGGCCTTGACGTTGTCCATGTGGAACTTGCGGCAGGCATCGGTCTCGACGATCTCAAGCCGCATGCGGATGGAACCGACGTCCATGATCCGGGCATAGCTGCGGGCGAGGCCAGTGATCTCCAGAGCCAGCGCGGTATGCGAACCTTCGGGGTAGCCTGCTTCGACCAGCGCGGCAGGCAATGTGGAGGTCAGGCTTTCCACTACCAGAGTCTCCTGCACATCGTCGATCTCGTCGAAATCGAGCGTGTCGAGCCAGTCCAGATCATTCGGGCGGGGCCGTTGCCACAAGGCGAGTTGGACATGGCTGTCATGGATGCGGCCAAGCACGGCCGGATCTTCATCGGCGATCCACGCGGCGCGAGTGCGGTCGAGCGTCGTGATGCTCACTCTGCCGCCTCCATCGCCTGCTCGCCCCAGGCGGGGAACGGATCGCGCAGATCCTGCCACCGGGCGGGCGTGAAATCGTCGACCGGCAGCAGGCAGGCATCGAGCCGGGTGCGAATGCGGACCTCGTCCATGCCGATGCCGATGAACACCAGTTCCTGCCGTCGGTCGCCCCAGGTCTGGTCCCAGTGCCGCGCGACGAACGTCTCGAAGCGATCGTCCTCGGGCCACTGGTTCTTGGGAATGCTGCCCCACCAGCGGCCCATCCGCGAGGTCATGGTCTGCGCGCCCGCGACGGCCAGTTCACCCACCCAATCGGGCCGTGTCGCCAGCCAGAAATGGCCCTTGGCACGGACCACCGCATCAAGCCCGTCGCCGGTCAGGAAGGCGTAGAACCGCGCAGGATCGAACGGGCGGCGGGCGCGGTAGACGAAGCTCTCGATCCCGTACTCCTCGGTCTCGGAAACGTGTTTGGCATAGCCATAGAGTTCCTTGGCCCAGAGCGGGTTCTGCGCTGCCTTCTCCTCGTCGAACAGGCCGGTATCGAGGATCGCATCGAGCGGGGCGCGGCCCTGGTCGCAGGTCAGGATGCGCGCGTCGGCATTGAGGCTGGCTACCAGCTTCTTGACCACCGCCAGTTGCTCGGCAGTGACGGACGATGCCTTGTTGACGATCACGACGTCGGCGAACTCGATTTGCTCGACCAGCAGGCCGACAAGGCTGCGGGTGTCGTCTTCGCCCAACGCCTCGCCGCGATCGGCAAGGAAGTCCTGACTGGAATAGTCTTTCAGCACGTTGATCGCATCGACCACGGTGACCATCGTATCGAGCCGGGCGACATCGCCAAGGGACAGCCCGGCCTCATCCCGGAACGAGAAAGTACTGGCGACCGGCAGCGGCTCGGAAATCCCGGTGCTCTCGATCACCAGATAATCGAAACGGCCCGCCGCGGCGAGCGCGCGCACTTCCTGCAGCAGATCATCGCGCAAGGTGCAGCAGATGCAGCCGTTAGTCATCTCGACCAGCGTTTCTTCCGATCGCGCCAGCGCCGCATCACCGCCGCGTACAAGGTCGGCGTCGATGTTCACCTCGGACATGTCGTTGACGATGACCGCCACGCGCCGCCTCTCTCGGTTGGCGAGGATATGGTTGAGCAGCGTCGTCTTGCCCGCCCCGAGAAAGCCGGACAGGACGGTGACGGGCAGCTTCCCGCCATCGGCGGGCGAGGGAGTGCGAGAGAGAGTCATGGAGCCTCTTGCCTTTAATGTTACGGTATATCATTACGCGACAGCAAGGCGCGTGAAAAGGCTTAAAATGAAAAAGGAATCCCGACCTGCCGTGGGCAATTGGCTCGACGGCGCTGCAACCTGCGCTTCCGCCGCTTGCCTCATTCACTGCCTCGTACTGCCGTTGATCATCGCCGCCTTGCCCAGTCTTGCCGGAAGCATCGATCCGGGAGAGCGCTTCCACACTCTCCTTCTGGCATTCGCGATTCCCACCAGCGCGCTGGCACTTGTTCCCGGTTGGCGTTCCAGCGGGGCGGTCGGACCGCTGGCATGCGGATTGATCGGGCTTGTCCTGCTTGCGGTCGGTGTCGCCATGGAGGGCAGCGAAGCTGCGGAGACCGCAGTGACGGTTACGGGCAGCCTGCTGCTTGCAGGGGCCCACCTTGCCAACTGGCGGCTAAGGCAGGCCCGCTGCCCTGGCGGCAGCGACTGCTCCTGCTGACCGGTGGCATCCAGACGGCCCGCCGGGTGCCGCGTCACTCCGGCCCGGTTTAGCCGAAGACCATGGCGCGATGCGCCGGAATTGCGGCGATAAAACAATCAGCCATGGATCAACCGGCGCTGTGGGGTTTGCAAACCGGGCCAAGTGCTTCGATGATCCGGCAGTCAGCGACGATCCCGCCATCGCAGGAATCGATCACCCGCTTGAGTTCCCTGCGAAGCGCAGCAAGATCCGCCAGCTTGCGCTCCACTTCCACCAGATGCTCCTTCGCGATAGCATCGATGCCTGCGCAGTCGCAGCTGCGATCCCCCGATATGCCGAGCAACGCGCGAACCTGATCGAGCGAAAATCCCAGGTCGCGGGCGCGGCGGATGAAGGACAGGCGGCCAAGTTCAGCCTCACCATAATCGCGGTAATTGCCCGCCGTTCGTGCCGGCCTGGGAAGCAGGCCGATGCGTTCATAATAGCGGATCGTCTCGACCTTGGTGCCGGTTACCTTGCCCATATCTCCGATCGTGAGTGCCATGCTTTTGCCCCTTTAGTCACTGCAAGCCGCATAGGGCCTGCCGGCAGATACGGCGCAAGTTTGCCCCACCCCTTATTCGGCGCCAAACCGGATCCGCACCCCTCCGTTTACCGTGAATCCATCGGTCGGTGCCCAGGCATCGACCGTCCATGCTCCCGTCGGTGCCCGTCGGGACAACAGCAGCGGGTCGTACTTCGTCTGTCGCACGTTCAGCAGATTTTCCGCGTTCGCGAACAGGCTGACCCTGCCCAGCGCCAGTTCCCCCATCGCACCGAGGAGGACGTAGGGTTTGCCGCGCGTCCGATAGGGATTGTCGTCAAGCGACTGGCGCCCGGTGTAGTAGGCCTCGACCCCGAACCGCCCTCGCCCTTCCTTTTCCCACATGCCGACCAGCCCCACGGCGTCGCGCGGCGTCAGCGGCACCGTTCGCCGACCATCCCCATCGGGATCGGGCTCGCTCGCGACGACGTGCACGTAACTGGCGGTAAGCGACACGGCATCCCACCGATAACGCAGCAGCACTTCCGCACCCCGTGTGCGGGTGACGCCCTCGGCGCTGACCAGCGTGACATGCTCGTCGTCGACGACCTGCAACTGCTGGGCATGGTCGATATCGGACGCGAAAAAGCTGAAGTTTGCTTCGACAGGGCCGCTGGCATAGCCGAAGTCGATCGAACTGCTGTCGGCGATCTCGGCCTTCAGCTTGCCGTAGGGCGCGAGGCGCGACAGGCCGTTCGCCTCGGTCTCCTCTACGAATGGCGTCGGTGCATAGAAGCCGCGTCCCAGCGAAGCGCGGATCGTCCACGGTCCGGGGCGATAAAGTGCCGACAGCCTTGGGCTGAGATGCGAGCCGTATTCGCTGTGCGCATCCCAGCGCGTGCTTGCCGCCAGTGTCAGGTCGGCGGCAACCTCATGCTCTCCCTGCACGAACAGGGCGGGCACGAAGTAACTGTAGTCGAAATCCGCGAAAGCCTTCGAGCGATAATCGTCGACCTGGATCGCGACGCCTGCCAGCCAGTTCGTTGCCCCAACTCGCCCGCCGACGGAAGCCTCGGCCAGTGCGGTGCGGTGGCGGTCGTGCTCCACCGTGTCACCGAAGACATGGCGGTGCAGCTGTGTAACGCCTGACGCGCGCAGATGCAGGGTGCCGAGACCTTCGAGCGGCATCTCAGCGGTCAGGCCGAGATCATAGCGGCGGCTGCGCAGGGTTTGCGCGAACGGCGCGCCGTCAGGCATGGCGGCTCCGGGCATGGTGCCGCCATCGCGCTGCTCGGCCATGGTGCCGAACGTCAGCAGCGCATTTGTGCCGTCGGCCGCGTCCAGAAACAGCCGCGGGCGCACGGCAAAGCGCTCATATCCGGGCATGTCCGCCCAGCCGTCGTCGTTCAGGTCGCGACGGCTCTGGCGGTCGTAGCCGGCGGTGAGCGAAGCGCTCAACGTGCCCGTCAGCGGCGCCGCGACATAACCCGTCGCGTCCAGCCCATCGCGGCTGGTGGCGTTGAGCAGCAGTTCGCCCTGCGGCGCGGTCTGCGGACGGCGGGATACGAGATTGATGACACCCCCCAACGCGGACGGCCCATAAAGCGCCGAAGTCGCCCCCTTGATGATCTCCACCTGCCCAAGATCGGTGGGCGGAATCTGCAGGAGGCCGATCGAGGGTGTCTGCCCGCCGTAAAGCGGCAGCCCATCCGCTAGTATCTGCGTGTAGCGCCCCTTCAACCCCTGTATCCGCACATTGGCGGCGCCCAACGCAGATGAAGTCGTCTGCACGCGCACGCCCGGCGTCTCGCTGACCAGCATGGCGATGTTGCCGGGACGCATCAGGAGCTTCTCCTCGATCTCCTCGCGATTGATGACATCGACCCTGATCGGCTCATCCTGCACGCGGCGACCGTTGCGTGTCGCCTGCACGACGATTTCGGTCTCTTCATCCGCCTGCGGCTCCTCCTGCGCGTGAAGGCCCTGCGGCAATGCCAAGCCGATCGCGAGCGCCAGCGTGCTCAGACGGTACGAGTATCCATTCGAGATCAATTGCTGCCGCCCCGGTAACGCCCGTCGAGGGAGCATCGATAGTCCCTGTAGCAGCTACAGGGTCAATGCCCTGTTCACTCTTTCCCGAGATTTTCGAGAGCAGCAGTTCGAGCTGCCTGTTGCGGCACCAAATCGCGGCGACCGGGCGAGGCGGTAGCCACTCAGCTTTTCAGCTTGGGACACAAGGGAGAAACCATCAGGACACGATGTTGTAACATTACATGGATCACGCTAAAGCCTGCATCGACCTCCCGAGTCCCGGCGGCACGGGTAAGTCATGATATGTTACACCATCCCTCCCAAGGTATCAGGTCCATGAAATTTCAGCTTCTCACGGGTTGCGCACTGAGCGTCCTGGCGCTTCCCGTCGTTTCCCATGCCCAGTCCGCGCCCGACGCCTCCACAGACACGTACCACCAGTCCGCAGGTTCCGAGATCATCGTAACCGGCGTGCTGCCGACCCGGCGTCAGGACATGCTGTCCAGCGTCGCGGTCGTTCAGGGCAAGGATCTGGCGCAGGCGATGCGGCCCTCGATCGGCGAGACGCTGGAGCATGAACCCGGCGTCTCGGCCACGTCCTTCGGGCCCAGCGCGTCGCGCCCGGTACTGCGCGGCCTGCAGGGGGAGCGCGTACGCGTGCTGACCAACGGCCTCGGCTCGATCGACGTGTCTAACACCTCGGTTGACCATGCAGTCGTCGTAAACCCGTTGCTGGCCGAGCGCATCGAGGTGCTGCGCGGGCCGCAGTCCCTGCTTTACGGCTCATCCGCGATCGGCGGTGTCGTGAACGTCATCGACAAGCGGATACCCACCGCAGTGCCGAGCGAGCCGGTCCATGTCGACGCGATGGGGACTTACGGTTCGGCCGCCAATGAACGCTCGGGCTCCGCCTCGATCGACGTGCCGCTAAGCAACGGCCCTGATGGCGGCTGGGTCGCCCACGCCGATGGCAGCTACCTCAAGAGCGACAACGTGCGCATCGGCGGCCATGCCCTCACCCCGGCACTGCGCGACCAGGCCATCGCGACGAGCCTGCTGCCCGCCGAAGAGCCCGAGGATGGCGAGGAAGCGATCGACTACGCCGCCAATGCTGCGGTCAAGGGCAAGCTGCCGAATTCGGCGGCAAAGACCTGGACCGCCGGCGCCGGTCTTGCCTACATCGGCACCGGCGGCAACATAGGGGTGTCCTACAGCCACTACGACAGCCTGTACGGCGTACCGATCCGCTTCGCCACGCAGCAGGGCGACGAGCAGGAAGCGCCCCGCCTCAGCATGAAGCAGGACCGCATCGACATGCGCGCCGAACTCGACGGCGACGGCAACGTGCTCGACAAGGTATCGCTACGCCTCGGCTATGCGGACTATACCCATGCAGAACTCGAGGAAGACGGCTCGGTCGGCACCGCGTTCTACAACAAGGGGATGGAGGGCCGTCTCGAATTCACGCAGGCGAAGCACGGTGCGTGGCACGGCGTCACCGGCGTGCAGCTTTACAACCGCGACTTCAACGTCATCGGCGAAGAAGCCTTCCTGCCGAAGAATACCACCACCCAGGTCGGCCTGTTCACCCTGCAACAGCTGGACTACGGCCCGCTCAAGTTCGAAGCCGGCGGCCGCTACGAGCATACCCACCTGTCTGCCAGCCCGCTGAGCGATCAGGAGCAGTTCTTCGACGGCAGCCGCAGCTACGATGCGTTCTCCGGCTCGATCGGCGGCTCCTATGGCCTGAACGACAACTGGCGCGTCGGCCTCAACCTGTCGCACACAGAGCGCGCGCCGTCCGGCGAGGAGATCTTCGCCAACGGTGCGCACGCAGGCACGCAGGCATTCGAGGTCGGCAATCCGGACTTCAAGCTGGAAAAGGCCAACAGCATCGAGGCAATCCTGCGCGGCAGCGGCGAGAACTACACCTTCGAGGCATCGGCCTATCACACCTGGTTCTCGAACTTCATCTACGAGGATCTGACCGGCGCGGAGGAGGACGGCCTGCCCGTTTACCAGTTCCGTCAGGCCGACGCGCGCTACTACGGTTTCGAGGCACAGGGCTCGCTCACCCTAGCCCGCTTCGGCGACGCCAAGGTGGTGGCGGACGCGCTTGGCGACTACGTCCATGCGCAAGTCAGGAACGTCGGCCCCGCGCCGCGGATCCCGCCGCTGCGTGTGCTCGGCGGCCTGAGCTATCAGGCACCCATGTTCGACATCCGCGGCGAAGTGGAGCGCGTCACCAGGCAGGACCGCACGTCCGAATTCGAGACTCCGACCCCTGGCTACACCATGGTGAACGCGGAAGTGAACATCCGTCCCTGGGGCGACGAGCGACCGCTCAGCTTCGCGCTTTCGGCCAACAACATCTTCGATGTTGCCGCTCGTCGCGCGTCGTCGTTCCTCAAAGACTACTCGATGCTCGCCGGTCGCGATATCCGTGTCAGCGCTCGGGTCAGCTTCTGACGGCAAGGATCGGGGCGGCGTTCAGGCCGCCCCGAAACCGCGAAATGCCAGCATCATCGCATCATGAACGCCGCGTGCACCGTCATGAGGAAGGCAGGCCGTTGGTGGAAGCGATTTTAGAGCGATAGCAACATATCTGCTTCCGGCAGAGTATGAAGTGACGCGACGTCGTGCGGCAGGCCTGCACGACTTGCCAGACGATCAATTTCCACTCCCTGCTCATCGAACTGGACGTGCAGATCTGCCGCAGCCGGCTCCCATGTAAGACATCACGCCTTCAACGACGGCGGGCGACCGCTAAGTCCGCCAGGCGAACGAGGCCAAAGCGCTCGAATAGCTCGGGGATGTGACAGGCGCCCGAGCGCTTTCGTGTCGTCTTGTGCTTGCTGCGCAGCATGCCGCCATTCTAACTTTTTCGACCATCTCGCCGTTGGCTATTGAGGCCACCTGGTGCAGCCCTTAGGGCAAGGATACGAGGCACCATCGTGGACATTGAATGACTTGGACTGACGGTTACATCAGCGATGTTCGCTATCCGGCATTTTTTTACAAGGAAATGCAGCCGCTCTGGCTGACTACGGTGGCCAGTCTTCTCGGCGTCACGGCGCCCATGCCGCACATGCCCTTCGTCCTGTGCGAACTGGGCTGTGGCGTTGGCATCAACCTGCTGGTATCGGCCGCGTGCCATCCGCAGGCGCAGTTCGTCGGCGTCGATTTCAACGCGGACCACCTCGCCTTCGCCCATGCGGCGGCGGAGCATTGCGGGCTCGACAATGTAGAGTTCGTGCACGCCGACTTCTCGACTTTCGCGAAGGCCAACGAACGTACTTTCGATTTCGTTACCAGCCACGGCGCCTGGTCGTGGATCGCGCCCGAACACCGCGCGGCGCTGCTCGACTGCGTATCGCAGGCGTTGAAGCCGGGCGGACTGTTCTATCTGCACTACATGTGCCACCCTGGCTCGACCGAGATGT
The DNA here is from genome assembly GCF_021227995.1 of Novosphingobium kaempferiae. Classification (NCBI taxonomy): domain Bacteria; kingdom Pseudomonadati; phylum Pseudomonadota; class Alphaproteobacteria; order Sphingomonadales; family Sphingomonadaceae; genus Novosphingobium; species Novosphingobium kaempferiae. Next base: position 1,993,881 of record NZ_CP089301.1, read on the forward strand.
TGCCGTTGCAGCACCTGCTCAACCTCTGCGCGCACCACATGCCCGGCCCGTCGCCGCGCAAGGCGCAGACGGGCATGATGCTGGTGCAGCAATTGCTGCAGGGCGGCCTATACGCGGACAAGCCGGCGATGCTGGTGCATGTTGCCAATCTGGCGCGGCGTGAGCCCGCCGATCTGGCCCACGAATTCCTCACCGACCACTGGACGCCGCAGCATTCGGTGGACGTCCATCAGCAAGTGGCAGAGACGGGCCTCGCGTTCCTGGGTAGCGCGGACGTGTTCAACAATCTGGACCTGTCGCTGTCGATCCCCGGCAGACTACAGGACATCGTCCGGCGAACCGCCGTGCCCGCACTGGCGGAAACGCTCAAGGACATGGCAAGGGGCGCGCATCAGCGCATGGATATGTTCCAGCGGGACGCAGCGGCGCCTGGCGCACAGGCGATGCTCGAAGGCCTGCGCGGCGCGCGGTTCCGCCTGCTCCCCGGCGCTCCGGCCAAGGGACCGGTTACGTTCACGACGCCGATCGGCCCGATCACCGGACCGGAAGCGGTGTTCACGTCGCTGCTCGAGCGCCTCGCCTCGGGGCCGGCGAGCTGGGAAGAACTGCTTGCCCTGCCGGTGTTCTCGGGCAATGCCGGGATGCTGCTGCAGTCGCTGCAATTGCTCATGATGCAGGGGCTTGCGCATCCGGCGATGTATGTGCCGCCCTCGGCACAGGTCCGCGCCCAAGCCCTCTCGCAGTGGTTCGAGAGCAACGGCATCGCACTCACCGTCCTCCCGGACTGCGCTACTGCCGTTGCACCCTGATCGGCCGGAAGGTCAGCCGGCGCCGGCCTTGAGTACCGCTGTGGTATCGACCGCGCTCTGCGACAGGGCATCGATGCCCGCGCCGACAAGATACCACGTCTTGGGATCGAGATAGACCACGCGCCCGGCCTTCCAGGCCTTGGTGGCGGACACTCGCGCATCGGCACCGAGCGTTTGTGCGATCGTGCTCGGCTTGTTGCCGGTCGCGGCATTGCGGTCGATCACGAAAAGCCAGTTCGGCTCGCTTCCGAGCGCCTTGACCAGAGTCTCCTGCTGGAGCTTGCGCGCGGCCGCGGCCTCGGGAGAACCGGCGACAGGACGCGGACCGGAAGGTGCAGGCGCAGCAGGCGCGACGGCAGGGCGAATGCCAACGAAGTCGTAGACATGGCCGAACCGATCACCCGGAGCATGGACCATGACACCCTGCCCGGCAGCGAACAGGACCAACCCCGTGCCCGCCCCGGCGGCCTGCGCACGCAACTGCGCGAGCACGGCCTCGAACCGGGCGACGCTGGCATCAGCGCGATCGGAGACGCCGAACAGCGTGCCCAGCTTGCGCGTACTGGCGATCGCGGTCGCGGCCAGGTCCTTGTCCGAGGAGGACATGTCGATCGTCGGTCCGATCGCGGCGACTTCGTCGTACTTCTTCGCCGAGCGCCCGCCGATCACGATCAGGTCAGGCTGGAGTGTGCGCAGAGCGGCGAGGTCCGGCTCGAACAGCGTACCGACGTTGCTGTACTTCGCATCGCCGAAGCCCGCGATGTGCGGCGGGAAATTGCCCTTGCCCTCAGCGCCTTTGGGCACGCCGGCAACGGCATCCACCTGCAGCGCATGGAGAATGTCGAGCGTGGCGAGATCGTAGACCGCCACTTTTTGCGGTACGGATTTGAGCACCGTCTCGCCCTTGGCGTGAGCGATGGCGATGTCCTTGCCCATGGCGGGGCCCATCGCGGGAGCGGAGACGCAGGCCATGCCGATGAGCATGGCCGCAGCGGACTTCATGATGGTCGTTCTGGAAATCGGCATGGCAACTGCCTTTCGCTTGGCGGAACCGGGGCTCAGGTTTTTAGAAATCGACGCTCAACGAGGCGCTGAAGCGGCGACCGTCGAGGACGTAGGCATAGCCCTCTTCCGCCGTGACTTTCTTGTTGGTGAGGTTGTAGACGCCTACATTCAGTCGCAAGTCGCGCTTTGGCTTGATGACGACGCCAAGGTTGTAGAACGTGTAGGGCGGATAACGGAAATCGTTGGTTCCCGAACCGCTCGAATTGGTTGTGCGGCCCGAGGTCTTGCCGCGATAGTTCAGCTGGCCCCAGAGGTTGAAGTTGCGGCTCGCCTTCCAGTCCAGCGAAGCGTTGAACATGTGCTCGGGGATGTCGTTGAGCGGCTTGCCCTTGTTCGTGCCCGAGGTCTGCTCGGTCTCGGAATATGTGTAGCTGTGGCGGTAGCGCAGGCCATTCATGACGTTCCAGTCGACCGTCCACTCCACGCCCCGGAGCCGCGCCGTATCGACGTTCTCATAGGTGGTGTAGCCGAACTGGTGCGCCGGATAGGTGACGCCGCCATATTCGCAGACCACGTTCTGCGCGCAGATGCGGCCGGTGCGCAGGAGCTTGTCCTTGAAGTCGCTCTGGTATGCGGTCAGGCTGGCAGAGATGCCCGCGCCCTTGTTCACGTAGCTGACGCCTGCCTCGTAGTTCATCGTCTTTTCCGGCTTGAGGTCCGGATTGCCGATGATCACGCCGCCCATCGAGGTCGAGCCGAAGTCGGTTGCGGCCGACCGCAGGCTGGGCACCTTGTAACCCGACGTGATGCCGCCCTTGATGGTGAAACTGTCAGTCATGTTGAACACTGCGTAAGCCTTAGGGCTGAAGCGCGTGCCGAAGTTCTCGCTGTGGTCGACGCGACCGCTGAGCAGCAGCGAGAGGTCATCGACGATTTCCCAGTTGTCTTCGAGGAACGCCGCGTACTGCTTGCGGTCCATCGTGACGACGTCGGTGGGAACCACGAAGCCTGGCAGGTTGAGGCCGTTGGTGGCACCGTCCTGAAGCTTCTCATGAAAGTAGTTGATCCCGCCCACGACCTTGTGGCGAGACAACTGCAGCGCGGCCTGCGTGTTGGCGACGAGGGTGTCGAAGTCGATGCCGTTGCCCGTCGTTGCGTTCACGCGGGTCGGGTTCTTGGAAGTGTCGTAAGTGACGTAGCTGTTCCACACCAGATTGCCGAAGTCACCCTCGTGCGTGACGAAGAAGTTATCGCGCAGCGTCTTGGTGTACGTCGCGTCCTCACCTTCGGCCAGGCTCTTTCCGGGATTGGCGGTGCGCTCCTGGATCGTGTGGCCCGCGCCCGCAGTGAAAGTATTCGCGTCGTCAAGGCGGAAGCTGAGCTTGGCGGCGATATTCTTGCGTTTGAACTCGGGGTCGGCTGCCGCGCTATCGTCCCCGCCGACGAAATCGGCTTCGTCCTGATAGCGCAGCCCGCCGGTGACCTGCAGCGACAGGCGATCCCTGATCATCGGGATGTTGAGGGCAAGGCTGGCATTGACGCCGTCATTCGTCACGTCATTGCCCGGACCGGACTTGATGTATTCCGTCGTGAAGCTGCCACCGAAGTCGTTCATCACCTTCTTGGTGATGACGTTGATGACACCGCCGATGGCATCGGATCCGTAAAGCGAGGATGCGGGACCGCGAATGACCTCGATGCGTTCGATCGAGTCCAGTGGCGGCAGGAAGTTGATCGGCGTACCCGCCTGCTGCCCGTTCAGACCGAAGGCTTGGTTGTCCTGCATGCGCTTGCCGTCGACGAGAAACAGCGTGTAGTCCGAGCTCATGCCGCGGATCATGACCGACTGTTCAACACCGCCGCCCTGAATGTGGACGCCAGGCACGTTCATCAGAACGTCTGTGATGTCGGTGTAGGACCGCTGCTTGATCTCGTCGGCAGTGATCACCGAGATCGTCGCAGGCGCGTCCTGCACGTTGAGTTCGTAACCCGTCGCCGAAACGACGATATCCGAAGGAATGTCCCCGACGCGGGAATAGGAACTGCCTGCCTGGGCATCAGCCTCGGCGGCAGCGACGAGCTGTGGCATGGCCAGAACGCTGGCGAGCGAAGTTGTAGCGAGAATACGCTTGCGAAATCCTGTCAATGTAATCCCCCGTTTAAAAAAGGCGCGACATTTCATGTCGCTCTGATGGAGCGACATGAAACTCGGCCACTGCCCCTCCCAAGGACAGTTCAGCTCTCAGCCCTGAAAGTTGCTAATGCGAATTGATCGCAGCCACTATGTAGAAGCTTGTTATGTGGCAACGATCAAAAATGAATATCGACAATTCATCGAGCCCTCGGTGCTTTCCCTTATTCGATACTCAGCATTTGGCCCCAACGGGACTGGCAGGCTCCGGATTTCGAACGCGGGATAGCAGCCACCGTCGCACGCGCCGCTCGCGGCGGGAAAGTAATTCAGCTTCCTCAACCAACGTCGCATGCTGGAGGGTAAGCGGCGGCAGTTGAATGCCCAGCGCGTTGAGGGTGCCAGCGGAGTGAACGACTGCGAGCGTCAGCGTGGCGTCGCTGTGAAATGACTTCGTGTAGCCCAGAACCTGCTGCGCCTGCGCCAGCCAGGAAAGCAGCAACAGCTCGTCATTGCCGAGCCAGATTGTGCCCGGGACATTGACGCGCATGCCAGCGCGGTACGCCAAGTCGCGTAGCCGATCAAATTGTGCAGCATAGAGGACCGGCGTTCGATCATCGGTCTGATCTCCCCGCAGCATCCGGATGACGCGCTCTTCGGTAAACGAACAGCGTTCAGCGCCATTGCCGTTCGTCGCGGCAATCCTCGGGCGATTGTTGCCAGTGAGAGCTCTCCCAGTGTGCGCCTTAAATCTCGACCCAAAGGGTGTCGGAACGCAAAATCGATCCTTCTTTCGAGCGGATGCCGCATCCGCTGATCTTTCAAGCGGATCGGCGATTTCTCAACAAATGAGAATCATTCGCAACCGTGCCGATAAGCAATTCTCGATGCAAATGTGTCCGCAGCGATGAATGACCATCGGCACTATGTTTCGCACAGCAGCCTGGTGTTCAGAACGTGCGTGAAAGCGTCAGTCTCCAGTTGCGCGGATTGCCGGGGGTCACGCGGTCGATACCACCCGTGTCGGGGAAGTAGCGCTCGTCGAACAGGTTGGCGACGGTCAGCTGCAGGCCCCAGCCTTCACGCCTGTAGGAAAGCCCCGCATCGACCAGTGCGTAAGCCGGCAACCAGAGCAGCACCGACCCGTCCGGGTTGACCGAATAGATATCGCCATTGCGCCTGCCGTTATAGCTCACGCCCAGCGTCGCGCCCAGCCCGGCGAGCGGGCCGTCCTGCACCTCGTACTGCGCGAAGGCTCCGATGTTGTGCCGGGGCACGTTGGAGAGCGGCGCGCCGACGGTGAAGAAGTTGTCTTTCGTCACCTTGGCATCGGTGAACGTGTAGGCAAGGTTGAGGCTGAGGCCGCTGATCGGCTGCCATTGCATCTCCGCCTCGATGCCCCGCGCCCGTTGCTCTCCGGTAACGACCGAGAAATCCAGGTAAACGGGATCGGACGTTGTGACGTTCTGCCGGGTCAGCTGATAGATGGCGAGGCTGCCGCTGAGGCGCGTGCCATCGGGTGCGAACTTGACGCCCAGTTCGATGTTCTTGCCGCGCTCGGGCGGAACCGGGGCGCCGATGGGATTGCCGTCTGCATCAAACCCCACGACCTGCTGGCTGTAGAGCTGGGGCAGGAACGACTTCGACCAGCTGGCGTAGGCATTCACGCCGGTCGCCAGTTTCACAGTGGCGCCGATGCGCGGGCTGAAGGCATCGTCCTTCTGCCCGGATGCTTCCGCCCAGTCGTAACGCCCACCGATGGTCAGGGTGGCGAAATCTCCGAACTTCAGGTGATCCTGCAGGTAGATCCCGGTCTGGTGTGCCTTGCTGCCGCCGGGCGCGCCCTGCACGAAGCTGGTATCGTAGACTTCGTCATAATCGGGATTGGCGATGTTCAGCGGGAAATGCGTGGAATCGTAATCACCGGCGCTGAAATAGGTGCTGCGGCTCTGGCGATAGTCGATGCCGCCCAGCCATTCGTGCGTGATGCCGCCGGTGCGGAATTTCCCGGTGAAACGGCTGTCTACGGCGAAATCCTTGTCCGTGGCATTGTAAGGCCCGTAGAAATAGCGGCCGATGGTGTCGGTCGGCTCATCGGAATAGTTGCCGTCCGCATCGATGAAGCCTGCCGCGAACATCCAGCGGTTCCAGTATTCCTTGCGGCGCGTGTACCGCAGGGTTTGCGAGAAGTTCAGCCCCTCGCTGAAGCGATGGTCGAAGATATAGCCGGCCTGAACCCGGTCGCGATTGTTGACGACGCGCTGGCTGCCCGCATTGTTGATCGCGAAGTCGTCGGGGATGGAAACGAGGCCCGGCAGTACGGTGCCGTACGCGGGAATGGGCGAGATCGGACTGTCATGGTCGCGCTGGTAGCGGCCCAGCACCGTCAGGGTCGTATCCGGCCCCGGCCGCCAGGTGATCGCAGGCGCCACGAAGATGCGGTTGATGCCGGCATTGCGCACGAAGCTGTCGGCATCCCGATAGGTGAGGTTGATCCGCCCCAGCAAGGTGCCAGCGGCATTCAGCGGCGCATTGGCATCGACCGTGCTTTCCACCAGGTTCCACGAACCGGTCGAAGCCGTAACCTTTAGAAACGCATCCTCGCGCGGGCGCTTGCTGACCAGATTGATGAGGCCGCCCAACGGCGCCTGCCCAAACAGCATGGACGAAGGCCCCTTGAGCACCTCGACCTGTTCCACCGCCGAGAGTTCCTGATTGAAGCCCACGCCGGCCTCGTTGACCAGACCGTCGAGATAGACGCTGCCATAGGCCGCATCGAAGCCGCGGATCGTGTAGGCATCATAGAATCCGTATGTCGTGCTGCGAGAGACACCCGCGACCGTACGCAGCGCTTCCGAGAGGCGGGTGACACCGCGCGCTTCGATGTCGTTGGCGGAAACGACAGAGATGGCCTGCGGCGTTTCCAGCATGGGGATGGCGGTCTTCCCCGCCACTACCGGTGCTTCCAGATGCGTGCCGGTGACGAGGATCGGATCCTGATTGCCCGGTTCGGTGTCCTGTGCCCTCGCGTTGGAAGCGACGGCGATGACAGATGCAGCAAGGCTCAGCAGCGTGAATGTCTTCATGATTCCCCCACTATTTTGCTGGCTCGTATCATATAATGATAATCAGTTGCAATAATGGCGCCAGCGGTCCTATTCTGCGCCCTATGCTCCGGCACCGCTGTGCTGCCGCGCGGATGTCAGTGGGCCCGGATCCTTCGTTCGAAAAATGGGAGACTTTCGGCATGACCGGTTCGACCGACATCGCCTCCATCGAAGCGCTGGAAGCCGTGGTGGGACAGACCCCACCAGCGATGCACCTCAAGGTCATCGATCATCTCGATGCCGGCGCGCTTGCTTGGCTCTCACGCTCTCCCCTGGCCTTCCTGGGTTTTGGAAGTGCGCAAGGCCTGAGGGTGACGCTGGCCGGATGCGTCGTCGGGTACGCGGACGGAGACGCACGCACATTGCGCATCCCTTTGGCCATGCTTGACGAGCCCGCGCTGGCCGTGCTCGGCGCACACGTCGGCGCCCTGTTCCTGCTGCCCGGTGTCGGCGAGACGCTGCGCATCAATGGCCGGGTATCGGGGCTGCAGGACGGCGCGGTGCAGATCGAGGTCTGCGAATGCTACGGCCATTGCGCAAAGGCCATGATCCGCTCCCGATTCTGGGACGCGGCCGGTGCGGAAACGCCTCGCGAAGCGGCGCCCTTCACCGATGCGGTCCGTTTCGTCGCCCTCGCGTCGATGAGCGCGCGGGGCTGGGCCGACCTCAGCCCCAAGGGCGATCCGGCGGGGGGCATGGTCCAACTGGAGCACCGCACCCTGTGGTTCGCCGATCGCCCCGGGAACCGCCGGTTGGACAGCTTGCGCAACATCATCGAACAGCCACGGGTTGCGCTGGCGTTGCTGGTGCCGGGCTCCACCAACGTCGCACGAGTCCACGGACAGGCACGTATCACCACCGATCCCGCCATTCGCGAACGCTTTGCGGTGCAGGGCAAAGTCCCGTCCCTGGCGATCGGCGTCGAAATCGCCGGCCTCGAACTGCGCGAAAGTGCAGCCCTGAAGCGTGCGGCACTTTGGCCGGTCACGCCCGAGAAAGGCATCGAGCCGACCAAGCTTTTCCTCGCGCATATCAAGCTCAACAGGAACCGAGGCTGGGCCGCCGCGCTGGCGCGCGCCAGCATTGCCGTTCCGGGGATGAGCACGCTGATGCAGAAGGGGCTGGAAAAGGACTACAAGGACAATCTGTACTGAAGGCCAGAGACTTCCGCACCCGAAACCCGACACTCGATGCTACGTCAGTAGCCGTCAGTGGTCATCGCAGGAGAGGTGATCTCTTCAGCATCGGCAGCTTTGGCGACCGTGACAGCTGCCGCCGAGGCGAGCCGTCGCGATCGCTCAGTTGCCCAATTGTTTTGCCTGGTTGCGGACCGGACGCTTCGGGCCCGGCAATCCTTCTTATTGCGCGATCCCGTCGGCTCGCTGCTGCATCGAGTGACAGAGCGACCACCTTGTGCCAATTTTCATGCATTGGCTGTCAGATGACGACGATAGAGGGTAAGCGGATACAGACGCATCCCCGATGCCAACAGCAAGCTCGCACATTCGGCGATCGCGGCATACAGTTGGACATCGTCCGGAGGGACGACTTCCTTTGTGGGACGCTGCGCCGCAGCGAGCCACGACAGCAGCCTAAGTTCGCCATCCCCCAGATAAGCCGTACCTATGTCGCAGATGGCAATTCCATTCGCACCCGCCAGAGCACCCAATTGATCAAATGCCTGTATTTCGGCAGGACTGCGCAGCGCTTTGCGTTCCCCACGCAAAATGCCAAGAACGGCCTGTTCGGTACGCGGCCGGCGATGCAGAGCACGGTTCGAATAGCCCATGACTACCCTTTCATTACCCGCACACGATCCTGTGCTGCTGGACCCCGGTCGCTCCACACGCTGTCCCTCGGACCGTTGCCGACACGGCGGCGCGTCGCATTCCAGGCCAGAACCAGCGCCGCTGCAGCAGTGCCGGCCATCAGATCGACAACCACCATCTCGGCCGGATGCACAGACGCGAAGAGGAGCGTCGCGAAGGGAATGGACAGCATTGCGAGGGCGGTGACGGGCAGAAGCTCCACCGCCCCTCGCGCGCTGCCGCGCAGCAGCGCCCAGAGCACGAAGCCTGCAAAGACCACGTGATAGACCAGGCTGTGCCTCCCTTCGGTCGCGCTCGCCCCCATGACCTTGGCTGCCGCCAAGGTCACCGAGATTCCCGCCATGCAACCCAATGGGACGCCTACTGTCAGGGCGCCAAGCACCCGCGTCGATCGGGTCTGCGTCACCGCACCCGCCTTGCGCTCCCGCCGGCGCCGGCTTTCCACCCATAAGAGGTTGCCGGTGTAGAAGAGGAACGCGCCGCCCAGGCCCAGCACGAAATAGGCCCATCGTACGCCGGTGCCACCAAAGCTGCCGAAATGGAGTGCAAAGAAGCTGGTGACGGTCGCACCCCATCCGTCCTGCTGTCCGCCTAGATAATCCCGGTCCCTGACTGCCCCCGACGCAGGATCGAGCGCCGCGACTGTATAGGTCGGCCCGCGCAGGCCATAGCGCGGATCACGTCCCATCGCCCGCAGCGAAGGCATCCCGTCGCGGCCTTGGCCATAGGCGAGCGCCACCGGAACGAAGCCCGGCACCTCGCGAGACAGGCTCTGCACCACCGCAACCGGAGACGCCGTCTCGACCGGCCGCGCTGTCTGCGCTGCAGGTCCGGCGGCAGCCACAGCCGGCCGCTCCTCCACCTGCGCGAACGTCGCCTCCTGCGCGTCGTAGAACTGGTCATGGAAGGCGAAGACCACGGCGGTCAGCGCCATCACGATGTGAAACGGCAGGCTGAACACACCCAGCAGGTTGTGCACGTCGAGCCACATGCGCTTGACGTTCTTGCCGGCGCGCAGAGCGAACAGATCCTTCACGAGACTGGGCAACAGCACGATCACGCCCGAAACCAGCGCGATCGCATAGAGCAGCGCAATCGCTCCCATGATCGGCATCGCGATCTCGTGGTCCAGCATCAGCCCGACCTGCTGGTGGAGCACGTCGACGAACTGCGCGACCGGCGAAGGTCCGTGCTCTTCGACCTGCAGTTCTCCATCCGTCCCCAATGCAGCATAGAACGTACGGCGCGCGCCGTGTTCGTCCCCGCCATCTCCCGCCGCTTGCCAGCTAACCCGCGCGGGGTTGTCGTGGCCGGCCTGCAGGTTTACCTGATAGCCCCTGGCTGCCTCCGGATGCGCTGCGAGCACGGCGCGGACCAGTTCGGGGGTTCGCTCGAGAGAGACCGGCGCAGCCAGCGACGTGGGCGGCGAAGCCCAGCGTTGCAGCTGTTCCTCGAACATCGTGATCGCGCCCGCATAGAAGGCGACGAAAAGCGCGAGGCCCGAGATGATGCCGACCCAGCCGTGGATGTCCTTGTACATCCGCACGATGTCGGTGCGCACTTTCATCCGAGCATGCCCGCCGCATAGACACTTGCCCAGACGATCACGCTGGCCAGTCCCAGCACGCCCCATGCCCGCCCTCCCGAGCGGAAGAGGAAGCACAGGCTGAGGATCAGGCACCAGACCGGCGACATCGACCACATCGCCAGTTGCCCGCGGGTCGAGAAGAAGGTGTCGCTCACCCCGATCGACCAGGCGATCAACCCGCTGAGGCCGAGTGCCAGCACGAACCCCAGGATCAAACCTGCGCTTGCCTTGCCGAGCCAGTCGCGGCTCGTCAGCTGAGGGGCGCTCATCGTCCGGCCTCCGCGCGCATGCGCAGCCACAGCGCGAGCAGCGGGACGATGCTCCAGACCAGCGAGGCTGCCGTGAGCGCGATGAACACTGCCGTCGCAGGCCCGGCCCAGCCCAGCAGGACCGCCTGCCCCGCCAGCATGACCACGCCGCCGCCCCACCCGGCGGCACGGCGCGAGAACGCCGCCTGGCTCAAAGACTGGTTCGGCGAGGACAGGTACACCCCCAGCGATCCGGCCATGACTAGTAGCGCGCCGACCCAGAACAGCGTCATTGCGCTTCCTTTCCGAAGGCCGCGGCGATCCCGGCGGTCATCGCCGCCATCATCGTCGAACCATGGGTCTGCCCCGGCAAGGACAGGTAACGACCCACGCGACCCCCTGCCCGCCACCGGTCGACCAGCGCTTTGCCATCGGTGCCCGAGAGACCCGCTACCGTCCGCTCGCTCGGTGCACTGGCGAGGAGCAGCGCCGCTCCGGCGCCATCTGCCGCTTTCGCTTCGGCCTTGCGGAGCACACCATCGCCGTACCAGAGCGAGGGACTGACGGCGACGATGTGCGAAAAGGCACGACCTTCGTACATGGCATCGAGCGCCAGAAGCGCGCCGAAGCTGTGCCCCATCAGCGTCTGCCGACGCGGATCGATGCGAAGGCGCCCGGCTATGCGTGGGCGCAGGCTGCGATCGACGAAATCGAGAAACGCATCGCCGCCGCCGACCGCCAAACCATGCGCGGGCATGCCTTTGGGTATCGCATAACCCGGCGCGGACGGCGTGTAATCGAGCACCCGGCGCGCCAGCCCGCCGCTTTCGATCGCCACGATCACGCCCGGCTGGATGCCGGAGCGGGCGCCGGCGCGCTCCAGCCTGCGCGCCGTGACGGCGGCAATGGCGAAGTTGTCCTCGCCATCGAGCAGCCAGAGCACCGGCCAGCCGGCTGTGGGCGGCTCTCCTTCGGGCCATGCGACCATCACCCGATAGGCATGACCGTCCACCGCTGCCACCGTCTCGACGTCCGATCGTTCAAGCTGCCAGGGCGCGGCGGCAAGCGGCCCCGCTCCCATCAGCGCAACAATCGCGAGCAGTGCGCGCAGTCGCCTCACCAGCGCATGTCCAGACGCGCGGTCAGGCTGCGCCCCTGCCCGTAGTAGCAGGCCGAAACTGCGGTACAGGTCGCCACGTAGCGCTTGTCGGCGATGTTGCGGCCGTTGATGGAGGCGACCATGCCGTTGCCGAAGTCATAGCGCACGAACAGGTCGAACAGCGCATAGTCCGGGATCTCCAGCGTATTGGCGTTCTCGCCGACGCTCCTGCCGGTGTAGCGGACACCACCCCCCAGACCGAGCCCATCGAGGGGCCCTGCCGTGATGCGCTGATCGAGGAAGAGCGAAGCCATCCAAGCCGGCACCTGTGGCAGCCGATTGCCCAGTTGCGCTGCCGTGTTGGTTTCGGTGATCTTGCTCCAGCTCCTGGTCGTGGTGGCGATGACGGCCATGCCCCAGGGGAGCGATGCCTTGCCCTCGAATTCGATGCCGCGGATACGCCCCTCTCCGGTCTGCACCTGGCAGTTGGGGTAGCAGGCCTGCGCCTGGTACTGGGCCTGGGTACTGCCAGCGGGCATGTCCGCCAGCGTCGCCGGGGTGACGATGTTCTGCTGCGTGATCTGGTAGGCGCCAAGGCTGAGGTAGATGTTCCTGCCGCTCTGATAGCGCAGGCCCGCTTCGTATTGCTGTCCGGTGGTTGGCACGAACCCGGTGCCGTTGATCGTGGTCGAGGGATCGGCCACTTGCGGCAGGAAGCTCTCCGCGTAGCTAGCGTACGGCGCAAGGCCGTTGTCGAACAGGTAGACCGCACCGGCGCGCCAGGTGAAGGCGTCGGACTTGTTGACATATGTGCTGCCGGTGATCGGATTTGTGGTCCGGTCACGCGCCCAGTCGTGGCGTCCCCCCACGGTCACGCGCAGACGTCCGACGGCAATCTGGTCCTGCAGGTAGACGCCGGCCTGTCTGCTTACCGTCTCGGTATAGATCTGCGGCGTCATGTTGGACGCAAAGCCCGCCGAGCCACGCGAAACCGGATCAAAGATGTCCAGCACCGGCAGCACGAGCGAACCGGACACCAGATCGCGATAATGTTCCCACTCGGTATGGAAGTAATCGAAGCCGCCGAGCAGTGTATGCGTGAGCGGGCCAGTCGAGAACTCGTACTGCAACTGGGTGTCGGTGGCGATGCCGTCGCTTTCCCCTGTACCCTGCACCGCGCGTCGCGCCACGGTCTGGCCCGGGATGCAACCTGCGATCGTTGCCGGACAGGTCGTCAGCGTGTTTCCGGAGAGCACGACCACCCGGTAGAGCGTGTCCAGATGCGTGTAGCGAGTATTATTGCGGATCGTCAGCCCGCTGTCCCCGAACTTGTGCTCGAAGAAGCTGGCAGCGAGATACTGGTTGCGATCGAAGGTGTTCCAGTCCGGTTCGCCGATATTGGCGTCGTTCGCGATATATCTGCCGTTGCTGCGCGTCAGCGATCCGAGCGCCGGAAGAAACTGGAACGTCGAGCCACCATCATCGCGCTGGTACTGGCCCATCACCGTCCAGGTGGTGTTTTCATCCGGCTTCCAGGTGAGGCTCGGCGAGATGTACTGTCGCCCAATCTTCACGTCGTCCACCTGGGTGTCGCCATAGCGCGACAGGGCGACCACGCGGCCTGACAGCGTGCTGGTGATCGGCCCGGACACATCGGCGGCGGCCTGGTAATTCCAGTTGGACATGTCGGTCGTGCCGATCGCCTGTAGCATGAACTGGGCCTGGAACGTGTCGGTCGGTCGCTTGCTGACGACGTTGACCACCCCGCCCGGTGCCGTCTGGCCATAGAGCGCACCGGACGGCCCCTTGAGCACCTCGATCTGCTGGAGCGCAAAGGAATCGAACCCCGGCCGCGTCCATTGCCCGCCCGACGGCAGGCGCAGCCCGTCGACGAAATTGTTGTTGGATGAGAACCCGCCCGCTCCGAAGCCGCGTACGGAGACTTCATCCACGCGACTGTCGATGCCGAAGGCCTCGGATTGCACACCCGCCGTGTATGCGAGCGCATCGGCGATGGTAGGAGACGCGCGCAGGTCCATTTCCTCGCGGCTGACGATCGAGATGGATTGGGGCGATTCAATGATCGGGGTGTTTGTCTTCGTCGTCGACGTGGCCGACGATTGACCGGTGGCCGTGACAATGATTTCGCGCCCAGCAGGCGCCGCGTCCGGCGCAACCTGAGCCATCGCATGTCCCGCGTAGCAGCCCATGACGATCGCCAGAGCGGTGGAGGTGGTGCGCATGAATTCCCTCATGACTTGTGCGTCGCAACAAGTCCGGTAGTGCGAATTAGTCGCATTAGCAACCCTTTCGCCGATGAGGTGGGACCGGCGAGCCGTTTCGACAGCGGGTTAAAGCCGACATAGGTGTGGCACCATTGCAGGAATAGAGAGGAGAAGCGGCGATCTGCTGCGGACCCAGGTTTACTATTCAAATCTTGCAATGTGGTGGTCTCGGCCCATCGAATACTGCCTTTACAAAACCTGACCCTTAACGCTTATATCGCTAACGATTCGCAATAGCGCTTACGGTGTGGCAATAAGGGGGCGAGTAACCGATGCATCTGTTCCAACGCATGGCCCGTGGGCGGTCGCTCGCACGCGGCATGGGTCCGTTGCTGCTGACTACAGGATTGGCGACAGCCGCGATTGCGCTTCCAAGTACTGCGATGGCGCAAGCCGACCGCAGCTATGACATCGCAGGCGGTCCGCTCAAGGATGCTATCGACAGCTTTGCGCGACAGAGTGGGACACAGATCCGTTACGACGCAGCGGAAGTTCAGGGGCGCACGTCTCCGGGCCTGAAGGGCCGTTCCGGCGTTGCGGAGGGCCTGTCGAGAATACTGGCAGGAACCGGCCTCGCCTTCAGGCAGACGGGGGGCAACGGTTTCACATTGGATGCTGCTCCGCAATCGGCCGATGGAGCCATCCAGCTTGGCCCGGTGCGGGTTGCGGGTGAAGGTACGGCGACGGGCGGTTACGATCGTCCGGTCAGTGGCACCGCGCTCACCGAACACTCTCGCTCCTACACCTCGGCCGGTCCGATCGCCGCCGCGACGGGCCTTGGCCTGACCTTGCGAGAGACACCGCAGTCGATCACCATCCTGACGCGCGAACGGCTGGACCAGCAGGGTATCACCACGCTGGGCGATGCGCTCGCGCAGGCTCCGGGGATTTTCTACCAGCCTGGGGGCTCTTCGGTCGGCGGCTACGCCGGCCTCAATTCGCGCGGCTATGCCGTCACCAGCATCATGCTGGACGGCGTACCCATCCCGACATCGGCGGTCGCCGGCTATGCCGCGCTTCAGGGCCTTGGAACGCTCAACACCGACGTCTATGATTCCATCACGGTCGTGCGCGGCGCCACCGGCCTGTTGACCGGCGCGGGCGATCCTTCCGCGACGGTCGCGCTGACCCGCAAGCGTCCGACCGACACCTTGCAGGCTATCGCCCTGGCCAGTTACGGACGCTGGGACCAGGTGCACGCCATGGTCGATCTTGGCGGCCCGCTTAACGCGCAGGGAACCGTGCGCGCACGGGCTGTCGGTTCTTTCGAGGACGGCGATAGCTGGAAGCAAGGCTATCATTATCGCAAGTACGTCGGCTACGGGATCATCGAGGCCGATCTTTCGAGCCGGACGCTGTCCAGCCTTTCCTTCGACTTTGGGGGGAACAACGGCCGGGGCGGCGCGGGGCCCTACACGGGCTATGCACTGACGGATGTGGACGGCAACCCGACGCCGTTCGGGCGCCGCGACAATGCGCAAGCGGAATGGAGCCGTTTCCGGGACCGCCGCATCGGCGTGACCGCCGCGATCGAGCACAACTTCGACGAGGATTGGCGGGCCAAGCTGGTCTACAATCACAACGAAGTGAAAACGCAGCAATATTTCGGCCTGGCGGCCGATCTGCCCGATGCCGATGGCTTCACAGCGCTGCATCTGCGCAGCTATCGGATCACGAACAAGGTGGATTCGGTCGGAGCCAAGCTGGACGGCGCGTATTATCTGTTCGGGCGCAGGCATGAGCTGGTCGCCGGCTTCAACGGGTCCTGGACGGACGAGGACACCCCCGACTGGTACAGGAGTTTCGCCAGCACGGTGAACGTCTATACCTGGAACCGGCAATTCCCCGAACCGGACTGGGGGTCTCTCTACGGGTTTGGCTGGGGCACCAAGGTCAGCCAGTACGGCGCCTACGTCGCCACCCGGTTGCGCGCGACCGAGACCCTGGCCATCCTGGGCGGCCTGCGCTGGAGCAACTGGCGCACGCGCGATCTCGACGAGACCGGAGCGGCCTACGACGACCGCAAATACAGGAACGAGATCACCCCTTACGTGGGTGCGGTCCTCGATGTCACGCCGAACCTGTCGGCCTATGCAAGCTACACCAGCATCTTCAATCCGCAGTCCTCGCGCGATGTCGAAGGCCGTCTGCTGGATCCGGAAACGGGATCGAACATCGAGGCCGGCATCAAGGGCGAGTGGTTCGACGGCCGCCTTAATGCCAGCGCCGCGGTCTTCCAGGTGAAGAAGGACAATCTGGCGGTGCAGGACGGTACCAACCTGACACCGACCGGCGATCAGGCCTATGTCGCGATGGACGACACTAAGGGCCGGGGCTGGGAGGTCGAAGTCTCGGGCGAGCCGATCGAAGGCTGGAGCATCCAGGGCGGCTACACCCGGGTTCGCACCAGAGACAGCGCCGGTGCCCGCCTGAACGGCGAGATGCCCGAGCACATGGTCAAGCTTTTCACCAGCTGGACGCCTGCCTCCCTCAGCCAGCTTACCGTCGGCGGCGGCGTCACCTGGCAGAGCCGGATCTACTCTCCGTGGATGGAGGAAGCCTGGGCCGATCGCTACGCCCAGAAGAGTTACGCCGTGGTCAACGCGATGGTGCGCTATGCGATCAGCGAGCAGGTCATGGTGACCCTCAACGCCAACAACCTCTTCGACAAGGTCTACCGCACCGACGTGGACGTCCACGACTACGGGTCTCCGCGCAGCTTCGTGGCCTCAGTGCGCGCGCAGTTCTGAGGATCGGCGACGCCGGGAAGCAGGGGCGGCCGCCGTGCTGCCCCTTTTGATGGGATCGAGCGATGGCAGTGGCACAGCGAAACGTACAGCCACGCGGATGGCGCCAGTCGATGGCCTCGCTCCATACATGGGCGGGGCTGATCCCCGGCTGGATCCTGTTCCTCGTCTTCGTGTCCGGCACCGCGTCCTTCTTCCGCCACGAGATCAGCGCATGGATGCGCCCCGAACTGACGCCGGCCCCGGTGACGCTCCAGGCGTTGCAAGCTGCCGACGCTTTGCTGGCAACCAGTGGGCATGGCGCTCCGAGCTGGTCCGTGATGCTACCCAATCCGCGTGGAGGCGAGGCACTGACGCTGGGATGGCCGCCCTCGACCGACGAAGGCGAATGGACGAGCATCACGCTCGATCCGGTGACCGGGAGCCGTTCGACGATCCGCGAGACCGAAGGCGGGGACTTCCTTTTCCACTTCCACTACAATCTGCGCTATCTGCCGTGGTGGGTCGGTCGCTACCTGATCGTCATCGCCTCGCTGGCGATGCTGGTCGCAATCCTTTCCGGCATCATCACGCACAAGAAGATCTTCACTGACTTCTTCCTGCTGCGCTTCGGCAAGGGGCAGAGGAGCTGGCTCGACGCCCACAATGTCACCAGCGTGCTGGCCCTGCCCTTCCACCTGATGATTACCTACACCGGCCTCGTCATCTTCGCCAACATGCTGCTGCCCTGGCCGATCAGCGCAAACTTCGCGAGTGAGGACGCTTATTTCGAGGCGGCCTACCCGTCGTCTCCCGAGGTGGAGAAGTCCGGCCGCCCCGCTGCCACGATATCGCTGGTCGATATACTCGACACGGTTCGAGGGCAGATCGGCCAGATGCCCGCCAGCCTCTCCATCCAGAACCCGGGAGACGCCGCAGCGGTCGTGACCGCCTATCCACGGCCCGATCGGCTTGGCGGCAGTTCTCCCGTCATCGCCATCAACGGCGTTTCCGGCACAGTGCTGAAGGGGCCGCGCCCTGCCAGCGGAGCAGAAGCGACCCGCGACGTCATGGTCCAGCTCCATGCCGGATGGTTCGCGGCGCCCGTGCTGCGCTGGCTGTATTTCCTTGCCGGATTGAGCGGCACCGTCATGACTGGATCAGGCCTGATCCTCTGGACGGTGAAGAGGCGTGCGAAACTGCCCGATCCGTCCCGACCGCATTTCGGTTTTCGGCTTGTCGAACGCCTGAACATCGGCGTCATCGCCGGATCGTCAGCCGCGATCGCGGTATTCTTCCTTGCCAATCGCCTGCTGCCGGTCGGGCTCGCCGATCGGGCATCATGGGAAGTCGACGCCATGTTCATTGCATGGGGCGCGCTGTTCGTCTGGGCGATCGGACGACCCGCAAGGCGGGCATGGGTCGAAGTCCTGACAGCGGGGGCCGTGCTCTACGCCATGGTGCCAGCCGTGAATGCACTCACGACCTCCCACGGTCTGCTGCCCAGCCTGATTGCGGGCGACTGGATTTTTGCCGGTTTCGATCTGGTGATGCTTTCAACCGCGGCGCTGCTGGCGCTCGCCGCGCGACGAACGGCGCGGCAGAACGGCAAGCCTGCGTCACGCCGTCAGGCCCGTGTGAAGGCACAGGCCCCGGTATGATCCACGCTGTAATCCTCATGCTTCAACTTGCTGGTTTCTCCGGCCTGCTGCTGGCCTTCCAGCGGCACCAGCAGGAGTGGCTGCGCCGCAGACTGGCGACGAACACCGCCCGGCACCTGCGCCTGGGCGGCTTCCTGTCGCTCGCTGTTGCATACGCGCCGGCAGGACTGGTTTTCGGGTGGGGGGAAGGAACGGTCATCTGGGTCGGTTGGCTCACCATCGCGGCCGGACTGGTGGTAGCCATCAATACCAACCGCGAACGCATTCTGTCTCGGGTTCGCCAGTGATGCGGCGGCCTGCTGCACGAGCCGTGGCATCACTGGTCCTCCGCGTTCTTGCCGGAACCCTCGGCGCGTTCGCCACGGGCGCGCTTGCCACCACCGTCCTGTCACTGATCCTGGCACGACTTGGCGTTTCTCGCGCCGATGCCGTCACCATCACACTGATGGTCGGCCCGGCCATCCTCGCCCTCATTTGCCTGGCCGCGTTCCACAGTCGCGATCCGGCCCGGCTATCGGGATGGCTGGCAGCGGCGGCGGCGGCCCTCGCCATCACGTGTGCCCTCCTGCGGAGCAGCCTGTCATGAAACACCTGACCGTCATGCAGACCGTGTCGCAAGACGTGAACAACGCTCGCCTGCCTGCCGCCATGCCCGCCGCGTTCGAAATGCCTGCGCGGTATGGCATCGATGTGCGGTCCCGCCTGTTCGGAATGGCCGGAACCTGTCTTGTCCTGCTTCTCGTTCTCGCCGGCATGCTGCTTTCATGGGAAAGTTACACCAGCGCGCCGAAGCCGCCGACGCTCAGCGTCTATGATGTGGCGGCACCTGCACCCTCCCCTGCCCCCCAACCCGAGCCGCCGGCCGAACCGGAGCCCAGGAAGAGGCAGATGGACGAGCCCATCCTCGATCTGCCCGTGGTCGAGCCCGCCATGGTCACGGTCGCGGAGCGCAACCGGGTGCCGGTCCTGCTTGCGCCGCCGCCGTCTCCCGAACCGCAGGTGAGGCAAATACCTCAGCCTGAAAGCCAGCCGGCGCCTGCCCCACCCCCACCATCGAACGCGAAGCCGACCTGGGAAGGCGCGGTTCTGGGCGCCCTCAACAATGTCAAGCGCTATCCGCGCGAGGCCCGCTTCGCCCGGCAGCAGGGAGTACCCTACATCCGGTTCGTAATGGATCGCGAAGGCAAGATTCGCTCGATCCAATTGGAGCGCAGTTGCGGCGTCCGCTCGCTTGATCAGGAAGCGCTTGCCCTGCCCCGGCGGGCGCAGCCTTTGCCGGCACCTCCACCGGAGGTGAAGGGGGCAACGATCGAACTGGTCGTGCCTGTCGAATTCTTCATGCGGTGACACCCGGATCAGGAACCAATGATGACGAACACGGCAATCAGAGCGGCAGGGATCGCGGGAATGATCGGCGCGGTCCTGTGGTCGATCGGGGATATCTTGCTGGTAGGCGGAACGGCCGATCCTGCAGCCTATCCGCTGCTATCGAAGACCTATGCGTCGCGAATCTCATTTGGCGCCCTGCCGCTGATGCTCGGGCTGTCCGAGCACCGGCTGGCTCTGGGCGCCTTGCTCAACAACCTGGCGATCCCGCTCAATCTTGCCGGCAGTTGGCACCTCTACCAGGGCACGCGGCCTGCCGGACGGATGCTCTCGCTGACGGTGCTGATCCTGCTGATGTGCGGCAACGCCTGGTCGCCGCTCGGGCACGCCGGGTTCTACTATGTCGGCCGCGTATACCAGACAATCTCCATCGTCCCCCTAGCGGCGCATGACGCCCTGCTGGCCCTGGGCGATGAGTTCAATCACATGTTGTTGATCGCCTGGCTCCTTCCGGTGCTGACACTGGGCTGCGGAATGCTGGCGCTGTGTCTGACGATCGCCACCGGCAAAAGCGCCTACCCGCGCTGGAGCGCCCTGATCTTCAACCCTGCCGTGCCGCTCCTCATTGCGGCTGCCGGTTCAGTCCTGCCTGCTCCTGTCGGTACCTGGTTTTATGCCGCAGTGCTGAACGTCGCCTTCCTGCTGATCTACGCCTGTTCCACGGCGCTGCTTTGGCGCACGCCCCCGATCCGGTAGCCGCCATCCGATCGCATCCCATGCCCTTCGCCATACCCCGCTGGACACAAATA
Organism: Novosphingobium kaempferiae; assembly: GCF_021227995.1. NCBI lineage: Bacteria > Pseudomonadati > Pseudomonadota > Alphaproteobacteria > Sphingomonadales > Sphingomonadaceae > Novosphingobium > Novosphingobium kaempferiae. The sequence continues at coordinate 2,014,504 of NZ_CP089301.1, forward strand.
GAAATGCTATTGCGACGTGATAGCAATTATTCTAAGCGCCCCCGGAGCAGCAGTCGCACGGTGGCGGTCGGCGATGGTGCTGCCGACCGTTGATCCAGACTTTCAGGGGGAAGACATGAGGCAAAATATCTCCGTTCGGAGAAAAGCATTGCTGCGCGATCTGCACGTAGCAGTGGCAACCTTTACCGCAATTGCAGCGCCGGGCAGCGCACTCGCCCAACCTTATGCGCCGACCGCCGAAACCGAGCGCGAAGAACCGCAGAGCGACCGCGACATCACCGTCACCGGCGAGCGTCCCGATAGCGATCCCACGATCACCGAAGGCAGCGGCCGGTATGCGCCCCGCGCCATAAACGTGGGCAAGGCGCTGCAGACGCTGCGCGAGACGCCCCAGTCGGTAACAGTCATGACGCGCGCACGGATCGAGGATCAGAACCTCCTCACCGTCGAGGATGTGATGCAGCAGATGACCGGCGTGACGGTAGATCGCGCCTGGCTATCCTCAACCTACACCTCACGCGGGCTGCCGATCACGAATTACCGCCTGGATGGTGGCGCCAGCGCGCAGACGTCCACCACCACGGGCGATCTCGACACCGCGATCTTCGATTCCATCGCCTTGATCCGCGGCGCGGACGGGCTGTTTGGAGCCGGCGAGGCAGGTGGCGTAATCAACTTCACCCGCAAGCGCGCAATGGCCGATACGCAGGCCCGCGCCACGATGACCTTCGGCAGTTGGGACCATGCCCGAATCAACGGCGATCTCACCGGAGCGTTGACCGCAGATGGCAGCCTGCGGGCCCGCGCCATCGGCGTCTACGACATGAGCGACAGCTTCCAGGACTTCAAGACGGATGACCGCTGGCTTGCCCACGGGTCGATCGAGTACAACCCGGCGCCCGGAACGCTGCTGCTGGCGGGATACACCCATCAGGTCGACAAGCACGAGGGTTTCAACGTCAGCCTTCCGCGCTATCGCAGTGGCGAGGACATCGGCTTTCCTCGCAGCACCAACATGGGCGCACCGTGGAGCACGATCGACCGCACGATCGACATCGCCTATGGACGGATCGAGCAGGCGATCGGCAAAGCTTGGACGATGCGGCTGAACGCCAACTACACCCGGTCCAACGACCGCACCAATGCGGCGGAGATGGAAAACGCCGTCGATCCGATCGATCGGTCCGGTGCCGACTGGTGGTACTACCAGGCCGCGTCGAGAGTGCGAGAACTCACCCTCGACTTCAACACGACGGGCAGCTTCGAGGCATTTGGCCAGAAGCACGACGTTGTCCTTGGCGTGGACTACACGAACAACAGGACGGACAATCGCAGCTTATGGACCTATCACGGGCCGGCCAATGTTTTCGATCCGGACTATCCGCCCGAACTGGCCTATCCGCCGGTATGGACGGACGGCGGCTATGAGGGCCGCACGAGAATCGAACGCCTCGGCTTCTACGGATCGCTGCGCGTCCGCCCGGTCGCCGCGCTGTCGCTGATCGGCGGCGGACGGCTGGTGGTGAAGGACCGCACCGAGAACCGCAACATCTCGACCGGAGCGGTGACGTCCCTACTCGACCAGAAGACCAAGTTCGTGCCTTATGTCGCAACGGTGCTCGACGTCACGAAATCGCTCAGCCTCTACGCCAGCTACTCCGAAATCTACCAGTCGCAGGCCAACCTGATGTCGGCGCCGCGACCCGGAACACCGCTGGGCCCTGTCAGCGGCACCAATTACGAAGCGGGCGTGAAGGGCGAGTTCGCGGGCGGCAAGCTGACCGGATCGCTGGCGGTCTATCGCGTGCGCAAGCAGGGCGCTTCGGCGACGGATCCCAGCAATCCGCCCGCCGGGTCCACCGACAACTGCTGCTATATCCGCGACGGGTCGCTGCGCAGCCAGGGATTCGAAGCTGAAGTGAACGGAGAGCTGCTGCCCGGCTGGCAGGTATCGGTTGGCTATACCTACAACGATAATGAGAACCGGCGCGAAAACGACGCCTCGTTCGCCGAGATCACCCCCCGGCACCTGCTCAAGGTTTTCACGGACTATGCCTTCCGTGAAGGCGCACTCAAGGGCCTGAGCATTGGCGGCGGCGTGACCGCGCAAAGCAGCAACTTCCGTTCGGGCTACGTGCAGGAACTCAACCCCGCCACGGGTCTATACGACGGCCCCTACTACCAGTACCAGTTCAGGTTGCCCGGATACGCTATCTGGTCGCTGCGCGCAGAATACGACGTGAGCGATCAGTTCTCGATCAGCGCCAATCTGAACAACCTGTTCGACAAGTCCTATTATGTAACGATCGGCAGCCCAGGCTACGGCAATTTCTACGGCGATCCACGCAATTTCCTCGTCTCGCTGCGCGGCAAGTTTTGACGCGGCCACAACGCTCCGAACGATCAGTTCAATCGACGGAATGCCAGTTTCCCCGCGCGTGGGGAAACTGGGTTTAGCACGTTGCATAAGACGGACTTTCGCCGCCATGCAGGTAGTTGCCCGCCACCGCTTCACTGATTTTCCGCCGTCGGCGGACAGCGGTACCGACCCTTAGTGGACGCTCAGCAGCCAGTTTTGCATTCCTAGCTGCGGACGGTCAGGTTTCCCATTCTACCCGCCCAAGACTGGTGGTCAGGCAAATGTCCGGTCTTTAATTGGGTTACGAGGAGACGCGAAATGTCGGCAACACAGTATTGCACGCATAGAGATCGAGCGATGTGAGGGTAGGCAAACCCTCCCTATAGACGCCCTATAACATCTTTTCATTCCGCAATGATCGGAAATGCCGCTTGTTTATCGGCAGTCCAGCGTCGGTTAATTCGTGCACATCGCCTTGCACGACGCGAGTGTGAAGATGGAGATGGTATGCCGACATTATTCGATCCTATCGCGCTCGGGGCGCTCGTCGCCCGCAATCGCATCGTCATGGCGCCGCTGACGCGTAGCCGTGCGACCAGACAGAATGTCCCCACGGCGATGATGGCGGACTATTATGCGCAGCGAGCCACCGCCGGCCTCATCACGAGTGAGGCGATCGCTGTCTCGCAGCAGGGCGCTGGGTTCACCTACACGCCCGGCCTCTGGAGGGATGACCACGTTGAGGCGTGGAAGCCGATCACGGGCGCGGTTCATGACAAAGGTGGTCTGGTCATCGCGCAACTGGCCCACAACGGCCGCGCGGGAGACTCGTCGGTGATCGGCGAGCAGCCGGTATCGGCCAGCGCGACCACCCCGCCGATCGACAATTGGACGTATGACGGTCCCAAGCCTCCCAAAGCCTCGCGCGCCCTGCATCTGGACGAGATTCCCGGCATCATTGCGGACTTCGCCCATGCGGCACGCAACGCGATCACTGCCGGCTTCGACGGGGTGCAGATTCACGGGGCAAACGGCATGTTGCTCGACCAGTTCCTGCGCGACAACTGCAACCTGCGGAACGACGATTATGGTGGGAGCGTTCAAAATCGCATCCGGCTTCTGCGCGAAGTGACGCGGGCTGTATGCGACGTCGTGGGCGCCGAGCGCACCGCCGTGCGTCTGTCGCCGAACGGCGCGACCTGGGGTGTGGATGACAGCAATCCGACGCCGCTGTTCACGGCAGCGGCGGCTATGCTGGACGAGATAGGTATCGCTTACCTCGAACTGCGCGAAACGGCGGCGGGGAGCGCATTCGGCGAGACCGACGTGCCGCGCCAATCGCCGATGATCCGTCCACATTTCAAGGGGCCGCTCGTCCTCAACAACAATTACGACCATGCCAGGGCCCAGGCCGACCTCGACAGCGGTCTCGCCGATTCGATCAGCTTCGGTCGGTCGTTCCTGGCAAATCCTGATCTTGTCCGACGTCTGGACGAAGGTGCGCCGCTCAATGAGCCACGGCCGGAGCATTTCTATACCCAGGGGGCGGAAGGTTACCTCGACTACCCGACGCTCCCTGAACTGGATGTCGCTGCCTGATTGTCCCGGACGCACCGGGCGAGATAGTCTCGCCCGGTCGCTTTCTCAACTTCGCTCACGAAAAGGATACGACCATGGCAAAACGTGTGCTGCTGCTCCTGGCTGACGGGTTCGAGCCGCTCGAGGCTGCCGGCTTCACGGATGTGCTCGGCTGGGCGAACATTGATGGCGAAGAACCCATCGAACTCGTGTCTGCCGGGCTTCGCCCCAAGCTGAAGGCGACCTTCGGCTTTTCGGTGATCCCCGATGCGGTTGTCGCCGATCTCGATCTCGATCTCGATACCTTCGATGCTCTTGCCGTCCCTGGTGGTTTCGAGGGCGCGGGGTTCTATGAAGATGCCCTGGCTTCAGAGTTCACGTCCGTCATCGCGAAGTTCGAGGAAGCGGGGAAGCCGGTAGCCTCGGTGTGTGTCGCTTCCCTGTCGCTCGGGGCAGCAGGCGTTCTACGCGGCCGCCGGGCGACGACATATCATCAAATCGGCGGCAAGCGGAAGGCGCAGCTTGAAGGCTATGGCGCGACGTTCATCGATGAGCCGATCGTCGTCGAAGGAGGCCTGATCACCTCGACGGGGCCGGGCACGGCGATCGAGGTCGCGTTCACCCTTCTCGAGGAGCTGACCTCTCGTGCCAACGTGGACCATATCCGCCAGCTCATGCGCATGCCACAGCCGTCTGCGTCATGGTACACGACCGCACAGGTCGACGACGCCCGGGACGCGGCGCACTTGTAAGGGGCGTGATCGACGTCGTTTGAGATAGAGGCCGTGCGTTCGGTGCCGCCTTATTCGGCATTCTCCTTCAGGTTGCTTTTCAGCGAATCCGTCATGAATTTCACGAAAACCGAGATCTTCGGTAGCGGAAATTTGCTGCGCGGCCAGAGAAGCCGCAGCGCTCTCGTCTTCTTCGCGGCTTCTGGGAGTACCTCGCGGAGCCGATCTTCCTTCAGACGTTTCGCGATCGCGAAATAGGGGAGGCTGGCGATCCCATGCCCGCCTTCGGCGAGATCGGTGAGCGGGACGAACGACGTGACTGCGAGTGCGACCGGAAGCACTGTGCCCTCCGGTATGCCAGGTCCCCAGTCACCCAGCTTGCCGGTATCGTAGAAGCGATGATGCAGGAGTCGGTGCTTCATCAGGTCCGAGGAGACCCGTGGCACGCCCATCCTCTCCAGATAGGCAGGTGAGGCGACGAGGCGGTTCGTGAAATCGCCCAGCTTGACGTGCATCAGCCGACTGTCGCTCACTTCCCCCGAGCGAATGACCGCATCGAACCCATCATCGATCACATCGACGAAACGGTCATTATAGTCGAGGTCGAGTTCGATCTCGGGATAGCGCTCCATGAACTCGCCGAAAATCGGTGTCAGCAATTCGCTGGCGACCGGGACGCCAACCCGCAGCCGACCCCGGAGCGAGGTCGTGGTGTTGGCCAGCTCGGCCTCCGCCGCCTCCAGCCCGGAGAGGAAGGTGCGGCAGCGGTCGAGAAAAATCTCCCCTTCCTGGGTCAACGCGATGGCCCGAGTGGATCGGTGGAAGAGCCGCACGCCCAGTTGATCTTCCAGTTTGGCGATCGTCTTTCCGATTGCAGATGAGGACAGACCGAGATGCTGCCCCGCCAGCTTAAAGCTCAGCATGTCCGCCGCCTGCACGAACGCCGTCATGGCGCTTACGCTCTCGATCCTGATTCCCATGAAATCGTATCCTTCCGCAATGTTCGGAAAAGCGGACCATTTATCGGGCGATCCATTGGCATTAGTCAAGGAGCAAGAGTTCAACGCGGTTAGGCGGACAGGCAAAGTTCTGGCCGAATCTGGGCCGAAATTCAAACTCATCGTCAGAGTAATGGCGGTGAATTTTTTCTACTGAACGCGAATTCAACTGTCTGCCTGAGACACACCGCAATCAAGGAGTGCCGATATGTCCGTATCATATCTCTTCGAACCGCTCACGCTTCTCCACGGACCGGCGATGCGCAACCGCTTCATGCTGGCGCCGCTCACCAACCAGCAGAGTGAGCTCGATGGCCGGGCCTCCGAGTTTGACCTGGAGTGGTTCCGTCAGCTGTCGCAAGGCGGCTATGGGCTGCTGACCACCTGCGCCTCGCACGTCGAAGCCGGTGGCATCGCGTTCGCGCGGCAGTTGGGCATCTTCGACGACGCGCAACTGCCAGGGCTGACCGAGATCGCGAGGCTGATCCGGGAAGGCGGCGGCCTGTCGGCAGTGCAACTGCACCATGCCGGCCATCGCGCCGCACCCGTTCTGGGCGGCATTCCATCTCCAGCATCCGATCGTACATTGCCGGGCGTGAAGGCGCTGACCACTCAGGAGGTGGAGCGGATACGGGATAGTTTCATCGCAGCGGCGAAGCGCGCGGAGAAAGCGGGCTTCGACGGAGTTGCTCTCCACGGCGCGTTCGGCTGGATCCTGCTCGAATTCATGTCGCCACTGCTCAATGATCGCACGGACAAATATGGCGGAAGCCTCGAAAACAGAGCACGCCTGACGATCGAGATCATGGAGGGCATTCGCGCGGCGTGCGGCCCCGACTTCCAGATCGGCTGGCGTCTGTCTGTCGAGCGATACGGCCTCGTCCTGGAGGAATTGCGCGAGATCGCCGCCACTATCTTCGATCGCGAGCTGATCGACTATCTCGACCTCGCCCTGTGGGACACCACGCAGGTCGTCCAGGAGGGTGTCTTCGCAGGGCGCAAGATGCTCAGTCTCTTCACGGAGATTGCGCGCAAGGGCGTGCGGTTGGGCGTAGCGGGAAAGATCTGGACCGCGCAGCACGCGGCCGAGATTCTCGACGAAGGGGCCGACTTTGTGATCGTGGGCCGTCCCGCGATACTCGAGCGCGACTATCCCCTGCGCGTGCAGGCCGACCCTTTCCACAAAAGCCCCGGGTTGCCGACGACCGGAGAATATCTGCGCCAGGGCGGGCTCAGCGAGCGCTTTATCCGGCACCTGCGGGGCTGGGACTACTTCTTCGTCCCAGGAAGCGTCTGATCCGTCTCGCAGGGCGATGAAGCATCGTCAGCATGATTTCGATTTGCGCCGCAATGTTCGGAAAAGCGGCCTGTTTATCGACCATTTGCTCCCACTTAATTTGATGCTCATCGCACCAGACGGCGCGACCGAGTTGATGGAGACCCCCATGACGACCCTCTTCGATCCAGTCGCGCTTGGCGCAATGAATGCTTCCAACCGCGTGCTGATGGCGCCCATGACCCGCGGACGCGCAACCCGTGACCATGTCCCGACCCCGATCATGGTGGACTACTATGCGCAGCGTGCCTCTGCCGGACTGATCATCAGCGAGGCCATCGGCATTTCCCGTCAGGGCCTCGGCTGGGCCTATGCTCCCGGTCTGTGGACGGCAGAGCAGGTCGAGGCGTGGAAGCCTGTAACGCAGGCTGTTCACGACCGGGGCGGACTGATCATCGCACAGCTCTGGCACATGGGACGCATGACGCACTCCGCGATCACGGGCGAGCAGCCTGTGTCGTGCAGCGCGACCGCTACACCCGGACATGCACACACATATGACGGTACGATGCCGTATGAGGTTGCCCGGCCCCTGGCTATCGAGGAGATCCCCGGGATTGTCACCGACCACGTCCGCGCGGCGCTCAATGCCATGGCCGCCGGTTTTGACGGTGTGCAGATCCACGCCGCGAATGGGCAGCTTATCGACCAGTTCCTGCGCAACGGCTCTAATACGCGCACCGACCGCTACGGTGGTTGCATCGAGAACCGCGTGCGCCTGCTAGTCGAGGTCACCAAGGCGGTGGCCGCGGCCATCGGCGCGGACCGCACGTCCGTCCGCCTCAGCCCCAATGGCGAGACGTATGGGGTCGACGACAGCGACCCGACGCCGCTGTTCGTAACCGCCGCGGCGGCGTTGGACAAGATCGGCATCGCATTTCTGGAACTGAAGGAAGCCAGCCCGCAGGGCACCTTCGTGTCGAGCGACGTGCCCCGCCAATCACCGATGATGCGTCCGCACTTCACAGGGCCGCTGGTTCTTAACAGTGACTACGACTTTGCGAGTGCGCAGGCCGCTCTGGACAGTGGAGTGGCCGACGCGATCAGTTTCGGCCGGCCCTTCGTAGCCAACCCAGATCTCGTCGTTCGCTTCCGTGAGGGCGCGCCGCTGAATGCGACGCGGGAAGAAACACTCTACACGCAGGGCGCCGAGGGCTTCACTGACTATCCCGCTCTGTCCGAGATAATGGCCTGAAGACGAGCGTCTCCCGCCATCTCCGTAACATCCTCTCAAGCCCTTCTGAGGAGCCCAAGATGAACGACGCACAGCAAAACCAGCCCGCCGGTTACGTGCCGCCGAAGGTGTGGTCGCAGAAGACGACCTATGGCGGCGCCTTCGGCAGCAGCAACCGGCCGGTGTCGGGTGCGACTTTCGAAAAAGCGCTGCCGATCGGGAAGCACCCGCTCCAGCTCTACTCGCAGGGCACCCCCAATGGGCAGAAAGTCACGATCATGCTCGAGGAACTACTCGCCGCCGGCCATACAGGGGCCGAGTATGACGCCTGGCTGATCGACATCTTCAAGGGTGACCAGTTCGGCAGCGGCTTTACCGAGATCAACCCCAACTCCAAGATTCCGGCCCTGGTCGACCGCTCTTCCGATCCGGTCACGCCCGTATTCGAGACGGGCTCGATCCTCGTCTACCTCGCCGAGAAGTTCGGGGTGTTTCTGCCAACCGAGCTTCAGGCGCGCACGCGGACGTTCAACTGGCTGATGTGGCAGATGGGCACGGCGCCGTTCGTCGGTGGCGGCCTGGGCCACTTCTACGCCTATGCCCCGTTCAAGATCGAGTATGCGATCGACCGCTACGCCATGGAAGTGAAGCGGCAGTTGCACGTCCTCGACACGCATCTGGCGAAGAACGAATTCCTCGCAGGCGATCAATACACGATCGCCGACATGGCAGTATGGCCGTGGCAGCCCGGCAGCCTCTACGGGGTCTACAACACACACGAGTTCGTCGGCGTCGAGGAGTATGTTCATCTCCTGCGCTGGTATCGGGCGATAGGCGAGCGACCGGCGGTGAAGCGCGGCCGGGTCGTCAATCGCCGGTCGGACAATCCGGGCGGGTTCCTGCTCGAACGTCACGACGCTTCCGACATCGACGCGATCGTGCCGACCACGGCCCGGTAGCCGAACAATCCCAGCCTCCGGGTCAACAACGGTCGCCGCACGCGGTGGCGGCCGAACCCTTTCGCACGCCTTCATACCACGGAGATTATGATGAAGCTTTACTATGCACATGGCTCCTGCGGCCTCTCGCCGCAGATTCTGCTTCGCGAGGCGGAGCTGGCCTTCGATCTCGTCGAGGTCGACTTCGCCACCAAGACGACCCCAGAGGGCGACTATCTCAAGGTGACACCCAAGGGCTTCGTCCCGGCGCTGCAGCTGGACGATGGCGACGTGATCACCGAAGGCGCGGTGCTCCTGCAGTGGATCGCCGACCAGGTGCCCGAGCGCGGCCTGCTGCCGGCGTTCGGCACCCGCGAGCGCTACCGCGCGCTGGAATGGCTCAACGTCGTCGCGACAGATCTCCACAAGGGCATGGCGACGATGTTCTCGCCTTCCATCGATGATGCGTCGAAGGCGCGCTTCGCCGACGGGTTCCTGCGCGGCCGCTTCAAGGTCATCGAGGACCACCTGTCCCGGAACGACTATCTTCTGGGCGCCGCGTTCTCGGCTCCCGATGCCTACCTCTACAACGTGCTGTGCTGGCCACCGCGCGTCGGCATCGACCTGTCAGAATACACCGCGATCGAGCGGTTCATGCAGCGCATGGAGCAGCAGCCCAGCGTTCTGGCCGCTCGCGCAGCCGAGGACACGCCGCCGCGGTGATCCGCATCCCGGTCGCGCCTCCGACCCAGCGGTCGCGACCACCCCACCCTCAACAATCACTTTTCGCCCCCGGCACTTCGGCCGACAGCACCAAGGAAGATGACAATGGACTGGAATGAAAACCGCACCCACCTTCTTGCAAACGTGGGCAAACTGGCAACCCTGACGCCCGACACGGTGAAGGGTTACATGACGGCTTCCAGCGCCGGCGCGAAGACCGCGCTCCTGGACGAGAAGACCCGCCAGTTGATCTCGCTCGCGGTTGCCGTCACCACACGTTGCGACGGCTGCATCTCGATCCACACCAACGAGGCCGCGAAGGCCGGCGCGACGCGCGAAGAGGTGGCCGAAGCGCTCGGCGTGGCGGTCGCCATGAATGCGAGTGCCGCGCTCGTCTATTCAAGCCGCACGCTCGAGGCTTTTGACGCCGCGCCCGGCGCCTGAGCCGGCCAGCGGGATGCTCGGCGGCGAGGGCGGCTTTTGCGCCCTCCCGTCGCGGCAGGCACCGACGCTCTGGAAGATTGGATCGACAGATGTCTGAACAGTTCGACTTCGACCTCTTCACGATTGGCGCCGGCTCCGGCGGCGTCGCCGGCTCGCGCCGAGCCGCCAGCTATGGCGCGCGCGTCGGCATTGCCGAGGACAGCCGCGTGGGCGGAACCTGCGTTATCCGGGGATGCGTCCCCAAGAAGTTGCTCGTCTACGGCGCGCACGTCGCCGAGGAGATCGAGGAGGCCGCCGGCTTTGGCTGGACTATCAAGGATGCGACGTTTTCCTGGCCGAGCCTGATCGCGGCAAAGGACCGGGAGATCAATCGTCTCAACCGCATCTACCTCGGCATGCTCGAGAGCGCCGGTGTCGAGCTCGTCGAAGGACGCGGCCGGATCATCGCGCCCCACACCGTGCAGATCGACGACCGGATTGTGACGGCAAGAAATATCCTTGTGGCCACGGGCAGTCGCGCCGTTCTGCCGCCGGTTCCCGGTATCGAGTACGCAATCACCTCGAATGAGGCCCTTGATCTCCCAGCGCTTCCAAAGCGGATCGTCATCGTGGGCGGCGGCTACATCGGCGTCGAGTTCGCCGGCATCTTCAGTGGTCTCGGGAGCGAGGTGACAATCATCACCCGCGGCGATGGCCTGCTGAGGGGCTTCGATCCCGACGTCCGCGAACACTTGACAGGCGAATATGTCCAGTCCGGAATGAAGGTCTTCTCCGGTGCCGAGGTCGGCAGGATCGAGAAGGTCGGTGCTGGCGTCCGGGTACATCTCCAGAACTCTGCGACGGTGCTCGAAGCGGATGAAATCCTCTATGCGGTGGGCCGAGTCCCGAACACCGACGGGCTTGGGCTGGCCGAGGTCGGCGTCCGGCTTGGTGCCCGCAATGCCATCACCGTGGACGAATGGTCGCAGACCAACGTTGCGGGCATCTACGCCGTCGGCGACGCGACGAACCGGAACAACCTCACGCCGGTCGCGATCGCCGAAGCGCGCGCCTTCGCGGAAACGGTGTTCAACGACAATCCCACGCAGTTCGATGGATCGCGTGCTCCCACCGCGGTCTTCAGCACGCCGCCCGTCGCAATGGTCGGATTGACCGAACCGCAGGCCGTGGAGCAGCGCCATGTGATCGATGTCTATCTCAGCCGGTTCCGCCCGCTGAAGCACGCCCTCAGCGGCAGCCAGCGGTGCATCGCGATGAAGCTGGTCGTCGACCGCGCCAGCGACGTTGTGCTGGGCGCCCACATGGTCGGCGCCGATGCGGCCGAGATCATTCAGGGCATCGCAATCGCGATTGAGGCCGGTGCCACCAAGCGGCAGTTTGATCGGACCGTCGGGATTCACCCGAGTTCGGCCGAGGAGTTTGTCACGATGCGTGAGCGGGCAGTGCCGGTCCGCGTCGAGGATGAGCGGGCGAACGTGGCGGCGCCGTCAATGCCCGGATCGTCCGTTGTAGCCGCATAGGAAGCAGGAAAGTATTCGATGATGATGTCTTCCTTCTTCCCATTCCCGCTCGATAGCTTCGTGAAGTGGGCTGAGCCGCCTGACGAGCCTGCGGCGAATGGGTTCGACGCCAGCCAGTTCACCGCTACCGAACTTCGGGTCATCGATCTGGCCCAACGTGAGGATACTACCCGCTACGCTTCCTCGCGTGGCTGGTTCGGTTGGGATGCCGACCAGTTGCGAGGCAGCCGGAGGTATAGCCCCCTTCCTGACCCGAGGCTGGAATCCCTCCGCGTCTTCTCGTCGCTCGCACGCCACCGTTGCGACTGCGTCGAAGAAGGCGACGTGACGCGCCTCATCGATATGGGCTTCTCGCGAGACCAGGTCCACGCTCTACTGAACCATCTGCAGGGCCTATGCAGCAATGCCCACTCGGGTGCGATTCCCTGTCGAAAGGCGGTCGGTTACTGCGGCCCCGAACTCGGTTGAGGCAAGCGCGCCATGCCTGTTCTTTCGCCCTTTCTGGCCTTTGCAGTCACGATCGCCGCGGGCGCGAGCGCGACGATGCAGCAGGTCGTCAACGCGAGGTTGCGGGGCGAGATCGGTTCGCCGTGGTGGGCTGGCTTCATCAGCTACTTTGTTGGCATGGTCGCGATGCTGTTCGTGGCCCTTGCCGTCGAGGGCCTAAAGTCACCGGCCTCAGTCTTTGGACGTATCAATGGCTTTTCGTGGACAGGGGGCATGTTTGGGGCGATCTTCGTTTCTACTGCGGTACTCATGGTGCCACGCCTTGGTCTGCCCCGACCGTGGGCCTGATCGTAGTGGGACAGCTCCTGCTGGCCGTCACTCTCGATCATTTCGGCATCCTGGGCATGTCGCGGCATCCCTTTGATCTGACGCGCCTCACCGGCGTGACGCTGTTGCTGTCCGGTGTCGTCCTCATCGGACGCTGAACCTCACATGCTCATGAGACCATTATGACGTTCGATTGGGAAGGCGAGACCATCCATTATTCGTCGCAGGGCGACGGGCCTGCAGTCGTGTTCCTGCACGGTTTAGGCGGCAATTCCGAGAACTGGATCCTTCAGCGACGCCAACTCGTGGGTGCAAGCTCGGGGAGGAATAAGAAAAGGCCCCGGCGTTTCCGCCGGGGCCCTTCTGTATTCGTTGGCTCAGCCGGTAAGGCTCAGTCGACGATAGCAACCATGTGCGGAAGCTTGGCGATGGCACCGCGCACTTCGGCGGTGTCTTCCAGTTCCACGACGCGGTGCATCTTGCCGAGGCCAAGACCGATGAGGATCTTCTTCTGGCTCTCGGGGCGACGGATCGGCGAACCGATCTGCTTGATCTTGATCTTCGCCATGATGCTTACTCCACGATGGCTTCGGCGGCGGCCTCGGCCTCCACCTCGGAAGCGCCACCGCGACCAAGCAGGTCAGCGACCTTCTTGCCACGACGCTGGGCAACCGACTTCGGCGAAGTCTGGTCGGTCAGCGCGTCGAAGGTGGCGCGGATCATGTTGTACGGGTTCGAGGTGCCCACCGACTTGGTGACGACGTCAGCGACGCCCAGGCTCTCGAACACGGCGCGCATCGGACCACCGGCGATGATGCCCGTACCGGCCGGAGCCGTGCGGACGTTCACCTTGCCAGCGCCGAAGTGGCCCTTGCCGTCGTGATGGAGGGTACGACCCTCCTTCAGAGCGACGCGGATCATCTTCTTCTTGGCCGAGGCAGTCGCCTTGGTGATCGCTTCGGGGACTTCGCGGGCCTTCGAGTGACCGAAGCCCACGCGACCCTTGCCGTCACCGACGACGACCAGAGCTGCGAAGCCGAAGCGCTTGCCGCCCTTCACGGTCTTCGAAACGCGGTTGATGTGGACGAGCTTCTCGATGAGCTCCTCGCCCTGTTCTTCCTCGTTGCGCGGACCGCCACGACGGTCGTCACGACGGCCACGGCCACCGCGATCGCCGCCACGGTCGTTGCCGCCACGGCCACGGCCGCCACGACCACGTCCACCTTCGCGGCCACCCTCGAAGGGAGCGCCGCCCTGGGGGGCTTCAGCCGCAACCGGCTGCTGGTTGTTGTTTTCGTCGGCCATGATCAGAACTCCAGCCCGCCTTCACGGGCGGCTTCGGCCAGCGCCTTGACGCGACCGTGGTACAGGAAGCCACCGCGGTCGAACACGACCGAGGTAACGCCCGCCTTCTTGGCGGCCTCGGCGAGTTCCTTGCCAACGCGGGTCGCGGCGTCGAGGTCGGTGCCCTTGGCGCCCAGCGTGTTGGCTGCAGCGACGGTGTGGCCCTGCGCATCGTCGATGATCTGCGCATAGATGTGACGGCCGGTGCGATGCACCGACAGACGGGGACGACCACCCGAACGGGCCTTGAGCGCGGTGCGAACGCGGCGCGCGCGGCGATCGAAGAGAGACAGCTTTGCCATTACTTCTTCTTCCCTTCCTTGCGGAAGATGTACTCGCCACGATAGGCGATACCCTTGCCCTTGTAGGGCTCGGGCTTGCGCCAGCGGCGAATCTCGGCCGCAAGCTGGCCGACCTTCTGCTTGTCGATGCCGGAGATTTCGACCGTGGTGTTATCCGGGGTCTTGACCTCGATGCCTTCCGGCACGGCGATGTCCACGTCGTGCGAATAGCCGAGCTGCAGCTTCAGGGTCTTGCCCTGAGAGTTGGCACGGTAGCCGACGCCCTTGATGTCGAGGATCTTGGTGAAGCCGTTCGTGACGCCTTCGATCAGATTCGACACCAGGGTGCGCTGGAGGCCCCAGTGGCTGCGCGACTGCTTCGACTGCCCGACGGGCTGCACGGCGATCGAACCATCTTCCACCGCGTAGGTGACCTGGTCCGACAGGCTCAGGGTCAGGGTGCCCTTGGGGCCCTTCACCGAGAGAACGCCGTTGTCGATGTTGGCGGTGACGCCGCTAGGAACGGTCACCGGCTTCTTACCGATGCGGCTCATTAGAACACCTCCGCCAGCACTTCGCCGCCGACGTTCTGCGCGCGGGCTTCGGCATCCGAAAGCACGCCGCGGGGCGTCGAGACGATGGTGATGCCAAGGCCGTTGCGCACAACCGGGAGTTCCTTCGAACCCGAGTAGACGCGGCGGCCGGGCTTGGAGACACGAGCGATGTGCTTGATGGCGGCTTCGCCCTCGAAGTACTTCAGCTCGATGCGCAGCTGCGGGTGGGCGCCGGTGGCGTCGTCGGAGAAGCCACGGATGTAGCCTTCACGCTGGAGGACTTCCAGGACGCGCGCACGCAGCTTCGAGGCCGGCGACAGGACGGAGTCCTTCTTCGCCTGCTGGCCGTTGCGGATGCGGGTGAGCATATCACCCAGGGGATCGGTCAATGCCATTGCTTCTAACCCTTACCAGCTCGACTTGGTCACGCCGGGGATCATGCCCTTGTTGGCAAGATCACGCAGCTCGACGCGGCACAGGCCGAACTTGCGGTAATAACCGCGCGGACGGCCGGTCGTGGCGCAGCGGTTGCGAACCCGGGTCGGGTTGCCGTTGCGCGGAATCTCGGCCAGCTTCAGGCGAGCAATGAGACGCTCGGTTTCATCGAGCGATTCATCGTCAGCGACCGCCTTGAGGCGCTCGTACTTGCCTGCATACTTCTTGACGAGCTTCTTGCGACGCTCGTTCTTGTTCACGGAACTCAGTTTCGCCATGGACTTAAGCTCTCTTCCTCAGCGGCTCACGCCGCTTCCTTCTGTTCCGACTCTTCAGCCGGGAACGGGAAACCGAACAGACGCAGCAGCTCGCGCGCTTCGTCGTCGGTCTTCGCGGTGGTGGTCACGATGATGTCCATGCCGCGAACCTTGTCGATCTTGTCGTAGCTGATCTCCGGGAAGATGATCTGCTCCTTCAGGCCCATGGCGTAGTTGCCACGGCCGTCGAACGACTTGGGGTTCAGGCCACGGAAGTCGCGGATGCGGGGCATCGCGATCGTGACGAGACGATCGAGGAACTCGTACATGCGCTCGCGGCGGAGCGTCACCTTGCAGCCGATCGGCATGCCTTCACGCAGCTTGAACTGCGCGATCGACTTGCGGGCCTTGGTGATGACGGGCTTCTGACCGGCGATGGCTTCCATCTCGGCAGCGGCGGTCTGGACCTTCTTCTTGTCCTGGCTCGCCTCGCCGACGCCCATGTTGAGCGTGATCTTCTCGATCTTCGGGATTTCCATCACGTTCTTGTAACCGAACTTCTCGGTCATCGCCTTCGCGATTTCAGCGTCGAACTTGGTACGCAGACGCGGAGTGTACTGCTCAGCCATCGATGGTCTCCCCGGACTTCACGGCCACGCGGACCTTGACGCCGTCCTTGGTTTCGAAGCGAACGCGGGTCGGCTTGCCGTCCTTGTCCGCGATCGCGATCTTGCTGATCGCCATCGGCGCCGGAACGCGGTCGATGCCGCCCTGCGGGTTCGCCTGGGTCGGCTTGCGGTGCTTGGTCGCGACGTTCACGCCCTCGACGACGACCTTGCCGTCCTTCGGGAGAACCTGGAGCACGGTGCCGGTGCGGCCCTTGTCCTTGCCGGACAGGACGACGACGGCATCACCCTTCTTGATCTTAGCGGCGGCCATTACAGCACCTCCGGCGCGAGCGAGATGATCTTCATGAAGCCGCGGCCGCGCAGTTCGCGCACCACGGGGCCGAAGATACGGGTGCCGATCGGCTCCTCGTTCTTGTTGATCAGCACGGCAGCGTTGCTGTCGAAGCGGATCACGCTGCCGTCCGTGCGGCGCACGTCCTTGCGGGTGCGCACGATCACGGCACGGTGAACGTCGCCCTTCTTGACGCGAGCGCGGGGCTGCGCCTCCTTGATCGACACCACGATGATGTCGCCGACGCCGGCGAAACGACGCTTGGAGCCACCCAGTACCTTGATGCACTGGACGCGCTTCGCGCCGCTGTTGTCCGCCACGTCGAGATTGGATTGCATCTGGATCATCGATCCGAGTCCTTCTCATCTGGCTTGCCGGAACCAGTCCGGCAGTTCCTAAAAAGACAGGCCCCCGAAGAGGCCCGAGTCGCCCTGCGCGGGCGAAGGCGGCCCTTTGCCGCATTCACCCGCGAAGGTCAACACTTGTGTCAGGTAAGGCCAAAGCCGGGAACCGCAGTCCCCGGCTTCGATCTCAGTCGAGGATCAAACCTCGGCTTCGAGCGCCGTACCCTTGCTCGCCTGAAGACGATCAAGAACCTTCCAGGTCTTGGTCTTCGAGTACGGAGCCGTCTCCTCGATCCGGACCTTCTCGCCGGTCTTGAAGGCGTTGTCCTCGTCGTGGGCGTGGTACTTCTTCGAGCGGCGGATGATCTTCCCGTAGAGGGGGTGCTTCACCTTGCGCTCGACGAGCACGGTCACGGTCTTGTCCGTCTTGTCGGAGACGACGGTCCCGCTAAGAATACGCTTGGGCATCGTGTTTCTCCTTACGCCTTCGCCGCGGCGGAACGCTCAGCCTGGAGCGTCTTGATGCGGGCGATGTCGCGACGGACTTCCTTGATGCGTGCCGGGGCCTCGAGCTGGCTCGTGGCGGCCTGGAAACGCAGGTTGAACTGCTCGCGCTTGAGATCGACGAGGTCAGCGGTCAGCTGGTCGTCGGTCTTGGCGCGAAGATCTTCGGTCTTGGCCATTATTCGCCTCCCAGGTGGGTAGTGTCACCCAGGCGGGCGACGACCTTGGTCTTGATCGGCAGCTTCATCGCAGCGCGGCTGAAAGCCTCTGCGGCGAGCGGACCGGCAACACCGTCGACTTCGAACAGGATACGGCCGGGCTTGACGCGGGCCGCCCAGTATTCGACCGAACCCTTGCCCTTACCCTGACGGACTTCGGCAGGCTTCTTCGAAACCGGCACGTCCGGGAAGACGCGGATCCAGAGACGACCCTGGCGCTTGAGGTGACGGGTGATCGCGCGGCGGGCCGCTTCGATCTGGCGGGCGGTGATCCGCTCCGGCTCCATGGCCTTGAGGCCGTAGGAACCGAAGTTCAGATCGGTGCCACCCTTGGCGTCGCCCTTGATCCGGCCCTTGAAGGCCTTGCGGAACTTGGTCTTTTTAGGTTGCAGCATGGTGCTTCTCTAATCCTGGGATCAGCGGGCCGGACGGACGCCGGAAGTCTGTGCTTCCATCATCAGTCGGTCCTGCGCCGTCGGGTCGTGGCCCAGGATCTCACCCTTGAAGACCCAGACCTTGATGCCGATGATGCCATAGGCGGTCAGCGCCTCGGCGTCGGCATAGTCGATGTTCGCACGCAGCGTGTGAAGCGGCACGCGACCTTCGCGATACTGCTCGACGCGGGCGATTTCCGCACCGCCGAGACGGCCGCCGCACATGATCTTGATGCCTTCGGCACCCAGACGCATGGCCGACTGCATCGCGCGCTTCATCGCACGGCGGAACGCCACGCGACGGATCAGCTGGTCCGCGATGCCCTGGGCGATCAGCTTCGCGTCGACTTCCGGCTTGCGGATTTCGACGATGTTCAGCTTCACTTCGCTCGAGGTCATCGTGGCGAGCTGCTTGCGCAGCTTCTCGATGTCCGCGCCCTTCTTGCCGATGATGACACCGGGACGGGCAGCGAAGATCGAGATGCGGCACAGCTTGGCCGGACGCTCGATCACCACCTTCGAGATCGCAGCCTGCGGCAGGGTCTCGATGATGAACTTGCGGATCTTGAGGTCTTCCTCAAGCAGCTTGCCGTAGTCCCGGCCTTCCGCGAACCAGCGGCTGTCCCAGGTACGGTTGATCTGCAGACGCAGACCGATCGGATTGCTCTTATGACCCATGGATCAGGCCTCCTCGACTTCGCGAACGACGATCCGCAGGCGCGAAAACGGCTTGAGGATGCGGGTGGACTTGCCGCGGCCACGAGCGTGGAAACGCTTCATGGTGACGGACTTGCCGACCGACGCCTCGGCGACGACGAGAGCGTCGACGTCGAGGTTGTGGTTGTTCTCCGCGTTGGCGATCGCCGAGGCGAGAACCTTGCGGGCGTCCACCGCCATGGCCTTCTTGGAGAAGGCCAGGACGTTCATCGCGTCTTCGGCGCGCATGCCGCGGATGAGGGCAGCGACCAGGTTGAGCTTCTGGGCCGAACCACGAATGTTCGTGTTGACCGCAAGAGCTTCCTTGTCACCTACGCGACGGGGTGCTGCTGGCTTGCTCACTTGCGCTTGCCCTTCTTGTCGGCGGCGTGGCCGGGGAACGAGCGGGTGGGAGCGAACTCACCCAGCTTGTGACCGACCATGTCCTCGTTGACCGCAACGGGAATGAACTTGTGCCCGTTGTAGACCTGGAAGGTCAGACCAACGAACTGCGGGAGAATGGTGGAGCGACGCGACCAGGTCTTGATCGGACCAGCGCGGCTGCCGGCATCCTGCGCGACTTCGGCCTTCTTGAGAAGGTAGAGGTCGACGAAGGGGCCTTTCCAGACGGAACGTGCCATCGTGACTTACCTCTTCTTCTTGGCGTGACGCGAACGGATGATGAGCTTGTCCGTCTGCTTGTTGTTGCGGGTGCGCGCACCCTTGGTCGGCTTGCCCCAGGGCGTAACCGGGTGACGACCACCCGAGGTACGGCCTTCACCACCACCGTGCGGGTGGTCGACCGGGTTCTTGGCGACACCGCGGGTAAGCGGACGACGGCCCAGCCAGCGACCGCGACCGGCCTTGGCGAGGGTCTGGTTCGAGTTGTCGGGGTTCGAGACCGCGCCAACCGTGCCCATGCAATCGCCGCGCAGGTAGCGCTGCTCGCCCGAGTTCAGGCGGACGATGACCATGCCGCGGTCACGACCGACGACCTGGACGTAGGTGCCTGCCGAACGTGCGATCTGGCCGCCCTTCTCGGGCTTCATCTCGACGTTGTGGCAGATCGTGCCGACCGGCATCTGCGACAGAAGCATGGCGTTGCCCGGCTTCACGTCGGTCTTCTCGCCGGCGACGATCACGTCACCGACTGCGAGACGCTGCGGCGCGATGATGTAGGTCTGTTCGCCGTCCGTGTACTTCACCAGCGCGATGAACGCGGTGCGGTTGGGATCGTATTCGATCCGCTCGACGGTGGCTTCCATGTCCCACTTGCGACGCTTGAAGTCGATGAAGCGGTACTTCTGCTTGTGGCCGCCAGCGATGCCGCGCGAGGTCACGTGACCCTTGTTGTTGCGGCCGCCGGTCTTGCTCTTGCCTTCGGTCAGCGCCTTGAGGGGCTTGCCCTTCCAGAGCGACGACTTGTCGACGAGGACCAGGCCGCGGCGAGCGGGGCTGGTCGGGTTGTAGTTCTTGAGTGCCATCGGAAATTAACCCCGCGCGCCTTCGGTGATGTCAATCGACTGGCCTTCGGCCAGCGTGACGATCGCCTTCTTCACGTCGCTGCGACGGTAAGCCTTACCGCGCCAGCGCTTGGTCTTGCCCTTGACGACGAGCGTGTTCACGCCGGTCACCTTGACATCGAAGAGCGCCTCGACGGCGGCCTTGATCTCGGGCTTGCTCGCCTTGTCGGCAACCTTGAAGACGACCGCGTTCTGCTCGGAAAGCAGGGTCGACTTCTCGGTGATGTGCGGAGCAAGGATGACGTCGTAGTGACGGATGTCGATGGTCTTAGCCATTGAAACGCGCCTCCAGCTTTTCGACAGCGGCGCGCGTCAGCACCAGCGTATCATGCTTCAGGATGTCGTAGACGTTCGCGCCGACAGCCGGGAGAACGTTCACGCCGACGATGTTGCGGGCAGCCAGGGCGAAGCCCTCGTTGACCTGCTCACCGTCCATGACGAGAACCTTCTTGCCGAAGTTCGCCTTGGCGAGCTGGCCGGCGAGACCCTTGGTCTTGGCGTCTGCGATGTCGAGGGAGTCGACGATCACGAGGCCGTTCTGAGCCTTGGCCGAGAGGGCCATCTTCAGACCGAGCGCACGGATCTTCTTGTTCAGCGAGATGTTGAACACGCGGCGACGGGCACCGTGAGCCTTACCACCGCCGATGAACACCGGAGCAGCGCGGTCGCCGTGACGAGCGGTACCACCACCCTTCTGGTTGCCGAACTTCTTGCCGGTGCGTGCGACTTCCGAACGCTCGCGGGTCGCGCGGGCGATGCCGCGACGGTTCTCGAGCTGCCAGGTGACGACGCGGTGCAGGATGTCCGCGCGCGGCTCGAGGCCGAACACGTCGTCCGAAAGCTCGATGTCGCCGTTACCGGTCGAGCCGTCGATGTTGAGGACCTGAACCTTCATGATTAGCCCTCCTGGCCTTCGGTCGCTTCGGGAGCCGCGGTTTCAGCGGGCGTCTCGGCAGCGGCCGTGTCGTTGGTGTTGGCCACCGACTTGATGCCGGCGGGGTACGGAGCCTCGGCGTGGCGGTCGACCTTGACGGCGTCCGCAACGGTGAGCCACGAGTTCTTCGCGCCCGGGACCGAGCCCTTGACGAAGATCAGGCCACGCTCGTCGTCCACGCGGACGATCTCGAGGTTCTGCTGGGTGCGCTGACGGTCGCCCATGTGGCCGGCCATCTTCTTGTTCTTGAACACCTTGCCCGGATCCTGACGGTTACCCGTCGAACCGTGCGCACGGTGCGAGATCGACACACCGTGGGTGGCGCGCATACCGCCGAAGCCCCAGCGCTTCATGGCGCCCTGGAAGCCCTTGCCCTGGGTGTGGCCGCCCACGTCGACGAGCTGGCCCGGGACGAAGTGCGAAGCCGCAATCGTCGCGCCAACCTCGAGGAGGGCGTCGTCGGCGACGCGGAATTCCGCGACGCGCATCTTGAGGGGAACCTGAGCCTTAGCGAAGTGCTCACGCTGCGGCTTGGCAACGTTCTTCTGCTTGGCTTCGCCCGCACCGAGCTGAACGGCGACGTAGCCGTCACGCTCTTCGGTACGGACAGAGACGACCTGGCAATCCTCCAGCGCCAGGACGGTGACGGGCACGTGGCGACCGTCCTCCTGGAACAGGCGGGTCATCCCGACTTTCTTTGCGATCACGCCGGTACGCATGACCTTACTCCTTACAGAGGCGTACGCAGGACCATCCCCCGCACGCATGTCCAACCCTGTGTGTGATACGAACCCCGTCCGGGTCAGGTGTTCCCTGGCGATCCCGAAGGACCGGCGGAAACGAGACGGGGGACGCATTCCCGAACGAAACCCGAAGACGTCGCCGGAGGTATCCCTTGTGTCCCTTCGGGCTTTTTCCCTCGGGGCGCTGTCTCTGCAGGTTTCTCCCTGCAAAGCCGGCTTGCGAAAGCCGACAAGATAATCCTCGATCTAGTTTAGGTCCGATCGGAAAGGACCATCGGGGCGACCTTTTCAGATCACCCCATTAAACCGGCTTCAGGCCAGCTTGATCTCGACGTTCACGCCAGCAGCGAGGTCCAGCTTCATCAGAGCGTCGACGGTAGCTGCGTTCGGCTGCACGATATCAAGCAGACGCTTGTAGGTGCGGACTTCGAACTGCTCACGCGACTTCTTGTCTATGTGCGGACCACGGTTGACCGTGAACTTCTCGATCTTGGTCGGCAGCGGAATGGGGCCACGAATCAGAGCGCCGGTGCGGCGGGCCGTGTCAGCGATTTCGCCAGTAGCCTGGTCGAGCACGCGATGGTCAAACGCCTTCAGGCGGATACGGATGTTCTGAGCTTCCATTACCTACTACCGATGAGAAAGAGCCAAAGGACCGAAGTCCCGTCAAATTCGAACCGGGCCCCTACACGCGAAGTACGAGTCGGGCAAGCCCTGATTTCATGTGGAACGGCAGGTTTTCGGCAGCAGGAGCGCGGTTCGTCGCATCGCCCCTTCCCTGCACCAGATCGGCGACCTACCTTGGCACTGCGACGCCTAACAGAAGCCGCTGCCAATGCCCTCCACGATCACGACAATTTCAGGCGCGCTTGCCGCGCTGACTATCGCATGCCTTGCGTCCGGACCTGCCGCCGCGGCAGGTTCCGCCTACGGCCCGACCGGAAGCGAAATTCCCATCGATCTGGACGACACGGACGTCCTTACCGCCCACGTCGGCATGCCCGACCCCAAAGGCGGCCCGGTGGACGATGCCTGCCGCGACGCCGCCCGCGCCAGTAACGGAGGCGATGACGGCACCATCGTCGTCTGCTCCCACGGCGGCGACGGCTCCAGCCAGCGGGTTCCCGCCTCGAAGTCGGTAGAAGAAAGCACGCGCACCGGCGCACTGCATCCACCCGACCTGTGGAACCTGCCGGGCTGCCTCGGCCCCTGCATCACCATACCGTTCGGCAAAGTCCCGCCGCCGGTCTATTACATCGATCTCAAGTCCATCCCCGAGGCACCAAAGGGCTCGGATGCATGGAAGATCGCGCAGGGCGAATTGCGGCAGCCCTGAAGCCCGCAATTCCCATACTTCGCTCCGCTCTGGCTGAGCTTACAGAGGCATGGGAGATGCAACGCCACTCCGCCGCCGGCTCAGTCTGAGCGCATGGCGAAGGCAATTTCAATGCCCGCCATAAAAGCGAAAAGCCCGGCGTTCCTTTCGGAACGCCGGGCCAATCACTTTCAGCCGTTGTTGGCCGATCGACGAATTACTTCGTGATCGAGGCAACGACGCCCGAACCGACGGTGCGGCCGCCTTCGCGGATTGCGAAGCGCAGACCTTCGTCCATGGCGATCGGGGCGATCAGCTTGACCGACAGCGAGACGTTGTCGCCCGGCATGACCATCTCGGTGCCCTCGGGGAGGATCACTTCGCCGGTCACGTCGGTGGTGCGGAAGTAGAACTGCGGACGGTAGTTCGCGAAGAACGGGGTGTGACGGCCGCCTTCTTCCTTCGACAGAACGTAGACCTCGGCCGAGAACTCGGTGTGCGGGGTCACGGTGCCGGGCTTCGCCAGAACCTGGCCACGCTCGACGTCTTCACGCTTCAGGCCACGAACCAGCGCGCCGATGTTGTCGCCGGCTTCACCCTGATCGAGCAGCTTGCGGAACATTTCGACGCCGGTGACGGTGGTCTTCTGGGTGTTGCGGATGCCGACGACTTCGACTTCCTCGCCAACCTTGACGATGCCGGTCTCGACGCGGCCGGTGACGACCGTACCACGACCCGAGATCGAGAACACGTCTTCGACGGGCATCAGGAACGCCTTGTCGGTGGGACGCGGCGGCTGCGGGATGAAGTCGTCAACGGCCTTCATCAGCTCAAGGATGGATTCCTTGCCGATGTTGTCGTCGCGACCTTCGAGAGCGGCCAGAGCCGAACCCTTGACGACGGGGATGTTGTCGCCGTCGAAGTCGTAGGACGAGAGCAGTTCACGAACTTCGAGTTCGACGAGCTCCAGGAGCTCCTCGTCGTCGACCTGGTCGACCTTGTTCATGTACACGACCAGCTGCGGCACGCCGACCTGGCGAGCGAGCAGGATGTGCTCACGGGTCTGCGGCATCGGGCCGTCAGCAGCGTTCACGACCAGGATCGCGCCGTCCATCTGGGCGGCACCGGTGATCATGTTCTTCACGTAGTCAGCGTGACCCGGGCAGTCGACGTGCGCGTAGTGACGAGCATCGGTCTCGTACTCGACGTGTGCGGTCGAGATGGTGATGCCGCGCTCGCGCTCTTCGGGAGCCTTGTCGATGTTCGCGAAGTCGACGGCGGTACCACCGAACGCTTCAGCCATCACCTTGGTGATCGCGGCGGTCAGCGTGGTCTTGCCGTGATCGACGTGACCGATGGTGCCGATGTTGCAGTGCGGCTTGTTCCGCTCGAATTTTGCCTTGGCCATTTTCAAACCTTCTTTCGTCTTGAATTTGAATCCGCGGGTATCGGAGCGGCTCCCATGGAATCAGGCGCCGCCCCTAAAACCTTTCTTGCCCTCAGGCAAGCTTCTCCTTGACTTCGGCCGCGACGTTCGCCGGGACCTCGTCGTAGTGGGAGAAGATCATCGAATAGTTCGCGCGACCCTGGGTGAAGGAGCGCAGCGAGTTCACGTAACCGAACATGTTGGCGAGCGGGGTGTTCGCCTCCACGACCTGTGCGTTGCCACGGGTGTCGGTGCCCTGGATCTGGCCACGACGCGAGTTCAGGTCGCCGATGACGTCGCCCATGAACTCTTCCGGGGTCACGACTTCGACCTTCATGATCGGTTCGAGCAGCTTGATGCCGGCCTTCTGGGCGACTTCACGCATGGCACCGCGACCGGCGATTTCGAACGCCAGGGCGCTCGAGTCGACGTCGTGGTACGAACCGTCGTAGAGGACGATTTCGAAGTCGATGATCGGGAAGCCGACCAGCGAGCCCGAGGCAGCGGTTTCGCGCATGCCCTTTTCGATCGCGGGGATGTATTCCTTCGGAATGTTACCGCCCTTGATCTCGTCCTTGAAGGTGATGCCCGAACCGCGCTCGCCCGGCGTGACCTTGACCTTCACGCGACCGAACTGACCCGTACCACCCGACTGCTTCTTGTGGGTGTAGTCGACGTCCACCGGCTTGCCGAGGTATTCGCGGTAAGCGACCTGCGGAGCGCCGACGTTCGCCTCGACCTTGAACTCGCGACGCATACGGTCGACGATGATGTCCAGGTGAAGTTCGCCCATGCCCTTGATGATGGTCTGGCCGGACTCGTGGTCGGTCGAAACGCGGAACGAGGGATCCTCGGCCGAGAGACGGTTGAGCGCGATGCCCATCTTCTCCTGGTCGGCCTTGGTCTTGGGTTCGACCGACAGTTCGATGACCGGCTCGGGGAATTCCATGCGTTCGAGAACGATCGGCGCGCGTTCGGCGCAGAGCGTGTCGCCCGTGGTGGTTTCCTTCATGCCGGCAAGAGCAACGATGTCGCCTGCGTAGGCCTCGTCGATGTCCTTACGCTCGTTCGCGTGCATTTCGAGAATGCGGCCGACCTTTTCCTTCTTGCCCTTCACCGAGTTCAGGTACGAACCCTTCGAGAGCGTGCCCGAGTAGATGCGGCAGAAGGTGAGCGAGCCCACGAACGGGTCGTTCATGACCTTGAACGCGAGCGACGAGAACGGAGCCTCGTCCGACGGCGGACGGCTGTCGGGCTCGTCGCTGTCGACCTTGACGCCCTGGACGTCTTCGATGTCGAGCGGCGAAGGCAGGTAGTCGACGACGGCGTCGAGCAGGGGCTGCACGCCCTTGTTCTTGAACGCCGAACCGCAGACGACCGGCACGAACGCGTGGCCCAGCGTACCCTTGCGGATCAGCTTCTTGAGCGTGGCGACGTCGGGCTCGTTGCCTTCGAGGTACGCTTCCATCGCCTCGTCGTCCTGTTCGACGGCGAGTTCGATGAGCTTCATGCGGTATTCGGCGGCTTCGTCAGCGAGGTCGGCCGGGATTTCTTCGTAGAAGAATTCGGCGCCCAGCGATTCGTCCTTCCAGACGATCGCACGGTTGTGGACGAGGTCGACGAGGCCCTTCAGGTCGGCTTCGAGGCCGATCGGAATGTACAGCACGGCCGGCGTCGCACCGAGGCGGTCGATGATCGACTGCACGCAGTACTTGAAGTTCGCGCCGGTGCGGTCGAGCTTGTTGATGAAGCACATGCGGGGCACGCCGTACTTGTCGGCCTGACGCCACACGGTTTCGGACTGCGGTTCGACGCCGGCAACGCCGTCGAAGCAGGCCACCGCGCCGTCGAGCACGCGCAGCGAGCGTTCGACTTCGATGGTGAAGTCGACGTGGCCCGGGGTGTCGATGATGTTGATGCGGTATTCCTGGCCCTCGGAGGTCCAGAAGCAGGTGGTGGCAGCCGAGGTGATGGTGATGCCGCGTTCCTGCTCCTGCTCCATCCAGTCCATGGTGGCGGCGCCGTCGTGGACTTCGCCGATCTTGTAGGACTTGCCGGTGTAGTAGAGGATGCGCTCGGTCGTCGTGGTCTTGCCAGCGTCGATGTGCGCCATGATACCGATGTTACGGTACATATTCAGCGGATGGCTGCGTGCCATGGGAGAATCCTTAGCGAGGGTTTCGGGAGCGAGAGCGGCCTTCAGATAAGACCTTGCCCCCTGAAATAATAGTGTGACGCCCGAATGACCATATCACCCGGGCGCACACCGAGCACATTACCAGCGGTAGTGCGAGAAGGCGCGGTTCGCGTCCGCCATGCGGTGCGTGTCTTCGCGCTTCTTGACCGCGTTGCCGCGGTTGTTCGAGGCATCCAGCAGCTCGCCCGAGAGGCGTGCCGACATGGTGGTCTCGGGGCGGTTGCGCGCGGCGGTGATCAGCCAGCGGATGGCGAGAGCCTGCGCACGCTCGGGACGAACCTCGACGGGAACCTGGTAGGTCGCACCGCCGACGCGACGCGAACGCACTTCGATCTGCGGCGCGACGTTGTTGAGGGCGTCGTGGAACAGCTGGATCGGGTCCGACTTGGCGCGGGTTTCCATGGTTTCCATGGCACCGTAGACGATCGCTTCGGCGACCGACTTCTTGCCGTCGTACATGAGGTTGTTCATGAACTTCGACAGGATGAGATCCCCGAACTTGGGATCAGGCAGGATTTCCCGCTTCTCGGGACGACGACGACGTGACATTTCTTAAACTCCAAATGGTCCGGAGCGTAGCGGAGGTCTTCAGACGTCATCCCGGACCTGATCCGGGACCGCTGGCCTCACTGGGCGCTCGGTAAGTGTTTGTACTTCAAGGCTGCTTCAGGCTGCCAGCGGTCCCGGATCAAGTCCGGGATGACGGGTGCCCCGCCGCGAGCCTTGTGAGTGGCTTACTTCGGACGCTTGGCGCCGTACTTCGAGCGGCTCTGCTTGCGATCCTTGACGCCCTGCGTGTCGAGCACGCCGCGCAGGATGTGGTAGCGAACGCCGGGAAGGTCGCGGACGCGGCCGCCGCGGATGAGCACGACCGAGTGCTCCTGCAGGTTGTGGCCTTCACCCGGGATGTACGAGATGACTTCGCGGCTGTTGGTCAGGCGCACCTTGGCGACCTTGCGAAGTGCCGAGTTCGGCTTCTTCGGGGTCGTGGTGTACACGCGGGTGCAGACGCCGCGCTTCTGCGGGTTCTGCTCCATGGCAGGAACCTTCGACTTGGCCTTCTGCGGCTCGCGGCCCTTGCGGACCAGCTGGTTGATAGTGGGCATCTATACTCTTCTTTCAAATGGGAGTGCGATGGATCGAGGCCGAAACCATCGGCATCGACCCGTCGCACCCCGGAGGTCACCGGGCCGGGAGGGCTTTCGGGAATGTCGGGAAGAGTAGGATGCCGTTCACGGGAGAGCGAGGAAGGAGAAAGCCGTCATCCCAGCGAAGACTGGGACCGCAGGCCGTCAATTCCGCCTCCCCATGAGAGAAGGCCGCACCCGTGAGCCGAAAAACACTCCACCCGGCCGCCGCGAGAGCGCTGCCGGATTACTTTGCCGCCCGTCCGCCGGACCCGCCCTCACCCGATTCGGGCTTGGAAACGAGCACCGCAATCACCGGCCCGCCAAGGTGAAACACCTGAGGAAAGGCCGAGAAACGTGCCGGAACGACAATGTTCAGCTCTATGTCACCACCGCGAGCAAGCCCGCGAGGGATGCGCGCCTTTAGGGGATTGGGGGGATGGGGTCAAGGGAGGCCCTCAACACACGCTAACTACACCATCTTGACCGCAACCCACCCAACCCGCACCATTATTCCGAGTATGGGAGGCCTGTTATGCCACAAGATTTGACCGGCATTTCACGCAAGCAAGCGCAATTCATTTTTGCCGTCAGCTTTTTAGCACCACCTCTGACAATTGCTTCGCTCTCACTTTTCTTTCGCTCATCCCCCGCCATACCTCAAATAATCGCCAATCCCCATTTCACAGAGTTTTCTCCACAAGCATTCTTGAGTTTATCCGAAAAAATCCTCAATCTTTCAGTAGGAATTTTTGCTGGAAGTACTTGGATTTTCACACAGAAATTCAAAGAAATATATAAAATTGTTGATTTTATTATTTTTATTTTTTCATCTATACTTTGCATAGCGGGAATATATTGTGGATTGCGATTTATGTATGAAGTATCTATACAAGAATATTTTTCGACTTTTAGAATGGACTTGATCGAAAACAGAATTTTCCTGCAAGGGATTTTTCTGATACTTCAAGCATGTTGCCTTTTTTGCCATGCCGCGCTTTTGCTCATTAATCCCAGCCAACGCCCTTAGATCGACGGACCCAATATGATGGAAAAGGCGCTTTCCGTATTCATATGCGTGCTGATTAACTCCTTGATAATTCCAAGCGCAGCCAGCAGCGCACCGCCACCCGCCCTAGACAACGGATGGCTAACTGGACTTAATCCATTCATCATGGCCTTACGGGATATTAATTGCGTAGAAGACAAGACAGAATGTGCATTTACTGGACTAGCTCTACATTCTCCTAAAAATATCGCCTGCCAGAAAGATTCTGAAGCTATTTACGTAGCTCCTACTAGGACTTTTTATCTAGGAGAATTGGGCACCCGCCCCGCCATCCCAGTTGATTTTCATATCACTAGCCTTGCAAACCCCATGCTTTCGCGATTAATGGTAGGAATTTTGTATTTCGATGACGATTCCGCCACACAGTTGTGTAGTCATAATAATTTTTATACTCCAAATTTTCTTTATAATATTACCCTCGCAAATGACTATCATCACGTCAAGTACGAGGATTTGCTGGATGCAGCAAAGTTACTGGCGGGCGCCGATGAAATTGAACGAAACATCCATAACACGGAAGACACTCGCGGCTTTCACTTAAGCACTAACGGCAAGGATATCGCGAGAAATAGATGGCAAGGAGCCAAATATGCAGTGTCGAAAAATAATACGGATGATAAAAATAGATTTCGATACGGCAGATTTACGCCGCGCATTTCTGAACAAAATTTAGGATGGAGAGATGCAATATCTTTTATATTCGGGACCAATATAAATTCAATAATTTATCTGAATATTAACTCTACACCCTCTGGCGCCGATATCATCATCAATAACAGAAAATTCGAAAAAACAACTGATGTGAAAATTGCACTCATCAGCCGTGATATCTCTCAAATATCTGTTAATATCGGCGGCCGAGTAGTTCATTTAAATCAATGCGAGGTAAGTCGCCTTGAAAATACCGTCACCGCAAGGTGTTCTCGACAACAAGGGCAATGATACAATAATTTCCTGCTTTGTTGCCGGAAAAACCATTTTCCTACACACCGCGAACCGGCATACATAGGTCCGCCATATGGGGCATCCACTCCGACCACCCATGGAGTTCCCTGCCTTATGTCGCGACAATCCATGCCTTTCGGCCCCTCGGCGCACGGTGAGCCTTCCGTCCCGGCGCCGCTTTCCCTGACTTCTTCCGGTGGCGGCGATCCGGCCTCCTCCGGCGAGGGTACGCAATCTGCCGCGTGCCCCTCCGATACACCTCACCTTGGCGGCTCCGCCGATGGTCCCCCTCCCCCGCAGGTGGAGGAACGGGGTCGTTGCAGCTCGGTGCGGCCTTCGCGGCGGACGTCGCGGGTGGCGTTTCCCGAGGAGCCGCCGGCTGAGGACGATCCGCTGCTGGGCTTTGCGCCCTATCTCCATGCGGCGCCGCGCCGCAACTCGATCACGCCCGAGCGGCAGCGCGCCTTCATCGCGGCGCTCGCCGCCAGCGGCATCGTCACGCAGGCGGCGCGGACCATCGGCGTCAGCCTGGAGGCGCTCTACGCGCTGCGGCACCGCAAGGGCGCGGAAGGATTCTCCGCCGCCTGGGACAGGGCCGTCGACCGGGGCATGATGCGGCTGGAGGACTGCGCGCTCGAACGCGCTATCCAAGGCGAGGAGCGCCCGGTGGCGAGCCAGGGCAAGGTGGTGGCCACGTATACCCGCTACGACACCGCGCTCATGCTGTTCCTGCTGCGCCAGCGCCGCGCCTCGCGCTACGGCACCGAGGATGCGCGCGAGGTGCCGCCGGGCTCGCCCCTCTACGAACGCATCCGCCGCGAGGTGCTGAACGAGAACGAGCAGTCGCTCGTCGAGGTGCGCGCGGCGATCCACCGCAAGCTCGAGGTGCTGCGCCGCGAAGTGGAACTGCGCAAGGCGCGGGAAGCGGCCGAACGGGAGGGCTGAGGCTCGCCTGCCGCGTCCCCGTCCCCCTTCGTCATTGCGAGGCCCGAAGGGCCGCGGCAATCCAGCGTTGCGGGCCACCCGTGGATTGCTTCGCTACGCTCGCAATGACGAATGGAGGGGCCTACACCCCCAGCTTCACGGGCGCGCCGCGGCCGCCCATGAAGTTGGCGAGGTTGCGGTGGAGGTTGATGACCTTCTGCTCCTGGTGCGGATTGGGCAGCGGGCCGCGAAAGCCGCTGGACTTCATGCCCTTCTGCACGAACTGCATGTTCGAGAAGTCCTGCGCCAGCACCGATCCCCACAGCTCGCCCACGGGATCGGCATAAGTCCACTCGGTCTCGGGCTCCTCGCCATCGGGGAAGCGTTCGAGGGCGTAGCTTTCGAACACGCACTTGTCCGGGTCGTCCTTGTACGGGCGCACGCGGTAGCACAGCGCGAAAGTCTCGCCGTGGAGGATGTTCTGGTTGGGGAACAGGCCCCAGGCGAGGCCGCCCTCCTTCTTGATCTCGGGCGGGACTTCGGGCCAGATCACCCCGCGCGCGGCATCGTCGGCCTTGGCGGATTTCAGCCAGTGGGCGATGCATTCCTGCGGGGTGGCGGTCTCGGGCAGCTCGGTCTGGAGGCGTGAGGCGGCGTTCACCAGCGTCTCGGTGGAGGCGGAGTAGTTCACCGTCTCGTAGTTCTCGCGGATAAGCTCATAGGTGGAGACGCGCGGGTCGTCGCCCTTGCCGGCGCGGGTGGTGCCGGCGCTCTCGCTCATCTGGAACTTGGCGTCGCGCGTGTCGTAGCTCGATACCGAATGCAGCCCGTACTGGCGGCTGAGCGCGTAGTAATCGCCGTAGGCCAGCAGCTGCGTATGCGTGCCGGCGACGTGGTAGGGCTCCAGGAACGCCTCGATCGCGGTCTTCCAGTTGCAGTCGTAGATCGCCCACTGGCGCCACTTGTAGCGCATCTTCTCCAGCTGGAAGTGGCCGAGGATCTCCCCGGCGCGGCCCATCCACTCGGCCAGCGGCACCGCGTCCGGGTCCATGGTGACGTAGATGTAGCCGCCCCAGGTATCGACCTGCACTTGCGAAAGGCAGGTCATGTCCGCCGTCAGCTTGTTCTGCCAGTCCTGCGGGTCGAGGATGTAGGTGTTCTGCCCGTCGAGGTCGAAGGTCCAGCCGTGGAACCCGCAGATGAAGTTGCGCCGGTTGGAGCCCCTGACATCATGCACCTTGCCCGGCAGCATGTCAGGCACCGAGACGAGCTGGCGTCCCCGGTGCGGGCAGACATTGTGGAACGCGCGCAGCGATCCGTCGTCCTTCCTCAGCACGATGATGGACTCGTCCGCCACGTCATACGTCAGCCAGTCGCCGGGATTGGGCAGGTCGCTCTCCCGCTCGACCATCTGCCAGACCTTGGGCCACAGCAGCTTCTTCTCCGCCGCGAGGTAGTCCTTCGAGAGAAACGCCTCGGTCGGATAAGTGGCGAGCACTTCCGCGTCCATGTCGGCGGCGGTCAGGCGGTTGGGCTCGTAGGCCTCCGGAGTGGTCACGCGATCTCTCCCATGCGCGCTATTCAACAGACCTGTCTATTAAGCCAGACCCCGCGCGCTTTCCAGAGCCATGCGCGCGCAACGCCCCGGCGATGGGGAACGGCAAATGATCGCCGCCGCCGATCACTCTCATCGAAGAAGCGCGGCTTTGCGCCCCCGCCGCGCGGGCGTAGGTTCCTCCTGCCCGGAAACGGGCCAAAGCAAACAGGAGGAGAGAACCCATGGCCACCCCCCGAACCCGTTCGTTCGCCCTGCTTCTGAGCGCCGCCTGCTGCGCGCTCGCCACCCCCGCATTCGCCGCACAGGAGGCCAAGCCGAACAAGGCAGCGACCGAAGCCGAGACCGTCACCGAACAGCCCGCCTCCCCCGGCGGCACCAAGCCGGACGGCATGACCAACAAGGAGTGGTGGCCGAAGCAACTGGACCTTTCCGCCCTGCGCCAGCACGAGGCGCACTCCAACCCCTATGGCGCCGACTACGATTACGCCAAGGAGTTCGCCACGCTCGACCTCGACGCGGTGAAGGCGGACATCCGCAAGGTGCTGACGACGTCGCAACCGTGGTGGCCCGCCGACTACGGCCATTACGGCCCGTTCTTCATCCGCATGGCCTGGCACAGCGCCGGCACCTACCGCGTGGGCGACGGACGCGGCGGCTCGGACGGCGGCGAGCAGCGCTTCGAGCCGCTCAATTCCTGGCCCGACAACGTCAGTCTAGACAAGGCCCGCCGCCTCGTCTGGCCGATCAAGCAGAAGTACGGCCGCAAGCTGTCATGGGGCGACCTCATGGTGCTGACCGGCAACGTCGCGCTGGAGGACATGGGCTTCAAGACCATCGGCTTCGCGGGCGGCCGCATCGATGCGTGGCAGCCGGACCTCGTGTTCTGGGGGCCGGAGACCAAGATGATGACCGACAAACGCCGCGACGCGAAGGGCAACCTGAAAGGCCCGCTCGCCGCGACGCAGATGGGCCTCATCTACGTCAACCCGGAAGGCCCCAACGCCAACCACGATCCGATCTCCGCCGCCGCCGACATCCGCCGCGCCTTCGGCAACATGGCGATGAACGACGAGGAGACGCTGGCACTGATCGCGGGCGGCCACACCTTCGGCAAGGCCCATGGCGCGCACGCGCCCGACAAGTGCGTGGGCGACGATCCCACCTCCGCCGGGGTCGAGAAGCAGGGCTTCGGGTGGGAGAACAAGTGCGGCAAGGGCAATGCCGAGGATGCCGTGTCCAGCGGCCTCGAAGGCGCGTGGTCGTCGAACCCGATCAAGTTCACCTCGCAATACCTCGACAACCTGCTCGACTTCGAATGGGTGAAGACCAAGAGCCCGGCGGGCGCGACGCAGTGGATACCCACCGATCCGGCCGCCGCCAACATGGTCCCCGACGCGCACATCAAGGGCAAGACCCACGCGCCGATCATGTTCACCACCGACATCGCGATCAAGGAAGACCCCGCGTTCCGCAAGGTGGCGCAGCGCTGGCACGACAATCCGGAGGAATTCGCGCAGGCCTTCGCCCGCGCGTGGTTCAAGCTGACCCACCGCGATCTCGGCCCGCAGGCGCGCTATCTGGGCAAGGACGTGCCGAGCCAGACCTTCGAATGGCAGGATCCGCTGCCCAGGGCGAGCTTCGAGCCGGTCGGCGAGGCGGACCAAGCGGCGCTGAAGGTGAAGCTGCTGGCCTCGGGCCTGACCGTGCCGGAACTGGTGCGCACGGCATGGGCCTCGGCCTCGACCTTCCGCGGCACCGACATGCGCGGCGGCGCCAACGGCGCGCGCCTGCGGCTCGATCCGCAGCGCGGCTGGGCGGTGAACGACCCTGCCGAACTCGCCAGGGTGCTCACGAAGCTGACGGCGGTGCAGAAGGACTTCGCAAAGTCGGGCAGGCAGGTGTCGATGGCCGATCTCATCGTGCTGGGCGGCAACGCCGCCGTCGAGCAGGCGGCGGGCAAGGCCGGGTACACGGTGACGGTGCCCTTCACCCCGGGCCGCGTCGATGCCGCGCAGGACCAGACCGACCCCGCCTCCTTCGCCTACCTTGAGCCCAAGGCGGACGGCTTCCGCAACTTCTACACCGCCGACTACCGCCTCGATCCCGCCGCCGCGCTCGTCGACAAGGCGGATGCGCTCGACCTGACGGTGCCGGAAATGACCGTGCTGGTCGGCGGCATGCGCGCGCTCGGCGCGAATGCGGGCAAGTCCACGGCTGGCGTGTTCACCGCCACCCCGGGGCAGCTCGACAATGCCTTCTTCGTCAACCTGCTGTCGATGGACACGGTCTGGGCGAAGGGGACCACGCCGGGGCTCTATCAGGGCAGCGACCGCAAGACCGGCAAGCCGCGCTGGACGGCGACCCCGGTGGACCTCGCCTTCGGCTCCAACTCCGAACTGCGCGCGGTGTCCGAAGTCTACGCCTCGGACGACGCGAAGCAGAAGTTCGTGGACGACTTCGTCGCCGCCTGGGCGAAAGTCATGAACGCGGACAGGTTCTGACGACGGGGCTCCTCCCCGGCACGGGGAGGGGGACCACCCGAAGGGTGGTGGAGGGGCACGCAGCGGATCGCGTGCCCTTCCGCTCGAACGCCTTGAAACACCGCGCGCCGATCGAGTTCCAGCAATCCCGAGGGTACCCCTCCACCATGCTGCGCATGGTACCCCTCCCCCAAGGGGGAGGAACAGGCGCGCGCTTTCAGTCCGGATTTCGACGTAAAGAATGCGAAGCGAACGCGACATTCCCGTTTCGTCACCCTGAACTTGTTTCAGTATCCATCGGGCAGTCTACGCCGGATCGTTGTGTCGCACGCTCCGCCCTCGGCCCATTGATGCCAAAACTGGGCGAGCGGCCTGATAGACCCTGAAACAAGTTCAGGGTGACGGCGTAAAAGGGTGAGAAGCGGCCGTTGCTGACTATGAACCCATTAGAGAGTTGGTCGGTGCACGGGCAAGCATTTCACGCGGCTTGTCCTTGGACAATTGGTGGCTAAGATCACCTCACGTTAAGAGGTGGATATAACAGGATATGGATCGGTGGATTTGCCCTCACTGCAATTTTGCGCAGGTGGTTCACGGCGAAAATCATCAACGAAACTGGATAAAGTTGGATTTCTCAGACGCGCTACCCTCGCAAAGCGCTTACGAAACGACCGCGGTAGCATGCGCCAATCCAAGTTGTAGACAAATAACGCTTACGCTGGCGCTGCATGGATTCATGTATGTCAACAAAATTGGACGGCAGAGAAAGTACCGGTCCCTTCGATTAATTCCAAATTCTGCAAGCAAGCCTCAACCCGAATTCATCCCCTATGCGCTGCGGGAAGATTACGAAGAAGCCTGCTCGATCCGAGATCTTAGCCCCAAGGCATCAGCAACACTCGTTCGCCGTTGCTTGCAGGGCATGATTCGCGATTTTTGCGGAATTAAAGACAAGAAAACCCTTTTTGACGAGATTCAATCTCTAAAAGATATGGTCCGTAAGGGAAATGCGCCAAGCGGAGTGACTGAAGAAAGTATAGAAGCTATAGATCAAGTAAGAAGTATTGGTAATATCGGCGCCCATATGGAGAAGGACATCGATTTAATCGTTGATGTCGATCCTATGGAAGCTCAACTACTCATAGAACTGGTTGAAATGCTTTTTGAAGAGTGGTATGTGGCTCGCCACGAACGGAAGGAGCGACTCCAGCGTATCCGCGAGATTTCTGAGCAAAAGAAAGAGGCCAAAATTGGCCGACCTGCCGGTGAAGATCTCTTGGACGCAGTATCCGGAGATGATGCCGATCTCATCCCGTGATGTCCGATCAACAGTTGATTTAAACTTCGGTAGGCAGGTTCGGGGGCAGCTGAGTGCAGCTTACTATTTCGGCGCTTACCCAACGTCTGTTTTGGGCCGTCTCCCGACAGCCCGTTTCCCGCCCACAACCCCAAAACCTCACCCCCGCGCAGGCACCTTCTCGTCCCGCCGCAGGGTGAGCACCTCGACCCCGTCGGCCGTCACCGCCACGGTATGCTCGAACTGGGCGGAGAGCTTGCGGTCGTTAGTGACGACGGTCCAGCCGTCGTCCTCGGTGGAGACCTTGCGGGTGCCCTGGTTGACCATGGGCTCGATGGTGAAGACCATGCCCTCGCGCAGCAGGACGCCGGTGCCGCGACGACCGAAGTTGAGCACCTGCGGTTCCTCGTGCATCTCGCGCCCGATGCCGTGGCCGCAGTATTCGCGCACCACCGAATAGCCGTTGCGCCTGGCGTGCTGCTCGATGGCGAAGCCGATGTCGCCCATGCGCGCGCCGGGGCGGACCTGCCGGATGCCCTGCCACATCGCTTCCTGCGCCACCCGCACCAGCCGCCGCGTGGCGGGGGGCACCTCGCCGACGACGTAGGTCTTGCTGGAATCGGCGATGAAGCCGTTCTTCTCCAGCGTGATGTCGAGGTTGATGATGTCCCCGTCGCGGATCACCTCACCGGCATCGGGCACGCCATGGCAGACGACGTGGTTGATCGAGCAGTTGAGCACGTACTTGAACCCGTACTGCCCCTTGCTGGCAGGCCGCGCGGCAAGGTCATGCGTGATGAAGCGCTCGACCATGTCGTTGACCGCCATCGTCGACAGTCCCGCCAGATCCTGCCCGTCTAGCATCTCGAATACGGAAGCGAGCAGGCGGCCGGAAATGCGCATGAGCGCGAGTTCGTCGGGAGTCTTGACCATGTCAGGCGGCGGCCCTGTCTTCCGGCCTGTCCTCTGGCCCATCCTGCGCGACCGCCCCGGCGAGCTGCTGCCGCACGATCTCGTTGAACGAGAGGGTCGGATTGGCCTCGGCCAGCATGCCGACCTTCATCCAGAACTCGGCCTGCGCGTTGATGGAGCGGCACATGACGGCGCTGGCGCGGCGGGCTTCTTCATGCAGGTCGTCGGCGATCTTGACGATGCCCATGGCGGTGTCTCTCGGTTGATGGATATACGATGCGTATATGTTTCGTATATTACCTAGTCAACCGAGGCATCAATCGTTCCGCCCGGATCGTCATTGCGAGCGGCGAAGCCGCGCGGCAATCCGGCGCGGCGTGGGCCGACCGTGGATTGCTTCGCTGCGCTCGCAATGACGACGGTCGGGTTTGCCTAACGACGAAGGGAGGAAGCGCCCGCCGGCGCTCCCTCCCCCTGCATTCTCCCGAAAGGAGAACCCGTCGAACCGATCAGAGGCCGATCACGCCGCCGTCGTTCTTGGTGATCGCGATCAGCGCCGAGCGCGGACGCACGGTCGCCGCCGGGGTGCCGGCCTGCGTGTAGGGCCAGTTGCTGCCCGGCGCCGCGTAAGTGCCGTCCTCGCCCGGGTGCTGGATGCCCACGAACAGGGTGCGGCCGTCCGGCGTCTGGTCGATGCCGGTGATCTCGCACTGCTTCGGGCCGACGAGGAAGCGGCGCAGGTTGGCCGCCGTCGCCTTGGCGCCGACGAAGGTGTTCTGCGTGCCGGTGCCGCCGTTGGTGTTGGTGATCGTCTTCGCGCCGCCGTCACCCACGGTGCCCGGGATCGCGGCGAGCAGCATGCAGTTGGTGCGGTCGGTCAGCGCGCCGTCGTCGGTCTCGATCCACATCACCGGCTTGATCTGGCCCGAAGGGTTGGTCGAGCGCGAGAAGTACGCGCCGTCCGGGCTGGAGAAGTCGTTGGCGGTGGTGAGGCCCGAGATGTTGACGTTGGTCGGATCGGCATCGGTCGAGTCCGCGCCAAACAGGTAGATGTCCCACTTGAAGCTGGTGGCGCTGGTGGTGTCGCCGTCTTCGCGCAGGCGGACGATGTGGCCGTTCGGGTTGCCGGTCTGCGCGGTGTTCGACGGCCCCTTGGGGTCGTTGTACGAGCGCGGGTTGGCGGCGTTGGTGCCGGTGACCGGGCGGAACGAGTTGTTCGAGTTGGTCAGCGTGAGGTAGATTTCGCCGGTGACCGGATTGCCCACGGTCCATTCCGGGCGGTCCATCGGCGTCGCGCCCACCGCGTCGGCGGCGAAGCGGGTGTTGACGCAGATGTCGGCCTGGCTGGTGAAGGTGTACTCGCGGTACGAACCGCTGGCCGGACGCTTCGGGAAGGTCGGGCTGTAGACCAGCGGCAGCCAGGTGCCGGTGCCGTCCGCGTTGAAGCGGGCGACGTAGAGCGTGCCGGTGTCGAGGTACTTGTCACCGATCGCGAGGCGGTCGGCGGCATCCGCGTCGGCGGCGGCCCAGGTGGCGTTCGAGACGAACTTGTAGAGGTATTCGCCGCGCGAGTCGTCGCCCATGTAGACGCCGACCTTCTGGCTGGCGACCGCGCGGACGAACGCGCCTTCATGGCCGAAACGGCCCAGCGCGGTGCGCTTGCGCGGGGTCGAGGTCGGGTTGTACGGGTCGATCTCGACCACCCAACCGAACTGGTTCGGCTCGTAGCGGAAGTCGTCGGCCGACGTCGCGCCGGTGATCGTCGCGTTCCAGCGGGTGAAGCGCGTGTCGGTGCTCGACGCGGTCGACCACGAGTAGCTGCCCGAACGGCTGGTGATGCCGTTGCGGTTCAGCGAGTCGATCTCGGGGATCGTGCGCTTGGCATCGTCCGAGGCGTCGCGGCGGAAGTAGCCGGCGTAGTTTTCCTCGCAGGTGAGGTTGGTGTTCCAGCCGCTCACGCCGTTGGCGCAGTTGTTGATGGTGCCGCGACCGGCCTTGCCGTCCTTGGAGTAGGCGGTGACGAGGTAGGCCGATCCTGCCGCCGGGCCGTTGAACGCCATCGGCGTGTTCGGCGTGATGCGGCGGTTGAAGGTGCTGTCCTGCTTGTAGCTCCACTTGCGGTCGCCCGCATCGGCGTACTCGACGACCGAGACGCCGTGGCATTCCATTTCCTTGAGCGCTTCAGCCAGCGGGCGCGGCGAGGCGGTGGCGCCGGTCGGGTGCAGGTAGGTCTGCGTGATGTTCTCGTGGTTCTGGACCATCAGACCGCGCGTCGAGGTGTTGCGGTCCGGCGTGCCGGTGGCCGAAAGACCGAAGAAGTGCAGCGCGTCGTGGTGGTCGCCGATGCGCTTGTCGAAGTCGGCGTCGGTGCCGTCGTTCTTGTAGGCGGCGACGCCCGCGGCGATCGGGTCGCCGAGACGGGTCATGACGGTGATCGAGTAGCCTTCCGGCACGACCACGGTGTCGCCCAGGCTATGCGCGACGGCGGTGAAGCCGAGGACGGCGGGCGAGACGCGCACGGTGGTCGTGGCGGTCTTGGCGGCACCGATCAGCGGCTTGGCGCTGAACTGGAAGATCAGGTCGGTGGCGGTCGACACGGCCGGGGCGATGAAGCTCACCACGTTGCCGCTGCCGGTCAGTTCGACGGTCGGGCCGCTCTGCTGGGTCCAGCCGATGTCGCTGCCGCTGCCCGAAACGTTGCCGGTAAGCGTGACCGGACGGCCCGCGCTGGTCGCGACGTTGCTGCCCGCGGTAACGGTGACGCTGCCGCCGATGCTGCCTTCGGCGCCTTCGTCGTCGCAGGCGGCGAGCAGGCTGGTGCCCATGAAGGCCATCGTGGTCGCGCCGGCGCCGCGGTAGAGGGCCTGGCGGCGCGAGTAACGCTCGGCGGCCATGCTCTCAAGCGAGCGCTGCGTGGTGTCGTTGGTGTCTACGTCACCATCCGTATAGGTGGTGGCGGGATTCATCTCGGTCATGGTTGTTGCCCCCTTTTGGTCGCGGGGGCGTTGCTAGGACTGATTCATGACGCCAAAGCGCAAGTTCAGTGTCAATTCGATGGCTTTATCATGACCATCATTCGACAATGGGCCGCAACCGTCCGTCGCACGGGCCTCAGATACTGAGCGAAAACTCTATTGGAACGGTGAATTCTATCCGTTCGCCAGTGACTTCGACCGGCGCGCGAGGGAACGGCGAGGCGCGGCGCAGGACCGCCATCGCCTCCTCATCGAGCGCCGTAAAACCGGACCCGCGCAGCACCGCACCGTCGAGCAGCATCCCGGCGCGGTCGAGCGTGAAGCGCACCTGCACCACGCCTTCCTCGTGCCGCATCCGCGAGCGGCGCGGATAGATCTTGTGGGCGTGAATCCACGACTGGATTTTCGCCGCATAGCCGCGCCCGGTGCCCGAGGGCGCGCGCACGGCAAGACCGTCCGCCGCGCCCTTGCGTGCGGGCTGAGCGGGAGCCGCAGCCGCCGCAGCGGCGGCCTTCGCCGGAACAGCGGGCGCGGCGGGCGCCGCCGGAGCCACGGGCCGGGCCTCGACCGGTACCGGCTTCGCCTCGCCGGGCGTCACCGGAACGACCAGCGGACTGAGCGGCACGACCGGGGGCAGCACGGCGCGCTGCTCCGGCGCGGGCGGCGAGGGGGCCGCAGCGGGCGTGGCTGCGGCGGGCTGCGCGGTGGGTTCGGCCTCCTCCTCGCCCTTCTCGGCACCCTTCGTCACCGCCAGCGAGACCGAAGTCAGCGCCGGCAAGCGCGGCCCCGGCGCTTTCCCCCCTGCGCCGAGGCCGAGCAATACGGCAAGCAACGCCCCGTTGACCGCCAGCGACGCTGCCGCCGGTGCCCCGATCCGGAAAGGACGCCGCTCGCCGTACATCGCCGTCAGAACGTGTTCGCGACGGTGAACTTGAAGCTCCGGCCTTCCGCCGCAAGCGCGGACAGGTGGCGACGGAACTGCTTGTCGAACAGGTTGTCCACCGCGAGCCGGAACTCGAAGCCGCCCTTCTTCCCGGGCTCCGTCTGCGGGCGGAAGGTCAGGAAGACGTTGTGGGCGGTATAGCCCGGCGACGGCAGGCCCGAACCCGCCGAGGCGAACTGGCCGGTGTTCACCTTGTCCTGCTTCTCGGCGAACTCGCCGGTCCAGCCGCCGGAGAAGCCGCTCGCCGGATCGGCATAACCGAGGGTCAGGCGGTAGGTGTTGGCGGGGATGGTGTTGAGATAGAGCCCGGTCAGCCGGTCCTTGCCCTCGATGAAGGAGGCGTTGCCGCGCACGAAAACGTTGCCGAGGCCGTATTCCGCCTCGATCTCCAGCCCCTTGAACCGCGAGCGGCCAATGTTCTGGAAATAGGGCGTTCCCGCTGCGGCAGATACGTTGACGATGAGGTTCTTCACGTCGTTCTGGAACAGCGTCGTCTTGGTGCGCAGGCGGCTGCCGCGACCCAGCACGTCGTCGAAGGCGAGCGTGAAGCCGGCTTCGTAGTTGTCCGATTCCTCGGGCTTGAGATCGGGGTTGTTCGGGCGCGTCGCCGAGCGGGTGAAGATCTCGTCGACGTTGGGCATGCGTACCGTGTGCGCGACCGAGCCGAACACGCCGAGCCAGTCGGTCAGGTTGTAGAGCGCCGCCAGCTTGGGCGAGACGGCGTGGTCCTTGACCTTGTCGGTCAGCACGGTGCCGCCCACCACGGTCCTGCCGGGCTTGAGGTTGGTCCAGTCGATGCGGGCGCCGGGCATGATCGTCAGCTTGTCCGACCAGACGATCTCAAGCTGGCTGTAGAGGCCGGTGCGGGTCATCTCGCCTTCGGGGTGGGTGCCCGCGCCGGGGGTGACGACGCCGCCGAAGGTAACGCGCGGGTTGCGGCGCTTCTGCGTGCTCCACTGGCCGCCGACGATCAGGTACGCCGTCCAGTCGCCGCCGAGGTCGAACTCGCTGGTGTTGCGCAGGTTCGCCTGCCAGCTCTCGTAGGAGAACTCGGAATAGGCGAGGTTGGCGCCGAGGAACGTCGTCTCGGTCTGGTGAACGCGCGACAGCGAGTAGGCGGCCTGCGCTTCGATGTTGAGGATCTTGCTGCCGTCGAAATCATTGACGTAGCCGACCACGGCAGTCTTGTCATGGACGCGGCGGCGCATCAGCGAGGCGCCGGTCGCCGCCGAGATCTGGTCGTAAACCTGCGGCGCGTCGCTGATCCAGTCCTGGTAGGA
Organism: Novosphingobium kaempferiae; assembly: GCF_021227995.1. Lineage (NCBI taxonomy): Bacteria > Pseudomonadati > Pseudomonadota > Alphaproteobacteria > Sphingomonadales > Sphingomonadaceae > Novosphingobium > Novosphingobium kaempferiae. The sequence goes on from NZ_CP089301.1 coordinate 2,056,754, forward strand.
CGCCCAGATCGCGTGCTTCTTGTTGCCGCCGATGGTGAAGCGCGCCTTGGCGAGCCAGCTGTCGGATTCGTTGGCGGAAGCGGGCACGGTGTCGCCGTTGCCGCTCTTGTAGTCGTCCGAGCGGCGCAGGTTGTAGCTGCCCAGCAGTTCCACGCCCTCGATCGGCTGCACCGCGACGATGCCCGAGAGGGTATAGGCCTCGGCATTCGTCTCGGTCGCGCCTTTCAGGCGCACCGCGATCGGATCGCCGGGGGCAAGGAAGTCCGAGGCGTCCTTGGTGGTGAAGTTGATGACGCCCGCCAGCGCGCCCGCGCCGTAGAGCGTGGACGATGCGGGACCGCGCAGCACCTCGACGCGCTTGTACAGCTCGGGCTCGCTGAAGAACGCGCCCATGCGGTACTGCTCGTAGAACTTGGTCACGCCGTCGACCGTCATCAGGATGCGGTTGTCGGAATCGCCGATCGCGGTGCCCATGCCGCGGATGTTGAAGCCCTGGCCCAGCTGGCTGACGCCGCCCTGCACGTTGACGCCCGGAACGTCGGCCAGAAGGTCGCCGATGGTGGACGCCTGCGCGCGGTCGATGTCCTCCTGCTCGATGACCGACACCGCCTGCGGCGTATCGATCGCGACCTTCTCGGTGCCTGCCGAGACGACCACGCGGTCGAGCGAGAGGCGCGTGGTGTCCGCCTCTTCCTGCGCGGCCGCGTCCTGCGCCCCATCCTGCGCCATCGCCGGAAGCTGGAACGCCACCAGCGCGGTGCCCGCAACCAGCGCGGCCTTCAACATCGTCATTACCGTGATCCCCCTCAGGAAGCGGGAGCGACCCGCCCCCGGAATGCGGCGCTGATACGACGACAAAAAATTATTGCAAGTGATTCTCAATATCTTTAGTTCCTAATGCACATTCAGAGGGGATTTCCGATGATTCCGACCAAGTCGCGGCTTACCGCCGCATTCCTTGCCGTGGCATTCGGCACCACCGGCAGCATGGGGGCCACCGCCTGGGCGCACATGCCCTACGTGCTCCCAACCCAGTTCGACGTGGGCAAGGCCGATCACATCACCGTCCAGTCGAGTTTCGCCGAGGACGCCTTCGTGCCCGAGGTCGCCATGCGCGATGCGCCGTTCCACGTCGTCGGGCCCGACGGCCAGCCGCACGAGGTCCAGCCGGTCACGCACTTGCGCGACTTGTCCGTGTTCGAAGCGAACATCCCGTCAGACGGCACCTGGCGCGTCACCACCGGCCAGCGCGCCGGGCGCAAGGGCAAGATGTTCAAGCGCGGCGAGGAATGGGTGATGCGCGGCGAAGGCGGCGAGGCGCCTGCGGGCGCCGAGATGGTCGACGTCCAGAGCATGACGCTCGCCGAAGCCTACGTGACGCGCGGCGCGCCCAGCGAAACCGCGCTCAAGCCCACCGGCAAGGCGCTCGAGATCGCCGCCAAGTCGCACCCCAACGGCATCGCCGCCGGATCGCCCGCCAGCTTCGCGGTGCTGTTCGACGGCAAGCCGCTGGCCGGTGCGGAAATCACCGTGTTCCGGTCCGCCGGATACTACGACGGCCGCAAGATCGCCGCCGAGGTGAAGACCGGCAAGGACGGCGGCTTCAGCGTGACCCCGCCGGACGCGGGCACCTACCTCGTCCTCGTGCGCCATCGCGGCGCGGCCCCCGCCGGGTCCGAGACGCCCTATCGCAGCTACACCTACACCCTGGTCTTCGACGCCGCCTGAGTGCCGCGTCGCTTTTTTGAGGAAACCTAAGATGAAAACCGCCCTGATCGCCGCCGGTGCTGCCCTGCTGGCCGCCGCCTCGCCCGCGCTTGCCGCCCCGCATGAAGGCAACGCCTTCATCCACGACTACGACGCCGACCACGACGGCAGCGTCAGCCGCGCCGAGTTCGACAAGGGCCGCGTCGCCCGCTTCCAGGCGACCGACGCCAACAAGGATGGCTGGGTCTCCGAAGCGGAATACCTCGCCGAATATACTGCGCGCCTCGAACAGCAGCTTGCCGCCTCGGACGATACCGAGGAGCGCAAAACCGAGGAGCGTCAGCGCCAGATCCGCCAGACCCACGTCCGCTTCGGCGTGCTCGACAAGGACAAGGACGGCAAGATGACGCAGGCCGAGTTCGACGTCTCGGGCGGGCGCGCCTTCGCCGAACAGGACGCGGACAAGGACGGCGTCGTCTCCCCCGCCGACGTCGCCGCGACCGCCGCACGCCGTCAGGCTGCGCGCGGCAAGGGCTGAACCTTCCCGCTCACGCGCTGCCGACAGGTGGCGCGTGAGCAGCCAGCAAACCCAAAACATCGTCATTGCGAGCGCAGCGAAGCAATCCCCGGTCGGCTCACGACGCTGGATTGCTTCGCTGCGCTCGCAATGACGAGACTACGCCCAAGCCGCGCCGTGCCCTGCACGGGACGAGACGCACTTCACCCTTTGGACGGCCTGCCGAAGCAGGCGTACTGTGCCGTCGAGGGTCAGCACAACAAACTGGAGCCGAGTCGAGCTTCTCGAAGCAGTTCTGCTCGCCCTTTATCGGCATAAACACGCAATTTATCCCTAATAATCCTCACAACAAATGTCACACAAAACCGCGTTGACCGCGATTTTGATTCAAATCAGTCTCCGATCCGACTTCACCGAGTCTTGAATTTATCCGAACTTCATTCGGATCAATACTCATATGAAAGGGGCGGGGATTTGCGGTTCGAGGATCGCCTTTTCGTGCGACTGTCCTCCGCGTCGACACGCGGGCAGGTGTTCGATGCCGGGGCGCTCGAACGCATCGCGCTTGCCGCCTATGACTTCGAGCCCGGAACGCTGGACGCCCCGTGGTCTGCAACGTTCGATGCGCTGACTTTCCCCGCCGCCCTCCCGCAACGCCAGATCGGCCGCATCGAGGCGCGCTGGGACGGCGCAGGCATGCGTGCCGAGGGCCAGTTCGACCTCGAAGGCAGCAGCAGCGCGCCCGACGACGGCGCAGCGGTCTGGCGCGGCGCCGTGATCGGCCGGGGGCAGGTCGGCGGCGGACGCGTGGACCGCGTCGCCGGGGCCTTCGTCGGTCGCACCGGCACCGACGCGCAACTCGCCACCCGGCTGGGCGAGGCGGCGGAGCGTCCGGGCACTATCGACAGCGGAGACGTCACGGCCCTGCTCGGCCCGGAGGGCGACGGCTATCTGGCCCGCGAATGGGCGCCCGAGCAGGTTGGCGGCTTTCAGGTCCGCTTCGCCTCCGAAGCCCCGCCCGCGCCCGTCCCGGTGCGGCTGGAACTCGCCGCCGCGATCCTCATCGTCGACCCCGCCGCCTCCGGCTTCTCGCTCGACGCGCTGATGCGCCGGACCCGGCGGCTGCAGGAGCGGCTCGGCACCGAGGGCATCGCCGCCGCGCCCACGCCCGGCCTGCGCCGCCGCGCGGATGTCATCGCGGTCTGGATCGCGCCTGCGAACTGGTTCGACGACACCGACTGGCCCGGCGGCTCTCCCGCCGCGCGGCTTGGCGATGCCTCCGCGTGGCTGCGCACCCACGGGATCGCAATCGCCACCGCCTGATTTTCCTGCCGCCCCGCGCCTCCGGTCGGCGCGGCAGGCGGAATGCTGGGGACCGGCCTTGATCGGAGAAACTGCATGTCGATCGCCTATCCGTTCATAGACGTGACCATCGACACCAAGGGCCTGCAACCCGTGGCGCAGCGCGCGCCGGGCGTGCTCGCCGTGGTGGGCGCGTCCAACAAGGGCAGCGCGGCGGCCAACGTGCCCGTCGCCGTGGGCTCCATCGCCGAGGCCGCCGCCGCCTTCGCCGACGTCGGCCCGACTGGCGCGGTGACGACCTCCACCGCGCTGTTCGTGGGCCTCAAGGCCGCGCTTCTGCAATCGCCGCGTCCTTCCAAGATCTACGGCGTGAAACTTGACGGCAGCGACTTTGCCGCAGCGCTGGGCGCGCTGCTGGCAGCGGACGACGTGACGTTCGTCGCGGTCGCGGGACAATACGCGAAGAAGCCCGGCGCGGGCGAAACGGCGGCGGACAAGAACCCCGCGATCAAGGCGCTCAAGGACCATGTCGAGGGCGCCTCCGCAGACGGCGCCAAGCGCATCGGCGTCTTCGCCATCGACCCGGCGCTGGCGAAGTCCGCGACATATGCCGAAGACGTGGCCGCCTCGGTAGACGGCCTCAAGTCCTCGGTCTCGCGCCTCGTCTGCGTGGCGGCGCGCGGAGCGGACGATGCGGGAGAGACGCCCGACGTGGGCTGCGCCGCCGCATCCGCCATCGCCGGGCAGCCGGTCGCGGCCTCGATCGTGCTCAAGAAGGTCGCGGGCTTCTCGCTCCCCCTCGCCCAGCAGTTCGGCCCGACCGAGATCAAGGCGCTGTCCGAGGCGCAGGTGATCCCGATCATCGATCCCACGCTGATCCCCGGCGAGAGCCTGCACTTCGCCGAGGGCTGCGCCTTCACCAGCGACGCCTCGCTCAAGTACATCGATGTCGTGCGCCTGCTCGACGACGTGGAGTACCGCCTGAAGGCCGGGCTGATCGGCATGATCGGCGATGCGCGCATCACCCGCGCGGGCCTCAACGGCGTGGTCAACCGCGCGCAGGGCATCCTCGACCGGCTGATCGGTCCCGGCGGGATAGACGGCTATTCGGTGCTCATCCCGGTGCTGGAGATCCTGCGCGTCCCCGAAGCCTCCCGCTCCGCCGGAGAGGCGCAGGCCGTCGCAGAGGCGCGGGCCGAGCGGGTGGTGGAGATGCTCGTCTCGATCACCCTCGGGCCGGCGGTCCACCTGCTGAACATCGCCCTGCAACCCCGATTCTAACCCCGCTTCCGACCCCCGCTTAGGAGGAACCCGTCATGTCCAACTGGCGCTCACGCCTGTCCGTCAAGTACACCGAGAACGGCCAGGTCAGGCAGATCACCCCGATCGATTCCTTCCAGCCCTCGTTCTCGCTGAATGCGGAGCCGGTCCATTCGATCGAGGCGACGCACATCGGCGTGATCTTCTCGCCCGATCAGGTGAACTTCTCGATGACGGTGAAGGCCATCGGGGCGGACGGCGCCTCGGCCCGGCTGACCCACCTCGCGCTGCAGGGCATCCCGTTCAACATCGAACTCGAAGTGCGCGACGGCGACGAGGCGGACTGGGCGTTCGAAAGCATCGTGCTGGCCGACTGCATCATCACCAACGTCACGCCCACCAACGCTTCGATATCGGGCGCGCCGACCTCGACGTTCTCAGGCTTCGCGATGTCGGGCAAGGCCAAGTCGGGCAATACCGAGAGCAACGCGGGCGCTTACGCGGTCGCATCCACCAAGGTCGGCGTCTGAGCGGGAGGCTGACCGATGCGCGTGATCGGCCTCTCCAGCGGCCTGCCCCCACCCCGCCGCGTCCTGACGACCGGCCTTGCCGTCGTCCACGAGAACGAGCTGGTCTACCCGGCAGCGGGCTCCGCAGCGGAGGCGGAGGCCGCGATCGAGGATGCCCGCGCCATGGTGCAGGTCGTCTTTCCGGTCGAGATCGAGATCGTCTCGGGCGGCGGTGAGGCCGACTTGCGGCAGATGACCGGCGACGCGCTGCGCCGCGCCGCCGCGCGTCTGGGCCATCCGGGCTAGTCGGCGATGGCGCTCTCGGTCTCCATGCCGGTCAGGCTTCGGCTCGACCCGCGCACCGCCGCTCCGGGCGGGCATGAGGTGCTGGAAGCCGCCGTGCAGCGCGCCTGCGCCCGCGCCGCGAAGACTGCTGCCGAGGAACTGAAGGACCGTGGCGACTATCTTTCGCTGACGCTCTCCACGCCGACCTTTTGCTGGCGCGGCGCCATGGGCCGCCTCGACCCCGCCCACCGCGCCGCGCTGGAGGCCATCGTCGCGGGCGCGATCCGCGCGGGCGTGGAGCCCGAACTCCACCGCCCCGCCGACACCGCCGCCCCCGAACCGCTGCGCGACGGCGAAGGCGCGGTGCCGGATGCCGACCGCATGGTGCCCGGCAGCTACCTCGCGCCCAGCTACGACACAGCATCGGGCGCGCACCCGGACGAGATCGTCTTCGCGGTGGAGCCCCGCGAATTCCAGATGGCGTACCCGCGTGGCTACGTCGGGCTGTTCTATCGCTTCACCACCAAAAGGGCCTTGGACGAGGCGTTCCGCAACACGATCCGCTCGCTGCTGGCCCGCCCCGCCTCGGTAGGGCGGGTCTCCGCGCCGGAAGGGCGCATCGGGTGCCTGTTCCTCAAGGACCATACGTTCTGGATCGGCCTTGCCGACTTCAACGGCGATGTCGATACGCTGACGGTCGACCGGATGTTCTCGCTCGGCAACGTCGATGTGTTCCATGTCGACGAGAACGACCACGGCAAGGCGCAGCCGAGCCCCGTCAGCCTCACCGGCGTCGGCCAGATCGAATCCGCCGCGCCGGGGCAGGACGTCGCGGCCGCGATGCGCGATCACTTCGATGCCTTCATCGAAGGCGTGATCGAGGAGAAGCGGCAGACCGCCAGGGGCAAGCTGCGCGATGCCGACGCGGCGACGCTGCGCAGGAACCTCGGCGCGGTGATCCATCCGCGCGTGGAGGCGGCGATAGCCGACGCGAAGAAGCGCAATGGCGGCGCGTCGCTGACCTTCGCCCGCTTCACGGACGGCAGCGGCGGTGTCGCCTACGGAGCGGTGCCGGACGTGATCGGCTCCGGCAGGCCGATCAAGCTCTATCCCATCGTCTACGCACACTGGGATCCCCGACTGCTGGAGGACGGCGAAGGCGGCGGCGGTGGCGGCACCGGCGCGCGGGGCAAGGGCAAGGGCGGCCCCAAGGGCAGCGGAAGCGGCACCGGCGACGGCGTGGGCGATGGCGATGCCTCGGGCGAGGCGAAGGCGCGCGCCGGGGGCGGGTCCGAGGAGGGCGAGGCCGAGGGCACGTCCGCCCGCTTCGTGTTCCCCTCCGGCCCCGGCGGCGAGCCAGTGGAGATCGACCTCGGGCCGCTGAATGGCGAACTCTCGTTCGACGACCTCGGCCCCGTCGGCGAGCGCCTGCGCGAGATGATGCGGCGCGTCGCCTTTCGCCTGTCGATGCCGGAGGGGAAGTATCCCGGCTCCTTCCTCGTCGGCGCGGCTAAGATGTGGGGCGCGCGTGCCTCCAACGCATCGGGCTTCGAAGGCGTGCGCGCGGCGACGATGACCGGCGTGATGCCCAAGGCGGACCAGTCCCCGATGGTCGCCTATACCGGCATGAGCGCGGCGGGCGTCGCGGCCACGCTGTCCCCGGTGTTCAGGCGCGTCAGCGGCGGCGGATCGCTGGGCGACGTCGATTTCGAGCCCGCCGACAGCCCGGTCCTGCGCACCATCCGTCACCTCGGCGGGACGGTGCCGATGATGACCGCGATGTCGAACCTGCTGTTCGACGCTTATCGCGACAAGGCCAACGCCGCGCGACTGGGCAGCTACTACACCGGCGATGGCGTATCGTGGCACCTGCACTTCCTGCACGAATATTCGCCGGCGATGCGCGATTCCATCGCCTTCGGGTTCAAGGTCGCGTGCAAGTCGATCCTGATCCAGCTGTGCCTCTCGTCCCGGCACGAGATCCTGCTGCGGGTGAACAACTTCGATCGCTATGCCCAGCTGGTCGAGACGATGCTGGTGCAGATGATGGCGCCGCAGGCGGAACTGCAGCTGCTGCGCAAGACGCTGACCGCCTGGCTGAACGAGAACCGCCGCACCGTCGCCAGCACGGTGGCCTCCGGCTACGCGACGTGGCGCGAGGCGCGGCAGGCGCTGACGGCGGCCATCGGCGAGGAGCAGAGCACCACGCTCCTGTACGATTCCCGCACGAAAGCGGGGCAGGCGAAAGTCGAGGCCAGGGTCGAACTCGGCACCGACGACGTGCCGCGCGTGCGCGATCCGCGCGGGCGGCGGTGGACGATGGAGGAACTGGAGCAGGCCATCGCGCTCGGCACCGGCACGGCCGAGGCCATCGACCCGCTGATCCGCAAGATCACCGACCTGCCGCAAGCCGCGATGATGGCGCAGGCCCGCCCGGACATGCTCAAGAGCTACCTGCGCGCACTGCTGGCAGAGATGCTCGACGGCAACACGAAGATCACCGCCGAAGCGGAAGGCCCCGCCGAGTTCGCCTTCCGCGCCTCCAAGATACAGGAGGACATCGCCAAGGCCGACGTGCCCGGCACCACGGTCGTGCTCGGCGGGCTGCACCTGCTGGCCCATCAGGCCATCGGCGCAAGCTTCCTCGGCGATTCCCGCTATGCCGAGGGGCTGGACCGCGCGTTCAGCGCGGAGCTGGGGCGGCAGGGCATCAACCAGTTCTTCGAATTCACCGGGATGCTGCTGCTCAGCGTCGTGTGCCCCCCGCTGGGCGCGGCGGCGCAGGCGGGCATGGCGGCGATCCACCTGCACGACGCGCACGAGCGGATGGACATGCTCAAGGGCCTGATGGACGCCGACAAGGTCTATGCCCTCGCCGACGCGGAGCTGGACCTGTTCATGGCCGAGCTGGAGGGCGCGTTCTCGTTCATTCCGCTCGCCGGAAAGGCGGCGAAGTGGGGTGCGAAAGGCACCGTCGCGGTCGTGCGGCAGGGCGTGAAGGCGGGCTCGAAGCAGATCGCCAGGGGCATAGCCAAGGAAGTCGCCGAAGAGATCGCGGACCAGCTCAAGCACGGCCTCATCGTCGCCTTCGTGAAGGAGATCGCCACCGATCAGGTCATGGGCCAGGTCGTCGAGGCGGCAATCCGTCCGGCGATGGAGGCACTGGTCAAGGAGATCGAGCTGACGGTGGGCGGCGGGAACACCAGCGGCGCGGACGGGGCCATAGCCCGCACCAACATCGAGCGCCTGCTGAATGAAGAGGGCGACAGCGACAAGGCCAGGTCCGAAGGCGCCGAACGCGCCCGCAAGGGGACGTTCTGATGGCAAGGCTCTGGCGCTTCATGAACGCCGACACCGCCTTCGACGTGGCGCGCGCGATCGAGGCTTCGGCGACGCTCAAGCGGCTGAAGACGCGCCTCTCCCGCCTGCACGGCACGGCGGGCGGGGAGATGGTGGAGGACATGGTGGTCTGGGTGATGCGCCACGCGGGCGACCACTACGTCACCGTGCGGGGGCGGCAGATCGACAAGGTGCTGCGGCTGCGGCTCGAACTGGAGGCGATCTATAAAAAAGTGATGCGCTTCGGCGACGATGCACCGTCCAAGGCCGACCTCGACGGCAATTTCGCCCGGCTGGCGAAGAAGTACAAGGAGATCGACGCCGCGCTGGCGGATGCCGCCAAGCCGCTCGAACCCTTCGTGCTGCCCCCGGCGGCGCAGGACGAACTGGCGCGCAAGTTCCACGATGCGCTGACCGGGTCGGGCAGGAGCCCGCTAACCGCTTTCGCCGAGCAGGGCACGCAATCGACCCCGCGGCCCCATGCCGCGGACTTCCTCGACAGCAGGGGCCGGGCGCCGGGGGACAAGGGCTACCGGCTCCGGGACAGCCGGGCGGGCCGCAAGGAATGGGTGGAGGATCCCAAGCGCCCCGGCGTCTACCGCCGCGCCTTCGACGGCGACGGCAGCACCGGCGAACTGCGCGTGGTCGACAACCGCTACGAACTGACTTCGGTGCAGGCCGACGGCACCAGCATCACCATCCGCGAGGAGCAGGTGAGCATCGATCCCTATGCGCGCAAGGTCTCGACCACCTCCCTGCTGAACGCGCACCACGGGGTCCAATCGCACCCGATGAAGGAGGTGTTCGGCGATTTCGGCTACGATCCCGACGCCGCGCCAACGATCTGGCTGCGCAATTCGCGCGCGGGCAGCCCGCACGGGCGCATCACCGCGATCGAGGGCCGCACCGGCCTCCACCCGACCGAACCCGGATCACGCATGACGCCGGGGCAGATCGCGAAAGCGACTTATGCCGACATGCGCCACACAGCGGCGGCGGAGATGAAGACCGTGGGCATCTCCGACAAGGCGATCCGCGAATACCTCGCCGCGCACGATCGCTACTTCATCGACCGCATCCTGCCGAACATGACGCAGGCCGAACGCAAGGCGCTGCTCGGCGGCTGGACCGAGCAGATGGCGGGGATCGTGCCATGACCGTGGACGAGCGCATCGCCGCCGTGGGCGCGGCGCTCGACGGGATGGAGCGCCGCACCGCCTCCCCCGCACCTCGCCCGGCGCTCGCGCACGCCATGGCGGACGGACGGGTGCCGCCGGAACTCGGCGCGCTCTATCAGGCGAGCGACGGGCTGTCGCTGGACGAGGGGGAGGTCTGGGATCTCGCCGACATGCTGGATTTCTCCGGGCGCGAGCGGATCGCGCGCGAGTATCCGGGCGGGGCGGCGTTCGGCTGGAACCGCTCGGACGTGGTCTTCGTGCTCGATGCCGAGGGCTCGATGCACGCGGGCGCGGGGGCGGTGCTGGGGGTGGACAGCGTCTATCCCGGACCGGAGTCCGCCGTGCTCTGCGCGCGGGACCTCGGCAGCTTCGTGACCGGCGTCGCGGCGGGAGCCCGGCCATGGCGCGCGCCGCGCCTGATCCGGCAGCAGGCCGTGCAACTCGCCGAACTGATCGCGCTGCGCCCCGACCGGGTGGACGCCCGCCCCCCGTTGTCTGCGGACGACCGCGCCGCCGCTCTCGCCATGCGCGAGGTCGATCCCGGCCCGGAACTGCGCGCCTTGCTGGACATGACCGACGGCCTGCGCTTCGCCCGCAGCGGCCTGACCATCGCCGGAGCCGGTGAGCTCTCCGCCTACCCCGGCCTGCGCCGCGCCGATGGCGCCCCCGCCGCGATCCGCATCGGTCGCATCGCCGACGGCCCGCACCTCGTCGTCACGACTGCAGGCGCGCCGCGACCGACCGATCTGGTGCTGCAGGTCCGTCCCGACGCCGACCCGCTCGCCGCGCCCGCCTTCGGGCGGCTGCTCCCGGTGCTCGCCGGATGGATCGCCTCCGACGCGGAGAACGCGCCGTGACCTCCCTTCCCCACCTCGCCGGAGCGCACTGATGGCCAGACGCAGCTTCCTCAGCAACTTCATAGAGGCCGACGTCAACGGCGTGGCCGGACTCGGCCCGCGTGCGATGCCCTCGGCGGTGCTGGCGGACGGGCCGTCGTTCATCCCGCTCTGGGCGGTGTCCTCGCTCGCGGTCGCGTCAAGCTACCACCGTCCGCCATTGGGCGCGGCGGGCTCTCGCCAGCTGTCGGACACGCACGACGATACGCTGACGCTCTCCGCCTCGCTGATCGGCTGGGACCGGTTTCTCTGGAAGGAGCGGCTGGAAAGCGTCGCCAACGCGGGGGTGCGCGGATCGGTGCTGGAGCGCATTCCCGGCGGCGGTGTCGGCGGGCTGGTGCTCGTCACCTCGATGACGATCCGCACCGACCTCTACGTCCAGTCGCTCAACCTTTCCGCCAGCGCCACCCGGCGCGACGTGATCGACGTGTCGATGACGCTCGTCCACCTGCCGCGTCCCGGCCCCCTGTCCGACATGCTCGACATGGCAGCCACCGCAGTGGGCACGCTGGCCGAGTTCGCGGTGGGATGATGGCACGCCCTCCCGCCCTTCCGCTGATCGTGCGCGCCACCGTTCCCGAACGGCCCGAGCCGCTGCCCGCATTCACCGCGACGACATCGCCGATCGCCGCCGGGCTGCCGCATGTCGTGCCGCTCGGCCCCGGCCTGTCGCTCGGACTCGTCGCACCCAGCGGCCTCGCGCGGTACTGGCTGACGGTGCCGAAGGAAGCCGTGGCGAGCGATAGCGCCAGCGCCTCGGAGCACCCCCTGCCCCTCCGGCTGCTGTTGAGAGGCAACGGCGGCGCGCTGGCGGGGATCGCCCCGCTGGTGCTCGGACCGGTGCGCTTCGTGGGCAATGCCGCACCCGGACTGCGCCTGCGCATCACCGGCTGGCGCATCCACGCCGGAAGCCTCGTCGGAGCGGCGGACTTCGGGTCGTTTGTCGCCTTCGAATGGACGCACCATGGTGCTGCGACGGCCCGCTTCGAGGCCCCGACCGCGCGGCACGCGGTCCAGCGGCGGCTCGCGGATGGCGCGTATCCCGAGGCGGCCCCCGTCGTCGCGGATGCAAGGCTGGGACCGGGCTCCGGACGCCCGCGCGGCTACGGGCGGACGTTCGCCGATGCGTGAAGTGCGCCTCTTGGACAAGCCGGGTGTCGCCGCCGCATGGTCGCTGACGATCTCGCCATCCGACCCGCAGGTCACGGCACAACTGCTGAAGGAGCGTCCCTTCCTTGGCGCAGCGCCGCCGCTGATGACCTTCGGCCACGCTACCCACTACGCCCGCATCGACGCCGATGCGCAGGTGGGGCTGGCGGCGGGCGCATTCTCCATCGCGCTGCTGCGCGCGCACCCGGAGGATTTCGACCGCCTCACCATCGCCAAGGCCGAATGCGACAGGGCCGACAAGGTGGACCTCGTCGCCGAACTCAGCCTCGGCTGGGCGACGGGCAAGCTGGTGTCGGTCGGCAAATTCGCGATCACCGCCGTCACCCCGACCGTCGAGGGCGTCGCCTACACCGTCACCCTGCAGGCGCGCGAGTGGATCGCCCATCGCCTGTCGCAGCGGCGCGTGACCGACGGGACCGGCTCCTTCCGCACCCCCGAAGAGGCCGTGGTCGGCGTGTTGAAGCAATGCGGCTTCACGCCCGGCGAGTATCGGATCCCGCCCGACCCCACGCTCCCGCCGCAACCGGAGATGCCCGCGCTGCACCTCTCGGTTGGCGCGGAGGCGCTGGGCGAGGTGCAGCGGCTCGGCCAGTTGATCGAGGGCATCCACCGCCGCGAGGGGCGCGGCCCGCTGCTGGTGCGCGGCGGCAGGCTCTGCATCGGCGTCGGTCGCGCGGTGCCGTTCTCCGACACCGGCATCAAAGCCAAGCCGATCGGCATCTCGGCCGACAACGGCCTCATCGCGCAGGCTGAGACCCGCGCGGAGCGCCGCGATCCCCGTTTCGAGTTCGGCCCGGCCAATGCCACGGCCAAGCCCGAGATGCGGCGCGGCTTCCGCCTGACGCTGGTCGGCGCGCCGGAAATCCGGCCCGGCGACGTGGTCGCCTTCCCCCTTGCCGCCTCGCCGCTGGCGGCATCGCCCGAAGGTCTGCCGATCGCGCCCGACTGGAAACAGGCGATGGAGCTTTACGTCGCCACGGTGAACCACCGGATCGAGCGCGACAGCGGCTTCATCACCATCCTCACCGGCGTAGAGGTGGAGACCACCGGCGGCAGGCCCACCTCGATCTGGGACGTGCCCTCGTCCGGTCCGGGCACCCCGGCCAGAACCGCGCCGCGCCCGCACGACGACGGCACGCCCGAAGGCGCGCTCTCCGCCTCGGTGCAGGGCACCGTCGAGCGGACCCTGCAATACCGCATGCCCGCGCAAGTGGGCGAGGTCGTCGCCGCGATGGCAGGCTCCGGGGCGGGGCCGGACCACCTGCCGCTCTCCACCGAGGTTATCGTCAACCCGACCGACCCCGACGGCACGCCGCGCCTGTCGGCACTGGGCGAGATATTCCGGGGCACCCCCTCGACAACCGCAGATATCGCCTATGCCTCGCCCTTCGCGTGGGGGCGGTTCGGGCTGGTCGTTCCGCGCTATCCGGGTACGCGCGTGATGCTCGTCCACGCGCGCGGGGACCGTGAGGATCCTGTCGATGTCGGTGCGCTGTGGCATGGCAAGCCCGGCGACGATGCCGCGCGCCCGGTGCAGGCGCTTGCGGAGGACTGGTGGCTCTCCCTCCCGACAGGCGTCGAACCCGCCGACAGGAACGAGGCGATGGCCGGGCCGGTCCTCCCCCCGTCCGACGCGCTGGCGACCAACGATCTCATCGACAGCGAAGGCAACCGCATCATTGAAGTGGGGCGGCTGCTGATCCGCGTGGGCGACAAAGCGCTCGGCCGGGCGGGCGACCGGCCCACCACCAACGGCGCATCGGACCACGCCATCGTCATCGAGCAGATGGACGGCGAGGCAAGCATCACCATGGAGCAGGACGGCACCGTGACGATCAAGGCGAAGAACGTCGCCGTCGAAGTCTCGGGCACGATGGACGTGAAGCAGGCATGACGCACGGGAGCGGATCATGAACGGGACGACCCTTCGCGCAAGGCGGCTCCTCGGCTGGGGCCCGGCCTTCGTGTCGACCGGCACCGAGGAGGATGTCGGCCAGGACATCGCCTTCGCGGACGGCGACATCGCGCTGGTTTCGGGCATGGACGCGCTGACGCAGGACTTGCGCCTTGCACTCTGCACCGGGCTCGGCACCGACCCGCTCAACCAGGCCTTCGGGTCCGATGCCTTCGCCGCCATGTTCGAGGAGAGCGACCCGATGATGCTGCGCGAGCGCATCCGCGTCGCCGTGATCCGCGTGCTCCAGTCCGACGCCCGCATCCGCCGCATCGTCGAGGTCAGCATCGACGGCGAGTCGCGCCCGTTCGCAGGCCCGTCCGGCGCGGGATCCGCCGCCGAACGCACCACCGCGCTTTCCGTCGTCGCCGTCTTCGAGACGGTGCTCGGCGAATACGCCACCATTGCCATCGAGGGGTTGCCGAATGCCTGAAGCGGACACCGTCGCCATCGACCCTTCGGCCATCGCCGAGGCCGACCTGCGTGACAGCGCGGGCGGGGCTTACGGCCTCACCGCGCAAGGCTTCAACCCCAAGCCCTACGCCCGGCTGGTGGCCGAGGGCCTCGCCCGCGCGCGGCTCTATTTCGGTGACGACGTGGACGTGCGGCCCGGCTCCGTGCTGCGCCGCATGGTCGAGATGTCGGCGCTGGAACACGCGCGGACCCACGCCACGCTGGCCGGGCTTTACGACAGTCTCTTCGTATCGAGCGCGAGCGGAGACGCGCTGTCGCGGCTGGGCGAGGAACTCGGGCTGCCCCGCCCGGAACTGCAGGCGAGCGGGACCGTGTCCGTGACCCTCGCCGCGCCGCTGCCCGCGGGCGGCTTCGTCATCCCAGCGGGCGCGCGGCTGCTGAGTGCGGGCGGACACCACGCCGCCCTGTCCGAAAGCGCGCGCTTCACCGAGGGGCGCACCACCGTCACCGTGCGCGTACAGGCCTTCTATCCGGGCGCGGGGCACAACCTCGACCCTGCCGTCCCTGAGGCGAAGCTGGCCTTGTGGAACCCGGTGGACCCGGCGCTCGACGGCCTGCGCGAACTGGCCGAAGCCAATGCCATGGCGTCGGAAGCGGCCGCAGTCATCGCCCACACCGCGCCGCTGACCGGTGGCGAACTGCTGTGGAGCGACGCGCGTTACCGCGAACTCGTTCTCTCCGCGCCCCGCTCGATCTGGAGCGTCGAGGCCATGCGCACGGCGGCGCTGCTGGTGCCCGGCGTGGAGGCAGTGCAGGTGATCGACGAGTATGGCGGACTGGACCTCGACCGCTCGATCTTCGGCAACTTCAACTTCATCCAGAACCTGTTCTCCGCCGCGCGCGACTATGGCTCCAGCTACGCGTTCCGGGTGCTGGTGAAGCCCTCCCCGGCGGCGATCTGGGAGGGTGCCGACGGGCTGCGCGCCTCGGTTGCGGAAGCGCTGGAGGATTTGCGGCCGATCGGCATCTTCCCCGATATCCGGCAGGCCGAGGAAGTCGGCGTCGCCATCCATGCCCGGCTCGTCGTCAGGGGCGAGCCGCTGCCCGCCGGGGACCGCGCCAGCGTCAACGCCTCGCCTGCCGCGATGGCGCTCAAGCAACGGGTACTCGACCGGGTGCGCGCCTATGTGCGCGGGCTGTCGTTCGGAGAGCCGGTGCGCGCGGCGCAGGTGACGTGGGCAATGCTGAACGAGCCGGGGATCGAGGACGTTCTGGACCTGCATCTGGCCCGACTTCTGCCTTCGCCATCGGCATTCGATTTCGCGACGGCGGTGTCGGATGCCGCGGCTTTGCAGGCTTCGCTGCTGCCTGAGAACGACAACATGACGCTCAGCCGCGATCAGGTGGCGGTCTTCGTCGATGACCCGTCCGGGCTCGAGATTCTCTAGGAGCCCGCCGATGGACACCGCCCTTCTTCCCGCCGATCCGTTCGCCGCCAACATTCTGGCGCGGCTGGCGCAGGACATGACCGGGCCGGCGAGTGCGGCCGCGCGGGTGGAGATGGTGACGGTCGGAAACGGCGGAATTCTGGGACTTGAGGCGCCTTTGCGGGAGGCGGCGATGTTCCTTGCGCTGACCGCCGACCTTGGGCCGGAGCCGCTGCGGGTGGCGGCGCGGCTCATGTCTCCGGGGCCTGTGCGTGACCTGGAACCGCTGATTTTCGCGGGTTGGTCCGAGGCGGGGACGGTGCTGCCGCTCCATGTTCCGGTCGCCGATCCCGCCACGGAGCTGGTCGGACCGTTCCGTATCCGCCTCGAACTGACCGGCCCGCAGGGTGTACTGAACGACACCGAGGTGCGCCAGAGCGTCACCGGCGTGCTGCTGTCGGGGCGTCTGGGGCGACTGATGGCGCTTCTGGATGCGGAGACGGTGGCCCTGCGCCGCCATGCCCGCGCGGTGGGTGCGGCGCGCCACATCGCCACCGCCGAGGGCAACGCGCTCGACCGGCACGGCGGTGACCTCGGCGTCGCGCGATTGCGGACCCGACCGACGCTGGCTGCGGACGGCACCGTGAGCACCGTGGACCAGCCCGAGGCCGATGCCGACTACCGCCGCCGCCTCGCCCTCTATCGCAGCGTCGCCTTTCCCCGCCGCGCCCAGTACGACGCGCGGCTGGGGCCGCTCGGTCCGGTGGCGGACATGGGCTTTGCCGGGGCGCTGCACCTGCTGGAGAACGCCAACCCGTTCTCGGTCGCCGTATCGCTCGTCTCGGTGGATGCGGACGAGACGAAGGCGCGGGCGCGGCGGCAGGCCTTCGTCGACTACCTGCGCAAGTGGGTGCTGGTCGACGCCGGGGGTGCGCTGCCGCCCGAGCGCAGGCTGTCGTCCGAGGATCGCGCCGGGCTGGAGGCGCTGATCGCCCGCTTGCAGGCACGCGTCACGCTGACCGCGCCCGATGCCGCCATGGCCCCGGACCTCGCGCGTGGGCTGGACCGGCTGGCGGGGCTGCTGGAGGCGCTGGGCATCGCCGAGAAGCCGCAGCTGCTCCGCGCGCTCGATCCGGATGGCGACCCGCGTCACGCCATGGGCCTCGGCATCGCCATCGCGCCGCTTGCCGCCGCGACCATCGCCGCCGTACATCAGGCCGTGCAGACGGGCGCGAACGTGGCCGATCCAGCCACCCGCGCCACCTTCCGCGCGCTGGAGCCGCCCGCCGCGCCCGGGGACGACCCCACCGGCGCGTGGATCCTGCGCGCCTGCGGGTTCCGCACCGTCCACCCATCGGCGGCAGGCGAGCTGTTCCTATCGCACCTCGGCACCGGGGCACTGGCGATCGCCGGGCAGACGCTGCTCCATCCGGGAGCGGCAGGCGGCGCGGCGACGCAGGATTTCGCCGCCAGCTTCGTGCCCGCCGCCGGAGCCGCGTCATCCGCCGTTCTGGCCGGAGCACAGGCGCGCGCGGCGGAACGCCTGCCCGGCGTCACGGTGAGCGCCGACCCCGCCCCCCCGCTCGCCGCCGCGAACGCGCCCGACGCCGCCGCCAGCCTGCGCCTGCGCGCCGCCGGGCTCCCGGTGATCGACGACTGGCAGCCGATCCGCGACGCGCTCGCCGCGCTGCCCGCCGATGCCTGGACGCTGCTCGCGCTCCCCGCCGACACCGCCACGGCGCTGGCCAACGGCGACGACGCCGCATGGCGCACGCTCGGTGAGCTGGGCGCGGACCTGAGGCGCGCCGGGGCTGCCGCCGCCGTCCCGCTGTTCTCCCCCGGCACCGCAGCGCTGCTGGTCTCCACCGTGGCGCTGCCGGTGGCCGGGGCCAACCTGACCGGCAAGGCATCGACCATGTACCGCTGGTTTCTGTCCCCGGTCGACAAGTCCGCGGGCACGCCGTCCGCCAACGGCGAAGTCCCGGCGCGCCTCACCCGCGCCACGGGGACGGCGACGCAGATGGTCGCGCGCGGGGTGGGCCTCTACGCCGTCGTCGTGCTCGGCTACCAGCGGCTCGGCGGCACCGATCCCTACGAGGTGCGGGTGGAGGCCGGGGACGGCGATCTCCTCTCCTTCGCACAGTACGAGATGCTGATGAACATGCTGGCGCTGCGCAATCCCGCCGGCATCGAGATCAACACCTGGCCGATCCGCCGCTTCCACGTCGCCGCCGACGACGGCGCGCTGACCCCGCTCGATCCTTCCGCCGCGCGCACATGGCGCCGGTTCCACCGCCCCCGCCGCGCGGGCTCCCCTGCCCCGGAGACAAGCCATGGCTAGTTTCGACACCATCCTGAAGACCAGCTACGACCTCGACACCACCGAGGTGTTCAAGCTGCTCGACAAGTACGAACTGACCGACGCGCAGAAGTCGGTGCTGGCGGTCTCGATCATCCAGGACAAGATCGGCGGATCGCGGCGGCGCTTCAACTACTCGAAGCCGCTCGCCTCGACCGACGACGACTGCGAGCCGGAATTCGCCCGCACTTTCATCCATGCCGACTGGCAGGACGGCGAGGACGTCGTCTCCGCCGAAGGCTCCAACGGGGACGAGGGCTTCAACGCCCGCTTCCACAAGATCGAGGCCGATCTCGACGCGCTGTCGCGCGATACCTCAGGCCTGTTCGAATGCATGATGGAACTGCGCGGCCAGCTTTCGCTGCTGCTGGAGGAAGTGCGCGCCGAACTGAACCGCATCAACGCCGACATCCACGATCTCTCGCCCAAGAGCGGCGACGTGACCCTGCCGCCGATCCGCTTCCCCGGCGAGGTGTTCCAGCCGAAGAAGCCGCTGGAGGTGCTGCCCTATCCCATTGATGTCGGCCCCCTCGATCCCCGTGTGCGCGACCCGCGCGTGATCTACCCCGGCATCGCCAGTGAACTGATCGCCAGCGACAAGGTCTGGACCCCGCGCGACGATGCCACCGTGGGCCTGATCGGCGGCATGAAGGCGACGCGCATATCGGAAGGGGTGTTCAACGGCGGCAAGGTGGAGCTGTGGCAGACCCCCATCGGCACCGTGCTGACGCCCGTCGCCGCTGCCGCCGCGCCCAAGGCGGGCTACCTCGACCCGCGCATGGAAGTGGCGGGGCGGATCGGCGCATGGTCGGTCGAGAACGCCGACAAGGTGAAGGACAAGTTCGGCGGGCAGGCCTTCACCAAGGCCGATCTCGAACGTGAGTTCGGCACCGAGGACATCGGCGGCGGCGTCATGCTGCGCGACGCGCTCAGGAACGTCGACGCCTCGGCCAGCTTCGCCAATACCGACGAGATGGCCGACAAGGTCGTCACCACGCGCGTGGAGGAGATCAGGGCGGCCGGCGCGGACACCATCGCCGGGATCGGCGCCGTCGGCCTCCATGCCGGTGAGGCAGGCCCCGGCGCCGCCGCCATCGACGCCTTCGCCGCCGCCACGCCCGAGGAACGGCAGGCGCTGGCGGGCGCGGGCATAAAGACCGTGGCCGACCTTGCCGCCGCCGATCCCGCCAAGGTCGCGGGCGCGCTCACCGTCGGCAACGTTTCGGCCGATGCGGCCAAGGTCAGCGCGGGCCGCCTGCGTGGCATCGCCACCGCCGTCGGCCGCCTGCGCGGGGGTTAGGACATCGGGAGATGGCAGCAAGGTCGATAGCGGTCGAGTACGACGTGTCCACGCAGGTGGGGCAGCCTTCGAGCCCCTACGACGGCTACGATCCGGGCGGGATGTGGTCCCAGGTCTCGCTCGTCGTCTCCACGCGGGCGGCCTGTACCGTCAACGGGCAACGGGCGGCGTGGAAGGCGGTCGCGAAGTTCAGCTACACCGGCACCAAGGGCGGCTCGTCCTCCAGCACCTCGATCCCCGTGGAGGTGACGCTGAC
This sequence comes from Novosphingobium kaempferiae, assembly GCF_021227995.1. NCBI lineage: Bacteria > Pseudomonadati > Pseudomonadota > Alphaproteobacteria > Sphingomonadales > Sphingomonadaceae > Novosphingobium > Novosphingobium kaempferiae. Next base: position 2,076,627 of record NZ_CP089301.1, read on the forward strand.
CGGCAGTTCCACCGCGCTGACCGTCGACGGCCAGCCACTCCTGCGCGACGGGGACAGCAAGTCGGACCGCTTCGGCAACACGATCCGGGTGAGCGCCAGCGGCCCGCTGCGATCGGAGTGAGGGGGGGTGACCTTCCAACCTCCCGCCCCACCACCCCATATGGTCATCCCCGCGAAGGCGGGGACCCATCTGATGCCCGTGCAATAGGCTCAGTCAGGAGATGGGTTCCCGCCTTCGCGGGAATGACGGACTGGGTTTGACCGGATGACATCCTACCCCAACACCCCGTCGCCCATGCGAAGGCAGGGGCGATGGAGATTTGAGGGCCAATCCGGTTCGTCATTGCGAGCGCAGCGAAGCAATCCACGGTCGCGCGCCGTTCGTGGATTGCTTCGCTACGCTCGCAATGACGAAGGGCGGGGCCACCTCCCCCTAGCCATTCGCCCGATTGCGCCCTCGCCCGCGCCCGCCCCACACTCTCCCCGCGAACCACAACAGGCATGACGGGAGAGACGATGGACCGCGCATTGTTCCAGCAGGCGTTCTTCGTGAACAGCATCGACGAGGCGGCGGCGAAGTGGGCGCAGGCCTTCGGCGCCGGGCCGTTCTGCATGGTGCGCCACCACCACTGCGACGAGTTCACCTATCGCGGCACCGCGAACGAGGCGGACGTGTCCTACGCCTTCGGCTACCTCGGCGACCTGATGATCCAGTTCATCGAGCAGCATGACGAGAGCCCCTCGATCTACCGCGACATGTATGCGCGCGGTCAAGAGGGGTTCCACCACGTCGCCTACCTCGTCTCCGACTTCGCGGCGGAGCGGCAGCGGTGGATCGACATGGGCTATCCGCTCGCGACCGAGCTGTGGGCGGACGAGGTGAACGCGGCCTACTTCGACACGCGCAGCCTCAACGGCGGCTTCACCGAGATCCACGGCGACCCGCCGCACATCATGGGCCTCTTCGCGCACTGGAAGCGGCTGCACGATGCGCGGACGGACGAGACGCCGCCGTGCTACGAGATCGAGGACCTGTCGTTCTACCGACGCGCGCCGCTGCTGCCTCTTACGCCCTGAGCCACCCAACCACCGTCATTGCGAGGCCCGCAGGGCCGCGGCAATCCAGCGGCGCGCTCCGTGCCGGATTGCTTCGCTGCGGTCGCAATGACGATGGTGAGGCGAAGGGCGGGGTTCCTACGCCCTGAGCCGCAGCGGGTCCGCCTGCGCCTGCCACACCGCCTCGCAGGCCATCTCCGCCGTGATCGCGGAGAGCGTCCAGCCGAGGTGGCCGTGGCCGGTGTTGTAGAACACGCGCGGGTGCTGGCCGGGGCCGACGAAGGGCATCATCGTCGGCGTCATCGGCCTCAGCCCCGCCCAGGGCACCACCTGGCGCGTACACATGCCGGGGAAGTGCCGCTCGCTCCAGTCCACCAGCGGACGGATGCGGTCGGCGCGGATGTCGCGGTTGAAGCCGTTGAACTCCGCCGTCCCCGCCACCCGGAACCGCTCGTCGCCGAGGCGGCTGGTGACGATCTTGGCATCCTCGTCGAGCAGGCTGACGCGCGGGGCGGCGGCCTGACTCTCGGCATCGTTCAGCATGACGGTGATCGAGTAGCCCTTGACCGGGTAGATGTTCACCCGGTCCCCCAGCTTCGCCGCCAGCGCCCGGCTGCCGACGCCCGCGCAGACCATCAGCATGTCGCCCTCGACAAGCATTTCCGCACCGAGATCATCGGTCGACAGGTCCTGCAGGCGGCCGGTATCGGATCCTTCCCCAAGGCCGCCCGCCGCCTGCAGTCGCACCGACACACCGTCGGAACGAAGCGCTATGCCGTCCACCTCCCCGCCCAGCACGAACCGCGCGCCCATCCGCGCGCAGGCCCGGGCGAGGCCGGTGGTGAACTTGTGAATGTCCCCGGTCGAATCCGACGGGGTGAAGAAGCCGCCGCGAAAATCGCCGGTCAGCGTCGGCTCGATGCGGGCGATGTCGGCGGGGGAGACCTCGTCCCGTTCCAGCCCGCCCTCGCGCAGCAGGTCGTTGCCGCGCCGCGCCGCCTCGAACGTCTCGGCGTTGCGGTAGAAGTGGAGGATGCCGCAGCGCGACAGGTCAAAGTCGATGCCCTCGCGCTCGGCGATGTCGAACAGGTGGCGGCGCGCGGCGATGGCGAGGCGGGTGGTCTCCACCGTATTGGCGCGGTGCCTGCCGATGGCGCCCACGAATTCGGCCATCCACGAATACTTGTGGAGCGAGGGGCGCGGGTTGAACAGCAGCGGCGCGTCGGGGCGGAAGATCCAGCGCAGCCCCTTGGCGATCGTCGCCATCGAATTCCACACTTCGGCATTGCTGGCCGAAAGCTGCCCGCCGTTGGCGAAGGATGTCTCCATCGCCGGATAGCGGTGCCGCTCGACCAGAGTGACCTCGTGCCCGCGCCCGAGCAGGGCATAGGCGGCCGTGACGCCGGTGATACCGGCGCCGATGACGATGATGCGTGCCATCTGCGTGTCCCTTCGCATGAAGGAGGATGTCGGAAATGGAAAAGAGCCGGCCGGGGCAGTTTGATCTTGTCAGGGTGTTCGCACCCCGGCCGGTGGCGCAACTGGGAGGCTAGCTGCCTGCGCCCGAGGTTTCGCGACCCGCGGCTTCGTAGTCTATGCCAAGCTGCTGCAGGTAGGAGTCGTACTTCTTCGGATCGTAGTACTGGCCCTGCATCGCCGGACGCATGAGCCCCATCGTGCGCGCGTTGCGGTCGATGGCGGGCATGTCGGTGGCGGCAATCAGGGGATCGTACTTCTGGTCCTTCAACTGGACGTCGCGCATCCAGGTCTTCGCCTGAGTGACGAGTTCGGGCGTCGTCATCAGGTCGAGGATGGTCATCGCCACCGCCTTGGCGCCGACGACGGTGCCCTTGTGCGCGATCGGCGTCGCCATCGCCATCGCGGCGGTGGCGTGGTGGAAGATGACGTTGGGGACGTTCGCCGGATAGCCGATGGTGACGGTGGGCACCGTCCACATCACGTCGCCGATGTCGTCCGAACCGCCGAAGCTGGCGTTGCCGCGCGTCTCGGGCGTGGAGAGCGGGGCGACCTTGTCGGCCAGCGGCTCCACTTTCAGGTGGTTCTTCACCTGCACCGCCTTGGCGAAAGCCTGATCGGCGGCGGACCACTGCGGCACGCCCACCGTCTGGATATTGGCGTAGAGCGCCTCCGCCAGCGGCTTGTTGCCGTAGTTCGGCGCCGCATAGCCCAGCACCTTGCGGCTGACCGTGGTGCCCGACGCCAGCGCCGCCGCCTCGGCCACCTGGTTGCCGGTCTCGTAGAGGTTGCGCAGCGTGCCGAAGTCCTTGTCGCGGAAATAGTACCAGCTGCTCGCGCGGTCGGGCACGACGTTGGGCTGGCCGCCGCCGTTGGTGATGACATCGTGCGAACGCTGCGAGAGCGGCAGATGCTCGCGCCGGAAGTTCCACATGACGTCCATCAGTTCCACGCCGTCGAGCGCACTGCGCCCTTCCCACGGGGAGCCTGCGGAGTGCGCGGTCTTGCCCTTCCACTCGTACTCGACCGAGATCAGCCCGGTCAGGCCGAGGTCGCCCCAGCCGGTGCCGAAGCCGGTGTTGACGTGCGCGAAGATGGAGGCGTCCACGTCCTTGAACATGCCCGCGCGCACATAGTACGCCTTGGTCGCCAGCAGTTCCTCGGCGACGCCGGGCCACAGCATCAGGCGACCCTGGATGCCGTGCTTGGTCATAACCTGCTTGGCGGCAAGCGCGGCGGCGACCATCAGCGGCATGCCCGAGTTATGGCCCTCCCCATGGCCCGGAGCGCCCTCGATCAGCGGCTTCACTTCCGCCGTGCCGGGCGTCTGCGAGACGCCGAGCAGCCCGTCGATATCACTGCCGAGCGCGATCTTCGGCCCGCCGGTGCCCCACGTCGCGGTGAACGCGGTGGGCACGCCGGCAACGCCGCGCTCCACCTTGAAGCCGTTCTTTTCGAGGATGCCCGCAAGGTATTCGCTGGTCTTCACCTCCTGGAAACCGGGTTCGGCGAACGAGTAGATCTGGTCGACCATGACCTGGATCTGCTTGCGCTGCGCCTCCACGGCGGCGACGACTTCCTGCTTCATCGCCGGATCGGCGGCGGCATGCGCCGTGCCGGGAGCGATGGCCACGGAAGCCAGCGCTGCGGCAATCAGCGAGCGGAGCAGCCCGGTGGGGCGGCGTGGCGCGCTGGATTGCCGCGGCCCTTCGGGCCTCGCAATGACGAACGTGGGGGAAGCGGCGTTGCCTGCAATACCTTCGACACTGCCTCCCAAACCTTCGTCATTGCGAGCGAAGCGAAGCAATCCAGCGCGGTCTTGCACAGGGTCGGATTGCCGCGCGGCTTCGCCGCTCGCAATGACGGCGGTGGAAACGACAGTGACAGAGTCCATGATGCCCATGCCTCTCACTCCGCCGGCTTGGTCAGGGTGGGGTACTTGACGCCCAGCTGGTCGAGATAGGTCGGGTACTTCGCCGGATTGTAGTAGTACTTCTCCATCATCGGGCGATAGAGCTGCATGTTGCGCTCGTTCAGCCAGATCGCGGGCACGTCCTTGTCGGTGAGGACCGGCGCATAGGTGTCGGTCTTCAGCTGCACATCGGTGAAGTACGCCTTGGCGTCCGCGATCAGCTGCGGCGTCGTCACGAGGTCGAGCACGGTCATCGCCACCGCCTTGGCCCCGGCTTCCACGCCCTTGTGCGCGATCGGGGTCGCCATCGCGATTGCCGAGGTGGAGTTGTGGCCGATCATGTTGGGGATGTTCGACGGGAAGCGGATGGTGATCGTCGGCACCGCCCACATGATGTCGCCGATGTCGTCCGAGCCGCCGCCGGTCGAGGGCTTGCGGTTCTCTGGCGTCGAGAGTTCGGTGACTTCGGTCTTGAGCGGCTCGATCTTGCGCTCGTTGTAGGTCTGCGCGGCCTTGGCGAAGGCCTGATCGTCCGCCGACCACTTGGGCATGCCGACGGCCTTGATGTTGGCATAGGCGGCCTCAGCGATGGGCTTGTTGCCGAAGTTGGGCGCGGCGTAGCCCAGCGTCTGCTGCGTCATCGTGGTGCCGGTGGCGAGGGCTGCGGCCTTGGCGATGTCGTTGCCGGTCTCGTAGAGCTTGCGGATGTCGGAGAAGGTGCGCTCGCGGAAGAAGTACCAGATGCTGGCCTTGTCCGGCACCACGTTGGGCTGGCCGCCGCCGTTGGTGATGATCATGTGCGACCGCTGCGTCAGCGGCAGGTGCTCGCGCCGGAAGTTCCACGCGACGTCCATGATTTCCACCGCGTCGAGCGCGCTGCGGCCTTCCCACGGCATGCCCGCCGAGTGCGCGGTCTTGCCCTTGAAGGTGTATTCCACCGAGACCATGCCGTTGTTGCCCATCTCGCCGTAGCCGGTCGAGAAATCGGAGCTGACGTGGGTGAAGATCGAGGCGTCGACGTCCTTGAACATGCCCGCGCGCACGAAATAGGCCTTGGTCGCCAGCAGTTCCTCGGCGACGCCGGGCCACAGCATCAGGCGCCCTTCGAGGCCGTGCTTGGTCATCACCTTCTTGGTGGCGATGGCAGCGGCGACCATCAGCGGCATGCCCGAGTTATGGCCCTCGCCATGGCCCGGAGCGCCTTCCACCAGCGGCTTGAGATACGGCAGGCCGGGGGTCTGCGAAACGCCGAGCACGTCGTCGATATCGCTGCCCAGCGCGATCTTCGGGCCGCCCTTGCCCCAGGTGGCGGTGAAGGCGGTGGGAATGCCCGCGACGCCGCGCTCCACCTTGAAGCCGTTCTTTTCGAGGATGCCGGTCAGGTACTCGCTGGTCTTCACTTCCTGGAAGCCGGGTTCGGCATAGCTGAAGATCTGGTCGACCATGACCTGGATCTGCTTGCGCTGCGCCTCCACCTCGGCGGCCACTTCGTCCTTCAGCGCCTGCGGAGCAGCGGCGTGTGCGGGGACACCGCCCATAACGGTGGAGGCAAGGGCAGCAGCCAGAACCGCCTTGGTCGCGGCGCGCTTGAACGTCTTCATCGGGGGAACTCCTCTGGCCTCAACGGGCATCCAAAACTTTCGTCATTGCGAGGGTAGCGAAGCAATCCAGCGGCCTTCCACGGCACTGGATTGCTTCGAAGATCATCAGAACTCGATCTTCGCCGAGACGCGGAAGGTGCGGCCGATCACGTCGTAGCGGCCACGGTTGGTCTGGGCGTAGGCGGGCACGTTGTTGCCGTCCGGACCGTTGCCGACGAGCACCGGGTCCTTGTTCAGCAGGTTGTTGACGATGAAGGTCAGGTGCCCGATGCCGTCGCCCATGGCCGGGAACTTGAAGTCGACCGATGCGTCGAAGTAGACCGCGCCGTCGATCGAGTTGTCGTTGATCGTGCGGTACTGCGCGCTGCTGGTCGGGCAGTCGCCGCTGCACTCGATCCAGTCGTTGCCGTAGACGCCGTCGGTGAAGCCGCGCGCCACCAGGTTGAACGTCACCGGATCGATGTCGTAGAACGCGCTCAGGCGGTAGACCCAGTTGGGCGAGGCATACGTGCCGCCCGCCAGCACGCCGGCGTAGTCGATCGGGAAGCTGATGCCGTCGTCGATGACGTTCTCGATGTAGTGCGTCGCCTGACCGTGCAGGCGCAGGGTGCCGGGGCCGACCTGCGTGGTGTAGCTCGCCTCGATATCGAAGCCCTTGGTCTTCTGGCGGGCGAAGTTGATCGGCGTCAGGTCGATCGTGCTCAGCTGACCGTTCACGAAGTGGATGTTCGGGCAGTAGGAGGTGATGCCCTGCTCGTAGCACAGGTCCACCGTCTGCTGCGCGGTGATGGAGCCGATCGCGTCCTTGATCTTGATCTGGTAGTAATCGAACGAGAGCGAGAAGCCCGGCAGGAACCCCGGCTCGAAGATCGCGCCCAGCGTCCAGCTGTCCGCCACTTCCGGCTTGAGCGCGCGGTTGCCGAAGGCGTTCTGCACGAACTGCAGCGATCCGGTCTGCGGCGCGTTCGCGCCCGTCGGGATGATGACCGAGTTGGTGCGCGCGGTGCCCGCCGCGAACAGCTCGTCCAGGTTGGGCGCGCGGATGTCGTGGCTGATGTTGCCGCGGAAGCGCAGGGCGTCGATCGCCTGCCAGTTCGCGCCGACCTTCCAGGTGCCGACCCAGCCCGAGGTGGAATAGTGCGTGCCGCGTGCGGCCGCGTTTATGTTCATGCCGTCGAACACCGGCACGTCCACTTCGAGGAAGCCCTCGTAGACGTCGTACTTGCCCTGGTTGACGCGGAAGTTGCCGTAGAGCCAGCCGGAGTTGTGGATCGGGTCCACCTCGCCGTTGATCTGCTCGCGCCGCCACTCGACGCCGGTCGCGAAGGCCACTTCACCGGCGGGCAGGGCGAAGGCCTTGCCCGAGATCGTCGCGGCGGCGACGTCCTGCTTGATGGTCTGGTGACGCAGCGGCTGGTAGCCGTCCATGTAGATGTAGTCGAGCGCAGCCTGCGACGGTCCGCTGGTGCCAAGGCGGTCGATGGGCACGCAGCCGTTGGTCGGGTTGGCGAGCGTCGAACGGCACACGATGTTGCCCGAACCGTCGAACACCGCATCCTGCGCCAGCGCCATGCGGGCGTTGTTCCAGGTGTTGGTCAGCTCCTCGCGCGCCTTGGTCACGCCCTTCTGGTAGTAGACGTCCCAGGCCATCGGCTTGCTGAACAGGTCGAGGTTGCCCTTGGCGCCGATGACGCCGCGATAGACCTCGCGCTTGATGTTGCTGCCCGGGATCGGGAAGCCCGCGTTCGACGTGCCGATGGTGATCGACTGCAGGGCCCGCGCCGCCATGTCCGCCGCCACGGTGGGGTACTGGCTGAGGAGGTAGGCGTTGTCGCGCTGGATGGTCACGCCGGTGCTGGGCGTCTGCTGGTACGAACTGGCGCTGACCGAGCGGTTGTAGGAGAACTGGCCGAAGATCTCGATGTCCGGCGTCACGTCGAAGCCGATGCGCTGGAACGCGCTCAGGCGCTCGTCGAGGGGGACGAGGGTGTTGGTGCCAAGGTGCCCGTCGAGCGTCGTCTGCCAGTCGCCGCCGACCATCCAAGGGCTGGCGAGGGTGCCGAAGTTGAGCTGGCTGGTCTGCCCGTCACCCAGGAAATAGGTGCCGCGCAGCGGGCCGCTGGTGATGAGGCCGCCTGCGGTATAGCCCGCCGGGCCGATGCCGCTGCCGACATAGCGCTGCGGCTGGCCGTTGGTGGCGGTGTAGGCCGGGTTGTTGATCTGGAAGTAGCCGCCGTTGTTCCAGTCGCGGTCGATCCCTTCCTCGCGCGTCTGCTTGAAGTAGGAGACATTGGTGAGGAGGTGCAGCCTGTCGTCCAGCAGCGAGAAGCCTGCCGTGCCCGAGAAGCGGTAGTTGAAGGCGTCGCCATAAGTGGAGATGCCGGTGTCCGCGCCGAGCTTGAAGCCCTTGTAGCCGGTGTCGAGGATGAAGTTGACGACACCGCCCACCGCGTCCGAACCGTAGGCGGCCGAGGCGCCGCCGGTGATGACCTCGACGCGCTTCACCAGATCCTGCGGGATGGTGTTGATGTCCACGGTGCCACCCACGGTCGATGCGACCGAGCGCTGGCCGTCGACCAGCACCAGCGTGCGCCCGACGCCGAGGCCGCGCAGGCCGATCGAGTTGATGCCCGCGCCCGCGTTCGACAGGCCGCCGGAGGAACTGCCCGAAGTGCCGCTGCCGGCGATGGCGGGAAGCTGGTTCACGAAGTCGGAGATGTTGGCGGGGGCCTGCGCGGCGATGTCCGCCTCGCCCAGCACCGCCACCGGAGTTGGCGCGCTATAGCCATCACCGACGATGCGCGAGCCGGTCACGACGATATCGTTTACGGGCTCCTCGTCGGCCGGGGCTCCCTGCGCGAAGGCCGGGGCGGCGGCAAGCAGCGGCGCGGCCACGCCTGCCAGCAGTAGGGCACGGACCGAACGCGCTGTAAAGGTTTCCATGGCGCCCCGTGTCTTCGAGGTCATGACTGCATTGCGCATCGCGAAAACTCCCTGTGACTGAATCCCTCGCCACAGGCACCCTCATGTCCCGATGGATGGAGAAAGCATCGATCCGACAGGCGCACGGGTGCGCTCACCGCCCTCGCGGTGCCGCCCTGCGGCGGATCATCCATCGAACCGTATTCCCCGCCCTCGCCGAACCGTCCTTGAATGGTTCGAGAGGGGCCATCATCCGGCAGTGTCGGCTTGGATTTCGGTTTTGCCCCCGAACCCGACTGCTGCCCGATGACGTCGATACTATCTGGAAGGGGGCGAACGATCCCACGAAAGTTCAGGCTATTTGCAGCGCCAGTTGATGGATTTCGATGCCACGACGACCATCGACGCAAGAAAAATGCACGACGCGAAACCCGTGCGCATTTTTTGAAAGCCCGAACCGCAGTGATTCGCGAAATGCAGCGCAGCATTCCGCTGCGGTTGCCCGAGTTCCCCAAGGGTTTGCCGGTCGATGCATGAAATCAGCGCCATATTTGCCGGTCACGCAGGAATCCTTCAACGGCATGCGCGACAAACCCGATAAGTTCGGGGAACCTGCGCCCGGTTTCGGCTAGGCTTTGCTGCATCGGCGAGATGAAGGGGTCCACGCTCTCGCCGCAAGTTCCGGGAACGGAACCATATCCAGACAAGGGGAAGCATTTCGATGTCGTTCGTCTCCCGCATGAAGCCCGTCCTTGCCGCAAGCTGCGCACTGGTCGCCTGCCTTGCCGTCGCGCCTGCATCGGCTGCGCCGGTGGCCGCGACCACCTCGCCGGACGGTGCGCTGCTGCCGGTCCAGGTCGATGCCGCCAAGGGCAAGGTCATGTTCACCCTGCCCCCCGCCGACGCGGACGGCGTCTCGGGACGCTACCTCTTCACGCAGGCGATCAAGACCGGCCTCGGCTCCGCGGCGATCCGCATCGACCGCGGCATGCAGGGCGATACCAAGGTGCTCGCGTTCCGCCGCATGGGCGGCAAGGTCGCCGTCGTGTTCGAGAACCCGCGCTTCCGCGCCAGCGGCGACGCCGGGATCGCGAAAGGCGCGCGCGCCAGCTTCCCGTTCAGCACCGTCGCCATGCTGGAGATCGTCAGCGGCACCGGGAACGGCCCCGTCACCGTTGACCTGACCCCGCTGCTGATGACCGACGCGATGGATCTTGCCGGCGCCATCGGCGAAAGCGCCAAGGGCTACAAGCTGTCCGAGAAGCTGAGCGCGCTCGACACCGGATCGGTCAAGGTCTTCCCGAAGAACATCGAACTGGAAACGGTGCAGACCTTCACCGCCGACAGCGCCGGGCGCGAACTGGACGTGCTCGCCCCCGATGGCCGCGCCGTCAGCGTGACCGTGCATTCCTCGCTCGTCGCCCTGCCGGAGCCCGGCTTCGTGCCGCGCAAGTTCGACATCCGTTCGGGCACGCACGCCACGCAGGCCTATGACTTCGGCACCCCGCTCGGCCAGCCGATGCTGGTCGAATACGCCAACCGCTTCAGGCTGGAGAAGACCGATCCCACCGCCGCGCGCTCGCCGGTGAAGAAGCCCATCGTCTTCTACATCGACAGCGCCGCACCCGATCCCATCCGCACCGCGCTGGCCGACGGCGTGCGCTGGTGGGCCGATGCCTTCGACGCGGCGGGCCTCGTCGATGCCTTCAAGGTGGAAATCCTGCCGCCGAACGTCGATCCGCAGGACGTGCGCTACAACGTGGTCAACTGGACCGACCGCCAGAACCGCAGCTGGTCCTACGGCGGCGGCGTGATCGACCCGCGCACCGGAGAGATCGTCAAGGGCAACGTCGTGCTCGGCGCGCTGCGCGTGCGACAGGACATCACCATCTTCGAGGGCCTCGTCGGCACCGCGCACAACAACAGTGGCGGCCCTGACGACCCGGTCCGCGCGGCGCTTGCCCGCATCAGCCAGCTGGGCGCGCACGAAGTCGGCCACGCCATCGGCTTCGTCCACAACTTCAAGGCCAGCCTGCAGGACCGCGCCTCGGTGATGGATTATCCGGGGCCGAAGGTGGACATCGTGAGCGGCAGGCTGACCCTCGCCGACGCCTATGCCAGCGGCATCGGCAAGTGGGACAAGTTCACCGTCGACTGGCTCTACGGCCAGCCCGCCCCCGGCGTCGATCCGGACGTGGCGGCAGCGGAGAAGGCCGACGCCATCAAGAAGGCGGGCCTCATCTACGGCACCGACATCGACGGCCGCGCGCCCGACCTTGCCGTGCCCGGCGTCAACATGTGGACCGAAGGGCAGGACACGCCCGAAGACCTTGCCCACACGATGGACGTGCGCCGCATCGCGCTTGCGAACTTCGGCCCGAACGTGCTGCTCGCCGGAGAGCCGCTGTCCAACCTGCGCCGCAAGTTCGTCCCGATCTGGCTGTTCCACCGCTATTCGATCGACGCCACCGGCAAGCTGGTGGGCGGCGTGAACTACGAATATGCGGTCGTCGGCGACGGGCGCGAGACGCCCAGCCCGGTCCCCGCCGCGCAGCAGGTCGCCGCGATCGACGCGCTGGTCGGCACCCTCTCCCCCACGGTGCTGACGGTGCCCGCATCGCTCAGCCTGGCGCTTTCGAGCGGCACCAGCGCCCGCACCGACGTGGAGGCCGCGCCCGAAGTGCTGCGCGGCGCGGGCTCGGCGGTGTTCGATCCTCTCGTCGCGGCGCAAGTCGCGGCGCAGATGACGCTCGACAGCCTGCTCGCCCCGGCCCGCCTGACACGCCTGCACATCCAGCACGGCTATGATGCGCAGCAGCCCGGCGTCGGCACCCTGCTCCAGAAGCTGTCCCCGGTGATCGCCGCCCATGGCGACGCGGTGTCGCGCCGGATCGCGCAGACCACGCTGCTCGGCATCGCCGCCGCCCGCCGCGATGCGGACACGCCAGCGGACGTCGCCGCGCTGCTCGACGGCTTCCTCAAGGAGACCGCGCTCGGCTTCGCGAAGGCGAAGGGCGGGTCCGAGGATGCGCTGTGGCAGGTGTCGATGGCGGCGCTGCTGGGCGATCCCGAGCGCCTTGAAGCTGAGATCGGCAAGCAGTCCCGCCCGCGCCCGCCGATCCCCGCCGGCATGCCCATCGGGGGCGATACGGGGTGGTTCGACAACATTCTATCCGAGTAACGGCTCTTTCCGCACCCTTTTGTTTGAAATCGAACGGACGTCCGGCAATATGGTTTCGAAAATCAAAAAAGGGGCGCTCAACAAGATGGACATGCCGTCAGGCAAGCTGCACTGGCTCGATGCCGCGCGCGGGAAACCCGCGCAGCACGAACTGGACGACACCGACCTGCGCCTGATGCGCGCTCTCGTCTCGGACGGGCGCGCATCGGACGTGTGGCTGGGCGAGAAGGTCCATCTGTCGAGCACCGCGGTCGCCCGCCGCCGCAAGATCCTCGAGGAATCGGGGTACATCACGCATTACTCGGCGCACCTCAACGTCCGCTCGCTGGGCTACGGGACGCTGGTTATGGTCTCAATCGAGCTTGTCTCTCAGGCGGAATCGGTGCTGCAGGACTTCGAGACGGCGGTGCTGGACAGCCCGTCGATGCAGTTCTGCGCCTTCGTCACCGGCGACACCGACTTCCTGATGATCCTCAACGTCCAGTCGCTCGAGGATTACGACATGATCTACCGCAAGGAACTGTCGGTGCTGCCGCATGTGCGCCGCATCCGCAGCAGCTTCGTGCTACGGGAGGTGGCAAGCCGCCAGATCGCGCCGGTCATCCTGGCGGGGCGTTAGACCTCTCGTCATTGCGAGCGCAGCGAAGCAATCCAGCGTCACGGCACCGCGCTGGATTGCTTCGCTGCGCTCGCAATGACGAAGGTGTTGTTACCCCTCCTTGGGGTAGACGTCTCCGAGCACGCGGCGGAAGTGGCCTTCGACCTGATCGTTGCAGGCGCAGGCGCGCGCCTTGAGGCCCTCCCGGTCGAGCACCTCGATGCCGCCGCGCCGGGTGCGCACCATGCCGTCGCGCTTGAAGCGCTGGAGGACGCGGCTGGCGTAGCTGCGCCCGATGCCCATCATCGAGGCGAGCTGCTCCTGCGTCATCGTCACGTCGTTGCGGCCGATGCGGTCGACGGCGGCGGAGAGCCACTTGGCGGCGCGCTGCTCGATGGTGTGGACGGCGTTGCAGGCGATCGACTGGAACACTTGCGCCATCACGCAGTCGGCATAGCGCGCGAACAGGTGCGCGACGGCGGGTGAGCGCTCCTTCGCCGCCTCGATGTCGCGCGTGGCGATGCGCAGGAAGACGCCCTCGTGCAGCACGTTGGCGCGGGCATAGGCGGGCAGCGAGCCATGGCTGACGATCCCGCCAAGCGCACCCTCGCGGCCGACGAGGATCGTTTCGACCGCCGTGCCGTCCTCCATCTCCACGAAGTAGGAGCACATCGCCCCGCCGGTCGGGAAATAGCAGTAATCCACGTTGTCGCCGGGCTGGTAGATGATCTCTCCCGCACGCAATCGACATTCGCCCAGTCTGGGCTCGATGAAGGCGAAATCGTCCTGCCGCAGCGCCGTCAGCAGGTCGCTGCCGGCGATGGAGGCGGCAGATACCGGGCTCGTCTGCGGGATGGTGCTCATGAAATGTCCTTGGCCGCGACGGCGGCGATCCCACGCCGTCCCCGAAGACAACCCCGTTATGTGGGTCCGGTTCCACGCGGAGCGATCATTAGTGAACAGACCGCGTCGCCGGAGCATGTTATTGTGTTACTGAGGAACATAAACGGAGCCCACGGGTTCCCGAAGCCAGGCGCGCCGACCGGTTCGCCTGCAATCGCCTGCGGGCACTTATGCGGATAGACATGCAAGCCGACTTCGGATCGCCCGTAATGCCCGACCTTCTCAGCGCCCTGCGCGAAGCCACGGGACCGTCCCACGAACGCCTCGACGCCTCGTTCGGTTCTCTGGACCTGTCGAAACGCGCCGATCTCGCGCGGTTTCTCACCGCCCACGCGATCGGCCTCGCACCGCTGTTCGAGACGTTCCGCAGCTTCATCGAGGGCGAACTGGGCCTCGAATGCCCGGACTACCCGGCCATGCTGCGCGCCGACCTCGACAAGCTGGGCGTCGGCAAACTGCCCGCCACGGGCGTCACCGGCCAGATCGCAGGAGACGGTGCGGACGCGGGCGTCGCATATGTCGTGTGCGGCTCGCGACTCGGCCTCGCGGTCATCCGCCAGAAGGGATACTGGGGCGAGGCGCAGGGCTTCCGCTCCGCCTACATGAGTGACGGCCGCGGCCATGACGCGTGGAAGGCGCTCGTCCCCGTGCTGCGCACCCGCGCCTTCCAGCCCGCGCAGGCCGACGCCGCCCGCGCCGCCGCGCTGGCGGCATTCGACACGTTCTCACACGCCTTCGAAGCCAGCGCGCAGGTCCAGGCGCGCGTCGATGGCTGAGGCGATGCATCCGGTAGATCTTTCCACCTGCGACCTGGAGCCGATCCACATCATCGGCCGCATCCAGAGCTTCGGCTGGCTGCTGTCGTTCTCCAGCGACTGGATCATCAACCACGTCTCGCTCAACTGCGAGGACCTGTTCGGCCGCGATCCGCGCGACCTCGTCGGGCTGTCGGCGGTGGAGTTTCTCGCGCAGGAGGCGATGCACGACATCCGCACCCGCCTGCAGATTCTCGGCAGCGCCAATACCGTGGAGCGCATGTTCGACGTCGATCTGATCGGCGACGGACGGGCCTTCGACGTGGCGGTCCACAATTCGGGCCGCTCCTTCGTGCTGGAAATCGAACCGCACGAAGGCGGCAAGCGGCGCGATTTCGTTTCCTACGTGCGCCCGATGATCGAGCGGCTGCGCCAGTCGCCCACCATCGAGCAGCTCTGTTCCAGCGCGGCGCGCCACCTGCGCGGCCTGACCGGGTTCGACCGCGTCATGGTCTACCGCTTCGAGGGCGACGGCGCGGGCGAAGTCATCGCCGAAAGCCTCAACGGCATGGTGGACAGCTTCAAGGGGCAGCACTTCCCCGCGTCCGACATCCCGGCACAGGCGCGCAAGCTTTACACCCGCAACATGCTGCGCATCATCAGCGACGTGGACGATCCGACGGTGCCGATCATCCCGGCGACCAACCCCAACGGCGATCCGCTGGACCTGTCGATGTCAGGCCTGCGCGCGGTCTCGCCAATCCACATCGAGTATCTGCGCAACATGGGCGTCAAGGCATCCATGTCCGTCTCGATCATGCGGCGCGGCAAGCTGTGGGGGTTGATGGCCTGCCACCACTATTCGCCGTTGCGCCTGTCCTACTCCGTGCGCACAGCGAGCGAGCTGTTCGGCGAATTCTTCTCCTACCTGCTGGAGCAGAAGGAAACCGACTTCTCGATGGAGAAGCGCGCGGAATCGATGCGCCTCCATGACGAGATCATGGCCCGCGTCGCAGGCGGCGGATCGCTGCTGGAAGCCTTCGACGACTTCACCGACTCGATCCGGCAGGTAATCCCGTTCGACGGCGTCGTCGGCTGGGTGGACGGGCGCTTCATCGGCCACGGTTCCGTGCCCGACCAGACCCAGTTCGCCGCGCTCGCCCGGTTCCTGAACACGGCGGGCGCCAGCACCGTCTGGGCATCGGACAATATCGGCACCGTGTATCCCGCCGCGTCCGAGTGGGCGGACAAGTCGGCGGGCCTGCTCGCCCTGCCCGTCAGCCGCACCCCGCGCGACTACATCGTGCTGTTCCGCAACGAGGCGGTGCGCGAGGTGAAGTGGGCGGGGAACCCCGAAAAGGCCATCGAACTCGGCCCCAACGGCGCGCGCCTGACCCCGCGCAAGAGCTTCGAGATCTGGAAGGAGGAACGGCGCGGCTACTCCCTGCCATGGACCGACGAGGAAGTGTCCAGCGCCGATGCCCTGCGCATCACGCTGCTGGAAGTCGTGCTCCGCCTGTCCGACGCCGCCAATGCCGAGCGCGAGCAGGCGAGCCAGCAGCAGGACATGCTGATCGCGGAACTGAACCATCGCGTGCGCAACATCCTCAACCTCATCCGCGGCCTCGTCGCGCAGAGCAAGGAAGGCGCGACGACGATCGACGAGTTCGCCGAGATCGTCGGCAGCCGCATCCACGCCCTTGCCCGCGCGCACGACCAGGTGACGCGCAAGGACTGGTCGCCCTCCTCGCTCTACGACCTCATCCGCACCGAGACCGACGCCTACGCCAGCCACTCGCTCGACCGCGTGGTGATCGAGGGGCCGGACGCGCTGATCGCGCCGGGGGCCTTCACTACGCTGGCGCTGGTGATCCACGAACTGATGACCAATTCCTGCAAGTACGGGGCACTGTCGGACTCGAACGGGCAGGTCACGGTGACGCTCAGCCGGGGCGACGATGGTTCGCTGGAGATCGACTGGCGCGAGGAAGGCGGCCCGCCGGTGAAAGAGCCCACCCGTCGCGGCTTCGGCTCCACCATCATCGAGCGCACCATCCCGCACGAACTGGGCGGCACCGCCTCGGTCATCTACCCGGTGGAGGGCCTGCATGCCCTGTTCCTGATCCCGGACGAGCACATCTCCGGCTTCGAGACGCCCGGCGCGGTCATCCGCGAGCCCGCCTCCGAACCGCCGCATCCCGCCGAGTTCACCGAGGCGCTGGCATCCGGTGTCGCGCTCATCGTCGAGGACAACGTCATCATCGCCATGGAAGCGGAGGACGTGCTGCGCGGCTTCGGCTTCACCGACTGCCGCATCGCCGGCTCGGTCAATGCGGCGCTCGGCGTGCTGGAGGGCGCGGACGTCAGCTTCGCGATGCTCGACGTCAATCTGGGCAAGGACACCAGCGAGGCCGTCGGCCATGCGCTGGAGGAGCGCGGCATCCCGTTCATCTTCGCTAGCGGCTACGGCGAACGCTCGCTCCAGTCCGGCGCGTTCAAAGGCGTGCCGGTGGTGACCAAGCCCTACGGCGAACGCGACGTGCGGCTGGCCATCGGGCGGGTAATGAAGGGCCGCTGAGGCGTCCACCCTCCGTCGTCATTGCGAGCGAAGCGAAGCAATCCAGAGTGGCGTGTGCCGCTGGATTGCTTCGCTTCGCTCGCAATGACGAAAGCACAAAAAAAGGCCCGACTCCCCGCAAGGAACCGGGCCATGAAGTCTCCCTCCGTCAGGAGTGAGGGTGAACTTGTCAGGTCGGGTCGATGACGGTGCCCTTGCTCGGGAAGATGCGGCGTTCGATCCGCGCGTGCACGCCCAGCGTGCCGTCCACCACCTGCGTCACGCCGAAGTCGGCAGCCACGCTCATCAGCGAATAGGCGTCCTCCTTGCTCAGCCCCTGCTGCTCGTGAAGCAGGTGGAGCATGTCCATCGAACAGTTCTTCATCGCCTGGTCGAGATCCTTGCCGAAGCCGTGGACGATCCAGTTCTCGGGCGTTTCCAGCAGCGGCGAAGGAAACGAGAAGTCCTTGCGCAGGATTATCTGGAACAGGCAGTCGAGCGAAGCCTCGATCGCGGTGCCGCTGATCTCGCCGTCGCCCTGGCTGACGTGGGGGTCGCCGATGGAGAACAGGCCGCCCTTGACCTGGCACTTGTAGAACATCGTGGAGCCCGCGCCGATGCGCCAGTTGTCGATGTTGCCGCCATGCAGCCCCGGCGGAATGGTCGAGACCGGCGCGTCGACCGCAGGCGCCACGCCCGCAGTGCCTAGATGCGGGCGCGCCGGGATGGTGATGCCGGGCAGCGCCGGGTGACGGTCGCACACCGGGCAGTTGGTGATGGTGCCGGGAACGAGGTATTCGCCGGGGAAATCATAGGCATATAGGGCATGGGCGGTGTTGGCGCTGGGGTCCAGCTCGTAGATCGTCACCCGCTCCTTCTTGCCGAACTCCTCATACAGATGCCCCCAGTTCGCCGCGAGGTTCGATCCGTAGTTGTTGCGCGGCCGCATCTGGAGATAGCGCACCTCGATCATGTCGCCCGGCTCCGCATCCTCGATGTAGATCGGGCCAGTCATGATGTGGACGCCGGGCGCGCGGGTGGACGGATCGACCTCGCGGAAGATGCGCTCCACGCCCTCGTCGAACATCAGGTCGGGCGCGTCTCCGGCGTGGTGGGTGATCGCCTCGGCATGGACCAGATCGCCGCTCTTGATCGTCAGCGCCGGCTTGATCTCGGGCGAGAAGTAGCCCCAGTGAATGGTCTCCGGCGTGGCCTTGAGATGCCAGATCGCCGAAGGCCGCGTCTCCGCCTTCGCCGATGTCAGAGTGGTGACCGAAGCCATGCAGTGCCCCTTGTTGGTGTGGAGGTTCGTCGGCTTCACCTTCCCCTGAGGGCGAAAAAGGGTCTTGGCCCTCAGCGCACTGGAACTTGGCGCGATCAACATGTCGTCCCGCCCGTCAACAAACCGGACGCCTGCCGCCAAGAGCCGCGGGCGTACTTGGCGCAGACCTTGGGCACACGAGAAGGAACCCCAAGGCATGCCCAACACGCTCATCTTCGTAGACCTGCCGGCCGACGATCCGGCCGCCGCGGGGCGTTTCTACGCCGAAGTCTTCGGCTGGCGCGACGATCACAAGCCCGAGGGGGTCTATCACCGCATGGTGCCCGGCGGCATGTTCCCGAATCCCGACGGTTCGGACAGCCAGATCGGCAACCTGCATGTCGGGATCTTCGACCCCGCCAACGCCCGCCCGCACCCCGATGCCGAGGGCGTCGAGCCGCGCGCCATCTCCACGGAGGGCAGAAAACCGCGCATCTGGGTACTCATCAGCGACGACGATACCCCCGAGCGCATCCTCTCCGCCGCCGAGGAGCGGGGCGCGACGGTGCTGTGGCGCAACCACTTCTGGGGCACCTTCAACGGCCTCAACCACTGCTTCCGCGATCCCTGGGGCAACGAGATCCTGCTCTGGGGCAAGGCCGGAGATCCGCCAAGGATTCCAGAGGATTACACGCGCGAGTAAGCCTTTCTCGCAAATGCAATATTGCCTTCGCGGGTGCCGCATGCACAAATGCACTGAACGGCACCTAGCGCGTACATGACAGCACTCAGGATGGTCAGACCATGCCCGCATCGACTCCGGTAACGACGATGACAGACGCCTTCATCGATTCCCTCTCCGCATCGGCGGTGGCGCTCGAGGATGCGGTCACGCTGCCGCCTTCGTGCTACACGTCGAAAGACTTCTACGAGTTCGAGAAGGACGCGCTCTACTATGCCGAGTGGCAGTGCGTCGGGCGGGAGGACTGGGTTCCGAACCCCGGCGATTTCTTCACCACCCGCACCATCAACGAGCCCATCATCGTCTCGCGCAACCTGCAGGGCGAAGTGCGCGCGATGTCGGCGGTGTGCCAGCACCGCGCGATGCTGGTGGCCGAGGGGAGCGGTTCGGCGCGCGGGTTCCTGTGCCCGTACCACCACTGGAGCTACTCGCTCGACGGCACGCTGGTCGCCGCTCCGGCGATGAACAAGACCTGCAATTTCGACCGCAAGGCCAACAGCCTGCCGCGCTTCGCGGTCGAGATCTGGAACGGCTTTATCTTCATCAACTTCGACGAGAACGCCGCGCCCCTCGCACCCCGCCTGACCGGCGTGGCCGAGGCGATCGCGGGCTACGACCTTGCCAGCGCGGAAGGCCCGCGCCCGGACCCGGCGGCGAAGCTGCCGTGGAACTGGAAGGTCATGTTCGAGAACAACAACGACGGCTACCACGCCAGCCGCCTTCACGCCGGGCCGCTGCATGACTTCGTGCCGTCCGGCAAGGCGGAGTTCCCGCATTCCGAACCCGAGGACGCCGGGTTCCTGCGCTTCAACGGCACGCTGCACCCCGACGCCAGCTTCAACGCCACCCAGCGCGCGGTGCTGCCGATCTTCCCCGGCCTGTCCGACGCGATGCGCAACCGGATGACCTTCGCCAACGTCCCGCCCTCGCTCAGCCTCATCATGATGAGCGACATGGTGATCTACCTGATCCTGCGGCCCGACGGCCCGGAATCGCTGGAGATGGACACCGGCCTGCTGTTCGCGCCGGGCGCGATGAAGGATCCCAATTTCGAGCACAAGCTGGACATGAACATGCGCGCCACCGCGCATATCATCGCGCAGGATTTCCACGTCGACGAACTGGTGCAGGAGGGTCTGCGATCCCGCTTCGCCCCGCGCGGCCGCTATTCGTGGCAGGAAGGCGCGCAGGGCCAGTTCAACAAGTGGCTGGTCCATCGTTACCGCAGCGCACACAAAAGGTTGGCATAGGCGTCTGGCGGGATTGGAAACTGTCGGATAGGCTCATGCCATGACCCTCTTCGTCATTGCGAGCGAAGCGAAGCAATCCAGGGCAGTCCCAGGCGGCCCTGGATTGCTTCGCTTCGCTCGCAATGACGAGAAACGGGGAAATTCCGGCGGCGCGCGGCGTCGACCGGCTGGGCCGCCAAGAAGGAATTTACCGGCATGACCGGCGTGCGCTTGACCACCAATGCCTATCCGCACGACCAGCGATTGCAGGCCTGGCGTTTCGCATTGCAGCGCGTGTCGCTGGAGCTGGAGTCCGAGAACGAGGATATCTACGGAGACCTCGTCAGCTTCACCAGCGGACAGAAGATCCAGTTCGTCCGCTGCACCGGCACGGCGCAGGCGATGACCCTCGACTTCCGGCAGGAGGCGCGCTGCTTCTGGCTCGTCCTCCTGCTCGAAGGCCGCATCGCCGCCAGCAGCGGAGACCGCGAGGTCGAGATCGGCGAGGGCGACATGGTCTACGGCGGTGGCGACACCCGCTGCCGGATCGCCATGGAGGGCGATTTCCGCCTGCTCATCGTCAAGGTGCCGCACAGCCTTCCGGCGCTCAAATCCCGCTCGCAGCTGCCGACCGAGATCAGCGACCTGATCGCCGACACCGCCGTGGGCCGCATGATGTCGAGCCTGCTGCGCACCGTGGCCGACACCATCCTCGACGTCTCGGACGACCAGATCCGCCCGGTCGAACTCGCCCTGCCAGAGATGATCGCCGCCACCCTGCTCGACCGCGCCCCCGCCAAGCAGCTCGGCGGCGCGGCGGGCGGGCGGGCCGCGATCCTGGAGCGGGTGTTCCAGTCGATCGAGATGCGGCTGTCGGACCCCAACCTCAACACCCACCAGATCGCCGCCGAGCACAACATCTCGCCGCGCTACCTGCAAAAGCTGTTCGAGAGCCATGGCGAGAGCTTCGGGCATTACGTAAAGCTGCGCAGGCTGGAGCGCTGCCGCCTCGACCTCGGCAGCCCGCTCCACGCGCAGCGCTCGATCTCGGAAATCCTGTTCCAGTGGGGCTTCAACGACAGCGCCTCGTTCTCCCGCGCCTTCCGCGAGCAGTACGGGATGAGCCCGCGCGAGTATCGCAAGTCGCCCGAGATCGCGACCTCGCCCGCCGAGACCCCGCGCCGCGGCCGTCCGGAAAAGGCGCGGGACGTGCGCATGGACAACCGCGAGCCCGCAAGCGTGCTGGCGGGCCTGCCCAGCCTCGACGATGCCGCGAAATCGCGCCGCCACCACTTCCTGCCCGCGCGGCCCGACACGATCCACTGGGGCTACTTCAGCCGGTCCCTGCAACCGGCGCTGGAGATCCGCTCGGGCGACTACGTCACGATCGAGACGCTGACGCACCACGCCAACGACGATGCCGAACGCATGATCGAGGGCGATGCGGGCGCGGAGGCGGTGTTCCACTGGACCGCCGAGGGCAAGGCGGTGGAACGGCGCGGCGCCGGTCCCTTCGACGCTTCCGCCCTCGGGCGCGGCCCCGGCGAGGGCTTCGGCGTCCACATCTGCACCGGGCCGATCGCGGTCGAGGGCGCGCGCCCCGGCGACGTGATCGAAGTGCGCATCCTCGACATGGAGAACCGCCCCAGCCAGAACCCGCGCTTCGCGGGCCGCGCCTTCGGCTCGAATGTCGCGGCCTACTGGGGCTACCACTACAACGACCTCCTGACCGAGCCCAAGCAGCGCGAGGTCATCACGATCTACGAGATCGACAACGAACCCGGCCGCGCCACCGCCCAGGCGGTCTATTCGTACCGCTGGACCCCGCAGACCGACCCTTCGGGCGTGGTCCACGAGCGCTACGACTATCCCGGCGTGCCGGTCGATCCCGAAAGCATCACCCGCAATTTCGACGTGCTGCGCGACGTGACGATCCCCGTGCGCCCGCACTTCGGCGTGATCGCACTGGCGCCAGCGCATTCCGAACTGATCGATTCTGTCCCACCCGCCAACTTCGGCGGCAACATCGACAACTGGCGGCTCGGCGCCGGGTCCAGTTGCTTCCTGCCGGTGGGCGTTCCGGGCGGCCTGCTCTCGATGGGCGATCCCCATGCCAGCCAGGGTGACAGCGAACTGTGCGGCACGGCCATCGAATGCTCGATGACGGCGGTGATCCAGGTCATCCTCCACCCCGCCAAGACCAGCCGCAAGTACATCCGCGACATCGACTATCCGATGATCGAGACGAAGGACGAATGGGTGATCCTGGGCTTCTCCAGCCCGGAATACCTCAAGGATCTGGGCGCCAATGCGCAAAGCGAGGTCTACAAGCAAAGCTCCATCGACGCCGCCATGCGCGACGCCTTCCGCAAGGCGCGGCGCTTCCTGATGACGCTGCGCGACCTGAGCGAGGACGAGGCGATCTCGCTGCTGTCGGTGGGCGTGGACTTCGGCATCAGCCAGGTCGCTAATGGCAACTGGGGCGTCCACGCGGTGATAAGAAAAAGCCTCTTCGCGGCGTAGTTCGAAATTCCTCCCCGAGCTTGCTCGGGGAGGGGGACCGCCCGCGGAGCGGGTGGTGGAGGGGGAGAGTTCGGGAAATTCCCCCTCCGTCAGTCGCTGCGCGACTGCCACCTCCCCGAGACAAGCTCGGGGAGGAATTGTCACCTTACTCACCCACCGACGGGCAGGATCTCCACCATCGCGGTCGTCGTGCCGCTGCGCCCGACCCAGGCGTTCTGCCGCGCGGCGTCCGCCCGCAGTTCCTTCATCTTGTTGCGCGCATAGTTCTCCGAGGACGCGAAGAGCACGCGCACGACGTACTGCTGATCGTCCGAAACGCCGCGCGGCAGCGGATGAAGCGTGGCGATCCGCTCGACCGCGCGCATCGTGGCCTTGTCGAGATCGCGATGGCCGGATGTCTCGTAGAGCCGCACGGCACTTGGCTGGCCGTTCTCGCTGCAGGCGAACTTCACCGCGACGATGCCCTCGCTCATGGGCGCGCCGGCCAGCGGCATGGGATATCGCATCTTGCGCTCGAACTGGCGGAACACGGTCTTGGACCATGTCTCGACGTTCGGCGGCGCGATGACGGAAAGCGTATCGGTATCGTCCTGCGCCCGTCCGCCACCGGCTCCACCGACGACGGCAAACACGGCAACGGCACAGGCAATCATTCTGAGCCTGTTCATTGGAACACCCTCCCGAAGCGCCACACATCGAAACCCAAGCAAGCAATATACAGGATGCACGACGCAACTTTGCTTGATCTGAAAGAAATCGACTCGTTTATTGCGCGACCAGCGAGGGTTTATTAGGACATATTGCTATCGGCACTGCGTAAACTGGGTCACATAACGGGAAATTTAACCCGTTATGTGACCGGTTCGGTAGATGGATGTACCGCGTCGCACGTGGAATTGGGAACGCGATTATAGATTTGGCTGCGACAGTTCAGGGGTCGGTGGAACTATGCCCCAACGCCTGTCGTCAGGTGCTTCCACCCGTCTACCTGCCCCTGCAGCATCGCGAACTCGCGTTCCGCATAGCCGAGCGCATCGGTGCCGAGCAGCAGCACCAGCGGCGGCTCGTCGGCGGCGACGGCGGTGAGGATCGCCTGCGCAATCTTCGCCGGGTCGCTCGGCTCCTCGCCATGGTGGCCGGTGAGCACGGTGCGCGCGACGTGGGCCGTCTCCGCATAGTCGGCGATGGTCGGCTCCGCCCCCAGCAGGCGCGATGCGGCGAACTCGGTGCGCATGCCGCCGGGCGCGACGTTCGTCACCCTGATTCCCAGCGGATTGACCTCCTGCGCCAGCGTGCGCCCGATGCAGTCGAGCGCGAACTTGGTGGCGCCGTAGATGCCGGTGCCGTTCCAGCACGCCAGCCCGCTGATCGAGCCGACGTTGACGATGTGTCCCGCCTTGCGCGCGCGCAGATACGGCAGCGCCGCCTGGATCACCGCCAGCGCGCCCCAGACGTTGACCTCGAACAGCGCCTTGGCATCCGCGATCGGCGTCTCCTCGATAGCGCCGGTGTAGCCGAGCCCAGCGTTGTTCACGATGACGTCGAGCCCCCCGGTCCGCGCCTCCGCCGCATCGACCACGGCCTTCACGGCCTCGGCGTCGGTCACGTCGAGCACCATGCCGATGGCCCCCTCGCCCAGCGCCTCGAAAGCGGCGACGGCGTCGGGATTGCGCACCGTGCCGACGACGGTATGCCCCGCCTCCAGCGCCGCCGAAGCGATCGCGCGGCCAAGGCCGGTGCTGACGCCGGTGATGAACCAGTTGCTCATGTCTGTCTCCCCTTCGCGGATTTGCGGCGGGCCTAGCCCGTCCCACACCGCGCATCTATACCCCGCGCGCACCCGTTGTTGTCTGGCACCTTGACCGGCGACAACAGGGCGGGCGCAGGGTGACAAGAACCACGCGGCACCCCATCCTAACCTCGCGCCAGAACTTCAGGGACAGGCAAGACATGATCCAGAGCCAACCGAGACCGGCCAGCTTCGGCCTCCCCTCCGACACCGGCGGGCGCGACCTCGGCATCTTCATGCCGATGGCGAACGGCGGCTGGATCCTGTCGAAGAACGCCCCCGCGCTCGACGGCTCCTACGACTACAACCTCAAGGCCGCGCAGCTGGCCGAGGAGATCGGCCTCGACTTCA
Organism: Novosphingobium kaempferiae; assembly: GCF_021227995.1. NCBI lineage: Bacteria > Pseudomonadati > Pseudomonadota > Alphaproteobacteria > Sphingomonadales > Sphingomonadaceae > Novosphingobium > Novosphingobium kaempferiae. The sequence continues at coordinate 2,101,483 of NZ_CP089301.1, forward strand.
TCATGGCGATGGCCAAGTACCGCGGCTACGGCGGCGAGACGAAGCACTGGAACGCTTCGCTGGACTCGCCGATGATGATGGCGGGGCTGGCGCAGGCGACGAGCCGGGTGAAGGTCTGGGCCACCGTCCACACCATCCTCCAGAACCCCGCCGTCACCGCCAAGATGATCGCCACGCTCGACCAGATCAGCCACGGGCGCGCGGGGCTGAACGTCGTCACCGGATCGTACAAGGGCGAATTCTCGCAGATGGGCGCCTGGCCCGAGGGCGTCGACCATGACGAGCGTTATGTCCTCGCGACCGAGTGGATCCAGGCCATCAAGGCGCTGTGGACAGAGGACTCGGTGTCGATGGAGGGCAAGTACTTCACCCTCGAAGACTGCATGTCGAACCCCAAGCCATCGACCCCGCCGTTCCTCGTCTGCGCGGGCACGTCGAAGGTCGGCATCGCCTTCACCGCGAACGAGATGGACGCGCTGTTCCTGTCGGGCGGCAACGTCGATGAACTGGCGAAGGCCAGCGCCGACGCCAAGGCGGGCGCGGCGGAGCACGGCGCGAAGATCCGCACCTATTCGATGATGACCGTCGTCTTCGGCGAGACCGACGCGGCGGCAGAGGAAACCGCCGCCCACTTCCGCGCCGGGTTCGACGAAGGCGCGCTCCACGGCATGATGCGCGCCTACGGCTTCCTCGACGCCGAGATCGGCAAGGAGAACGCCTTCACCCAGAAGGCCCGCTCCACTTTCATGACCCCGCATGTGCTGGGCACGCCGGAGACGGTGATCGCGCGCCTGTCCGAGATCTTCGAGAAGACCTCGCTCGACGGGCTCATGCTGATCTTCCCGGACTATCACGCCTCGCTCCCGATCTTCGGCGAGAAGGTGCTGCCGGTCCTGCGCGAGCGGTTCCCGGCCCAGATGGCCGAGGCCGCCCATGGCTGATCTCCCGCACGTCGACGAACCGGGCGAGATGATCGCGCCCGCGCGCACCGCGCTCATCGTGGTGGACGTGCAGGTGGACTTCGCCTCGCCCGAGGGGCTGATCGGCCGCTTCGGCACCGACATGAGCCCCGCCGAAACCGCCATCGACCGCATCGAGGAACTGATCGCCGCCGCCCGTAACGCCGGGGCGACGGTGGGCTTCATGCGGGTGATGACGCGGCCCGAGACCGACTCCAACGCGCTCAGGACCTGGATGGTCCGGCGCGGCACGCCGGGCAGCGAGGGCATCTGCCGCATCGGCTCGGGCGGGGAGGACTACTACCGCGTCGCGCCCGAACCCGGCGACATCGAGGTGTCGAAGCTCGCCTACTCCAGCTTCCACGGCACCGATTTCGAGCAGCAGCTGCGCGCACGCGGGATCGACACGCTGGTGATGACCGGCCTCACCACCGACTGCTGCGTCGATTCCACCACGCGCGACGCCTTCCACCGCGATTTCCATACGTTCGTGGTGTCCGACGCCTGCGCCGCCTTCGACCCGGACCTGCACACCCATTCGCTCAGCGCGCTCAACCAGCACACCTCGCTGCTGGTGACGAGCGCGGCGGTGGTGAAGGCCTGGACGCCATGAACGTGCCCGATCTGAACACGCGCGATGATCGCCTGATGCACAACTCCCTCTCGACCGCGAACTCCGGCAGTGCCATCATCGCCGGCGTGGAGAGGCACAACCCGTTGCAGGCGTCGTGAACGCCGCTACGTCCACACGCCCCGAAGGCTCGCGCCCAAGGGGCATCTCCCGAGAGGGATCCGAAGCATGAACACCCGTCTGCTCGTCTATATCGTGCTCCAGGCGCTGTGCCTGATGTACTTCCTGCTCTCGGCGGGGTCGTTCAACTCGCTCGGCATGGTGCTGCCTTCGATGGTGGAGGCGTTCGGCATGTCGTGGGCGCAGGCGGGCTTCGGCTTCACCCTGCTCGGCACGGCCTGCGGGATCGTCAGCCTCGCGCCCGCCTTCACCATTCGCAAGCTGGGGGTGGGGCGCACGCTGCTGACGGGGACGGTGCTGCTGTTCCTCGCCTTCGGGCTGCTCTACACCTCGCAGGGGGTGGGGACGTATTACCTCGGCACGACGCTGCTGGGCATCGGCTACTGCTTCTGCGGCACCGTGCCCGCCGTCCATGTGCTGTCGAGCAGCTTCAGGCGCCGGTCGACGGTGCTGGGGCTCTACTTCACCATCGGCAACCTCGGCGCCGTCGCCGGGCCGCTGCTGTGGTACGGCACGCAGTCGGCCGGGTTCGACTGGCGGTTCTACTGGTTGCTCTTCGCCATCGCCTCGGTCGTGGTCGGCGGCTTCTGCACCCTCACCGCCAGCCGCCTGCACATCGGCGCGCCGGAGGAACAGGCCCCCGCGCCCGGCGCCCCGGCGGAATGGACCGTGCGCCGCGCGCTGGCGACCCCTCAGTTCTGGGTGGTGGTCTTCGCCTATACCGCCTGCCTTGCCATCAACACCACGACGCACAGCTTCGCGTACCAGCACCTGATGGAGCACGGCATCGCCGCCGACCGCGCATCGCAGCTCATCAGCCTCTCGGCGCTGGTCTGCGCGGTGGGATCGGCGCTGGCGGGCATCGCGGGGGAGAAGACCTCGGCGCGCACGCTGACGATGTTCTCGCTCGGCTGCCTCGGCGTCTCCGCTGCCACGCTGGCGCTCAGCGACGGGCCCCTCTCGGTCGTGCTGTGGATGGTCGCGTTCGGCGCGGGGCTGGGCTTCAGCTACGTCAGCACGGTGATGCTGCTGCAGTCCTACTTCGGCCAGCGCGCCTCGCTGGAACTGTACTCGATCATGATGGCGGTCTCGACCACCGCCGCAGTCGGCCCGGTGCTGGGCGGCGCGATCAAGGACCGGACGGGCAGCTTCGCGGGGATATTCCTCGCCCTCGCGGTGGTGAGCGCGGTGCTGTTCCTCGCCGTCGCCATCCTGCGCAAGCCGGGCGAGCGCGGTGAGGCGGTGGAAGTGCCAGTGGTCGCGGCAGAGTAGTTCGGAGTTTCGTCATTGCGAGCGTAGCGAAGCAATCCAGTGGAACGGGCCGACCGTGGATTGCTTCGCTACGCTCGCAATGACGAACGGGGTTAAGCGAAAAAGGGGCTGGGAGCATCACGCTCCCGGCCCCTTTTTCCTTCAACCTCAGCCCCGGATCAGACCGGACGCTCGCCCTTCACCTGGATGCGATAGCCCGAACGGACCTGCGGGAAGTAGTCCCAGATCGCCATGTGCTGGCCGCAACGGTTGTCCCACACGGCGATGGCGTGCGGGCTCCAGGTGAAGCGGCACTGGAACATCGGGCTCTGCACATGCTCGAACAGGAAGGTCAGCAGCGCCTCGCTCTCCCGCTCCGCGAGCCCGTTGATCTTCGTCGTGTAGCCCCGGTTGACGTAGAGCGCCTTGCGGCCCGTCACCGGATGGACGCGCGCGATCGGGTGCGAGGTGCGCGGCAGTTCCATGCCCTCGGGCACGATGTCGCCGAACGCCTTCACGCCGTCATGCACGGCGGTCAGCCCTTCCAGATGCGCCTTCATCCGGTCGGACAGCGCATCCCACGCGGCGTACATGTTGGAGAACACGGTGTCGCCGCCCAGCGGCGGGATCGTGTGGAGATAGAGGATCGAGCCCATCGGCGGCTCCGGATCGCAGCTCATGTCCGAGTGCCAGTCCTCGCCCGCGACATAGGTCGAGTTCTCGTCAGCGTGCATCTTCGTGATCTCGTCGTAGCCCGGCACGCGCCACGGCTTCGTGCTGGGCGCGACGTGCGCCTCTCCGAACACCGCCGCGAGACGGCGATGCGCGTCGAAATCGAGCGGCTGGTCGCGCAGGAAGATCACGAGGTGGTCGGCCAGCGCCATGCGCAGTTCCTCGGCCACATCCTCGCCATAAGGCTGCGTCAGGTCGACGCCGCTGACATACGCGCCGATCGTGGGGTTGAGCCGCTCGATCGTGAGCAGCTCGTATTTGCTCTCCGCCTCCGGCTTCGCCTGCACCGCCACTTCCATCCCACGCTCCTGTCGTTGACGGCGCGAGGTTCGCACCGAATTGCCACGGGTTCAATCGAGCCCGATCTTACGCGCGTGGCGCGCGCACTCTTGAGCGAGAGCGCCTTTCGTCTGGACGGTGCCTAATTCCTCCCCGAGCTTGTCTCGGGGAGGTGGCAGCCCGTCAGGGCTGACGGAGGGGGAATGGCGCGAGGTTCTCCCCCTCCACCACCGCTTCGCGGCGGGCCCCCTCCCCGAGCTTGTCTCGGGGAGGAATTACGCCTTGCGCTTGCGCTTCCTCGGCGCGGCGGTGGACTGGCGCACGATCAGGCGGTGCGGCAGCACGACTTCGCGTGCCGGCCCCTCGCGGTCCTGCTGGAGCAGCGAGTCCAGCATCAGCCGCATCGCCGCCTCGCCGATCTCCACCGTGGGAATGTGAACCGTGGTCAGCGGCGGAATCGCGAAGGCGCCGAAGCGCAAGTCGTCGAAACCGGCGACCGACATCTCGTCCGGCACCGAAATGCCGCGCTGCTGGAGCGCGCTGAGCGCGCCCATCGCCATCTCGTCGTTGGCGCAGGCGACGGCGGTGAAGTCCGCCCCGCCATCGAGCAGGCGCACCATCGCGTCGTAGCCGGACTGGAGCGAGAAATCGCCGTGGGCGATGATCGCCTCGTCGAACTCGATCCGCGCACGCAGCAGGCCCAGCTTGTAGCCGGACAGGCGGTCCTTCGACATGAACTGGTCGAGCGGCCCGGTGATCGCGGCGATGCGCTGGTGGCCAAGCTCGGCAAGATGGCCGACGATCAGCGCGCTCGCCTCATGGTTGTCGGTGCGCACGCGCGGCAGGTCGAGGTCCGGCGGATATTCGCAGGCGGCTACCATCGGCGGCAGCTTGCTCTTGGCCGGGGGTCTCAGCACGATGTCGGGGAGGTTCTTTTCGAGCAGGATCAGCCCGTCGGCCTGCTTGCCCGCGATCATCGAGGTGTACTTGTTCAGCGTCTCGGGATCGCCTTCGGTGATGCCGAGCAGGACGCGCATCTTGTTGGCGCGCGCCACGTTCTCGATCCCCTCGACGAAGGCGGAGGTGAACGGGTTGTAGATGCTGGGCACCGCGACGATCACGTTGTCGCTGCGCTGACGGCGCAGGCCTGCGGCCAGGTGGTTGGGCTCGTAATTGAGGTCGGCGATGGCCGCCTCGATCCGCTCGATCGTGGCGGGGCGCACCAGCGAGGGTGTGCTGAGCGCCCGCGAGACGGTGGCGACCGATACTCCCGCGACGCGGGCGATGTCCTTGATGTTGGCCATTGTATGTAAACGTTACATAGGCACGCAGGGCGGAGCAAGCGGCGTTGCGGCGATTACAAAATTGCAATCCTGCGGCCACCTCGGTTCAGCCCATTCGTCATTGCGAGCGCAGCGAAGCAATCCACGACGACCCGCGCCGCTGGATTGCTTCGCTGCGCTCGCAATGACGAGGTGCGGCCTTACTCCGCCGCGATGATCTCCGCCGCCCGCCATGCGAACGCCATCGCCGGACCGTTGGTATTGCCCGAGATTGCCGTGGGCATCGCCGAGCAGTCCGCAACGTAGAGGCCGGAGACGCCGTGGACCCGGAGCCCGGCATCGACGACGCCCTCCTCCGCCGATCCCATGCGGCACGTCCCCGTCCCGTGGAGGCCGGTGGAGACCATCCAGTTCACCGCCTGCTGTATCTCGGCGTCGCTCTGTACCGAGGGGCCGGGCACGGTTTCCTCGCCGATGAAGGGCGCGATCGAGGGCTGGGCCATGATCTCGCGCACCTTGCGGATGGCGCGCAGGATGGTGGTGCGGTCCTCCGGCGCAGCGAACCAGTTGGGTACCAGACGCGGCGGCGCGGCGGGGTCGGTGCTCGCCAGTTCGACGTAGCCGTGGCTGTTCGGGCGCAGGCAGAACGCGGTCGCGGTGATGCCCGGAACCGCCTCGGTCTGGCCACGCCCGGCCTCGGGCTTGTCGTCTTCCGACGCCGCCATCGAATAAGGCGAGATGCCAAGCTGCAGGTCCGGCCAGTCGGCATCGGATTCGAGCGAGGCCATGATCGAGACCTCGGGCAGCAGCGAGGCCATGAGCCCCTTGCCGGTCAGGATGTAGCGCAGGCCATGCCAGTAGGCGCGCCAGCCCCGGAACTCGTGGTTGAGCCCGCGCGCCTTCTTGAGCCGCCATGACAGCGCGACCATCATGTGCTCGTTCATGTTGCGCCCGACATGGCGGTTCTCATGCACCACGTCGATGCCGTGACGGGCGAGCACGTCCGCCGGGCCGATGCCCGAAAGCTGGAGCAGCTTGGGGCTCTGTAGCACGCCTGCGGTCAGGATCGTGCGCCCGGCGGTGAAGGCCACCTGCTCGCCCCCGATGTCGACCAGAACGCCGGTCGCCTGCCTGCCCTCGAACGTCACGCGGCGCACCAGCGCACCGGTGTGGATGGTGAGGTTGGGCCGCTTGGCCGCCGTCTTCAGGAACGCGGTATAGGCGGTCACGCGGTTGCCGCGCGGGTCCACCGTCTGCTGCGTCGGCCCGGCGACCTGCGTGCCCGGCGTGTTCACGTCGTCGAGCACCGGGATGCCCGCCTCGCGCGCGGCGCTCAGGATCGCGCCGGTCATGACCGGATCGCCCTGCGGCACCGTCGTCACCTCAAGCGGACCACGGCGGCCGCGCTTGCCGTAGCTCTTGCCGTGATAGTCTTCGAGTTCCTGATAGCAGCGCTCGATCTCGGCCCAGTTCCAGCCCGCGTTGCCCCGCGCCGCCCATGCATCGTAATCGCGCGGCTGGCCACGGAAGTACCAGGTGCCGTTGACCGCACTCGATCCGCCAAGGCCCTTGCCGTAGAACCACGTCTCCCCGGCGGGACGTTCGCCCTGCTGCTCGGCGGGGAACGGCCAGTACCACTTGGGCTTGGTCCAGATCTTGATCATGCCGCGCGGCATGCGGACCATCAGTTCCTCGTTCCGGCCGCCCGCCTCCAGCAGCAGAACCTGCTTGGAACCGTCCGCGCTCAGGCGCTCGGCAAGGACGCAGCCGGCCGAACCGGCACCGACGATGATGTAGTCGAACTGGGTGCGCATCTTATGGGGTCTCAGGCGTTCTTGTAAGCGGGGAGGAAGCGGAACAGGATGAGCGAAAGGCCCATCGCCACGTAGCTTGCGGCAGGCAGCCAGACGTGCCCGGCCATGACGGCGGTGACGACTTCGGGCGTGACCGGGGCCTTGGCGTCATAGGCGGCAAGGCTGAGGAACCACGCGCCTGCCGCTCCGCCCACGCTCATGCCCAGCTTCACGCCGAAGCTTGAGGCGGCGAAGAGGAAGCCCTGCGCGCGATAGCCGGACTTCCACGCGCCGTAGTCCACCGCATCGGCCATCAGCGAGAACAGCAGGCCGCCGATCAGGCCTTGCCCGATGTAGGCGATGCAGTTGGTCGCGATCAGCCAGGTATGGTCGTTCGACAATGGCATTATCGCGGTGAATACGGTGGCGACGACGGCGCCGATGGCGCCCGTCATGCGCTTGCCGATGGCATTGGCGCAGACGCCCGCAAGGCCGGTGCCGACCAGCACCGCAAGCATCGTCAGCATCAGCGTGGAGGTGAATTCGGCATCGCCCAGCACGTTCTGCGCGAAGTAGACGAACGACTGGATATGGCCAGTAAAGCCGATCCAGAAGAAGAAGTTGACCAGCATCGTCGCGATCCACGGCCAGTTGCCGCGCGTGGCCTGAAGCGACTGCGCGGTGGTCAGCTTTGCGACGGAATGATCGACCTCCACCCGCTCGCGCGTGTTCGAAGGCGTTGAGCATGCAGACCAGCGTGATCGCGCCGGTGATCGAGGCAAGCACGACGAAACCGTGCGCCTCGTTCCCGTTGCTGAATGCCTTGACCAGCGGCAGCGCCGCATAGCCGATGCCGACCGTGGCCGAGGAGCCCACGAATTCGCGCAGGGCGTTGACGGTGTTGCGCTGCTTGGGATCGCGCGTCAGCGTCGGCAGCATCGAATTGAGCGGCAGGCTGACGGCGGAATAGAGGATGCCCATCAGCGTGTAGGTCGCGAAGATGAACGCGATCTTCTGCCAGCCGTCGAGCGGCGGCGCCCAGAACACGATGGCGCCGCACACCGCAAAGGGCAGTGCCAGCCACAGCAGGAACGGGCGATGCTTGCCCCAGCGCGTCTCGGTGCGGTCGATCAGCAGGCCCATCAGCGGGTCGAACACCGCATCGACGCAGCGCGCGATCAGGAACAGCGAGGCGACCGTGCCCGCGCTCACACCATAGATGTCGGTGTAGAAGTAGAGCAGGTAGGCATTGGTCATGCCGAACGGCAGGTTGATGCCGAAATTGCCCAGCGCGTAGCTGAGCTTCTCGCGCCAGGTCAGCGCGGAGGGCAATGCCCGGGCCAGCGCCCCGCTCATGCAGCGGTCCCGGCTGGCAGGCGCGCGATCACTTCGCCCGCGAAGGCCAGCGACTTGCGGGTCTCGGTCAGGGGGTCCGGCACGGCGTCGATCTCCAGGATGGCCCACTTCTGATCGGCCTTCGATATCATGAGCGCGGCCCAGGCGTCGAAGTCCACCGTGCCTTCGCCGATGGCGCAGAAATATTCGCGGTGGGCGTGATGGATGCCGTGGTCGATGGGGATGTTGATCGGCATCGGCCCCTTCGCGTCCTTCCAGTGCGCGGTGACGACGCGCTCGATGTGTCGGGCGACCACGGTGGCCGGATCGCCGCCCGACAGCAGGATATGCGCGCTGTCAGGGCAGAAGCCGACGTAGACCGGGTCGGTCAGCATCATCAGCAGGTCGATGTCGCTCGGCTGGCAGAACGTGGAGTGCGCTTCGGTATGCAGCGCCAGCCGCACGCCATGACGCAGCGTCAGCGCGCCAAGGCGGTTGCAGAAGCTCGCCGACTTGCGGGCGAAATCGGCGTCGACGAAGACCGGCGGCTCGGCGTCCCAACTGGTCCGCATCGGCAGGCCCATCACCATGATATCGGAACCCCAGGCTGCCAGCGCCTTGGCCGCACTCTCCGCCCGTTCCAACCAGCGCGCCTCGACTTCCGCATCGCCCACGCCGCCTTCGATGGCGACATCGGCGAAGAAACCGCTGGCGATGGCAAGGCCGCGACGATCGAGTTCCGCCTTCGCGGACTCGATCGAGCCATAGGCGGCGATGAGGCTTTCGGGGCCGAAGGGGTCGAAGGTCAGTTCGATGCCGGTGACGCCACTTTCCTGCAGGGTGTCGAGCATCCGGCCCCAGAACGCGCGCGGCTGCTCGCGACCGAAGGTGACGACCGCCTCTTCATCCGTCATCCCCCAGAAACCGGGATGGAAGAAGGTGATGAGATCGACCCCGAACGAGAGCATTGCGACGAACTACCTTAGCTGCGACGGTGCCTCTGCAATCGCGGGACACCCTCAATGTAAACCTTTTCTTTTCTGAAAAAGCCCCAATCGCCGCAGCTTGTCAAGCGATGGCTTCAGTGGGCTTGCACGAATGGCGGTTTTCCGCGTAAAGTTTCATTGGTATCGTTTTCATTTATGTCGTCCGACGACGCGCAAGGGAGAGAGAAACTGCATGTCTGAGCGCATTCGCATGGGCCTTATCGGCGGCGGTCCGGGCTCGTTCATCGGGCCGGTTCACCGAATCGCGGCGGAGCTCGATCGGGAAATCGTGCTCGTCGCCGGGGCCTTCAGCCGCGATCCGCAGCGCAGCGCGGAAGCTGGACGCGGTTACGGCATCGACCCTTCGCGCGCCTACGCATCGGTCGAAGCCATGCTGGAGGCGGAAGCGGCGCGCGAGGACGGCATCCAGTTCGTCACCATCGCCTCGCCCAACTCCCACCACCTGCCCGCCGCCCGCGCCGCCATCGCGGCAGGCATCGCGGTGATGAGCGACAAGCCGATGACCGCGACGCTGGCCGAAGCGCGCGAACTGGCCGACCTGCTCGCCGCCGATGCGGTGCCCTACGGCCTGACCTATACCTATTCCGGCTACCCCCTCGTCCGCGAAATGCGCGAACGCATCGCGGCAGGCGCCGTCGGCCCGATCCGCAAGGTGATCGTCGAGTACAATCAGGGCTGGCTCGCCGGCGCGGGTGAGGGCAAGCAGGCCGAATGGCGGCTCGATCCGACGCGCTCGGGCGAAGGCGGCTGCATCGCCGACATCGGCGTCCACGCCTTCCACCTCGCCGAATTCGTTACTGGGCTGCGCGTCAACCGCATCAATGCCGACCTTGGCACCGTGGTCCCGGGCCGCCTGCTGGACGACGACTGCCAGATGTTCCTGCGCTTCGACAACGGCGCACGCGGCCTGCTCATGGCCTCGCAGGTCATGACCGGCGAGGGCAACGATCTTGCCATCCGCATCTACGGCGAGAACGGTGGCTACCGCTGGAGCCAGGAAAACCCCAACCGCCTCGAATGGCTGCGCGGCGATGGCGGGTTCGAGGTGATCCGGGCCGCGGATTCCGGGCTTTCCGCGGTCGCCATGCGCGGCACGCGCCTGCCCGGCGGGCATCCCGAGGGCCTGCTCGAATCGCTCGCCAACCTCTATCGCGATTTCGCCATGCAGCTGCGCGGCGAGTCTGGATCGCTCGTCCCCGGTGTCGAGGACGGATTGCGCGGCATGGCGCTGGTCGCAACCGCCGTCGCCGCAAGCCGCGAGGAACGCGGCTGGATCGACTTTACGGTCTGAAAATCGAGGAAAGACGTCAGCATGAAGACCATCAAGGGGCCAGGCATCTTCCTTGCCCAGTTCGCGGGCAACGACGCCCCGTTCAACTCGCTCGATTCGATCGCGCAGTGGGCGGCAGGGCTCGGCTACAAGGGCGTGCAGGTGCCCAGCAACGACGCGCGCCTGTTCGATCTGGAGAAGGCGGCGGAGAGCCAGGACTACTGCGACGAAGTGCTCGGCACTCTGGCGAAGCACGGCCTGTCGCTGACCGAACTGTCGACCCACATCCAGGGCCAGCTGGTCGCCGTGCATCCGGCCTATGACGCCGCGTTCGACGCCTTCGCCCCCGAGGCGGTGCGCGGCAATCCCGGCGCGCGGCAGCAGTGGGCGGTGGAGCAGATGATGCTGGCGGCCAAGGCGAGCGAGCGGCTCGGGCTGACGACGCAGGCCAGCTTCTCCGGCGCGCTGGCGTGGCCGTACTTCTACGCCTGGCCGCAGCGCCCGGCGCAGCTGGTGGACGAGGCCTTCGCCGAACTGGCCCACCGCTGGCAGCCGATCCTCGACCGCTTCGACGAATGCGGCGTCGACATCGGCTTCGAACTGCACCCCGGCGAAGACCTGCACGACGGCGTCACTTTCGAACGCTTCCTTGAGGCGACCGGCAACCACCCGCGCGCCAACATTCTTTACGATCCCAGCCACATGGTCCTGCAGCAGCTCGATTATCTGGGATTCCTCGACGTCTATCACGAGCGCGTGAAGTGCTTCCACGTCAAGGACGCGGAATTCCGCCCCTCCCCCAAGGCGGGCGTCTATGGCGGCTATCTCGGCTGGGTCGACCGGCCGGGCCGATTCCGTTCGCTGGGTGACGGGCAGGTCGATTTCGGCGCGATCTTCTCCAAGATGGCGCAGTACGATTTCGACGGCTGGGCCGTGCTCGAATGGGAATGCGCGCTCAAGCATCCCGAAGTCGGCGCGGCGGAAGGCGCGCCCTTCATCGAAAAGCATATCATCCGCGTCACCGAGCACGCCTTCGACGATTTCGCCGGCGGCGACGGCAGCATCCCGGACTTCAGCCGGATGGGCATGGTCTAGACCCCACCTTCGGTCGTCATTGCGAGCGCAGCGAAGCAATCCAGAGTGGCGTCTGCCGCTGGATTGCTTCGCTGCGCTCGCAATGACGAATTTTGGCGCGAACCCGATCACGTGGTTCTGGAAAATGGAAGCCCCGGGAGTGCGGATCCTCCCGGGGCTTCTCTTTACCGTCTGCGGTGCGACCCGAGAAGGCTCTGCGCCATCGGCTGCAAGGGGCGGAGGGAGGAGATCACCCGCTTGGCCGTAGAATGTCCCCTCAGGGACCAACGCATGTGCAGCCTATACGTGTAAACGATATCATCATCAAGCTGTACGAAAGGTCAGCCTGTGCCATTTCGGGCCTCGCCGCATTCGCCAGCCTTATCATTCGGTTGCGGCGGAGGGAGAGCAGCTTCGCAGCGTCTGCCCGGCGCGAGCGCAGGATAGCGATCGAGAATCGCGGCAGTGACACCGTTTGTCCAGCCGAAGCCGTCCTGCAAAGGATACTCACCCCCGCCACCGGCACGGCGCTCCTCGATGTCGTATTTCTCCAGCATCTTGCCGGTTTCGAGGTAGGTGCAGTTGACCGTGCCGAGCCATCGCGCGGCGATGTCCTTCGCCGCAGTGTCCTGCCCGTAGCGGCGCAGCCCCTCGATCGCGACCCACTGCAGCGGCGCCCAGCCGTTCGGGGCGTCCCACTGTTGCCCGGTCCGCTGCGTGGTGGTCCTGAGCCCGCCCCCGGCGATCAGCGTGCGCCGGGTCTCTCCCGCGACAAGCCCCGCCTGCTGGGAAGAGGCCATGCCGACGAACAGCGGGAACAGCGTCGCGCTCGATTCCACCGAGCTCGGCTTGCCATCGGCAAGCAGCCAGTCGGCGTAGCGCTGTTCCCGCGCGCGCCACATATAGTGGTCGACGGCGGCCTTGCGCGCGGCGGCGCGGCGGGAGAAGTCGCGCACGCAGGGCTGGTCGCCCGCCTGACGGCAGCCCTTCTCGATGCGCTTCTCCATCGCCCACATCAGCGCGTTGAGATCGACCGGGACGACCTCGCCGGTGCGGATGGTGGCAAGGTTCTGCGGATCGGCCAGCCAGCGCGAGCTGAAGTCCCAGCCGCTCTCCGCCGCAGCGCGCAGGTCGCGATAGACTTCGGGCGCGGGGCGCCCCGTGGCCTTGGCGGCGGTGGCGCGGTCCTCGGCGAAGGATTCGTCGCGCGGGGTATCGCGGTCGTCCCAGTAGCGGTTGAGCACGCTGCCGTCAGGCATGCGGACCACGCGGCGGCAGGGCGTAGCGGGCTTCGCGCAGTCCTCCCCGGCCATCCACCACGCATGCTCCTTGCGCAGCGCGGCAAGGCGGCGGGCACGCACGGTGCCGTCGGTCTGCTTCGACAGGTCGAGCATCAGCGCGAAGAACGGCGGTTGCGAGCGGCTGAGATAATAGGTGCGCGTGCCGTTGGGGATATGGTCGAAGCGCTCGATCAAGCTGGCGAAGTCATCGATCATGCCCTCGACGAGATCGTCGCGCCTGTCGGCGACGAGGCCGAGCATCGTGAAATAGGAATCCCAGTAGTAGATTTCGCGGAAGCGCCCACCCGGCACCACGTAAGGCTCCGGCAGCGCGATCGCCGAGCTTCCGGGTGGCGGCGTCGCTTCCTGCCGCGCCAGTTGCGGCCAGAGCGTCCGGATATGTTCGCGCAGCGGCGGACGGGGCTGATCGTTGACGCCGGGCACCGTGAAGTTGTCGAGCACGAAGGCGCGCAGTTCGACGGGAGACTTCGGCGGCGTGCGCGCGTAGTCTGCCATAATCGCGTCGGGCGCCCGTTTGGGCACGGCATCGACGAAGGTCTTGCCGTCCTCGAACACGCGGCCTTCCTGCACGGCAGTGAACAGGTCGCCGAACTGGTCGGCGGGCGATGGTGCGTCGTTGGCCGCCAGCGCGATCACGAGCAGCGGGGCGCAGATGCCCGCGGCGATGCGGCGCAACGGTCGCAGCCTGCCCTTCACGATGCCGTCTCCACTGCCGAAACTCCCCTTGTCGCCTGTAGTGGGCAACGGGCGAGGCGGGCCAGGGTTGCAGGCGCTTTGCCCTGGCGGGAGACCGCCCGGCGGGTTCATGACGCTTTCTTTGCGCATGATGCCCCGCCGTTTGATCGCGAGCGCACGGGGCCAGTTGACGCTTGCGTCCGGGGGCGATTCGCCGAAGTTTCGAGGGGCGCAGAGAAACGGCCCACGGTTTTCGGCCATTTCCTGCAAGACCAGTTTACGATGTCGAATGCATGTCCGATGGCGTATCGCCAGACGGGAAAAGACCAAGAGTTCAGGGAAAAGCGAGCGGGTTTCGAGGCGACCATGACCGCCCTCGAAGGCACCCGCAGGGGCGAACCGGATCAACCGGACGCCGACCGAAGAATTTCGGGACGGGGATCAGCGGCAGCGGAAAGGCGGTGCCAACAGGCGTATCGTTGCGGTGCGCCCTCTTCTGATGGGGGATTATTGTGATCAAGAGAGCTCGATACATGGGCGCCGCCGGCGTCTCCGCACTGGCCCTGCTGGCGGCGACCTGCCCGGTCGCGGCGCATGCCGAAGAGGCGGCTGCGGCGGATGCCGCCCCTGACGCCGCTGCCGACGCTGCGGCATCGGGCGGACCGATAGGCGAGATCGTCGTCTCGGCCGAACGCACCAACGTCACGCTTCAGAAGGCGGCGCTGTCCGTCGCCGTGGTCACCGACGAGACGCTCAACCAGGCCAACATCACCGAGATCACCGGCCTCAACGGCAGCGTGCCCGGCCTTGTCGTCGCCAAGAGCGGCGGCGGCGAGCGCATGATCTCGATCCGCGGCATCGGATCGGAAACGCCGGAGAACCCCTCCACCCAACCCGGCGTCTCGTTCCACGTCGACGGCGTCTACATCTTCAACTCGATCGCCGCGAACGCCGCCTTCATCGACGTCGCGCAGGTCGAAGTCCTGCGTGGCCCGCAGGGCACCATGTACGGGCAAGGCTCGACCGGCGGCACGATCAACGTCGTCTCCAAGCAGCCCGACCCCACCGAGATGTCGGGCTCCGCGAACATCGGCTACGGCAACTACAATCTGCTGAAGGCCGACGCCGCCATCAACGTGCCGATCACCGACACGCTGGCGATCCGCGCCGCCGGCCAGCACTACCGCCATGACGGCTACGCCAAGGCCACCGACGTCGCCGGCGATCCCGACTACGAACTGGACGACGCCGACGAATGGGGCGGCAAGTTCGCGGTCAAGTGGACCCCGAACGACCGCGTCTCGGTCCTGCTCTCAACCATCCAGTACAAGGGCGACCAGAACGCCACCGCGCAGAAGAACGTCCTCGACCCCAATCCCGACCCGCGCGAACTGACGCAGGACTTCCCCGGCAAGACCTACATCCGCACCCAGCTCTACTACGGCGTCATCAAGTTCGACCTCGGCGGCGCGACGTTCAGCTCGATCACCAGCTACCAGAAGCTGCACAGCGACCTGTCGTGGGACGGCGACGGCCTGAACCGCGAACTGTTCTTCGACGTCAGCGGCGGCTTCGCCAGCTACGACCACATCGCGACGTGGGAGCAGAACACGACGTCGTGGACGCAGGAATACAACATCGCGTCCGACACCGACGGCCCGTTCCGCTGGATCGTCGGCGGCGTCTACCTGCGCTCGAAGAACAAGAACTACATCAACGAGTACCGCTCGAACGTCGGAGACGGGCTCAACCCGCCGCTCGCGACCAACACGCCGTACAACGACCCGCTGGTTTCCGCGATCACCTACGCCGAACTCTCGGCGGTCACGCGCGAGGCCTATGCCGGGTACGCGCAGGCCAGCCTGGAAGTGAACAAGGCGCTCACCGTCACGGCGGGCCTGCGCTACAACCATGACAAGTACACCGGCGTCACCGACAGCATGTCGGGCGGCACCAGCGGCAACACGTCGGGCGCGTACCTCCAGCCCGAACCCGGCGTCGGCACCAGCACCGCGCGCCTGACCGGCAAGTTCGCGCTCGACTACCAGCTCACGCCCAGCAACATGGTCTATGCAAGCTACACCCGCGGCTTCAAGCCGGGCGGCATCAACAGCGCGGCCTCGGGCGGCAACAGCTCGTTCCTCGCGCTCGGCTGGGATACCGGCGTCAAGCCGACCTACAAGCCCGAGACGCTGGACTCGATCGAGATCGGCTCGAAGAACCGCTTCTTCGGCAACACGCTGCAGATCAACGCCTCGGCGTTCTACTACTTCTACAAGGATCTCCAGTTCCTCGAAGAAGACGCGATCCTGTTCGGCGAGGGCATCAGCAACGGGCCGAAGGCCGAAGTCTACGGCGCCGAGCTGGAGATGGACTGGCACGCCACCGAGCACCTGCGCTTCGAAGGCTCGCTCTCGCTGCTCCATGGCGAGTTCAAGGGCGACTACCTCGCGCTCAACGCCACTTCGGCGGACGCGGCGCAAGTCGCGGCTGGCTACGGTGGCGTCGGCGGGTTCTTCGCCAACTTCTACCCGGCCTCGCTGGTCCGCGAGGCGGCGCGCGAGAACATCAACGGCAACAAGATCCCCAAGATGCCCTCGGTTCAGGGATCGGCGGCGGTCTCGTGGACCGGAGAGATCGGCCCCGGCCAGCTCACCGCCCGCGCGCAGTACATCTATCGCGGCAAGTTCGAATCGCGCGTCTTCAACACCCCGGTGCAGGACGACACGCCCGACTATTCGCAGGTGAACCTCTTCGCCAGCTACGCCTTCGCCGACAGCGGCATCAGCGTCTCGGCGACGGTGACCAACCTATTCGACAAGAACGGCATCAACTCGCGCTTCACCGATCCTTACGGCAGCGGGCAGATCTCCGACACCTACATCGCTCCGCGCCAGGCGATCTTCTCGGTCGGCTACAAGTTCTGAGCCAGGCGGGTCGCAACGAAAAGGCCGCCGTCCGAAAGGGCGGCGGCCTTTGGCGTTCCGGGATGGCCCGTCAGGGTTTGGGCGCCGCCAGCTTCGCCCGCTCGAAGTAGGCGGCGTCGATCATGTCGAAGGCTTTCCTGCCGAACCCGGCGCGCACGACCGGACCTTGGTTGGCGAACTCCATCAGCGCATCGCCCGCCACATCATAGCGCGGCCAGACCGGCGCGCCGCCGCCGTTGGGGTCGGACGCCTTGGCAAAGCGCAGCCAGTAGCCGCTCATAGCCTGCGCCATCGGGGTGTCCGCCGCGCCTTCCTCGAACTGCGCGCCGGAAACCTCGTTGTGCATGGCGAGGCTGATCTCGGCCGAATGCCGCGTGCCGTAGATCCTGCCGCGCGCCGCCACCGGCACGTAGCTGACGTGGTAGAGGTAGGTCGGCGCACCGCCCGCCGCGGAACGCCGGGCGAGGTAGCGCGCCGGGGCGGTCATGAAGGCATCGCCCCACAAGTGCTGCATCGCCTCCGCTTCAGGCACGGTGCCACCCTTGCGGTAGATCTCCATCAGCTTCCCGGCCCGCTCTCCCATCGCCGGGATCACCGCCTTCTCGGCGCCCGGAATGTACTTGAGCAGGCTGTCCTCCCACGAATTCGCGCCGACCATGTAGGGCACATGCGCGACCTCGCCCTTGAGGAACGCCTCGTCCACCGGCTGCGGCACGATGCGCCCGTCGATGACGATGCCGCCCAGCACCAGCGGGTTCTTCGGCCCCAGCACCGTCGCGGCGGGCAGCGCGCGCATCGCGGCAAGGTCGCCGTCGCCGATACCCAGCGAGCGCGTCCACTCCAGCCCCGTCTGCTCGGCCTCGGGCATGTAGGTGTCGAGCCGCCGGCCGAAGCCCTTCTGCCCGCCGCCCGACTGCGAGATCGCCTTCGCGAACAGCCCCCGCGCCAGCGGCGAGGCCATCAGCGCGTTGACCGAGAACGCCCCCGCCGATTCCCCGAAGACGGTGACGTTGCCCGGATCGCCGCCGAACGCCGCGATGTTCGCCTGCACCCAGCGCAGCCCCGCCATCTGGTCCATGAGGCCATAGTTGCCGAGCATCCCGTCGGCATCCTCCGCGCTCAGCGCAGGGTGCGAGAACCAGCCGAACCGCGCGAGGCGATAGTTCACGCCGACGACGATCACCCCCTCTCGCGCAAGGTTCGCGCCCTCGTAGACCGGCCAGCTCGCCGATCCCATCGAGAACGCCCCGCCGTAGATCCACACCATCACCGGCAGCTTCGCCGAGGGCTTGGCTCCCGCCGGTCGCCACAGGTTGAGCGTCAGGCAATCCTCGCTGACCGGGCGGACGTAGGCGGCGCTCGGCGGCTCGTCGAGGCCCCACTGCATGCAGTCCGGCCCGTACTCCTGCGCCTTGCGCACGCCCTGCCAGCGGGCGAGCGGCTGCGGCGCGCGCCAGCGCAGCGCGCCCACCGGCGGCGCGGCGAACGGCACGCCGCGAAAGCTTTCCACCGCGTCGTCACGGCGCCCCTCGATCTCGCCCGACGCGGTGCGCACCACCGGCCCGGCGTTTCCGGCGAGCACGGGGGAACTGGTCGCCAGCAGCGCCAGCGTGGCGAGGGCGATGCGGGTCGGGCGGCGGGTCTTCATCGGTCGGCGGCTCCATCTGGGTCGATCCGCTGCATGGGATACGCACGCCGACCGGTCTTTGCCGCCTGCGCGGAAATGCTTGCGCAGGAACCGGTGCGCGCTCAGGCAAGACCGGGCGGGGTCGGCAACCTAGCGAGAATCTTCACCGGCAGGGAGTTTGCATGAGCGTCGCGGTCTTCGGTTCCCTCAATCTCGACATCGCGCTGCGGCTGCCCGTGAAGGCGGCATGGGGCCAGACCCTGCTGGTCGACCACAGCGAGCAGGCGGTCGGCGGCAAGGGGCTCAACCAGGCGGTCGCCGCCGCGCGCTTCGGCTCCGCCACCCGCATGACGGGCGCGGTGGGCGACGACGCGGCGGGCGCGCTGCTGCTCGGCGCGCTGGCGGCTGACGGAGTGGATACCGCGCACGTCGAAGTGCTGGCAGGGCAAGGCAGCGGGCGCGCAACGATCCTCATCGAGCCCGGTGGCGACAACATGATCGCCGTCGAATCCGGCGCCAACATGGCTGCGCGGGCCGAGCGGGCCATGGGCGTGCTCGACGGCGAGACCCGCGTCCTGCTCGCCCAGCTCGAAACCGACATCGACGAGATCGCCGCGCTCTTTTCCAGCGAGGCAGCAAGGCGCACGCGCCGCATCCTCAACGCAGCGCCCGCAATCCCGGCTGGGGCGAAGCTGTTCGAACTGTGCGACATGCTGATCTTCAACCAGACCGAATTCGCCGACTACCTCGGCCTCGACCGCGAGCCGGAAACGCTCGACGACCTCCTCGTCGCCCGCCGCCTGCTGACGCGGCCCGATCAGGTCGTGGTGGTGACGCTCGGCGCGATCGGCTCGGCGGCGGTGCTTGCCGACCGCACGGTCTTCGCGCCCGGCGTCCCGGCCGCCAAGGTGATCGACACCAGCGGCGCGGGCGACTGCTTCTGCGGCGTCCTCGCCGCCTGCGTGGACCAGGGGATCGGGCTGGACGAGGCGCTGAAGCTGGCGAATGCCGCGGCCTCGATCTCGGTCACGCGCCACGGAGCAGCGCCGTCGATGCCGACAAGGGCGGAAGTGGCAGACCTTCCCTAATCCCTCCCCGAGCTTGCTCGGGGAGGTGGCAGCGCGAAGCGCTGACGGAGGGGGAATTGCGCGATCTCTCCCCCTCCACCACCGCCTGCGGCGGCGGTCCCCCTCCACGAGACAAGCTCGGGGAGGAACTGTCGTCGTCCCGGACTTGATCCGGGACCGGCGGCTGTCTTTAGGGAAGTGCTCGCGGCAGCGCGCGCGCAGCGCGGTGGGCTGGTCACGGCCAGCGGTCCCGGGGCGAGCCCGGGACGACGACGAACGCAGCAGACACACGAAAACGCCCGCTGGCGAGTGCGGGCTTTACGCCGGGGGAAGATCGACAGGCGGACCGAGGATAACATCGGGTCGGCGTC
This sequence comes from Novosphingobium kaempferiae, assembly GCF_021227995.1. Classification (NCBI taxonomy): domain Bacteria; kingdom Pseudomonadati; phylum Pseudomonadota; class Alphaproteobacteria; order Sphingomonadales; family Sphingomonadaceae; genus Novosphingobium; species Novosphingobium kaempferiae. The sequence goes on from NZ_CP089301.1 coordinate 2,121,185, forward strand.
GTGAGCGTCCGACTGGGACGCGGGGGTTTTGTTTCCACAGCGCGTTGCGAGTGGCCGGGTAGGTGCGGAGAGCAGCCCGGCTCGACCTGTATTCCATCGGACCTGTCCGGTATGACCGACGTTGGGGTTCGCGTCGGTGCCGGTCATGGGACTTCCGGGAGAGCCGCTCCCAGGCCGAGATACTCGGTTGGGGGAACGGCCGGGCCAGAGCCTAGAGGACGGTCCGGGTCTTCGATTGGACACCGTGGTGCGTAGCTACGGCTTGATACCGCATCCCGGCCCACGACGCCGACCCGATACACCGCCGAACCCTTGTACGTCAGGCTCGGCGGATGCTGGGCCATATAACCTATTTGGCGATATTTGTCAAGCCAACCCCATCGCCCGTGCGCAGGCAGGGGCCCATCAGGTCTCTCGCCACGACACCTTGCTCGCCGCAAGGAGGCGAGTCTGGGATGGGCCCCTGCCTGCGCAGGGGCGACGGGAGGTGGAATCATCCAGCCCCGCCCGTAACCCCCAGCAGCGCCTCGACCTCCCGCGCCACCGCAATCAGCCTCCGATCCGCGTAGCGAGGCGCGACCAGTGAGACGCCGATGGGCATGCCGCCCTCCCCGCGCGCCAGCGGCAGGTTGACGACGGGCGCATGGAGCAGGGTCCAGGGCTGGTTGAACTTCGGCTCACCCGGCGACCGGCCCAGTGGCGCGATGCCGGGAGCGCTCGGGGCAAGCACGGCGTCGAGGCCGTCGATGGCGCGTTCGAAGCTCACGCGCGCCACGGCGGCACGGTCATGCGCCTCGCGCAGCCGCCGGTCGGAGAACTGCGAGAGCGCTTCGACCCGCAGGTGGAAATCGGCGTGCAGCAGGTCCGGCCGCGTGCGTGCGAGGTTGAGGAACGCCGCCGCGCCTTCGCGGAACAGGATCGCGCGGTGATCGTCGTTGAGGTGCTCGAACTCCGGCAGCGCGGGGATTTCGACCACGTCGATCCCGGCCCGCGCCATGGCGGCGGCCACACCGTCGAAGGCAGCCTTGCCGTCGGGCGCGATCTCGTCCCACCATGGCGTGCGAAACATGCCGATACGCAGGCGGCCCGGCCCCACCGGCGTCGGCGCAGCAAGGCCGTAGACCGCGCAGACCCGGTCGATCATGGCGAGGTCGCGCGCGTACCAGCCCACGGTATCGAGGCTGTTGGCGTAAGTCTTCACCCCCTCGCGGCTGACGAGGCCCCAACTCGGCTTGAAGCCGTGGATGCCGCAGAAGCTTGCCGGGCGGATGGTCGAGCCGCCGGTCTGCGTGGCGAGCGCCAGCGGCACATGGCCGTCCGCGACCGCCGCCGCCGACCCGGCCGAGGAGCCGCCGGGGGTGCGCGTCAGGTCATGCGGGTTGGCGCTGGCGGCATTGCGCCCCGCCGCCGCGAACTCGGTGGTGTCGGTCTTGCCGAGGATCACCGCCCCCGCCGCACGCAGGGTGGCGACGCAGGGCGCGTCGTCGCCCGGCATATGCCCGGAGAACAGCGGCGAATTGTGCGTCAGCGGCATGCCCCTGACCGCGATCACGTCCTTCACGCCGACACAGACCCCGTGCAGCGCGCCTTTCGCCTCCGCCGCATCCAGCGCGTTGGCCGCCGCCAGCGCATCCGCATCGTCGACATGCAGCCACGCCCGGACGAGCGCATCGCGCGCGCCGATGCGTTGCAATGCAGCATGGACATTCGCGGTCGCGGAGGCGTAGGGCGGCTGGACCATGGAAAGACGGCTCCTGAGCGGGCGCCACGGTGGCGCGGTATCGCATGACTGTGACTTCCCGCTTGGCTCGTGTAAAGCATTACATTATGCAGTGCAGCAATGACCTCCGCAGCAACCACCCCTGACGCGCGAGTCCCGGCGGCGCCCTCGATCGTCTCGGCCCTCGCGACGACGACGACGATACAGATCCTCTCGACGATGACCGCGCTCGCGCTCACCGGGATCGCGCCGCTCGTCGCGGGCCAGTTCGGCCTCGCGCCGCACTACGTCGGCTACCAGATCAGCGTGATCTACGCGGCGGGCATCTTCGCCTCGGCGGTGGCGGGCACGCTGATCCAGCATCGCGGGCCGGTGCAGGTGGAGCAGCTGGCGCTCGCGTGCTTCGGCACCGCGCTGCTGCTGCTGACGAGCGCGAGCGCGGGGCTGGCGCTGCTCGCCTCCATCGTGATCGGTATCGGCTACGGCGTGCAGAACCCTGCCTCTGCACAGATCCTCGGCGCGGTGACGCCGCCGCATCGCCGCTCGCTCATCTTCTCGATCAAGCAGGCGGGCGTTCCGATTGGCGGGGTACTGGCCAGCCTGATGATCCCGGCGCTTACCTCCGCGATGGGCTGGCGCACCACTTTCGTCGCCAGCGCGATTGCGTGCTTCGCGATGATCGGTGTCCTGGCGATCAAGGGCGGGCCCGAGCGCCCCGCCCGCCCGGCGACGATCTCGCTGTGGCGCAACTTCGTCTTCGAGCAGCGCCTCGTCTGGGGCAAGGCGCCGCTGCGGGCGCTGGCGCTGCTGGGGCTGCTCTATTCCTCGCTCCAGCTCTCGCTGTCCGCCTTCGCGGTCATCATGCTGGTGGAGCATGGCTGGTCGCTGGTCGAGGCGGGCCTTGTCGCGGGCGCGATCCAGGGCTGCGGCGCGCTTGGGCGCGTGTCGTGGGGAGGGCTCGGCGACCGCTTCGGCGGCTTTGCCGTGCTCGCGGTGATCGGCGCGATCTCGACCGCGTGCATGATCGCGCTGTGGCAGCTCGACGCGCTGCCCGTTGCGGTGCAGGTCATGGTGCTGTGCCTGTTCGGCTTCTGCATGAGCGGGTGGAACGGTGTGGTCATGGCCGAATGCACCCACCACTGCGCGCCGGAGGACGCGGGCCGGGTGATCGGCGGCGCGCTCGTCTACACATTCATCGGTGTGATGATCGGCCCTGCTGCGATGGCGACCATCTACGGCGTCTGCGGTGACTACGGCACCAGTTTCCTGCTGGTGAGCTGGGTTGCGGCGCTGGGCGCGCTGCTTTCAGCACGTGCCGCGCTGCGCGGCTGATCGATCCACGCGATGTCGCCCGCGAAGAAGCTTTCCAGCGTCCAGCGCTTGGCCTCCGCGTCGGTCAGCTGGTGCGAGCGCGGATCGCGCGTTGCGGGTGACGCGCCGGGGCCGGTCGAGCGGTATTCCGCGTAATAGGCGGTGTCGAGCGTGCGCGAACGGTCCGGATACCACTCCCGCCAACCAGCCGGTTCGATCGGGGCCTCCATCCGCGTACCGAGCCAGATCACGCGGGCATAGGGCCGCCACGCCCTGCCGAGGAAGATGTTGCGCGCCTGCGGGTCCGCCGTCAGCACGCAGTCGCTGAGCACGAAGGCGCTGTCCTCGTCCGGCGCGTTGCGGCTCTGCGCGGTGTAGAACACGTTGTCGCGCCTGAGGCCGTGAAGCTGGCAGCGCTCGAACCAGGCCTTGGCGTTGCCGAACACGAAATCGACGTGCCCCTCTACATAACAGTCGCGGAAGACCTGACGGCTGCGCGCACCCTCCGGCCGGGCGAGGTAGAGGGTGTCCTGCGTGCTCAGGATGCGGACGCGCGTGAACACCGCGCGGTCGCCCGAGACGGAGAGCGCCACCGCCTGCGCATTGGGATGCGCGGGATCGCGCGACCAGTCGTTGGCGATCGTCAGGTTCTCCGCCCGGAACCCGTCGGCGGCGATGTGGACGCTGGGGGTGCGGTAGGTATTGCCTACCGTGATCGAGCTGTCGCCGTAGACGATCGACACCTTGTCCGGCCCGCTGCCGATGCCGACGAGATGGACGTCATCCTTCGATATCCAGAGCTTCTCCCGGTACTCGCCGGGGTCGATGCGCACTTCGCCGCCCTGTGCAGGCAAAGCCGCGACAGCCGCGCCGACGCTGCGGAAGGCGCCGGGTGCATCGGGCGAGACGCGCACGGTCTTCGCGGCGACCGGGCCCATGCCACCGAACGTCAGCGCGAGGAACGCCAGCACCATCATCGCGTATCGGATCATGCCTGCTCCTCTCCCGGCGGTCCTGGCCGCCTCGCACCCGATTTGTAAATTCAAGTCGCGATTCGTCAACTGCTCGACCACCATTATGGCGCAATCTTCGAGTTTACCAGTTTACAACAACCTGACGCGCTCTTAAGCCTGCGAGCGGGAGAACGATCAGCGAGAACCGTCCGTGGCACTCGACCGCCGCACATTCATGAATGCGGGCCTCAAGGCCGGGTGCCTCGCCGCGCTGACTGCAGGGACACCGTTGCGCGCGGGCGCCTCGCGCCCGGGCCCGCTGGCCGTGCTCGACTACGCCCGTTTCGCCCACCACGTCGAACGCTTCAACGCGATGGAGCCCGAGCGGCCGCTGAACCTCGTGCCCAACGCGCAGGCATGGGACTGGATTGCCGAACACGCGCCCGCGTTCGAATGCCCCGATGCGCAGGTAGAGGAAATCTACTGGTATCGCTGGTGGACGTTCCGCAAGGCGCTCGTCCGCACGCCGGAAGGGCGCGTGGCCGCCATGGAATTCTATGGCCGCGCGCCGGTCAGCAGCGCCGTCGGGCATCACCTGATGGAAAGCCGCTGGCTGCGCGATCGCGCCGTGGCGCAGGACATCCTGCTCTACTGGCTGCGCGGCGGCACCGATGGCTCACCTCCGAAGGACGAGTTCAAGTACAGCGGATGGACCATCTGGGCGGCCTACCAGCGCTGGCTCGTCACCGGCGACACTGCCGGGCTCGCCGCGATGTTCGACGACTTCGCCCGCTACTACGAGGGCTGGGAACGGTTGCGGATGAACGCGGACGGCTCGTTCTGGCAGTTCGACGTGCGCGACGCGATGGAGGAATCGATCAGCGGCTCGCGCCGGGACCGCAACCTGCGCCCGCCACTCAACAGCTACATGTACGGCAACGCCGTCGCCATGGCGAAGATCGCGCGGCTGACCGGCCGCGCGGCGCTCGCACCAATGTACGAAGGCAAGGCGAAGACCCTGCGCGACATCGTGCAGGACCGGCTGTGGGACGAGCAGGCCCAGTTCTTCAAGGTCCGCTACGTCCACCCCGGCGCGGCGGACGACGATACCCTGTGCGACGCGCGCGAGGAGATCGGCTTCATCCCGTGGTACTTCGACCTGCCCGACGCCGGGCGCGGCTACGAAGCGGCATGGGCGCAACTGGCCGACCCGCAGGGATTCGGGGCGCCCCACGGCATCCTCACCGCCGAACGGCGGCACCCGCGCTTCCGCTACAGCTTCGCCGCCGCCTGCGAATGGAACGGGCCGGTCTGGCCTTTCGCGACCTCGCAGACGCTCACCGCGCTCGCCAATGTGCTGTGCTCGGGCCGTCCGGCCCCGGTCTCGGCGCGCGATTACTTCCATGCGCTGCGCACGTACGCCCGCTCGCAGTACCGCGACGGCAAGCCCTACATCGGCGAGTATCTGGACGGCGAGACCGGGCTCTGGCTGCACAAGGATCTGGAGCGCGGGCGGTACTACAACCACTCGACCTACTGCGATCTCGTCATCAACGGCCTCGTAGGGCTGCGTCCCGAGCCCGGCGGCAGGCTGGTGGTGCAACCGCAGGTGCCGCAGGGGTCGTGGGACTGGTTCTGCCTCGACGGCGTGCCGTTCCAGGGCAAGCTGCTGACGGTGCTGTGGGACCGCGACGGATCGCGCTACCGCCGGGGAGCGGGGCTCACGGTGCTGGCGGACGGCGAGCGCATCGCCCGGTCTCGCCGTCTCGAACGCCTCTCGGCGCGGATCGGGTGAGAGGAACGATAGTCATGGATCGGCGACACTTCATTGGCGCCGCAGCTGCGGGCTTCGGCGGCATGGCATCGGCGCGCTTTCCAGCACTGGCGGCGGATGATCCGCTGGCACCCTACCGCACGCCCTACAAGTACAGGAAGCTGGTGCTGGCCGGGTCCGGCGAGAAGGGCACGTTCGACGAGAAGCTGGTGGACTGCCCCTTCGTGTTCTCGCACGAAGGCCGCTTCTTCATGACCTATGTCGGCTGGGACGGCGCGGGCTACCAGACCGGCATCGCGCAGTCGGACGACCTGATCCACTGGCGGCGCAAGGGGGTGATCCTCGCGCGCGATCCGCAGGATCCGATCACGCGCTACAACATCGCCTCCGCCTCGATCCTGCGGGAGAACGACATGCTCTCCCCCGGACGACTCATCAAGGTGGACGGGCACTACGTCTGCGCATGGCACGCCTATCCCGGCGCGGGATACGAGGCGGGCCCGGCGGTGATCGGCCTTGCCTTCAGCAAGGATCTGATGCGCTGGGAAAAGACCCCGCCGATCCTCTTCCCGCAGGACGGCGCAGCGTGGGAGGAAGGCGGACTCTACAAACCCTTCCTGATGCGCGAGGGCGGCACCTACCACCTGTTCTACAACGCCAAGACCAAAGGCGAGCCGTGGCGCGAGCAGACCGGCCTCGCCACCTCGAACGACCTGAAGACATGGCGGCGGCACCCGGCGAGCCCGCTGCTGCGCAACGGCCCGAAAGGCGCGCCGGACGACCGCTTCGCCAGCGACCCGGTAGTGCTGCGCCATCGCGGGCAGTGGGCGATGTTCTATTTCGGCCTCTCCACCGACGGCAAGGCGCGCGACCTGCTCGCGCTGGGCGATGACCTGACCGATTTCCGCAAGGTTCCCGAAGTGCTCGTCGATGCCGGGCCGCCGGGCTCGGTGGACGAGAAGTACGCGCACAAGCCCTCGATCGTGAGCCACCGCGGCGTGCTGCACCACTTCTACTGCGCCGTCAGCGGAAAGTGGCCGGAGGAAGTGCGCGGCATCACCGTGGCGCGCGCGACGCCGTGGTGAGTGAGTGGCTCGTTGCGTCATTCGGTGAGGGGCGTGATGGCGCATCGCTAACTATCGCTTCAAGCACCCAGCGGTCCCGGATCAAGTCCGGGACGACGGATGAAGCCGGGCCAGCTTTTGGACGAGAGTTGCTCAAACAAAACCCCGTCGCCCCTGCGCAGGCAGGGGCCCATCAGGTCCATCGCCACGGCACCTTGCTAACGGCAATAGGCGCGGGCGGGATAGGCCCCTGCCTGCGCAGGGGCGACGGGGATGAGTGGTTTGCTGCCATAAGTTCTAGAACAGCTTCTCCATCCGTTCACGGTCATGGTCGAGAAGCCAATCGGCGAAGTCGGTGTGGATTCCATGAAGCTTGGCTGGCTCCAATGCAATCACGTCCATTCCTCGGTCGTCGTAGACATGCAGCATCACGGATTGGAAAGGGTCAAGTAGGAAGGTTACGACCGGAGCGCTCGGATAGATGGGCATCTCGCAGGAAACGGCGTGCCAAAGAATAGTGTCACGAGACAACTTGTCTCGACCCAGATCATAGCTGCGCAGTGTCCATAAATACGCTTCGTCATCTGGATCAGGATAAAGCGTGGCCTGCCATTCGCTTATCAGTGGTCTGTCAAACCCCGCAGACTGCAAGGCAGCAAATCCGTCCGTCACTTCGTCAGGGAGTCCTGCTGGAAATGGCGCCTGCCCATTCCAAGCAACCACTGCCACGCAGTTCTCGGTGAACAGCGCGTCAGTTATGATAGATGCTCGACGATGGGCTTGAAGAAAACGAGGAATTTGCTGGACGGTATTATCGAACTCTTCGCCGCCCAACTCGAACCGCAGGCGAGCCTCCCCGGCGACAAAGTGCGTCGCCCACAGACTCGACCATAGATGTTCAATTGAGACGATATTCATAGAGTTAGGTAGGCAGATGGAACGACAGATTGCAACGTCCGCCATGGGGCGTCTCCGGACCCGCCCTCGCCTATTCCGCCAGCTCGAACAGCGCCACGCCATGCCCGGCGATCCGGCCATCCTTCCAGTCCCCGTCCGCAACCGGCCTCGCCCCGGCAGGCAGCGTGAGCGGATGCTCGCCCGCGCCGTGGTTGATCGCGATGAGCACACGGCGGCCTCTGCCTTCGCGCAGGCCGATCTCGATGTCGGGATGCGCCGACGGCACCGGCGCGCGGACCTTTGCGCCTTCAAGCCACGCGGCTGCGAGTTGCTCCATCGCCGCCGGCTCGATCCATGCGCCGAGGTAGCCGATGCGCCCCTTGCCGAGCTTGCGTGACACCAGCGCCGCCTTGCCATCGAGCCAGCCGCCGGGATCGTCGTATGTCGCCAGAACCTGCGTATCGGGCGCGGTGGGGGTGAGTTCCTCCGCCCAGACCTGCGCGGTGCCCGCAACCGCGCCCTTGATCCCGACCTTGGCGTCGAGGGCGTAGAACTGCTCCACCCGCGCGCCCAGAACATCGGCGAGCGGACCGGGCTGGCGCTGCGGCCAGAGCGCGTTGGCATCGTCCTTCATCCCCGAGCGCGGGCCGAGCAGGAGGTGCCCGCCATCCCGCACATAGGCCTCCAGCCGCCGCGCCTGCGCGGCGGTGAGGACGTTGAGGCTCGGCGCGACGACCAGCCGATAGGCGGAAAGGTCATCGTCGGGCGAGACGATCTCCACGCCCTGCGACGCCGTGCGGAAGGGACGGTAGAAATCGGTGAAGGCTTTGATCGGCTCGAAATCGCGGCTGTGCCGCTGAAGGTCGATCGCCCAGCGACTGTCGAACGAGTAGATCATCGCGACCTTGGCGACCGGCCGCGTATCGGCGAGCAGCGGCGCGGCTGTCGTCAGCTCGCGCGCCGTCTTCGCGATCTCGGCACGGATCGGATTGGGCGCGCCGTCCTGCCCGAGGATCGCGCCGTGGTAGGTCTCCTGCCCGTTGGCGGCGCTGCGCCACTGCCAGTAGAGCACCGCGTCGGCCCCGTGCAGCACCGCCTGCCACGCCATCTCGCGCACCTGCCCGGGATCGAGCGCGCGGTTGACCGGGGCCCAGTCGACGCGGCCGGGCTGCGTCTCCATCAGCCAGAAGTTGCAGTGCCTGTACCCGCGCACGAGATCGTGGTTGGCCCCGTTCGCCACCCAGTCCGCGCGGCCGTTCTGGATGTAGTTGTCCCACGCCGCCACATCGAGCCCGCGGTGCATCGCGAAATGGTCGAACCCCGCGTTCCAGAACATCGTATTGGTGGTGACGAAGGCGCGCCGGTCGATCAGCGGGCGGATCGCCGTGGCCTGGTTCTGGACGTAGTCGATCCATGTGGCCGTGGTGAAGTGCCGGAAGTCGAGCAGCAGGCCGGGGTTCTGCTGCCCGGTCGCGTGGAGCGGCACCTGATCGAAACTGTCGTAGTGCTGGCTCCAGTACTGCGTCGCCCAGCGCCGGTTGAGCACGTCGATCGAGCCGTAGCGCTGTTGCAGGAAGCCGTGCCAGGCGGCGACTGCCTCGGCATCGAACGAGGGCGGGCCGACCTCGTTGTCGATCTGCCAGCCGACCACCGCCGGATCGCGGCCATAGCGCTTGGCCAACTCCTGCGCGATGCGGCGGGCGAACGTGCGGTAGCGGGTGCTCGCGAACGAGAAATGCCGCCGCCCGCCGTGCCCGGCGCGGGCGCCGTCCTCGTCCACGCGCAGGGTGTCCGGGTACTTCTGCGTCAGCCACGCGGGCGGCGCGGCGGTGGGCGTGCCGATGACGATCATCATGCCGTGCCGCTTCGCCGCCGCGACCGCGCGGTCCATCCATGCGAAGTCGAAGCGGCCCTCGGCGGGCTCCATGCGGCTCCATGCGAACTCCCCGATTCGCACGGTGTTGAACCCCGTCTCCTTCATCAGCGCGAGGTCGGTTTCCCAGCGCTCCTCCGGCCACTGCTCGGGATACCACGATACGCCGACGGCCACTGCGGGCTTGTCCGCAAAGCGCGTGGCGCGGGCCGGACAGGCGACATTCTGCGCCATTGCCGGGAGCGACGCGGCAGCCAGCATCGCCCCGATGGGCACCGCCGCCCACAACCGCCTGACACCCATCACCCGCTCCTTGAAATTTGTAATATGATATTGTTAAATGATGACTGAGCGCAAGAGTGCGACAACGGGAATCGGGGACAGGATGCGACTTCAGGATCATCACGAGCACGGACTTTCGCGGCGTAGCTTCATCCATTGCGCCGCCTGCGCGGCGACCGCCGCCTCTGCGGTAGGCGCGCCCGCCATGGCCTTCGCCGCGGCGACGCGCGGCGCGGCGGCAGGCGCGCGCGGCAAGGAAGTGCTTCACGAATTCCCCTATGGCGCGGTCCGGCTGACCGGCGGCGAGATCAAGCGTCACTACGACCATATCCAGGCGCACTACCTCGCGCTCGACAACGACCGCGTGCTCAAGGTCTTCCGCCAGCAGGCGGGTCTCCCCGCGCCCGGCCCGGACATGGGCGGCTGGTACGACAAGGACGGCTTCGTGCCCGGCCTCACCTTCGGCCAGTACATCTCCGGCCTCGCCCGCATCGCCGCGACCACCGGGGACAAGGCCGCCCACGCCAAGGTCGCCGCGCTGGTGCAGGGCTTCGGCGAGTTCATCACTACGACGAAGAACCCATATGCCGGCCCGAAGGCGCAGGAGCAGTGGGCCGCCTACACCATGGACAAGTACGTCGTCGGCCTGATCGATGCTTACCGCCTGTCCGGCGTGGAGCAGGCAAAGGCACTGCTGCCGATCACCATCGAGAAGTGCCGCCCCAACATCTCTCCCGTCTCGCGCGACCGCATCGGCAAGGTCGATCCGCCCTATGACGAGACCTACGTCCTCTCGGAAAACCTGTTCCACGTCGCCGAGATCACCGGGGACGAGAAGTACCGCGCCATGGCGATCCACTACCTGCTCAACAAGGAGTGGTTCGATCCCCTCGCCGCCGGACAGGACATCCTGCCGGGCAAGCACGCCTACAGCCACACGATCGCGCTGAGTTCCGGCGCGCAGGCCTATCTGCACCTCGGCGACGAGAAGTACCGCAAGGCGCTCGTCAACGCGTGGACCTACATGGAACCGCAGCGTTTCGCCTCGGGCGGGTGGGGACCGGAGGAGCAGTTCGTGCCGCTGCATCAGGGCAAGCTGGGCGCCAGCCTCAAGTCGTCCAAGGCGCATTTCGAGACGCCCTGCGGCAGCTTCGCCGACATGAAGCTGGCGCGCTATCTGGTGCGCCTGACCGGCCAGCCGATCTATGGCGACGGGCTGGAGCGCACGCTCTACAACACCATGCTCGCCACCCGCCTGCCCGACAGCGACGGCGGCTATCCGTACTATTCGAACTACGGACCCGCTGCGGAGAAGCTCTACTACCACCAGAAATGGCCGTGCTGCTCGGGCACGCTGGTGCAGGGCGTCGCGGACTACGTGCTGAACCTCTATTTCCATGACGACGACGCGCTGGTGGTGAACATGTTCGCGCCCTCCACCGTCACCTGGGCCCGTCCCGGCGGCGCGGTGAAGGTTGAGCAGGAAACCGCGTACCCGGCACAGGATACGACGCGCCTCACCGTGACCGAGGCAGGCAGCGGCCGCTTCGCCATGAAGCTGCGCATTCCGGCATGGGCGAAGGGCGCGCAGCTCAGCGTCAACGGCACGGCGCAGGCGGTGGAGCCCGGCTCCCTCGCCAGCGTATCGCGCACATGGAAGGCGGGCGACGTGGTTGAACTCACGCTGCCGCAGTCGCTGCGCACGCTCCCCATCGACGATGCCAACCCCGACCTTGCCGCCGTGATGCGCGGGCCGGTGATGTACGTCGGCCTCAACCCGTGGGAGGGGATCGAGCAGCAGCCGCTGGCGCTGCCCTCCGCGCTGGCCCCGGTGCCCGGTTCGGACACCGGCTATGCGATGCAGACGGGCGGGCGCAACCTCGTCTTCGTGCCCTACTTCACGGTCGGGCTGGAGCGCTACAACACCTACTTCAAGGTCGCACGCGCATGAGCGGCACTGTCGAGGCGACCTACTGGATCGAGACCGCCTTCCCGCTGGAACAGGCCGCCGCGACGATGGCGGGGGAGCAGTCCACCGGCACTTTCGTGCGCGTGCCCGGAGAGACCGACGCGCTGCGTGAAGCCCATGCGGCGCGGGTGGTGTCGATCGAGGAACTCGGCGATGCCGAGCGACCCTCGCTGCCCGGATCGGGGCTTCCCAAAACCGGCGACGGCAGGCGGCGGACGGCGCGGGTGACGCTGTCGTGGCCGGTCCACAACTTCGGGCCGTCGCTGCCGAACCTGCTGGCGACGGTGGCCGGCAACCTGTCGGAACTCAAGGCTTTCTCGGGCCTCAAGCTGGTCGACCTGACGCTGCCGCCGGTGTTTCTCGATCGCTATCAGGGGCCGCAGTTCGGCGTTGCGGGCACGCGCGAACTGGCGGGCGTCGACGACCGACCGATGATCGGCACGATCGTCAAGCCGAGCGTCGGCCTCTCGCCCGAAGCCACCGCAGAGCAGGTGCGCACGCTGCTGGATGCGGGCGTGGACTTCGTGAAGGACGACGAGCTTCAGGCCGACGGCCCCGCCTGCCCCTTCGACGCGCGGATCAGCGCGGTCATGCGCGTCATCAACGAACATGCGGAGCGGACCGGCAAGAAGGTCATGTTCGCCGCGAACCTGACCGGCGACATCGACGAGATGCTGGCCCGCCACGACCATGTCCTGCGCGAAGGCGGCACTTGCGTGATGGCGAGCATGAACAGCATCGGCCTGCCCGCGATGAAGGTGTTGCGCGCCCATTCGCAACTGCCGATCCACGGCCACCGCAACGGCTGGGGGATGCTGGGCCGCTCGCCAGCCATCGGCATGAGCTTCGTCGCGTACCAGAAGCTGTGGCGCCTCGCCGGGATCGACCACACCCACGTCAACGGCATCGACAACAAGTTCTGCGAGGAGAACGAGAGCGTCATCGCCTCCGCCCGTGAATGCCTTACCCCGATGTTCGACCCGCCGCATCCGGGCTGCGAGGTCATGCCGGTGTTCTCCTCCGGCCAGTCCGCGCGGCAGGTTCCGGCTACTTATGCGGCGCTGGGATCGACCGACCTGATCTTCGCGGCAGGCGGCGGCATCATGGCGCATCCGGGCGGCCCGGCGGCGGGCGTGCGGGCGCTGCGGCAGGCGTGGGACGCGGCGGTGGCGGGCGTGGACCTTGCCGACGCGGCGAGCCAGGCCCCCGAACTGCGCGACGCGCTGTCCGCTTTCGCGGCCTGATGGAGCGCCTGCTCTACGCCTTCTACGGCGACGATTTCACCGGATCGACCGACGTTCTGGAGCAGCTTGCCGAGGGCGGCGTCCCGGCGATCCTGTTCCTGCGCCAGCCCGACGCGGCGCTGCTGGCGCGTTTTCCCGATGTCCGCGCCATCGGCATGGCGGGGGACGCGCGCAGCCGCTCGCCGGAGTGGATGGACGCGAACCTGCCGCCCGCCTTCGCGGCGCTGGGCACCAGTGGCGCTCCGGTGGTGCATTACAAGACCTGCTCCACCTTCGACAGCAGCCCGCAGGTCGGCTCCATTGGCCGCGCGCTGGAGATCGGGCAGGCGGCGCTGGGCGGCGTGGTGCCGATCCTGATCGGCGCGCCGCACCTTGGCCGCTACCTCCTGTTCGGCAACCTTTTCGCGACGGCCGGGGGCGTGGTCCACCGCATCGACCGGCACCCGACGATGGCGCGCCATCCCGTGACGCCGATGGACGAGGCGGACATGCGGCTGCACCTTGCGCGGCAGACCGGGGCGCGGATCGCCCTTGTCCCCATCGACCGGATTCGGGCGGGCGAGGCGGATGCAGACTTCGTAAAAGCGGCGGAAAACGGCGCGGATGCGGTGCTTTTCGACGGGATGGAGGAGGCCGACCTAGCCGCCGTGGGGCAGGTTCTGCTGGGGCATCGTGGCTTTGCCGTGGGGAGTTCCGGTGTGACCCGGGCTCTGATGCTGGGGTGGCGGGCGGCGGGGATCGTGCCGCTGCCGCCGGAGCTGCCTCGGGCCTTGCCGGTGGAGCGGCTGCTGGTGCTGAGCGGAAGCTGTTCGCCGGTCACGGCGACGCAGATCGCGGTGGCCAGGAATGGCGGATTCGCGACGATCCAGGCCGATGTCGCCGCCCTTTCAGCGGGCAGCCTGGTCGAGGAGGAACGCCTCGCCGAGGCCGCTGTGGAGGCGCTGAACGGCGGTCGCGTGGTGGTTCATTCGGCCGAGGGGCCGCTGGGCGAGGATGTGCCTGCCGCCGGGGCTACGGTGGGTGCGGCGCTGGGGCGCGTGGCGTGTCAGGCGGTGCTGCGGACTGGCCTGAAACGGCTGATTTTCGCGGGTGGGGACACCTCCAGCCACGGCGTCGCGCAGATGGGGATCGACGCGCTGAGCTGGGCAGCGCCGCTGGAACGCGGCGCGCCGCTGGTCCGCGCCCATGCGCAGGAGCCTGCACTGAACGGCACAGAGCTTGTACTGAAGGGGGGACAGATGGGCTCAGCGGGCTTCTTCGAGGTCGTGATGCGCGGCGGATAGCGGTTCGGCCGGAGCCTTCTGGTCGAACCCCTTCGTGCAGTCGATCCGGGCGAACAATACCGCCGCCACCAGCACCATCGCCGCCACCCCCTGCACCGGCAGGTCGTAGTTCCCGGTCGCGCCGATCGTGTAGCCGATCACCACCGTGCAGACGAACCCGCCGAGGTTGCCGGCGGTGTTCATCACACCGCTGGCGGTGCCGCCGTAACGCCCGCCGATCGACATGCACATCGCCCAGGCCGAGGGCAGCATCAGGTCCATCACCCCGAACGCCGCGCCCGCCAGCACCACGACGAGCAGCTTGCTTTCCACCAGGCTCATCAGCACCAGCAGCAGCGCCGTCGTCGCGAGGCAGAGGCTGGCGATGCGGCTGTAGGCGCGGCGGATGCCGATGCGTTCGGCGAGCCGGTCACACAGCACGCCGCCCGCAAGGTTGGCGACGATGCCGAGCAGGAACGGGATCGAGCCGTAGAGCCCCATCTCCGCCACGGTGAAGTGCGCGCCGTTGACCATCCAGGTCGGGAACCAGTTGAAGAAGAACCAGCTTCCGAAGGCGTAGAAGCAGTAGGCCACCGCGATCAGCCAGAGCTGCGGCAGCGAGAGCAGCGCGCGCCATGGCGTGCCGCTGTGGCCGCCGCCTGAATCGCCGCCGATCTCGGCGACTTCGGCGGCGCTGATCCCCGGCTGCTCGGCAGGTCGGTCATGGTAGAAAGCGCGCCACGCCAGCGCCCAGCCGAAGCCGATCACGCCCAGCACCACGAAGACCGCGCGCCAGCCGAACTGCGCCTGCAACGGCACCAGCAGCAGCGGGGCGAGCGCACCGCCGAAGCGGCTGGCCGCCCAGATCACGCCCTGCCCGCGCGCCCGCTCGCGCGCCGGAAGCCAGCGGTAGAGCACGCCCGACATGTTGGGGTAGGCCCCCGCCGCGCCGAGGCCGAACAGGAACCGCGCCCCCGTCAGCTGCCAGAAATTGCGGCACAGCGCAGTCGCCGCCGTAAAGACCGACCACCACAGCGTGATCCGCGTCAGCTCCTTGCGGTAGCCGTGCCTGTCCCCCAGCGCGCCGGAGGGCACTTCGAACACGGCATAGGCGATGACGTAGGCGCCCAGCACCCAGCCCCACTGCTCGGGGGTGATCGCCAGTTCCTTCTGCACCGCAGGGCCGGTGACCGCGATCGCCATGCGGTCGAGGAAGGTGATGACCGACAGGACGCCGAGCAGCCCGACGACGGCATGGCGCTTCTTCACCGGGCCAGCCCTGCCAGCACGTCGCGCGCCCGCTCGACACCGAGTTCGGGGCTGGTGAAGACCGGCGCGGCCACCGCGCCCTCGGGCAAGGCCGCCAGGGCGCGCGCCATCGACGCCTGCGCGAAGAGGATCGCGTCCATCCCCGCCATGGCCCCGGTCAGCGCCTCGCCGACGATGCGGTCGTGCGTCTCGCCGTCGCCCGCCATCACCGCGTCGAACGCGCCTTCGCAGACGTGGGGCACGATCTCGATCTCGCGCCCGGCCTCCTTCGCGACCCGCTCGACCAGCGCCGCCGTCGGGCCTAGCGTGGTCGAGAGCGTGGCGAGCACGCCGACGCGCGTTCCCGCCGCCACCGCCTTCTCCGCCATGGGCCGGTCGACGCGCAGCACCGGGCGGTCGTGCAGCTGGGCCGCGATGTCCACCGCCGAGCCGATCGAGGAGCAGGTGACGAGCGTGGCATCGGCCCCGGCATCGAAGGTGGCGGTCACGAGATCGATCAGCCGCCGCATCGTCGGCTTTTCCAGATGGCCCACCGCGATGGTGTTCTTGATGAGGCTCTCGTCCACGAAATGCAGCACGCGCACGCCGGGGATGATCCGCGCGGTCAGTTCGTTGAACAGCGGACTGAGCGAGGGGGAAGTGTGGAGTAGGGCCAGGGTCTGCATCATGTCTCTCCCGAATGCGTGAATTGCGTAAGGCTCAGTCCGCCCCGAAGCTGATGCGCAGGGCGTAGGGCATGGCGTCCGCACCGGCCGGCGGCAGCGTCACGCGCAGGCCCTCGGGCGTCTGGCGCCACGGCACCTCGCCATGGCCCAGCAGCTCGATCCGCGCGATCGGACGGGTGAGGTAGGGCGTGCCGGTGAACAGCGTCTTCACCAGCACCGCGCCGTCGGCGGGCCGGGCAAGGCCCATGGCATAGAGCCGCCCGTCCCTGGTGGTGAAGCGGATGTCGGCGGGCGTGAAGGCGGTCAGCTTGCCTTCGGAGAACTGCCCCGCCTGCCGCACATGGCCCGACTTGGTGGGCCCCTCGCCGAAGTAGAGGAACGGGCGGGTGCCGTAGATCGCCTCTCCATTGACCTTCAGCCAGCCGCCCATGCCGCGCAGCACAGCCGCGATCTCGTCCGGGATCGTCCCGTCGGCCTTCGGCCCGACGTTGAGCAGCAGGTTGCCGTTCTTCGACACGATGTCGATCAGGTCGGCGACCAGCGATTCCGGCGTGCGGTAGCTGTCCCCCTGCGTGTAGCCCCAGCTCTTGATCGAAACCGAGGTGTCGGATTGCCACGGGGTCAGCTTCAGCGCGTCGGTCTTGCCGCGCTCGATGTCGAACAGCGCGCTCCCTTCCGCGAACTGCGATCCCTTGTAGGCGATGATCCCCGGCGCCTTCCACGCGGCGGAGCGGTTGTAGTAATAGGCCGCCGCATCGCGCATCAGCGGCTCGAAGCCGGGCGCGGAGGTCCACCAGTCGAGGTAGATCAGCTCGGGCCGGTACTTGTCGATCAGTTCGGAGGTGCGCGCCGTCCAGTCGTCGAGGAAGGCGCGGTCGGGCGGGCTCCAGTTCTGGAGCAGGTCGCTGTCGGGCCAGCCGTCCGCCTTGTCCGCAGGCAGGCCCGTGGGCGCGGCGGGGCCGTAGAGCCCGGCATTGGCCGGATCGCCGACGTCGGAGGCGAAGGTGCGGCCCTTGTGATACCACCACCAGTGTTCGGCCCGGTGCGAGGACAGGCCGAAGTGCAGACCGCGCGCCCGCGCGGCGCGGGCGATCTCCCCGGTCACGTCGCGGCGCGGCCCCATGTCGGCGGCGTCCCAGCGGGTGAGGTCGGATGCGTACATGGCGAAGCCGTCGCAATGCTCGGCCACCGGCACGACGTAGCGCGCACCCGCATCGGCAAAGAGCGCGACCCACGCGGCGGGATCGAACTTCTCCGCGCGGAACATCGGGATGAAGTCCTTGTAGCCGAACTTGTCCGGCGGCCCGTAAGTCTCGACGTGATGCCGGTAGGCGGCATTGCCCGGCACGTACATGTTGCGCGAGTACCACTCGTTCCCGAAGGCCGGGACCGAGTAGACGCCCCAGTGGATGAAGATGCCGAACTTGGCGTCGCGGAACCATTCGGGCGTGCGGTAGGCGCGCAGCGAGTCCCAGTCCGGGCGGAACGGCCCCTGCGCCGCGCCCTTGCGCACCATGGCGACGCGCTTCGCCACTGCCGCCGCGTCCGTATCCATCGGCAGCGGCGCGCGCAGGTCGGGCGTCTGCGCCGGGGCAGTCGTCGCTGCCGAAAGGGCGAGCGCGGCGGCGAGCAGGCGGGCCTTCATCGTTTCGCACTCCGTTGCAGCACAGCGACCCCTTCGGCGCCAAGCGTGACCGCCTGCCTGCGGCCGCCTTCGAGTACGTCGGTCATCGGTTCAGGCAGCGTGACCGTGCGCGGTTCCTGCCCGTGGTTGACCAGCACCACGACCGAGCGCCCGTCGCCCTCGCGCGTCATCAGTTCCACGCCCTCGGGCACGGCGAAGTCGCGGGCGACGCCCGCGCCGGTCAGCGCATCGTCGATCAGTGTCTTCATCAGCCCCTTGTCGATCAGCGCGCCGACGTAGGTGATGCGACCCTTGCCGACCTTGCGGGTGATCGCCGCGGCATGGCCGTCGAGCCAGCCGTTGGCCTTGCCGTAGCGCAGCAGCACCTGCGCGTCCGGGGCCTTGGGCGTCAGGTCTTCGGCCCAGATCGTCGCCTTGCCCGCGCCGACCGCGACCGGCTCGTCGAGGGCGTAGAACTGCTCCACCTGCCCGCCGAGCAGGTCCGCCAGCGGGCCCGGCTGGCGGCGCGGCTGGAGTCGGTCGAACGCATCGCGCTGGCCGGAACGGGGGCCGAGGATGAGGTGCCCGCCGCCCTGCACGAACGCGGTGAGGCGCGCCGCCGTCGCCTCGTCGATCACCGCCAGGCTGGGCGCGACGACGAGGCGGTAACTCTCCAGCGGCCCGGCCGCCTCTACGATGTTGACGCTGCCCAGCGCGTCCTTGAGCGGGGCGTAGTAGTCGAGCAGGACGGCGATCTGGTCGTAGTCCTTGTGGTGGAGCTGGAAGTCGATCGACCAGCGGCTCGGGTAATCCTGCAGGATCGCGACGGGCGAGACCGGGGTGGTCCCCGCCAGCACCGGCGCGGCCTTCGCCATCTCGCGTCCGATGCGGCTCACTTCGGCATAGATCGGCAGCGGCGCGCCGTCCGGGCCGAGGATCGATCCGTGCATCGTCTCCTGCCCGTTCAGCGCGTTGCGCCACTGCCAGTAGAGGATGCCGTCGGCGCCGTGGCCGATCGCCTGCCACGCCATCGCTCGCGTCTCGCCGGGGTGGAGCATGTTGCTGACCGGCGCCCAGTTCACGAAGCCGGGCTGGATCTCCATCACCCAGAAGTTGCGCCGCTTCCACCCGCGCACGAGGTCGTGGCTGGCCCCGTTGCGGTAGGGCAGGACGTGGCCGGTGCCGACGTAGTTATCCCACGACGCGAAATCGAGGTCGCGGTTGATGGCGTAGCGGTCGAACCGGTTCGCCCAGCCGAGCCCGCCGAGGTTGGTGGTGATGAACTGCGAAGGCAGCGCGGCGCTGCGGATGGCGTCGAGCTGGTTCTTCTGGAACGACACCCACTGGTCGGTGATGAAGCGCTTCTGCTCCAGCATCAGGCCGGGGTTGCCCTTCTCGGTGTTGAAGGGAACCTGCGCCCAGTCCGAGTAGGTCTGCGACCAGTACTGCGTGGTCCAGGCGTCGTTGAGCCGGTCGAGCGTACCGTAGCGGGCCTTGAGCCACCCCACCCACGCGGCCTTCGCGGCGGGATCGTAGCTCTCGTCGGTGTACTCGTTGCCGATCTGCCAGCCGATGACGTTGGGCTCGCGCCCCAGCGCCTGCGCCATGCGGGTGACGACATCGCGGCTGAGGCGGCGGTAGTGCGGGTCGGAGATCGAGAACTGCCGCCGACCGCCGTGGCCGAGCCGCCTGCCCTCCCCGTCGACGCGCAGCACCTCGGGATACTTCTGCGTCATCCACGCGGGCGGCGTGTCGGTGGGCGTGCCGACGACGACGCGGATGCCGTGCTTGCCGGCCAGCCGCACCGCACGGACCAGCCAGTCCATGTCGTAGGCGCCCTCGGACGGCTCCATCCGCGCCCACGCGAACTCGCCGATGCGCACCACATTGGCGCCGTGCGCGCGCATGAGGCGCAGGTCTTCGTCCCAGCGCTCCTCCGGCCACTGCTCCGGATACCAGGCCGAGCCCAGCCACAAGCTGTCGAACTGCGCCTGCCCGTTGGCGGCGGAAGCCCCCTCGGCAGGTGCGGCAAGGGCCTGGGAACCCGGCGACAGCGACAGCAGAACAGCGCCCAGAACGGCCCTCAGCCGCGCTGTCCGCACCCGATCAAGCCGCCCCTTGCCGCCCGTCATGCCCGCCACTCCGCAAATTCGTATTATTGTATGATATTTCTTGTATGATGGCTATTGCCGTGACTAAGGAGTGTCAACCGCTTTGATCGGGCGGAGCCATGACCGGACCGATTGTCGTTTGAAGACAATCGGTTGATGGTCGGGAGAACAGGAGAGGGGGCGTCATGAAGCGCGCGATGCTGGGATGGCTGGCGGCGGGGGCCGCGCTGGCTACGTCGGGCCTGACGCCGGTCTGCGCCCAGCAGGCGCCCGATCCGGCCACCTTCCGCGACCCTCCCCCGGACACCCGGCCGCAGACGCTCTACTTCTGGATGAACGGCAACGTCACGCGCGAGGGGATCGACGCCGACCTCGAGGCGATGGCGAAGGCGGGCCTCGGCGGCGTGCTGGTGTTCGACGGCAGCGACGACGTGCCCAAGGGACCGGTCGACTACCTCAGCCCCGAATGGCTCGGCCTGATGACGCACATGATGCGCAAGGCGGGCGACCTCGGCCTTCAGGTCGGGATGCACAACGCGCCCGGCTGGTCGTCGAGCGGCGGGCCGTGGATCGCGCCCGCGCAGGCGATGCAGCAGATCGTCTGGACCGAGACCACCGTCGCAGGCGGCGCGCGCGTCCGCCGCGCCCTGCCCCGGCCCTACACCAAGCTCGGCTACTACCGCGACGCCGCGGTGATCGCCTTCCCCGCCTCCGACGCCGACGACGCCCATTACCGCGAGGCCATCGCCGCGACGAGCGCGGGCGATCCAGCCACCCTGACCGACCGCGACCTTGCGACCACCACCCGCATCGCCCCCGACCGGCCGCTGGTCGTCACCATGCGCGCACCCTTCACCGCGCAGGCGCTTACGCTCTACGCCGCGAAGTCCGTACCGGCCTTTTCCGCCACACTCGAAAGCTCCGACGACGGCCAGCGCTGGACGCGGGTGGGCAAGGTCTCGGTAGCCGCCGAGCGCGGGATCGAGGCGCCCGGCTCGATCAACTTCCCCGCCGTCACCGCCCGCCGCTTCCGCATCACGCCCTCCGCGCCGGTCCTGCTGGCCGAGGCGCTGCTCCACGCCGCCCCCCGCATCGCCGACTGGGACGTGAAGGCCGAGCACGGCTTCCGCATGGGCGCGACCGCGGAACCCGGCGCCGACGACCTCGCCCGCTTCGCCATCGACCCGGCCAAGGTGATCGACCTCTCCGGCAGGGTGGACGCCGCCGGAATGCTCGACTGGGCCGCGCCGCCGGGCCGCTGGACCATCCTGCGCCTCGGCCATACGCCGACCGGCAAGCTCAACGTCGCCGCATCCGACGCCGGGCGCGGGCTGGAAGTGGACAAGCTGAGCACGCAGGCGGTCGACCACCAGTTCGAAAGCAGCGTCGCGCACGTGCTCGCCGCCGCCGGACCGATGGCGGGCAGGGCCTTCGCCAACCTTGAGATCGACAGCTACGAGGCAGGCCTCCAGAACTGGACGCCCGGCCTCCCCGCCGATTTCGCCCGCCGCAACGGCTATGCCCTGCTGCCCTACCTGCCGGTCCTGACCGGGCGCGTGGTCGGCGATGCGGCGACTTCGGACAAGGTGCTGTTCGACTTCCGCCGCACGTTGGCGGACATGATGGCGGACAACTACTACGGCCGGATGCAAACCCGCGCCAATGCGGCAGGCCTGCGCTTCCATGTCGAGGGCTACGGCCCCGGTCCGTTCGACGCGCTGCAGGTCAGCGGCCGCGCGCAGGTGCCGATGACCGAGTTCTGGACCCGCACGCCCTGGACGGACAACCGCACCGTGCGCATGGTTTCCTCCGCCGCGCACGTCTACGGTCGCAACGTGGTGGCGGCGGAGGCCTTCACCGGGGAGGCGCAGACGAGCCGCTGGCTCGACTATCCCTATGCGATGAAGACGCTGGGCGACCAGATGTTCGCGCAGGGGTTCAACCAGGTCTTCTTCCACCGCTACGCCCACCAGCCGGACCCGCTGGCCGAGCCGGGCATGGTGATGGGGCCATGGGGCATCAACCTCGACCGGACGAATACGTGGTTCGCCCAGAGCCGCCCATGGATGACCTACCTCGCGCGCAGCCAGTACATGCTGCGGCAGGGACATAACGTCGCCGACATCCTGTTCTTCGTGGGGGAGGACAGCCCCAACCAGTCCGAATACGTGCGGCCCGACGTCTCGCCCGACGCCAACCCGCGCATCGGGCGGCACTTCACGCCGGGCATCCCGGAGGGCCACACCTACGACCTCGTCAACGCCGAAGTCCTGCTGACCCGCGCGGCGGTGAAGGACGGGCGCGTGGTGCTGCCCGACGGCGCGAGCTACGCCCTGCTCGCCTTCGCCGACGACATGACGGCGCTGACGCCCGAACTCGTCGCGCGGCTGCGCCTGCTGGTGGAGCAGGGCATGGTCCTGCGCGCACCCCGCCCCACTCGCTCGCCCACGCTAAGGGGGGACGCCGCCCGGTTCGCGGCGGACGTCGAGGCGCTCTGGGGCGCGGGCGGCACCGCGCCGCGCAAAGTGGGCAAGGGGAAGGTCTATCCCTCTGGTCCGATCGCCGATGCGCTCGCGGCCTCCGGTGTCGGGCCGGACGTGAGGTGTCAGACGGCCTCTCCCGACGGGCAGGTCGTCTGGCTCCATCGGCAGGTGCCGCAGGGCGAGGTCTACTTCCTCGCCAATCGCCAGCGCCGCGCCGAGCGGGCGACATGTACCTTCCGCGTCTCCGGCAAGGCCCCGGTGCTGTGGGATGCGGAAACCGGCGCGGTGACGCGCCCTGCGATCTACGACGCGGACGGATCGGGCACGCGCCTAGCGCTCGACCTCTCGCCCGCCGGGTCGATCTTCGTCAGCTTCCTCGAACCTGCGGGTGGCGCGAAGCCGGTAACGTGGGCAGCGCTTGACGGGCAGCGCTTCGCCGATACCGCCCTCGCCACGCCGGTGCCCGAAGCGCCCTCGGACAGCTTCACGCTCTCGATCTGGGCCAAGCCCGACATCGACCTGCGCGTCATGCCGAAGGAATCCGCCAAGGGCCGCATCGACGAGACCGGCAAGAACTACCTCGTCAACGCCCGCTCCGGCCGGGATATGCATGGCGAGGGCACGGCAGTCGCAGGGCTGGCGGTGGGCCGCAACGGCGCCTTCGTGATCGAGCGCGGATCGCCCGACGACGTGCCCGCCGTCCTCGTCGCGCGGCGGCCCATCGCGGGCTGGAGCCACTTCGCGCTCGTCTACGACAAGGGCGTGCCCAGCCTCTACATCGACGGCAAGCTGGCGCGCACCGGCCCGCGCAGCACCCGCCGCGTCTTCGCCGGAGGGTCGGACCGCCCCTCCCCCAGCGGCGTCACCTACTTCTTCGAAGGCAATGCGGGGCCCCTGCGCACCGACACCCACGCGCTCTCCGCCGAGGACATCGCGCGCGAGGCGGCGGCAGGCCCGCCCGCCCCCGCCTTCGACGCGAGCCCGGCGGACGTGACCCGCACGGCGGACGGCAAGCTGTACCTGCTGGCTCGCGAAAGCGGACGCTACACCACCGATGCGGGCCACCGGCTCGATGCGAACGTGCCCGCGCCGCGCGCGGTGGCGGGGCCGTGGCGCGTCACCTTCCAGCCCGGACGCGGCGCGCCCGATGCGATCACGCTGGCCGAGCCCGCCTCGCTCAGCCGCCAT
Organism: Novosphingobium kaempferiae; assembly: GCF_021227995.1. Taxonomy (NCBI): domain Bacteria; kingdom Pseudomonadati; phylum Pseudomonadota; class Alphaproteobacteria; order Sphingomonadales; family Sphingomonadaceae; genus Novosphingobium; species Novosphingobium kaempferiae. The sequence goes on from NZ_CP089301.1 coordinate 2,144,874, forward strand.
CCCGATCCCGCCGTGCGGCACTTCTCCGGCACCGCCACTTACGAGGCTTCCATTCAGGTGCCCACCGGGCTGCTGCGCAAGGGCCTGCGCGCCTACCTCGATCTCGGACGGGTGGAAGTGCTCTCCGGCGTGAAGGTGAACGGGCGCGACCTCGGCGTCGTCTGGAAGGAGCCCTACCGCATCGACGTCACCGACGTGCTTCATGCGGGCACGAACAGCGTGTCGCTGGCGGTGACGAACCTCTGGGCCAACCGCATGATCGGCGATGCCGCTTTGCCCGAGGAAGGCCGCTTCACCGACGATGCCGACTGGGCCGTGGGCGAGCGCGTCGATACCGCTGGCAAGGTGCGCCCGGTCATGGCCCGCCGCATCGCCGAACTGCCGGACTGGTACAGGGCGGGCAAGGCCAAGCCGCCCACCCCGGACCAGTCCGGCCGCGTCACCTTCACGCCCTGGACCTTCTTCGACAGGGACGAGGCCCTGCCCGATTCCGGCCTGCTCGGCCCCGTAAGACTTCTGTTCGCACGCGAGTACGACCTGAAATGACGCACCCCGACTGAAAGATCAGCCCCATGGCAATCCCGCAGCGATCCGGCTTCGCCGCCTACCTGAGACCGGCCTCCTCCACGCACGACCAGCTTGCGAAAGTGATCGGCGCGGACATCCTCGCGGGTGTCTATCCCCCCGGCGGCAAGCTGCCCTCCGAGCAGGAGATCATCGAGCGCTACGGCATTTCCCGAACGGTGCTGCGCGAGGTGTTCAAGACGCTGACCGCCAAGGGCCTGATCGTCTCGCGCACGCGCGTCGGCACCATGGTGCGCGACCAGCAGCACTGGAACTACTTCGACGCGGACGTACTGGCCTGGCGGGTGAGCCTTGGCATGGACGACGAATTCCGGCGCGGCATCGCCGAAGCGCGCATCGCGGTGGAGGCCCGCGCCGCCGAACTCGCCGCGCTGCACGCCAGCGAAGCGGACATCGCCGCGCTGCGCGGTGCCGTGGCCGACATGCGCGCGGCGGTCGGCTCGCGCCAGCAGTTCGCAGAGGCCGACCTCGCGTTCCACAAGGCGGTGGGGGCCGCCTCGGGCAACTTCCTGCTCAACGCCTTCTCCACCGTCACCGAAGTGGCGCTGGTCGCCTCGTTCCTCATGCTGCCGCTGGAGGAAGACGACATGCACGAGGAAACCGTGCTGCGCCACGAACGCGTGGTCGACGCGATCGCGGCGGGCGCGGCGGCGGAGGCGGGCCGACTGATGAGCGAGATCATCGACTTCGGCGCCGCCAAGGTCGCCCGCAGCCTGTCGCGGCCGGGCGACCAGGAACCCCTCAGACCTTAGTCAGCCGCACCGCGATCCACGGCTTGCCGGGCAGTTCGACGGTCGGGCGCGCGGGGTCGTGGAAGTCGTAGTCGCTGTGCCGCTGCATCGTGAACACGCCCTCGGCCGGGGTCACGGTCATGTTCCAGGTGTCGATCACATCCAGCTTGTAGCTGTTCATCGGCTGGCCCTTGCGGCCGGGCAGCACCACCGGCCACTGCGTCGGCGTCTCCGCGCCGAAGTAGTGGAGGTAGTATTCGAAGGGCTTGCCGGCGATGTGGTAGTTCCACCAGGTCTGGATCGGCTCGATGCCCGGAACCGGGCCTTCCTCCATGATCCGGCGCAGGAAGGCGAGGCGCGGCGGGCTGGTGCCCACCAGCTTGCCGCCCTGCCCCAGCCACGAATAGTCGGCGTTCTGCTTCTGGTCGAACGTCTCGCTGTGGCCGACGTAAGTGCCGCCCATGAGGCCCCACCAGAACCGCTCCACCAGCTGCTCGCCGGTAAGGTTGCCCCAGCGCAGCTTCGAATTGCCCTCGTAGCAGACCTCGTCGAAGATCACCGGCTTGAGGCCGAAGTTGCGGTGCAACTCCGCCCGCACGTCGTCCAGCACCGCCGCGCCGTTCTGGATGCTGCTATGCGTGATCCACGGCTTGCGGTTGTCGTAGTAGACGTCGATCTGGTGGATCGAGCGCAGCCGGTCGTGCGGGTCGATCGCCTGCAGGGTCTCAAGCAGGTGATCCCAGTCCTCCATGGTCTTGGTCTTCACCGCGTCGTACTCGTTGGCCATCGACCACCACACGTTGCGGTACGCGCCGAAGCGGGCGACGACGTAGCGCAGGTATCGCTCGTCGTCGGCGCGCTTCATGTCGGAATAGCCGCGCTTCTCGTCGTAAGGGTGGAACAGGATGACGTCCGCTTCGATGCCGAGCTGGCCGAGCCTGACGATGCGGTCCTCGAACCGGCGGAAATACTCGGGATCGAAGCGCGTTGAATCCCAGTCGGCCAGCCCCTTGCCGGTGCGCACGAAGGGATTGGTCGCCACCGATTCGACATTCGGGAACACCAGCATGCGCATCTTGTTGAACGGCGCGGCCTTGAGCGTCGCCAGCGTCTCGGCGCACTTCGCCTCGGACTGGAGCGCCCAGGAATAGCAGGTCGTGCCCATCTGGCGGAACGGCGTGCCGTCGGCATAGGCGAAGTGGTACTTCTCGACGACGCCCACCGGACCGTGGTTGCCCGCCGAGGGCGCGACGCACTCGAAGCTGCCCGACTTGTCGCTGAGCGCCGCCGCGCTGCTCTGCGTGGTCCACTGCCAGCGCCCGGTCTCGGGCGGACTGAAGCGCACGCGATAGACCCCCTCGCCATCGTAGAAGCCCGGAACCCGGACGGTGCGACGCCCATCCGTGAACGCGGCGGAGAAGCGCACGTCGTCGAAGGGATTGCCAGTGGACGGGCCGTTGAGCGCCAGCTCGAACAGGCCCCAGCGCTCGACCTGCGAAGGCGGCGGGGTCTGCGCCGAGAGCGGTCCGGCGACGGCCACCGCGCCCAGCGTGGCGGCCCCCGTCAACATGCTGCGCCGTGAAACCTCCACTGTCGTCTCCCTCTTCCCGATGCCTTCGAAGGCCCATCTTTCGCGGCGCGGCCAAACAGTGCTGGCCGCACAAATCATGCTATTATATGGACAGCATATGTCATACAAGTATTGAACGCATCTGCGTTTGCGAGGGAGAGAGAAGCTGTCATGACAGCCGTCACCGAGATTGTCGCGGCCACGGAAGAGCCGCAGGACGACGAGCACTGGAAGAATACGATTCTCGCGGGACTCGCGAACTATATCGACGCGGGCTCCATCGTCGCGGGATCCGCCGCGCTGGCGCTCTGGGTCGAGGCCTACCGGCTGAGCAACGACCTTGTCGGCATGATCGGCGCGTTCGGGCCGAACGCGATCTCGGCGGGCGTCGGCGCGTTCATCGGCGGGCGGCTGTGCGACCTGTTCGGCCGCAAAAAGATCTACCAGTACGACATGCTGTTCTACGCCTTCGGCATGCTGTGGCTGGTCTTCGCGATGAACGCGTGGATGATCGTGGTGGGCTTCTTCCTCGTCGGCCTCGCGGTCGGCGCGGACATCCCGGCGTCGTGGTCGCTGATCGCCGAGATGGCCCCCAAGGGCGCGCGCGGAAAGCACAGCGGCGTCGCGCAGGTGCTCTGGTATCTCGGCCCGGTCGTGGTGCTGTTGCTGTTCCTTGCGCTCACTCCGCTGGGGCTGCTCGGCGCCCGCATCGTCTTCGCGCACCTGGCCATCCTTGCCATCGGCCTCACGTTCCTGCGCTCACGCATGAAGGAATCGCAGCGCTGGCTCGATGCGCAGGCGGGCGACGGCGTGCAGCCCGTCCAGAAGGCCCGGCTGCGTGACCTGTTCACCCGCCAGCACATCCGCTCGATGGCGTTCCTGGCGGGCATGTACGTGTTCTGGAACCTGTGGGCGGGCACCAACGGGTTCTTCTTCCCTTACATCCTGCGCACCGTGGGCGACCAGAGCCAGGCCATGTCGGTGGCGATCCAGGCGGGCAGCTTCCTGATCGGCATGCTGTCGATCTGGCTGATCTTCATGCGCTGGTCGGACCGGGTGAACCAGCGGATGCTGTTCCTCGTCTCCGCCGTGATCCAGGTCTTCGGCATGTCCTTGCTGGCGCTGTTCCCGATGACGCTGCCGCTGGCGCTGATCCACGTCTTCCTGATGGCGTTCGGACAGGGCTTCGGCGCGCAGTCGTTCTTCCAGCTCTGGAGTTCTGAGATGTTCCCGACCCTGCTGCGCAGCACCGCGCAGGGCGTGATGTTCGCCGTGGTCCGCGTGCTGCTGGGCGTTTGGAGCTTCTTCGTCCCCGCGCTGACGGCCACCGGGTTCACCACGCTGGCGTGGATCCTCACCGGGTTCCTCGTCGTCAGCGGCCTCATCGGCTTCTGGGGCGCACCCCGGAACGAAGGCAAGTCGCTGGAGGAACTGGAGGCGCAGATGTAACCCACGCCTCCTGCGGCACACATAAAGAAAGGGCGGCGCGATGGCGCCGCCCTTTTCGTTTGTCCGCTTCGGGAAGCGGCGTCAGAACTTGACGCGCGCACCCGTATAGAAGCGGCGGCCCAGAACGTCGTAGACGCCGTTGGCGTTGCCCGGAAGGCCACCCCATACCGGCGGGCGCTTGACGTCGAAGACGTTCTTGGCGCCGATGTAGAACTCGAAGTTCTCCAGCCCGTTGAAGCGGATCTGCACGTCGGTGTAGATCTTGGACTTGATGCGGAAGTACTTCTCGTCCGGCACCGAACCGTCGGCGAGGCGGTAGAGCGTCTGGAAATTCTCGTAGTCGAGAACCTGCGGCCCCATGTACTCGTTGTTTACGGTGAAGCCGAAGTCGTCGTTGTCCCAGCCCACCGTGAACGAGGCGGCATCGCGCGGCGTGCCGAGTTCACCCATGGTGTTGTCGTAGGGGTCGCCGGTCAGCGCGCGGAAGCCGTTGCGCAGCAGGTGCGTCCACGCCGCCGAGAAGCTGGCGGTGCCGCCCAGTACCTCGTGACGATAGCCCAGCGTGAAGTCGAGCCCGCGCGAGAACGAGCCGCCGCTGTTGATGAGACCGCGCACCACCTGCTCGACCGAGCCGATACTGTACGCGCCCGATGCGACCGTGCGGCGGGTGACGAACTGGCAGAACTCCGGCTGGCCGGACGTGTAGCACTTGTTGAGCACCGTCGCCGTCGGCACACGGCTGATCGCGTCCTCCAGCTTGATGTCGAAGTAGTCCGCGGTGAACGTCAGGTTGCGCAGCGCGAAGATCGACTTCGGATTGATGACGACACCCAGCGTCAGCGTCTTGCCCGTCTCCTCGCGGATGCCGGGGTTCGACGCGGTCACGCCGCCGACGCCCGAAAGGTCGGCCTGCGTCAGCGTGAACGATCCGTTCTGCTGGATGTTGGCGAGCACGCCCGGAACCGCGCGGCAATTCGCCGCCGTCGCGCCTGTCGTCGTCAGCGTCACGCCCTGGCACGGATCGGTGATCGTCACGATGCCCGCTGCCGGTGCCGCGAACAGTTCGCCGATGTTGGGCGCGCGCACTGCATGGGCATAGACCGCGCGGAAGCGGATATCCTCGACCGGCGCCCATTCGAGCCCGGCGTTCCAGGCGTAGAAGGTGCCGACCGTGGAATAGTCCGACATGCGCACCGCGCCGCGCGCGGTCAGGGTCTTGAAGAACGGAATGTCGGCCAGGATCGGCACGACGACTTCGCCGTAGGCCTCCTTGACGTCGAAGCTGCCCGCCGTGTCGGTAAGCTGGACATAGCCGTTGCGCGCGGCGTTGGTCAGCGGGTCGAAGATGTCGCGGCTCTTCTCCTTGCGGTACTCCGCGCCGACCGCGACCTGCACCGCGCCCGCGGGCAGGGAGAACAGCGTGCCGGTGATGTTGGCCGCCGCGACGTGCATCTCCTGCTTGGAATTGCGCTGGAGATTGACCTGCAGGTACTGCACCATCTCCGGCGTCAGCTTGCCCTCGCCATAGACGTTGATCGGCACGCAGCCCCGCGCCCGCGCGGTGGCGTCGGCGCAGATCGCGTCGGTCGTGCTGCCGTCGCGGTCGAAGTCGTAGATGTCGGTGATGACCTGAAGGCCGTCCGCGAGGTTGTAGAGGTTCGCGAGGCCCGACATCGACTGGTTCTGCTTGGTCATGCCGTACTGGTAGTAGGCATCCAGCTTCCAGCTTCCGCCAAGGTCCGCCGTGCCGCCGAAGACTGCGCGGAAGTTGTCGCGCTCGGTCGGGATGGAGCGGGTGCCCGGCGGGAAGGCGGTGGTACGGATGAGGAAGCTTAGATCCTTGAGCCCGTCCCCGGTGCGGTCGGTCGCGGCGGCAAGCACGGCGGCGGGTACGAAGGGGTTGTTGACGATCGTCGTCGCGCCATTGCCGCCGGGGACGAGCACGCGCGACTGGATCGGGTAGAAGCCGTTGGTCCCGGTGAACGCGCCCAGCGCGCCGTCGGTGCGCATGGGAGACGCTTCCATGCGGCCCTCGGTGACGACGTTGGCGTAAGTCACCTCGCCGAAGAGATTGATCTTGTCGGTCACGTCGAAGTTGACGCGGCCCGCGAAGGTGATGCGCTCCGAAGGCGATGCCAGCAGGCCGTATTCGGCGCGGTTGAAGCCGTCCGTCGCGGCGTTGTAGGCGCGGAAGGTGCCGTCGGGCTGGATCACGCGGTTGGTCTGCGAACCGATCACGAAGATGCCGCCCGGCCCGACGTTCGACGGGTTGTAGAACGGCGTGAACAGGTTCTGCGCCGCCGTCAGGTTGTTGGCGCTGTTGCCCGCGACCCGCTGCGTGGTGCCGAGGCTGGTGTAGTCGTAGCGGGAGAAATCGCGCCCGCTGTTGTTGACCGAACCTTCGTTGACGTAGCCCGCATAGACCATGAAGTTGCCGCGACCGTCGGCGAAGTTGGACCCGAAGGTGCCGTTGACCGCGATCTGCCGGTCGTCGCCTCGCTCGGAAATACCCGCCTGCGCATTGAGGCGAATGCCCTCGAACTTCTTCTTGTAGATGAAGTTCACCACGCCCGCGACCGCGTCCGAGCCGTACACGGCCGAAGCACCGCCGGTCAGCACGTCCACGCGCTCGACGAAGGGCGTCGGGATCATCGAGAGGTCGACCTGCGCGGTGCCGGGCACGCCCGCGACCGAGCGGCGCCCGTCGATCAGCACCAGCGTGCGGTCGGCGCCGAGGTTGCGCAGGTTCACCGTCGCGAGGCCGGGGTTCGTCGTGTTGCCCGTCGTCGTGCGCGACAGGCCGGGAATGCCGACCGCCGGGTTCTGCTGCAGGGCGTCCTGCACGTTGATGATGCCCTGGTTCTCCAGCGTCTCCGCCGTCAGCACCTGCAATGGGCTGGGAGAACTCTGCTCGGGCGAGGCGAGGCGGCTGCCGGTGACGATGATGTCCTCGGCGCTCGCGGCGTCGCCGCTGCTTTGAGCCTCCTGCGCATATGCGGGCAGGCCCGCCAGCGCGGCAAGGCTCGATCCGACCATCAATGCAAGGCGTGCGACATGGGCGCGCTGTGGGCGCGCGTCTTGGGTGTTCATGCTATCCTCTCCTGAAAATGCCTAAGTCCGCCGATTTTTATGTCTTGCGGCTTCCCGGCTGCGGCGATTCAGCCTGTTTCCGCTTTGGCTTCCCGTAATTCACGCGGGTTCCGGGTCTCTGCCTGACCCGACCGCCCCTGTTCTCTGCCAAGCGGGGAGAGCGCCATCGCGGTTGCGACGGCAGCCTTCCACGCCCCCCATATCCGCGCGCGCTGCGCGGCGGCCATCGCGGGCTCGACGACGTCGGCCCCTGCCCCATCCCCCTCTTCCGCGATGCCGAGCGCCTCGGCCGCAAGCCGGGCGACGCCGAGCGCGCTCGCCTCGGCCACCGGCGGCCGCGAAACACGGCGGTCGGTCAGGTCGGCGAGGATCTGCATCAGCAGGTCGTTGCGCGTCGCCCCGCCATCCACCGCGATCTGCGAGGCGGCGATGCCGAGGTCGGCCTCCATTGCCGCCACCACGTCGCCGATCTGGAGCGCGATCGCCTCAAGGGTGGCGCGCGCGATGTGCCCGCGCGTGGTGCCCAGCGAGAGCCCCGAGATCGCGCCCCGCGCCTCGCTGCACCAGTACGGCGCGCCTAGCCCCGCCAGCGCTGGCACAAATACGACCCCGCCATTGTCGGGCACGGTCTCCGCAAGCGCGCGCAGCGCTTCGCCGTCCGGCAGGCCCAGCAGCCCGCCCGCGAAGGCGGCGGCGTGGCCGGAGACAGAGATGTTGCCCTCCAGCGCATGCTGCGCCGTGCCCTGCCGATGCCAGGCTATCGTGCTCGACAATCCGTGCGACGAACGGACGCGCGCGGGCGTCGCCGTCATCACCGAGCTGCCGGTGCCGATCGTCACCTTGGTCGCACCGATGCGCGGCCCGGCGTGGAAATAGAGCGCGGCGTGGCTGTCACCCATGACCGCGTGGACCGGCACACCCTCGACGCTTGGCACCGCTCCCGGCGCGACCACGGCGAACCGGCTGTCGGAGCCGCGTATCTCGGGCAGCAGGGACAGCGGCACGTCGAACAGGTCGGCCAGCACCGGATCCCAGCCCAGCGTCTCCAGATTGAACAACTGCGTGCGCGAGGCATTGCTATGGTCGGTCGCGTGGACCGCGCCGCCGGTCAGCTTCCACAGGAGCCAACTGTCGATGGTCCCGCAGCGCAGTTCGCCCCGCGCTGCCCGCTCGCGCGCGCCGGGCAGGCTGTCGAGCAGCCACGCGATCTTGGCGGCGGGGAACAGCGGATCGATGGCCAGACCGCTGCGCGCGAAGATTTCCACCTCGTGCCCGGCCTCGCGCAGTTGCGCACAACGGCCTTCGGAGCGACGGCATTGCCAGAGCACGGCGGGCGCCAGCGGTTCACCGGTCGCGGCATCCCAGAGCACCACCGTCTCGCGCTGATTGGACAGCGCCAGCGCGGCGATCTCCGCCTCCGGCGCGGCTTCGGTGATTTCGGCGATGAGTCCGGAGACGGCATCCCAGATGGCCGTGGCAGACTGCTCGGCCCAGCCCGGCTGCGGGTGCGCGACGTCCATCGCGCGCGAGCGGGACAGCACGATCTCCCCCGCAGGCGACACGAGCAACGCCTTGGTGTTGGTCGTCCCCTGATCGATGGCGAGGATGACCGGCCCGGCCATCAGCGTGCCTTCGCCGCCAGCAGCTCACGCGCAGCCTGCGCGATACCCTCGGCATTGAGGCCGAAGCGGTCCATCAGCCACGCCGCCGATCCGGTCGGCAGGAAGCCCGGGAAGCCCAGCATCCGCATCCGCACCGGCGCATGGGTGGCGCAGTATTCCGCGATCGCACCGCCGAGCCCGCCGTGCGCGAGTCCTTCCTCGGCGGTGACGATGGCGCCCGTTGCAGCGGCGGCGGCAATGGCCTCACCGTCGATGGGCGATACCGTCGCCATGTTGACCACCCGCGCCGAGACGCCTTCTGCCGCCAGCGCCTCCGCCGCAGCCAGCGCGCGGTGGACCAGTGTGCCGTTGGCGATGATCGCAAGGTCGGTGCCGCCGCGCAGTTCCTCGGCCTTGCCGATACGGAACTCGGCCTTTTCGCGCGCAAGTTCGGGCACCGGCATGCGGCTGATGCGGACGTAGACCGGCCCATCGTGCGCCGCCGCCGCCCGGATCGCCTCCGCCGTCTCCCACGGGTCGGCAGGGACGATGACGGTCAGCTTGTCGATGGCGCGCAGCCAGGCGACATCCTCGATGCTGTGGTGCGTCGCGCCCAGTTCACCGTAGGCGACGCCGCTGGAGATGCCGCAGAGCTTCACGTTGGCGTGGCTATAGGCGCAGTCCGCCTTGATCTGCTCGAGCGCGCGGGCGCTAAGGAAGCAGGATGCGCCGCTCACGAAGGGGATCTTGCCGCCGTTCGCCAGCCCCGCGCCGACGCCGACCATGTTCTGCTCGGCGATGCCGACATTCACCAGCCGCTCCGGGAAACGCGAACGGAACGCGCCAAGCTTGGACGAGCCGACCGAATCGTTGACCACCGCGACGATGCGCTCGTCCGCGACCGCCAGTTCCTCGACCGTGCGGACATAGGCGTCGCGGCAGTCGAACAGGCCCTTGGGTGCAGCCGCCGCGCTCATGCCGCCATCTCCGCTTCGAGTTCGGCGAGCGCCTGCGCGTACTGCTCCGCATTGGGCACGCCGTGGTGCCAGCCCGCCTGATCCTCCATGAAGCTGACGCCCTTGCCCTTGCGGGTGGCGGCAATGATGCACAGCGGCTTCGAGCGCGGTGCGCAGGCGGCGTCGAACGTCTCCAGCAGCGCCGCATGGTCATGCCCGTCGACGCCGACGACGTCCCAGCCGAAGGCGCGCCACTTGTCGGCGAGCGGCTCCAGCGAATTGGTGTCCTCGGTCCGCGCGCCCTGCTGCAAGCCGTTGCGGTCGACGATGACGGTAAGCTGGCCGAGCCCGCGATGCCCCGCGAACATCGCCGCTTCCCACATCGAGCCTTCCTGCAATTCGCCATCCCCCGTCAGCGCGAAGACGCGATAGTCGGCCTTGTCGATCTGCGCCGCAACCGCGATCCCCACGGCGACCGGCAGCCCGTGCCCAAGCGGCCCGGTGTTGGTCTCCACGCCCGGCAGGTACGTGCGGTTGGGATGCCCGTTGAGCAGCGATTCGGGCTTGAGGTAGGTGTCCAGCTCACTTTCCGGGAAGTACCCGGCACCCGCCAGCGCCGTATAGAGCGCGCCGGTGCAGTGCCCCTTGCTCATCACGAAGCGGTCGCGCCCCGGAGCAGCCGGTTCAGCAGGATCGAAACGAAGAATATCGAAATAGAGCGAAGCGATGATGTCGGTGGCCGAAAGGTCGCCGCCCGGATGCCCCTGCCCCGCAGAGACGATCATGCCAAGGAGGCGCCGACGCATCCAGTTCGCCCGTTCACGGACATGATCCGCCCGCGCAGACAGGCCTTCGCGGCTCTGTTCACCGGACACAGGAACAAACTTCGTCGTCATTTCCGCAAACTCTCCCTGACACGAGCAATAAAGCGCAACGAAAAGATACGCAAGCGAGTCGCTTTCGATTTTTTTCGTTTAATCGAAAATAGACAGAAATTGACAGAGCTTCGAAACCTTCCGATAGAGGGACGAACGAAGGCCGCCGCGACCGGGGCCTCTATGGAGAGCGCCGTGCCTGTCCCATCCGCCCGGATCGCCGGGAATATCGTCCGGTGAAGGAAAGCCCGCCGAACCGGCTGCTGGGCGAAGCCCGTCGCCACAAGATCCTCGAATGGCTGCAGGAGGAAGGCAGCGCGCGTGTGCGCACGCTGGCCGAGGCCTTCGGCGTATCCGAGGTGACGGTGCGGCAGGATCTCGAAAAGCTGGAGGCGGACGGCCATATCGAACGCGAACACGGCGGCGCGTTCCTGAAATCGGTGCCGCAGCAGGTGCGCTCGATGGCGCTCCAGCACCAGAGCCACCTCGACGCCAAGGAACGCATCGGCCGCGCCGCCGCCGCGCTGGTCGAGAACGGCGAGACGATCATCCTCGATTCGGGCTCCACCACCACGGCGGTCGCCACGCACCTTGCGGGCAAGCGCGACCTGACAGTCATCACCAATGCCCTCAACATCGCGCTGATGCTGGGCGCCGATCCGGGGTTCGAAGTCCACATGACCGGCGGGCACTTCAAGGCGCCCACGCTCTCACTCAGCGGCGAGCGTTCGGCGGACTACTTCAAGGGGCTCTACGTGCGCCGCCTGTTCCTCGCGACGGCGGCGATCGACGTGGAGAGCGGCCTCACCTACCCCGCGCTTTCGGACATCGCGGTGAAACGCGCGATGATCGGTGCGGCGGAGCAGGTCTGCCTCGTCGCGGACTCCAGCAAGATCGGCCAGCGCTCGTTCTCGGCGCTGGGCGGGCTCGACCTCGTGCATGTGCTCATCACCGACGACGGCATCACCGACGCCGACCGCAAGACGATCGAAGGAGCGGGCGTCCAGATCATCATCGCCTGACCGCAACGGCGGCAGGCCCGGCACGCCCTCGCGCGTGCATCCCAAAATTCTGTCAGGAAGAGGATCCTACCCAATGGCCAAGCAGAAATTCGGCGCCGGCATCTGGCACTTCGCGACTTACGTGGACCGCTATGCGACCGACGGCTACGGCCCGGCGCGCGGACTACTGGAGATGATCGACCTTGCCGGGCAGGTCGAAGACCTTTCGGTCGTCGACATCAACTACCCCTTCGTCGACCCCAGCCTCTCGCTCGACGCGGTGGACGAGGCGCTCAAGCGCAACGGCCTGTCCGTCATCGGCATCACGCCCGAGATCTACACCCGCCAGTTCGCGAAGGGCGCCTTCACCAACCCCGACGCTGGCATCCGCCGCCTCGCCAACGAGATGATAAACGACGCGGCCAACGTCGTGCGCCGGTTCGGCGCTGACTACGTGAAGCTCTGGCCGGGGCAGGACGGCTGGGACTATCCGTTCCAGGTCGACCACCGCAAGCTGTGGCAGATGAGCATGGACGGCGTCGCCGAACTCGCCGAGCAGAACCCCGACCTCAAGTTCGTCATCGAATACAAGCCGCGCGAGCCGCGCAACCACATGAGCTACGACAGCGTCGCGCGGACGCTGCTGGGGATCGAGAAGATCGGCCTGCCCAACGTCGGCATCCTGCTAGACTTCGGCCACTCGCTCTACGGCGGCGAATCCCCGGCGGACGCGGCACAGCTCGCGATCGACCATGGTCGCCTGTTCGGCATGGACGTGAACGACAACCTGCGTGGTTGGGACGACGACATGATCGCCGGATCGGTCCACCCGATCGAGCTGTTCGAGTTCTTCTACACCCTGCGCAAGAACAACTGGGAAGGCGTGTGGCAGCTGGACCAGTTCCCCTTCCGCGAGGACAGTGTGGCCGCCGCCAACTCCGCCATCGGCTTCCTCAAGGCGGTCGAGCGCGCACTCGACAAGCTGGACTTCGAGGCGATGCAGGCGGCGCAGGACCGGCAGGACGCCGTCGCCGCGCTCAACCTCGCGCGCGCAGCACTGTTCTCCTCGTACTGAGAAGCCCCCGATGACGACCACGCCTGCCGGACACGCGCTCCGGGTCACCGACCTGCGCACCGAGTACACGACCGAGCTGCTCGGCACCCATGTCGAGCGCCCGCGCCTGTCGTGGCGGCTGGAAAGCAACGGGCGCGGCGTCATGCAGCGCAGCTACCGCATCCGCGCCGCGACGAGCGCGGATGCGCTGGCGGGCGGGCCGTGGCTGTGGGACAGCGGCGAGGTCGCGGCAGATGCCTGCTTCGACCTCGCGTGGGACGGCCCGGCGTTGTCCTCGATGCAGCGCGTGTGGTGGGACGTGGAAGTCGCCGACAACCTCGGGGCCAGCGCAAGGTCCGCGCCGACGTGGTTCGAAACCGGCCTTCTCTCCCCCGAAGACTGGCGCGCCGACTGGATAGAGACGGAGGACGAGGACGCCGCCGCCGACCGCGCCGCCGGTCTGCAATGGATATGGAGCGCCGACCCGCTCGACCCGCGCATCCACGGCTTCCGGCTGGACTTCGACGTGCCTGCCGACCTGACCGATGCGGAAGTGCTCATCGCCGCCAAGGACAACCTCCTCGGCGTCTGGATAAACGGCGAGGCGGCGAGGCTGCCAGACCTCGTCTACTGGGGCACGCTGTTGCCCGCGACGAGCCGCATAGTGCCGGGCCGCAACTCGATCTGCGTGCTGGCAAGCGCCGACACCACCGGCTTCTTCCCGGTCGACGGCGGCGCCATGGCCGCGCTGATCCGCCTGCGGCGCGCCAACGGGGACGTCGAGCGGCTGGTCAGCGGGCCGGAATGGAAGGTGCTCACGGATCCCGCCGAAGACTGGATCGCGCCAGGTTTCGACGCCTCCGCTGCCATCGCCGCGGTGCCCTCCGCCTCTCGCGCGCAAGGCGATCCGCGTCCGAAGGAACCGGCGGTGTGCCTGCGTACCGAGTTCGAGGCCGGGGCCCCCGTCATAAGCGCGCGCCTCTACGTGACCGCACTTGGCGCCTACGAGGCGCGGATCAACGGCGCGCCGGTAAGCGATGCGGCGCTTGCGCCCGAGATCAGCGTCGCGAAAAGCCACGTCCTCTACCAGACATACGATGTCACCGATCTGGTGCGGGAGGGCGCAAATACCCTCGCCGTCACCGTCGCGGACGGGTTCTACGCAGGCGCCTTCGGCTGGCGGATGGAGCGCTACGGCTTCGGCCCCGCGCCGCGCCGCCTGCTGGCGCAGTTGCGGATCGACCATGCCGATGGATCGTCCAAGTGGATCGCCACCGGCCCCGACTGGCGCATCGGCCCGAGCCCCGTCACCGAAGCAGACATCTACGGCGGCGAAACCCACGACGCGCGATTGGAGCAAGCAGGCTGGGATCGCCCCGGCTTCGACGACAGCGCATGGCCCACCGTACGCCTCGGGGAAGCGCCGGCCGCCGCGCTGATCGCCCAGACTTCGCCCGCCCTGCGCCCGACGCAGGTGCTGCGCGCCCGCTCCGTAACCGAGCCGGTGCCGGGGCGCTTCGTCCTCGATTTCGGCCAGAACCTTCCCGGCTGGGCGCGCCTTGGCGTGACCGGCCCGGTCGGAACCGAGATCGTGCTGCGCTTCGCCGAGCTGCTGAACACCGACGGCACCGTCGATCAGTCCAACCTGCGCCGCGCCGAGGCGACCGATCGCTACATCCTGCGCGGCGATCCCGAGGGCGAGAATTTCGCGCCGCGCTTCACCTACCACGGCTTCCGCTATGTCGAAGTGGAAGGCTGGCCCGGCGTGCCCACTATGGAAGACATCGAGGCCGTCGCAGTCCACAGCGACTGCCGCGAGACCGGCACGATGACCTTTGCCGCGCCGCTGCTCCAGCGGATCTGGGACAATACCGTGTGGAGCCAGCGCTCCAACTTCTTCGCCGTCCCCACCGACTGCCCGCAGCGCGACGAGCGGATGGGCTGGATGGGCGACATCCAGGTCTTCCTCGACGCCGCCGCGTTCAACATGGACGTCGATCCCTTCATCCGCCGTTTCCTGCTGGAAGCGCGAGCGGCGCAGCGGCCCGATGGGGCCTATCCCATCGTCGTCCCGCAGCCGCTCTCCTTCCCCGACGTGGTGACGGCGGGCTGGAGCGAGGCGGGCGTGATCCTGCCCCATGGCCTGTGGCGGCGCTACGGCGACACCGCCGTGATCGACGAGAACTGGGCCGCGATGGAGCGCTGGATGGACTACGTCGCGCGCGGAAATCCGGACAATATCTGGCGCAACGACCGCGGCCTCGACCTTGGCGACTGGCTCTCGGTCGACGCGATCCTGCCCGATGACGAGACGACGCCGCGCGTGCTTTGCGCCACCGCCTACTGGGCATATAGCGCGCAACTGATGGCCGAAATGGCGCTGGCGACTGGCAGAAACGACGCTTTTGCGGGGTATTCGGCCCTGCGTGAGGCGATCGGTAGGGCTTTCGCAGCCGAGCTTGTCGATGCCGATGGCAAGGCGGGGAACGGCAGTCAGGCGAGCCAGGTTCTGGCGCTTTACATGGGGCTGGTGCCGGAGGATCGGCGGGAGGGGGCGCTCAGGGTGCTGACCGCCGATATCCGGGCGCGGGGGATGAAGCTTTCGACCGGGTTCCTCGGCACGCCCTACCTGCTCGACGTGCTGGCGGACGGCGGGGCGTGGGAGGAAGTCGCCGGGCTTCTTCTACAAACTGCTTATCCTTCATGGGGTTATATGCCGAGTGCGGGCGCCACGACGATCTGGGAGCGGTGGAACGGGGACGTCGGCGACCTGTCGATGAACAGCTACAACCACTATGCTTTCGGCGCGGTCGTGGGGTTTTTCTATCGCCGACTGGCCGGAATCGCCGCTGCAGAGCCGGGATTCCGGCGCATTGCCGTGCGGCCGGTGTGGCTGCCCGAAGTGGGCCGGGTTTCCGCCGTTTACGAGGCTCCGGTGGGCCGGATCGCCACCGTTGTGGATGGTGACGAGCGGGGTCTGTCGAGCCTCTCGCTGACGGTGCCTGCGAACACGACGGCGCTGGTGGAACTGCCCGCCGGGGACTGGCTCGAGAACGGCAACCTACTCGAACGAAACGGAAATCTGACCGTCGAAGTCGGCTCCGGCGAGTATATCTTCACCCGGCACTGAACTGAACCTAGGCGGTGCCGAACCCTACCAAGCGGCACAGTCAGAGGCTTGTCTGCGCCATGATCGCGGTGAAGAACAGCCCCAGCGCCATTCCGGCGAAGAACAGCAGGAACCACGCCCGCCACAGCGCCGAGAACCGCCCCAGCGCATAGGCGCCGCGCAGCTGCCGGTACATATGTATCGGCGGCGCGAGCAGCAGCAGCGCGACCACGCCGCTCATGCCGACCGCGCCTGCTATCATGCCCACGATCGCCAGCAGCGTCATGAAGCACAGCGAGTAGGTGACGAATACCGTGTGATCGTAGAGGTGAAAGCGGCGGCTGAACGGGAACAGCAGCCACAGGAACGGCACCGAGATCGGGATCAGCGCCCAGCTGTATTTGTACGAATATGTCTGGAGCTTGTAGCTGGCGAGGTCCGGGTTCGACTGGAACTTCTTGATCGCCTTGTCGAGCTGCGGGATGTCGCTGATCCTGCGGGTCTGATCGAATTTCGTCTTGTCCCCATCGGTGCCGAGTTCACGCAGCGTATCGATGGCCGTCTGCCGCGCTTCGATCTGCGTCTCCAGGCTGCCGGTCGGCCGGCCCTTCGCCTCGGCCGCCTTGCGCTTGGCCTCGATCCCGGCGATCTCGCCTTCGAGGCGGGCGATGTTCCCCGCCATGCCCTGCCCTTCGACCATGTGCTTGCCGGGATCTTCCTTGCCCTCGGTGGCGTGGAACACCGCGAACATCAGGAACACCGAGAACAGGAACAGCGCGATCGGCGAGACGTAGCTGGCGCGGCGACCGTCGATATATTCGCGCGTCAGCCTGCCGGGCCGCAGGACCAGCATCGGCAGGGTGCGCCAGATCTTGCCCTCGAAGTGGAAGACGCCGTGCAACAGGTCATGGAAGAACGCGCCCAGCGTGCGGTGGACGTGCGCTGCCTGCCCGCAGGCATGGCAGTGCGACCCGACCAGCCGCGTGTTGCAGTTGAGGCAGTTGCTCTCATGCGTGTGGCCATCATCGACGCCACCGTGGCCCGGCTCGACGGCGGCGGCCATCGCCGCGCCCTGCCCCAGTTCCGCCAGTCCTTCGCCAATACCGCTCATGCTTGCCCCCGTTTGCCGCACGACCGCCCTGCCACTCCCCCGTCATTGCGAGCGGAGCGAAGCAATCCATTGTCGACACGCGCCGCTGGATTGCTTCGCTCCGCTCGCAATGACGCCCCCGGAGTGGGGCGGTCATGCTTCGTGCGAAACTAGAGCGGGATTGTTGCTGGTGCAATGCAGCATGGCGCCCGCATCACCCGCCCACGTCACCCGCGCCGATCATCCCTTCTGGGCAAGCTTCCGGTCTATCGCACCCCACAGCCGCGAGAACGCCTGCGCCGCCGGGCTCTGCGGAGCGAGCGCGCCGACCGGCTGGCGGTGGACGGCGCATTGCTCCACCGCGCTGGCGTAGGGGATCGACGGCCAGCTCGGGTTCGCCTCGTGCGCCTGCTTGTGCAGCGCGCGGCGCATGTCGAGCATGGAGAGCACCGGCAGGATCGGCGGGTGCCGCTTGGTGTTGCCCGCGATCTCTTTCACCACAAGGTCGAAGGCCCGGGTCGAGAGCGGCGAAGGCGGCAGCGGCACGATGACGAGGTCCGCCGCGCGCACGATCTGCGCAGACAGTTCGTTCATCACCGGCGGACAGTCGAGGATGATCCGCGCATAGTCCGCCGAGAGTTCCTCGGTCAGCTTCGCCAGCCGCTTGCGCTTGCCGATCTTCACCAGCTGCGCGTCGAGCGTGCGGATGGATTCGTCGGCGGGCAGCACGTCGAGCCCGGCGAAGGCGGTGTGCTGGATCAGCCGCGTCGCGGGGCGTTCGCGGGCGAAGACTTCCTCGGCCAGCCGCGTTTCCTGCGGCTCCAGGCCATAGAGGAACGCCGATCCGCCCGCCGCGTCCAGATCCCACAGCAGCGTGCGATGCCCGCTCTGCGCGGCGGAGCACCAGGCGAGATTGGCGGAGAAGGTCGTCTTCCCGACGCCGCCCTTGACGCTGTAGATGGCGATGGTCGCGCCCGTGCGGGGCGCCGGAGCTTCGTCTGCGTCTTCTTCAGACACGCCAAGGGGACCGGCCCTTCTGGGCGGTCCCCCGGTCAATCCGATGATACGCGGTAGTTTCGATTTCGCGGCCACATCGCATCGTTGCCTGCCGGAACCCGGCAGTCAACGCCTGTGATTAGCCCCAACAATCAACCGTCGTAATCGCCACCCAGCGAGGTGTTGCGGGTCGGGGCCGACGCGGTGATGCGCAGGGCCTCGGCCGACTGGCTGAGCGAACCGATGTCGTCCATCTCGTCGTCGTCGTCGGGAAGGACGCGCTGCATCGAGGTGACGAGCGTTTCCTTGAGGTTCGACGGGGTGACGGTCTGCTCCGCAATCTCGCGCAGGGCGACGACGGGGTTCTTGTCACGATCGCGGTCGATGGTCAGTTCCGCACCGCCCGAAATCTCACGCGCGCGCTGCGCGGCGAGGAGAACGAGGTCGAAGCGGTTGGGGATCTTGTCGACGCAATCTTCGACAGTAACGCGCGCCATGGGCACTCCCGGTAAAGAATCTGTGGGTTCGGAAAGGGCGGCAATTAGGTTCCATTAGCGCGAAAGTCAAGGAAATGGCACATTCGTCGTCCCGGACTTGATCCGGGACCGTTGGCTGTCTTTAGGCGCGCCCTGCCGACGGGGCTTCGAGAGCCGGGCTCTTCACGGCCAGCGGTCCCGGATCAAGTCCGGGACGACGAAACCAACCTTCGTCATTCCGAGCGTAGCGAAGCAATCCAGCAACCAACGCAGCGTGGGATTGCTTCGCTACGCTCGCAATGACGAACGGAGGTTGCCGATCACCCCCGCGCAAACCCCAGCGCCAGCCTTGCCAGTTCGGGAAACGCCTCGGCCCGCTCTCGCGCCTGCGCGTTGGAAGCGGTGCCGCGGATCACGCGGCCCTTGATGCCGTGGAAGATCGCGGCGAGGCGGAAGAAGTTGAACGCCATGTAGTAGCGATAGTCCGCCAGCCCCTCGCGCCCGGTGCGGCGGCAATAGGCGGCGACGTAGTCCTCTTCGGTCGGGATGCCGAGCGCGGCGATGTCCGCGCCGCCAAGGCCCGCCACGATATGCGGGGGCATGTGGTACATCATCGCGTGATAGGCGAAGTCCGCCAGCGGATGGCCCAGCGTCGACAGTTCCCAGTCGAGCACCGCCAGCACGCGCGGCTCGGTGGGGTGGAAGATCATGTTGTCGATACGGAAATCGCCGTGGATCACGCTGGAGGCGCCGTCGTCCTGCGGCATCTCCGCCTCCAGCCAGGCGATCACCGCGTCCATGTCGGCGTTGCGGCCCGCCGCCTCGTCCTCGAAATACTGCTTCGACCAGCGGCCAACCTGCCGGGCGAAGTAGTTGCCCGGCTTGCCGTAGTCGCCGAGGCCGATGGCGGCCGGGTCGAACGAATGGAGTTGCGCGATCGTGGCGTTCATCGCGTCGAAGATCGCGGCGCGTTCCGCGTTGGAGACGCCGGGGACGGTGGCGTCCCAGAAGATGCGGCCCTCGACCATCTCCATGACATAGAACCACGTCCCGATGACGCTGTCGTCCTCGCACAGCCCGTAGACACGCGCGACCGGGAAGCCCGCGCCGTGCAGCGCGGTGAGCACTTTCGCCTCGCGCTCGACCGCGTGGGCGCCCTTGAGCAGCTGGCCCGGCGGCTTGCGCCTGAGGACGTAGCTGCGCGCGGGCGTGACCAGCTTGTAGGTCGGGTTGGACTGCCCGCCCCTGAACTGCTCGACCGTCAGCGGGCCGGCGAAGCCTTCGACATGGGCTTCCAGCCACGCGGACAGCGCCGCCTCGTCGAAGGCATAGCCCTCGCGCACGGCGGTGGTGCCCGAGTTGGCTTCAGCGACATCCGTCATGCCGGTTCGGCTTCCTTCTGCGCCGCCGCTTCCTGTGCCTTGCGCCAGTCGCGGCGGATCTTCTTGGCGAGGCTCCACTTGTGGACTTCGGTGGGGCCGTCGTAGATGCGGAAGGCGCGGATTTCGCGGAAGACCTGCTCGACGATGGTCCGGTCGGTCACGCCGATGCCGCCCATGACCTGCACGCAGTTGTCGGCGATCTTCATCAACGCTTCGCTGACCGAGACCTTGGCCATCGAGCTTTCGACGGTGCCGAGCGATCCCGAATCCAGCACCGAGGCGCACCAGTCGATCATCAGTTCGCACTGCTTGATGAGGATCTGGTTCTCCGCCAGCATGAAGCCGACGCCCTCGTGCTCGATCAGCTGCTTGCCGAAGGCCATGCGGCGGCAGGCGTAGTCGCTGGCGATCTCCTGCGCGCGGATGCAGCAGCCGAGCCAGCGCATGCAGTGCGAGAGGCGGGCGGGCGAAAGGCGGACCTGCGCGTACTTGAAGCCCTCGCCGGGCGCGCCCAGCATGTGCTCGGCGGGGACGCGCAGGTTGTCGATGGTCAGGGTGGAGTGGCCGCCGGGCATCGAGGTGTCGATGGTGTTGGGCACCTCGTCGATGCGGATCGCCTCGTCCGGCAGGTCCACCAGGAACATGCAGGCGCCGCCCCTGGTGTCCTCTTCCTCGGACGCGGCCATGACGATGCCGACCATCGCGCCCTTGGCGCCGGTGATGAAGGTCTTGCGGCCGTTGACGACCCAGTGGTTGCCGTCCTTGCGGCAGGTGGTCTTCATCATCGAGGGGTCGGAACCCGCGCCGCCCCAATCGGCGGGCTCGGTCATGAAGAAGGCGGAGCGGCCCTTGCCCTCGACCAGCGGCTTGAGGAACCGTTCCTTCAGTTCCGGCGAGCCGACGTGGCCGATGAGGTACATGTTGCCCTCGTCCGGCGCCATGGTGTTGCAGGCCAGCGGACCCAGCGGCGAGAGGCCCGACCTGATGAGCACCACCGCCGTCTCACGCTGGGTCAGGTGCGATCCGTCCGCGCGGATGTGCGGGGTGAGCACGCCCGCCTCACGGGCAAGCGCGCGCATCTCCATCACCAGCTCGTCGGTCGGCGCGCCGTGGTGGTCGCGGCGAGGATCCTGCTCGTAGGGGACGATCTTCTCGCGCACGAAGGCCTCGACCTTCGCCGCCATATCGAGCGCGTACTGGGAAATCTCGGCCATCACTGCAGCACCCTGATCGGATCGGAGCCGTCCCAGTCGCGGGCGGCATCCTTCATCATCTGGAACAGACCTTCCGTGCCGGTGAGCGGCTGGAGGTATTCTATCACATGCCCGGGGCCCTGACCGGGATCGACGTAGATCACCTCGCCGTCCGCGCCCACCTTGCCCTCGACGATCACCTCGGCCCCTGCCTCGGCGCAGGCGCGGCGGGCGTCCTCGATGGATTCGACGAAGACGCAGACGTGGTGCAGCCGGTCGCGCACCGCATACTCGCCCGAATAGAGCGAGGGCGCGTCGGAGTCGGTCTTGATCAGCTCGATCTGGATGTCGCCCCAGTAGCCGATCGCCATCGAGAACACGGCGTCGGTAGGCTCGCCCTTGTACTTCATGTCGCGCAGGCGCACGTCGTTCAGCACGAAGAACGGGCCGACGCCGACCGTCTCGATCCAGTATTTCATCGTGGCGTCGAAGTCGGTCGGGAAATAGGCGAGCTGGATCACGTCGCCCAGCCGCTTGAGCGGTCCGGGCTTCGCGATCGTTGAAGTTGCCTCTCCGGTCATCTTTTATCCTTTCAGGCGAACAGCCCCTCGGGCTCCTCGATCAGCGACTTCAGGGTCTGGAGGAACTGCGCCCCCGCCGCCCCGTCGATGGCGCGGTGATCGACCGAGAGGGTGAAGGAGATCCGCGTCTCGAACGCGACTCCGCCCGCCGTCTCCACCGGCACACGCGCTGCGGCGCCGACGGCGAGGATCGCGCCCTGCGGCGGGTTGATGATCGCGTCGAAGTTCTCGATCCCGAACATGCCGAGGTTGGAGACGGAGAACGTGCCCCCTTCCATGTCCTCCATGCTGAGGCCCTTACCCTGCGCCTTGTCGATCAGCCGCCGGGTTTCCGCCGCGATCTGGTCGATGCGCATGAGATTGGCCTGGCGCACCACCGGGGTGACGAGGCCCTTGGGGCTGGCGACCGCAATGGCGACGTCGGCGTGGGGGTAGCGGTGGATCTCCTGCCCGTGGACCTGCACGTTGACGTCCGGATGGCGGGCGAGAGCCGTGGCGCTGGCCTTGACGATCCAGTCGTTCACCGAAGCCTTGCTGCCGAGCACGACGTTGGCGGTCTTGCGCATTTCCAGCAGCTTGTCGGCGCTGGCGGACATGCGCAGGTAGAAGTGCGGGATCTCCTGCTTGGCCTGCGTCAGCCGCTGGGCGACGACCTTGCGGATGCGGTCGAAGGGGACGACTTCGGGGCGGTTCTCACCTGCCACGAACTCCGGCGTGCCGATGGCCCCGCTTGCAGCCTTCGGCGCAGGCACCAGCGCCAGCACGTCCGCCTTGGAGATGCGCCCGCGCGGTCCGGTGCCGGTGAGGCCCTGCAACGAAAGCCCGTGCAGCGCGGCAATGCGGCGGGCGAGCGGGGAAGCGAAGATCTTGAGATCCTCGATCTCCACCGGCAGCGTGCCCTTCGGGGCCGTCGTGGCAGGGCCGCGCAGGGCCTTGACCACGTCCTGATGGGTGATGCGCCCGCCCCGGCCCGAACCTTCGATAACGGCGACGTCGACGCCCTCTTCTTCGGCGAGGCGCAGGGCCTCGGGGCTGATCGGGCGGTTGGTCTCGATCTTCACGCGGGCCTTGACCGGCTCGGCGGTGGCCACGGCGGCGACCGGCTCGGGTTCGGTCTTGGTCTTTTCCGCGCCTTTGGCGATGCCGCCCTCGGCAGGCTTGAAGTCGGCCACGAAGGCGTCGATCTCGGCGTCGGAGTGCGACCCCTCGTCGAATACCGCCAGCAGCGCGCCGACGGGGTCGGGCTCGCCGCTGCCGCCGGGGACCACGATGCGGCGCACGGTGGCGTCGTATTCGGCCTCGACCTCGTTGGTGATCTTGTCGGTTTCGATCAGGCACAGCGTCTGGCCGCGCTTGAAGGTGTCACCCTCCTTCACGGTCCATTCGGCGATAGTGCCCTCGGTCATTTCGATGCCCCACTTCGGCATCGTGAAGGCGCGGATGCGGCTCATCTGGGCATCTCCCTCACCGGTATTCGAGCGACTTGCGCACGGCGGCGGCGATCTTCGCGGGGCTGGGCAGGTAGGCGCTTTCCAGCTCGCGCGCGAAGGGCACCGGGGTGTGCGGCGGCGTCACCATCTCGACCGGCGCCCTGAGGCTGGCGAAAGCCTTCTGGGCGATGAGCGAGGAGATGTCCGTCGCCAGCGAGCAGCGCGGCGGCGCTTCGTCGACGATCACCGCGCGGCCGGTCACTTCGACGGAATCGAGGATCGCCTCCTCGTCCAGCGGCGACGTGGTGCGCAGGTCGATCACGTCGCAGCCGATGCCGTCCTGCGCCAGATCGTCCGCCGCCGTCTCGGCATAGCCGACCATCATGCCGGTGGCGACGATCGTCACGTCCTGACCCGCACGGGCAAGGCGGGCGTGGCCGAAGGGGATCGTGAAGTCCGGATCGTCGGGCACTTCACCCTTCATGCCGTAGAGGAACTTGTGCTCCAGGAAGACCACCGGGTCGTCGTCGCGGATGGCCTGGCGCAGCAGGCCGCAGGCGTCGGCGGGGGTGGCGGGCATCGCCACCTTGATGCCGGGCATGTTGGTGACGAACTGGGAAATCATCTGGCTGTGCTGCGCGGCGGCGTTGTAGCCCGCGCCCACCGGCATGCGGATCACCGCCGGGCAGATCGACTTGCCGCCGAACATGTAGCGGAACTTGGCGATCTGGTTCCACAGCTGGTCCATGCACACGCCGATGAAGTCGGCGAACATGATCTCCGCCACCGGGCGCTTGCCGGCCAGCGCAAGGCCGCCTGCCGCGCCCATGATGGCGCTTTCGCTGATCGGGGTGTCGATCACCCGGTCGGGGCCGAACGCCTCGTAGAACCCGGTCGAGGTGGACCAGATGCCGCCGATGGCTTCCGGGCCGCCTGCGGTGCCCATGCCCCCTGCAACGTCCTCGCCCAGCACGACGACACGCTCGTCGCGCTGCATTTCCTGGAAGATCGTGTTACGGATGGCATCGCGATACATCATTCTTGCCATGGGTCTCGCTCCTGCCGTCAGTAGCTGATGTAGACGTTTTCGAGGACGTTCTCGGGCTGCGGGCGCGCCGCTGCCCGAGATGCCGCGACGGCATCCTCGATGGCCTTGAGGGATTCGGTGTCGATGGCGTCGAGATCCACGTCCTCCAGCAGCTTCGCGCCGGTCACACTGGCGCGGAAGATCTTGAGGCAGTCCCGCTCGGCGCGCAGGCGATCAAGCTCGCCGTCGCCGCGATAGCGCTGCGGATCGCCCTCGAAGTGGCCGAAGAAGCGCTCGGTGTCGAACTCCACCGCCGCCGGGCCATTGCCGGGGACGCGGACATATTCCAGCACCTCGCGGAAAGTGTCGTGGACGGCGAAGAAGTCGGTGCCGTCCGCGCGCCAGACTTTCATGCCGAACGCCTCGGCGCGGCTGGCGATGTCCTTGTTCGTGCCCACCGCGTAATCGACGCCGGTGTGCTCGGAATAGTGGTTGTTCTCGAAGACGAAGATCGCCGGGGCCTTGGTGACGACCGCAAGGTTCATCGCCTCGAACGTGGTGCCCTGGTTGCAGGCGCCATCGCCCGAGAACGCGATGGAGACGGCCAGCTTGCCGTCGGCATCCGGACCGTCGATCTTGCTGGAGATCGCCGCGCCCACCGCGATCGGCGCGCCCGCGCCGACGATGCCGTTGGCGCCCAGCATGCCCTTGTCGATGTCGGCGATGTGCATCGACCCGCCCTTGCCGTTGCAAAGGCCCTCCTGGCTGCCCCAGATCTCCTTCATCATGCCGCCAAGGTCGCAGCCCTTGGCAAGGCAGTGGCCGTGGCCGCGGTGGGTGGAGACGATCTTGTCGCGCTCGGTCAGGTGCTCGCACACGCCCACGGCGACGGCTTCCTGCCCGGAATAGAGGTGCGTGAAGCCCGCGATCTCGCCGGTCTGGATCTCCTCGTGGAGCCGTTCCTCGAATTCGCGGATCAGCTTCATCTGCCGATAGGCGCGGGTCAGCGCCTCGCGGTTGAGCTGCATCAGGGGTTCCTCTCGTTGATGGTGTTGATTTCGAGACAACACCCTTTCGTCATTGCGAGCGCAGCGAAGCAATCCAGTGCGGAGCCGCGCCGCTTTGGATTGCCGCGGCCCTGCGGGCCTCGCAATGACGAGGAAGGGTGAGGCAGGATGGTCACAGGCCCAGCACAGACTTGGCGATGATGGTGCTCTGAACTTCGTTGGTGCCGCCGAAGATCGTCCACGCGCGGCTGTTGAGATAGCGGGCGGAGGCGACCTGCGCGGCCTTTGAATGGACGGCGGGCGGCGCGTTGTCGCCATAGAGCGGGCGCGCCGTCTCCAGCTGGAGCCCGGCCGGGCCGTAGAGGTCCACCGCCAGCAGGTCGATCTCCTGCCGCAGGTTGGACGCGAGCAGCTTGGTGAGCGAGGTCTGAGGCCCCGCCTTGCGGCCCTTGGCGATCTCCGAGATGATCTTCAGCTCGATCATCTCCAGTGCGTTGACCGAAAGCCGGGCCTTGGCCACGCGGCGGCGCCAGTCGGTCTGGTCGGCAAGGATACCCCCCTTCCCATCGCTCTCCTCCTTCGCGGCCGCCTCGATCTGGTCGAGATCGTAGCCGAGCTTGGGGGCGTGGCAAGAACCGCCGCGCTCGTTCTCCAGCAGGAACTTGGCGATGGTCCAGCCGTCGCCCTCCCCGCCGACGAGGTTCTCCGCCGGGACCATGACGTCCTCGAGGAAGACCTGGTTGACCTCATGGTCGCCCGCATTGGTCAGGATCGGGCGGACCGAGACGCCGGGCGTGGCAAGGTCGATCAGCAGGAAGGAGATGCCCGCCTGCTTCTTCACCTCGGTATTGGTGCGGACCAGCGTGAACATGCGGTTGGCGTGGTGCGCGTGGGTGGTCCAGATCTTCGATCCGTTGACGCGGTAGTGATCGCCCTCCCTGACCGCGCGGGTCTTGAGGCTGGCAAGGTCGGACCCCGCGCCCGGCTCGGAGAAGCCCTGGCACCAGTAATCCTCGCCCGAGAGGATGCGCGGAAGAACCTCAGCCTTCTGCGCGTCGGTGCCGAAGTTGTAGATCACCGGGGCCAGCAGCTTGAGGCCGAGCACGGTCAGGTTCGGCGCACCGGCAGCCGCGCATTCCTTCTCGAATAGGTAGCGCTGCAGCGGCGTCCAGCCGGTGCCGCCGTGTTCGGCGGGCCACTGGTAGCCGAGCCAGCCCTTTTCGTGCAGCACGGCGTTCCACGCCTGCCCGATCTCCGGCTCGACGAAGACCGAGGGGGTCGCCGCGGCGCCCGCCTTGACCTCCGCCGGAAGGTGGTCGCGCAGGAAAGTGCGGACCTCTTCGCGGAAAGCGGCATCTTCGGGGGAAAGTTCGATATCCATTCGCTTCAGCGTTCCAGAATGGTGACTGCGGAGACGCCCGGAGCGCCGTAGACATGGCTGTATGCCGTCTTCGGCGCATCAGGCACCTGACGGCCACCGCCGTCTCCCCGCAGTTGCACGACGTTTTCGTAGACCTGGCGCAGGCCCGATGCGCCGATCGGCTCGCCACAGGCGAGGCATCCGCCGTCCGTGTTGACCGGCAGCGCACCGTTGATCTCGGTGCGCCCCTCGGCCAGCCACTGCTCCTGCTCGCCGTCGGCGCAGAAGCCGTTCTCGGCCATGTGCATGATCTCCGCGCCCGCCTCGGTATCCTGGAGCTGGGCGACGTCGATGTCCCCCGGGCCGATTCCGGCAAGGCGGAAGGCATCGGCCGAGGCGATGCGCGAGGCCGTGCCGCGCGGCCCGGTATCGTCCTCCACCACGTCGACCGAGGGCGCGAAGACCTCGAAGCTGTGCGGCGGGCGGGTGCGCATGGTCGCGGCCTTGAGCCGGATCAGCGGCTTGCCCAGCTCGCGCGCCTTCTTCTCGCTGGCGAGGACCAGCGCGACACCGCCCTCCGCCGGGGAGCAGAACATGTACTTGGTGTAAGGATCGCTCACCAGCGGCGCGTCGAGGATCTCGTCCAGCGAGACCGGCTGGCGGCGCCATGCGTGCGGTGCGTGGACGGCGTTGCGGAACGCCTTCTCCGCGACCAGCCCCAGCGTCTTCTGCGAGATGCCGAACAGGCTCATGTAGCGCATGATCTTGGCGGCAAAGAACTGCGTCGTGACCATCTGGCCGACTTCGCCGTACCAGTCCGGCAGGTTGTATTCGGCGGGCATCGCGTTGAACGCGCCGCGCGGATGCTTGTCGAAGCCGACCGCGACGCCGATGTCGAACTCGCCCGACTTGATCGCCATCTGCGCCGAGAACAGCGCCGATCCGCCCGCCGCGCAGCCGTTACGCACGTTGATGAACTGCACCCCGGTCAGGCCGAGGCGGTCGACCATCGTGTCCGGATTGCCCGCAGCATCCGAGCTGCCATAGGCGAACTGGACCTGCGGCCATTCGATCCCGGCATCCGCCAGCGCCTGCCGCACGGCGAAGACGCCCTGGTCCACGCCGGACAGGCCGTCGGTCCGCCCGAAGCGGTGGATGCCGATGCCGACGATGCACACGTCACCGCTCATGCTGCACCTCCTGCTGCGGGCGAAAAGGCGGGAATGAGCGGGCTTTCGGGATCGCTCAGGTCCAGCGGCGAAGGCGCGAAACGCACCGCCATGCCGACCTTAACATCCTCGAACGCCACGTCGTCCAGCCGCGCCTCGACGATCACTTCGCCGGGCAGTTCGACATAGGCGACGACCCACGGCGAGAACGCCTCCGGCCCCGCATAAGGCGGCGTCTTGGGGCGGAAGCGCTGGACGGTGTAGGACCACAGCGTCCCGTCCCGCGAAAGGGGCACGGCGTCGTAGCCTTCGGAGGCCGGGCAGGGAAATACGATGCGGCCGGTTTCCCGGTCCTTTCCGCCGATCAGACGCGGGGGCGTCTCGTCGGTGAACAGGCCTTCTGCAATCGCTCGCATCTCGCTCCCAATCCTCAATTCGGGCCGGTTGTAGGGTCCGGTCATGAATGCGATTTAAGCCCGCCTGCGCAGCGTTTGTGACTCATCAAAACGCTAGGGTAGCCATTGCGCTAGTTCGTGCGACTTCAGATGGGCGACGGGGTCACCCCCCGCGCGGGAGAGACGAGCGATGGCGAAGCAGTGGGACTACATCATCGTCGGTGCAGGCAGCGCCGGTTGCGTCATGGCCGAGCGCCTGAGCGCGGACGGACGCTCGCAGGTGCTGGTGCTGGAAGCGGGCGGCGAGAACGACAGCTTCTGGGTCACGCTGCCCAAGGGCGTCGCCAAGCTGGTCAAGAAGCCCGAGCACATGTGGGCCTACCACGTTGCACAACCGCGCGATCCGGGCGCGAACGAGGCCGGAGCCGGCGAGATCTGGATTCGCGGCAAGGGCCTTGGGGGATCGTCCTCGATCAACGGCATGATCTGGAGCCGGGGCGAGCCCGCCGACTACGATGCGTGGGAGCGCGAAGCCGGAGCCACCGGCTGGAACGGCGAGAGCATGACCCAGGCCTTCCTCGAACTGGAGGATCACGCCGCCGGTCGCGGGCCGATGCGCGGCAGCGGCGGCCTCGTGCGGGTGGACCCAGCCTGCTACACCTACCCCCTTGCCGAACGCATGATCGAGGCTGGCGAAGCGCAGGGCCTGCGCCGGGTGGACGACCTCAATGGCCGTGCGGGCCCGCGCGTCGGCTATTACAGCCACAACATCCGCAAGGGTAAGCGCGACTCGTCGGCGCGCACCTATCTCGCCGCCGCGCGCAAGCGGCCCAACGTCACGGTGATGACCGGCGTGATGGCGCAGCGCATCGTGTTCGAGGGCACGCGCGCCGTGGGCATCGACGTCACCGTGAACGGCAGCCCGCAGCGCTTCGACTGCTCGGGAGAGATCGTGGTGAGCGCAGGCGCGATGGAAAGCCCGCTGCTGCTCCAGCGTTCCGGCATCGGCGATGCTGCGCGGCTTGCTGCGGCGGGCATCCCCCTCGTCGCCCATTCGCCCGACGTAGGCGAGCGGATGATCGAGCATCTCTCGCTCTCCATCCCGTTCCGGCTGGACAGGGGCAAGGGCACGAACAGGAGCTTCTTCGGGATCGGCGCGGCGCTGGCCATGCTGCGCTATCTGCTGCGCGGCGACGGCGTGCTGGCCACCGGCCCGTTCGAGGTCGGTGCCTTCTGCAACGTCGCCCATCCTGACGGGCGCACCGACGCGCAGTTCTACCTCGGCGGCTACACCTTCAAGGTCGGCGACGACAAGGATCCGGTCCCGCTCGACAAGATCGACCCCAAGCCCGGCGTCACGATCTATGGTCAGCTGCTGCGCCTCACCAGCGAATCGAGCGTGCGCGCCACCGGCCCCGCCGCCACCGACGCGCCCGAGATCCTGCACAACTTCCTCTCCACCGAGCACGACCGGCGCTCCGCCGTCGCACTGGTCCGCGCCATGCGCGACTACGTGCGCGCCGGGCCGCTCGCAACGATGGTGGGCGAGGAACTGGTGCCGGGCGCGCACGTCGAAAGCGACGAGGACGTCCTCGCCATGTTCCGCCGCCTGTCGAGCTGCGGCCTCCACGCCATCCGCTCCTGCCGCATGGGCGCCGACCCGCAGGCCGTGGTGGACCCGCGCCTGCGCGTCAACGGCGTGCAGGGCGTGCGCGTGGCGGACTGCTCGATCATGCCCTGGCACGTCACCGGCAACACCAATGCCCCCGCCATGGCGGTCGGCCTGCGCGGCGCGAAGCTGATGCTGGAGGATCGCGGCTGATCGCCCGCGCCGTCTTGCCATAACCGTCCCGACGCGGGAAAAGGCGCGCATGAACAAGCTCTTCGTCGCCGCACTGCCCGCACTGCTCGTCCCCGCCCTGTTCATCCCCGCCGTCGCGGTCGCCGCCGACGAGCCGGCGGTCTCCGAAGCCCGGATGCGGGCCGATGTCGAAAAGCTCGTCTCGTTCGGCACGCGTCACACGCTGTCCTCCGACACCGATCCCAGGCGCGGCATCGGCGCGGCCCGCCGCTGGGCCGCGAGCGAGTTCCGCAAGACCTCGAAAGCCTGCCGCAACTGCCTTGAAGTGGTCATGCCCGAGGCCATGGTCAGCGGCACGCGCATC
The DNA here is from genome assembly GCF_021227995.1 of Novosphingobium kaempferiae. NCBI lineage: Bacteria > Pseudomonadati > Pseudomonadota > Alphaproteobacteria > Sphingomonadales > Sphingomonadaceae > Novosphingobium > Novosphingobium kaempferiae. The sequence continues at coordinate 2,175,166 of NZ_CP089301.1, forward strand.
CCCACGCCGGTGAAGATGGTCGACGTCGTCGCCATCCAGCGCGGCACCGAGCGGCCGAACGAGGTGGTGATCGTCGAGGCGCACATCGACAGCCGCGTCACCGACGTCATGGACACCACCAGCGATGCGCCCGGCGCCAACGACGATGGATCGGGCACCGCGCTGGTGCTGGAAGCCGCGCGTGTCCTGTCGAAGCGCTCGTTCCCGACGACCATCGTCTACGCCGCGCTCTCGGGCGAGGAGCAGGGGCTCTACGGCGGCAAGCTGCTGGCCGACTATGCGAAGCAGCAGGGCTGGACGGTGAAGGCGGTGCTCAACAACGACATCGTCGGCGGCACGCGCGGCTCCGACGGGCTGGTGGACGACGCCCACGTCCGCGTCTTCTCCGAAGGCCCACGCGCAGACGCGACCGACAAGACCCGCGCCGATGCCCGCCGTTTCGGGGGCGAGAACGACAGCCCGGGCCGCAACATCTCGCGCTACATCGCCGCGCTGGCGGGCGGCGTACAGGACGACCTTGCCGTGCGGCAGGTCTGGCGCGCCGACCGTCTTGGCCGGGGCGGCGACCAGACGCCGTTCCTTGAGCAGGGCTATCCCGCCGTGCGCTTCTCGGTCGCGATCGAGGACTACGAGCACCAGCACCAGGATCTGCGGGTGGAGAACGGCATCCGCTACGGCGACACCGTGGACGAGATGGACTTCCCCTATCTCGCCAAGGTCACGCGCCTGAACATCGCCGCGCTGGCTGCGCTCGCCAGCGCGCCGCTGCCGCCCTCCCCCAAGGCCGACGCGGCGGTGAAGACATGGACCGACGTGACGTGGCAGGCGGTTCCGGGCGCAGCGGCCTATTCGGTATGGCGCCGCCGCACCGACGCGCCGGAATGGGAAGCCGAGCCGGTGGTGGCGAAGACGACAGGAACCAGCGTCAAGCTCGACGGGTTGCGCGGCGACGACTGGATTCTCGGCGTCCGCTCCATCGCGGCGGACGGCAGCGCAAGCCCGATCGCCGCGGCCGTGCCCGGCGGCGGCTTCGCGCCCATCGGCGCGCAGCCCTGAGCGCTGCGCCGCCGGCTCAGTTCTGGAGCGAGATGTAGCCCAGCTGCGCCGCCTTGAAGACGGTCTGGCTGCGGTTCACGGCATTGAGCTTGGTCGCCGCGTTGTGGATGTGGAAGCGCACCGTGGCGCGGCTGCGCGACATGATCATGCTGATCTCGAGGTCGGTCTTGCCGATCGCGGCCCAGCGCAGGCACTCCACCTCGCGCTTGGACAGGCGCGATTCCGGCGGCAGCGCCTGGGTGGAGCCCATGACCTGCACATACGTCGCAATGAAGGTGCGCGCATAGAGGCCGAAAGCGTCGGAATAGCGGTCGAACTCTTCCGAAAGGTCGGTCTTCTCACGGTCGAGCGAGTTGAAGCTGACCGCGCCGATCTGACCGAACGGCAGGTGGACCGGCACGCCGATGGCGGCCCGCGTCAGGGCGCGATGCTCGAAGTTGGCGATGTCGATGGAGGACAGGTAGGCGTTGGGCTCGCGCGTGCGGAAACCCTCGGCATTGGCCCAGAACGGCTGGCTTTCGAAGCGGCAGGCGGTGGTCAGCGGGCTGTCGAGCGCGATGCGCGAATTGCGCCACCACACCCGCTCCTCGTCGCCCCAGCCGAACACCGTGGTGGCAAGCAGGTTGCCCTCGGCATCGACCGGCGTGCGCTTGTCCGCAATGTCGTGCGCAGGGGCCACGCGCATGCCGCACTCCATCGCGATGGAATGCAGCGCCTGTGCAGCGGCGCGGATGCCTTCGGGCGATACCACCCGCACGGCGTCGATCTTTTCCTGTGACAGCAGTTGCATTGAAGTCCTCTCGCCACCTTCTTAGACGCCGGAATCGGGGGGGCACAATAGCTTGAAGCCGGGAAATATATCGTTTTCATGACTAGCCTTTTGCCCAGCGGTAACGCTCGTGCCCTTGGTGATAGACCGAGGATCACAACCAAGAGTGGCGGGGCGGGTGCGCCCCGGCGGGAGCGGACAGTGAACTTCGACCTCAGCGAAGACGAGGAAATGCTCAAGGCTCTGACCGAGCGCTTCGTCACCGACCATTACGATCACGACAGCCGCCGCGCCTTTCTGGCGGAACCGGCAGGCTTTTCCAGCGCGAACTGGGAGCTTCTGGGCGAACTCGGCCTGATCGCGGCACCTTTCCCCGAGGAACTGGGCGGGCTCGGCCTCGACGCCACCGGCATCGCCACGGTGTTCGAGGCGCTGGGCCGCGGGCTCGTGGTGGAGCCGCTGGCCGAGGCGGTGGTGATGGCGGGCCGCCTGTTCGCCGCGACTGCACCGGAATCGCTGCAGGGCGAATGGCTGGACGACCTCCTGACCGGCGGCAAGCGCCTTGCCCTCGCCCATGCCGAGGCGAAGGCGCGCGACGGGCTGGCATGGGTGGAAACCGTGGCCGCTGTGGACGGCGAGGGCTGGAAGCTGACCGGCTCCAAGCCCTACTGCGCGGCGGGCGGCGGGGCGGACGGGTTCATCGTCTCCGCGCGGCTCTCCGGCGCGCCGGGTGATGTGGACGGCGTGGCGCTGTTCCTCGTGCGCGCCGGAACGCCCGGAGCCTCGGCGCGCGACTGGCACATGGCCGACGGCAGCGTCGCCACCTCGCTGGAACTCGACGGCGTGACCGTCCCCGGCGACCACAAGCTGACCGAAGACGCCTTCGGAGCAATCGCCGCCACCGGAGACCTTGCCGCGCTCGCCCGCAGCGCCGAAGCGCTGGGCATCATGGAGCGGATCTTCGCCGAGACCATCGACTACCTGCGCACCCGCGACCAGTTCGGCGCGGCGCTCGGTTCGTTTCAGGCGATCCAGCACCGCATGGTCGCGCAGTACGCCGCGATCGAGCAGTGCCGCGCGCTGCTGAACCTCGCGCTGGTGTCATGGGGCAGCGACGACTTCGCCAACGCCGTCCACGGCGCGCGGGCCTACATCGCCGAAGCCTCGGTGACGCTGGGGCATGAGATGATCCAGTTCCACGGCGGCATGGGCGTCACCGACGAACTCGCCATCGGCGGTGGGCACAAGCGCCTGCTGGTGCTCTCGCGCTGGCCGGAGGGGCCGCTGGCGGCGCTGGACCGCTATGCCGGGCTGCTGAACTGACGAGTACCACAACCTGACGAAAGGGGCGGCACTGGCAACAGCGCCGCCCCTCTTTTTTCGCCTTCGTCATTGCGAGCGTAGCGAAGCAATCCATGTCGGCGCGTGATGCTGGATTGCTTCGCTACGCTCGCAATGACGACAAAGCGCCTACTTCTCCCTTGCCTTCAACCAGCCGATACCCCGGCGCAGCAACTCGTAGAACACCGGCAGATCCCACGCGCAGCGGTCCACCGTGGGCCACCAGTCGAGCATCGGCTGGAGGTCGTAGTGCCCCCGGCAATGCCCCAGCGTGTTATAGAGCACCCCGCCCTTGCCGTGGTCCTTGAGGTACATGACCGGATGCTTGCCGGGCGCTGCGGCGGCCTCGACGAAGCCGGTCCCCTCCTCGGCGCAGTCGGTCTCCAGCAGGACGTGCAGGTGGCCGTGGATTTCGAGGTGATAGAGTTCGTCCGTGGTCTCGAACGGCTCGATCCCCTCGACCAGCGGGTGGTCGGGGTCGGCCACCGTCACCGTGTAGGGCGCGATGGGCGGGTGGGAAATGAACTGCGAGCCCAGCATGTCCATGAACAGCGGCGCCCAGCGCGGTGCGTTCCACAGGCCCTTGTCCGGCCCTTCCGACAGCAGGCGCAGCACCGAATTGGTGCCGTGGAGCGCATACCAGCGCCCGCCCGCCGTCAGCCAGTCGCGCAGCACCTCCTGCGCCGCCAGCGAGGGCGTGACGTCGCAGGTGTAGGTGATGAGGATGTCCGCCTGCCGCAGCGCGTCGAGGTTCTCGTAATCCTCGAACACGCGGGTGCGCACGCTGGGGTCTTCGGCGAGGAGCTTGAGCAGCTCCAGCCGGGCAAAGTCCATGTCGTGCCACACCCCGCCGCAGACGAGGACGCAGTTTATGCGCGGTGGATGCGCCGCCTCTGCCTCGCTCATGCCTTCGGGGCTCCGCCGAGTTCGCCGTCGATGTACTTCATCAGCGTGTCCTGGAACTGGCGGATGCGGATCTCCTGGTAGTTGCCGAGGTTGACCTTGCCGTTCTTGGAGACGTGCAGGCCCTCCTGCACATAGGGCAGGTTGTCCATGTCCTGCTCGAACACGTCGCCCAGGATGCCGAGTTCGGGCGCCTCGGTCCACTTCTGGTCGAGCCGCAGCATCTTGAGCGGCGCGCCGCGCGGGATCGGCTGGCCCTTGGGAATGCGCGCGAGGATGCGCACTTCCATGATGCAGGTATCCGGAGTCTTTCCGGGCAGCCAGTTGTAGACAATGTTCGGCATGTAGCCGCCCCACGGCGCGAAGTTGGGGAACACGTTGTAGACCAGCGCGTCCAGCAGTTCGGCGTCGGTGGCCTCGGCGTGGTCGTAGCCGGTGCTTTCGGTATAGGCCTGCCGCATGGCGGCGCCCAGCGCGGCGCGGGCGGTGATGCCCTCGGGCACCTGGATCGCCATCGGGTTGGCGGCGGCCTCACCCTCGTAGTTGTCGCCGGATCGACCGTTGTACTTGATGAACTCGTCGACGATCCACTGCTCGCCCTGACCCTCCTGGATGTGCGGGCTCATGACGCCGAAGGGGACGAGGTTGACGTTCACGTTATCGCCCCAGGTCCAGTAGGCGGCATTGGAATCGCCGGTGAAGGGCAGCAGCTGCGGGTGGGTGACGATGGTGTGCCAGGCCTCCATGAAGGCTTCCATCACCACCTTCCAGTTGGCGGGAACTTCCTTCGCCACGCGCATCACGCTGGCGCATTCCTCGTGCCGCCAGCGCTTGAAGTGCTCGGGCAAGGGGGCGAGAAATTCCTCCAGGCTGGGGCCGCCCTTTTCCTCGCGCAGGAACACGTAGCCCGCCCAGCGGCCGATCTCGGCTTCGGGCAGGTCGAGGTTCTGCTCGATCAGGTGCGGGAAGTCCCACTGGCAGGGCATGGAATCGAAGCTGCCGTCCTTCTTCCACGCAAAGCCGTGGAACGGGCAGACGAACTTGTCGGCGGTGCCTTCCTCGGTCCGCAGCTTGCGGCCGCGATGGAGGCAGACGTTGTGCATCGCCCGGATCGAGCCGTCGTCCTGACGGCTGACGAGGTAGGAGCGGCCCGCGTTCTCGTAGACGATGAAGTCGCCCGCTTCCGGCAGGTCTTCCTCGCGCGCGACGAACTGCCAGACGTAGGGCCACATCCGCTCACGCTCGAGCTTGGCAAATTCCTCGCTGGTGTAGCGCTCCGCCGGGATCGGCTCGGATCCGCGGTAGGTGTAGCTCTCCTGCGTCAGGATCGCCGGTGCCTTGCGCGAATCCAGCGCCATGAGTTCGGCCCAGCTGATGCCTTCGCTGCGGTCTTCGCCCAATCTGGTGGCGATTTCCGGGTCTCGGTCGGCCATGGTCGTTCAATCTCCCAAGAACGCATTTCCCTGTTTGGGAGCATTTCTGCACTCCGCTGCACCCCAAGTCACCTTGCCTAAAATCATAGGTTGTGGAGCGGCGCGGATCGGCCATGTTCAGGGAAATGGTAAGTGCCAGATCGCAATTGGGAGAATGCCGTGAAGCGGCTTGAAGGCAAGGTGGCGCTGGTCACCGGAGGAACCTCCGGCATCGGCGCAGGCACCGTGGAGCGCCTGTGCGCCGAGGGTGCCAGGGTCATTTTCACCGGCTCCAATCAGACGGCTGCGGATGCCGTTTGTGCTGCCACGGGGGCCGAGTTCGTCAGGCACGACGTCACCGACGCCGCCGCGTGGGACGGCCTGATGGCGCATATCCTCGAAAAGCACGGCCGCCTCGACGTGGCTTTCGCCAATGCCGGGACCGAGAACGGCGACGGCAGCATCGAGTCCATCGGGATCGAGGGCTGGAACAACATCATCGGCGTGAACCTGACCGGCGTGATGCTCACCGTGCAGCACGCGATGCGGGCGATGGCGCGCAATCCCGAGGGTCCGGTCGGCTCGATCATCGTCAATTCCTCGATGAATGCGCACCGGGCGATGGGCAATTTCCTCGCCTATTCGGTGTCGAAGACCGCGGTTCTGGCGCTGGTGAAGTCCTCCGCCGTCCACTCCGGCAACAAGAAGTACAAGATCCGCGTCAACGCCGTCCTGCCGGGCGTCGTGGAGACCGCGATGATCGTCAACCTGATCGAGAAATCAGGCGATCCGGTCGCCACCCGCGCCGCTTACGAGGGGCTTTCACCGATGGGCCGCATGGCCTCGGTCGACGAGGTCGCGGGGCTGGTCGCATGGCTCGCCAGCGACGAGACGCGGTTCTGTTCGGGCAGCGAATTCACCATGGACGGGGCCTCCACCGCAGGGATGAACGGCGTATGAGCGAGGAACTGGGTTCGCAGCGGCTGAAGGGCCGCGTCGCGCTGGTTTCCGGCGGTCTGCGGGGCATCGGCCTCGCCTGCGTGGAGCGGTTTCTGGCCGAAGGTGCCGAAGTCGTCCTGACCGATCTGGAAGCGCCCGACACCGAGTATGCCACCGCAACGCTCGCTCGTCTGGGACAGGCAGCGAGCTACGTCAGCGCCAATGTCGCGAGCGAGGACGACTGGGCGAAGGTGCTTGCCGCCGTGACCGAAAGGCACGGAAAACTGCACATTCTGGTGAACAATGCGGGCATCGACCTGACCGGCCCGGTGGCGGAGACCTCGCTTGAGGGCTGGCGCCGGATCATGAGCATCAACGTCGATGGCGTATTCCTCGGCGTGCGGACGTTCGTGCCGCTGATGGCGGCAAGCGGCGCGGATTTCCGGGGCGGAGCCTCGATCGTCAACGTCAGTTCGATCATGGGCCTCGTCGGCATGAGCGAGGTTTCGGGCTACAACGCCAGCAAGGGCGCGGTGCGGCTGTTCACCAAGTCGATCGCGCTGGAATTCGCCGAGAAGAAGATGCCGATCCGGGCCAATTCGCTCCATCCCGGCTTTGTCCTGACGCCGCTGCTGAAGGACGGATTCCAGCGCTGGGTGGACAAGGGCGTCGCCGAAAAGGCGCAGGATCTGGTCGATCTGATGTCCAGCAAGACCCCCATCGGCCGCCTTGCCGACCCGTCCGAACTGGCGAGCGCGGTGTACTTCCTCGCCTCGTCGGACAGCTCCTACATGACCGGTTCGGAGCTGGTGGTGGACGGCGGCTGGACCGCCCAATGACCGCGCACTGAACGGCACCTAGCGACACCACAGGCCCACCAGAGGCCACCGGGAGAGTACAGACCATGACCATCGCCCTTCCCGACGCCATCGCGGTCGTCACCGGCGCGGCAGGCGGCATCGGCCGCGAGATCGTCAAGGCCATGAAGGCCGCCGGCGCCACCGTGATCGCCACCGATCTCAAGAACGGGACCGAGATCGAAGGCGCCGACCATTACCTGAAGCACGACGTCACCAGCGAGGCCGACTGGCGCGCGGTGGAGGCACTCGTCCGGGAAAAGTACGGCCGCCTCGACGTGCTGGTGAACAACGCGGGCTTCTCCATCGTGACGAAGTTCGAGGACACGCCGCTGGCCGAGTTCCACAAGGTCAACGCGATCAACGTCGATTCGGCGATCATCGGCACGCAGATCATGCTCGACATGCTGAAGGCGGGCGGCAAGGCGCGGCCGACCGGGGCCTCGGTCATCAACTTCTCGAGCGTCGGGGGCCTCAGGGGCGCGGCGTTCAACGCAGCCTATTGCGTCAGCAAGGCGGCGATCAAGATGCTGAGCAAGTGCCTCGGCGCGGAGTTCGCCGCGCTCGGCTACAACATCCGCGTCAATTCGGTGCATCCCGGCGGGATCGACACGCCGATGCTGAACTCGATCATGGACCGCTACATCGAACTGGGCGCAGCGCCTTCGCGTGAGGCGTCGATCGCGGCGATGAACGTCGCGCATCCCATCGGTCGCCTCGGCAAGCCGGAGGAGATGGCGGGCGGCGTGGTGTTCCTCGCCTCCGCCGCGTCCAGCTTCATGACCTGCGACGAGCTGGTGATGGACGGAGGTTTCTCGCAGGTCTGAAGCCGCAGTAAGGGAGGAGAGAGCACCCATGTCCCCCAGGTTGCCGGGCGTCATCGGCGTCCATCACATCGGCGTTTCCGTTCCCGATCTGGGCAAGGCGCGCGAATTCTATCTCGACGTGCTGGGCGCGGTGGAGGAAGTCGCGCCGCTGAGCTGGGCGGACAATCCGTTCATCGATCAGGTCGTCGGGCTGGAGGGCAGCGCCGCCAGCCAGTTCTTCTGCCGCCTCGGCAACGTGCAGATCGAGGTGTTTCAGTACGACGCGCCGAAGCAGGCGCCGCAGGATCCGCGCCGGGGCGTCAACGAATACGGCTACACCCATATGGCGCTGCAGGTGGAGGACGTCGCCGCCGTCCACGAACGCATCGTTGCGGCGGGCCTGCCGGTCCACACGCCCCCGGCGCTGGAGGCGATCACCGTCGACGGGAACGGCGTGAAGCACGGCTATGCCGGGACGTACTGCCGCGACTTCTTCGGCAATGTCTTCGAGATCCTGGAAATCCACGAGACGCCGGAAATTCTTCCGATCTGACCGTTCACATTTGAACGCAAAGGGAAAAATCCGACGAACCGAGGACGTCCGCGAACCTGAACGGCAACTTAATCCGCGCGGATGTGTTCACCAGAGAGATCAGACCGGCGGCATGTCGCAGCCGCCCTCTCGGGAGCCTTTGGGACGTGGATATCGAAACCATCAACCGCAGCCTTGCCGCAGGCCCCATCGCCGCCGTCTCGCGCCGGGCGCCGCCGGCGGTGAAACCCGTCGAGGCAGCGGAACTTTCGCCCACCCTGTTGCGGGATGCGGTCCGCGAAGCGGGGCTGTTCCAGCGCTCGGTCCTCGGCCACCTCGACCACAAGGAATGGCGCGACCGCGTGCGCGCGGACGGCCAGCGTCTGATGGACCTGCTGGCGGAGATCGGCTTCAGGCCGAGCCGTCAGGGGTAAACTCTCGGATTCGTCATTGCGAGCGCAGCGAAGCAATCCAGCGTCAGGCTGTGTCGCTAGATTGCTTCGCTGCGCTCGCAATGACGGATGAGGTCAAAGATTGGAAACACTCTCCGTCACCGTGAACGCACGGACCCGGCTTCGGTCGAACAGCTTCTCCTCGTCCTCCGCGATCATCGCAGCGACGTCCGGCGCGCCGAGCGCGGTGAAGCAGGCGTCGCGGGTGGCCTCGTCGGGAAAGTCGATCTCCATCACCACGTCGTAGTCGAAGGGCTGGTCCGTGCCGTCCATCGGCGTCAGGAACCGGCGCACGTAGCGCGTGGCGTAACCCGCCAGCACCTTCTCGCCGATGACGCGGTGCGTGCTCTCGTAATAGGCGCGGAAGTCGGTAACGCTCATGCCCTCGCGGCGCTTGAGCAGGGTGACGACCGTGACGGTCACGCCAGCCCCTCCATCCACGTCCGCGTCACATCGAGCACCGCCTTCGCACGCAGGGCCGGATGCGCGAATGCTGCGCGCAATGCTGCGGAGCGCAACTCTATCGAAAGCGGGATTTGCTGCGGCAGGGCCTGCAACATTGCTGCGAGCGGCAGCACGCCATCACCCGCCTGTTCGCGCAAGTCGATGGCATCGGTGATGACCGCGTCGAAGTCAGCCGGATCGGGTCGCTCGGCCCGCGCATCGCAGAACTGCGCGTAAGGCAGCAGCGCCGGATCGATGGCGGCGATCTCGGCCACGGTGGTGCCCGAACGGTCGACGTGGATCGGATCGACCAGCACCGCGCGCAGGGGATGGCCCACCCGGTCGAGCACGCCGAGCGCCTGACGCAGGTTCTTCACCTCGGTGAAGATCCCGAATTCCAGCGCCACGCGCATCCCGGACCCTTCGGCGTGGCGGCACAGCGCGGTCAGGCGCTCCACCGTCTCGCCCTCGTCATGGGAGGACACGCAAAGCACGTTCGCCGCGCCGAGTTCGGCCCCGACGTCCAGCACCTTGCGATGATCGTCGAGCGTGGTGTCGGGCCTGATCCACACCACTTCCACGTCGAGCACGGGCAACCCGGTCCGCGCCAATGCTGCACGCGCATCGCGGGTATGCTGCGCGGTCCATTCCAGCGGATCGACCCAGAGCCCCACCGCATCGAACCCCGCCGCCGCGCCCGCCTCGATCACGTCCACGGCCCCGAACTCGGGGAGCACGCCCGAGGCGAGCGATAGCTTGTGCGTCATGTTCTCTCCCAGGGTAGCTGACCGTCATCCCGGCGCATGCCGGGACCGTGGGCAAGTCTTGAGGCAATCGCTTTCGGCGAGGCCCAGACACGAGGGCGCGGCTAAAGACCGCCCACGGTCCCGGCATGCGCCGGGATGACGGTGATTACATCACCGGTTCGGGCAGCGATGCGTCGTCCGCCAGATACCAGTTCAGCCACTCGTGGAAGTACTGGTTGCCGCGCTCGTTCTTGCCGAAGGTGAGGTCGTCGTGCGCGCCGGATTCGAGGCCCTTCTGGATCTCCAGCCCGATCACGTAGTCTTCCTCATACGTCACGTCGCGGAAGAAGTTCATCGCTGCTTCCGCCGCCTCGCGGTCGGCCTCGTCCTTCACCGGGTTGCGGCGCAGGTAATTGAGGACGGTGCGGTTGCGGTCGGGCGTCGGTCCGGGGAACAGCTGCGCGACCTGCGTGATCTCGGGCGCGATGAAGATCGACACGTTGGGAAAGAAGATCCGCACGAAGTCGTAGCCGTAGTTCTCGCGGCTGCCCCACTCCTCGCGCGGCACGTCCTTGAGCTGCTCGGCGATCGAATGCTGCGGGAAGCCGATGCGGATGTTGGGGCCGAACCCTTCGTAATGCGTGCAGTTCGACGGGGTGCGCGGGAAGATCGTCTCGGGGTGGAGCGACTTGAAGTGATAGCCCTCAAGGTATCCGTCGAAGGCGATCTTCCAGTTCGCGCCGACGATCGTGCGATTGCCGAGGTAGGTCCAGTTCGCGAAGTCGAGCGCGTCGAAGTCTTCGAGGAAGTCCTTGAAATAATGGTCGAGATCCATCGGCGCGTTGGGCGTCAGGCACACGAAGATCATGCCGCCGCGCTCCTCGCACGGCAGTTCGCGCAGGCCCATCTCGCTCTTGTCGACATTGCCGAAGGTGCCCGGCTCCGAGATGCCGATCAGCTTGCCGTCGGCGCCGTAAGTCCACGAATGGTACTTGCAGGTGAAGCGCGAGCAGTTGCCCGTGCCCTCGGGCGCGACCGGCGCGCCGCGGTGCGAGCAGACGTTGAGGAAGGCGCGGACCTTGCCGGCCTTGTCCCGGTTGATGAGCACCGGAGAGCCTACCGCGTCCATCGCCTTGTAGTCGCCGGGGTTGGGCATCTCGGCGGTGAAGGCGAGCATCAGGGGCGTGCGCTTGAACACCAGCTCCATCTCGGCCTTGAACTGGTCCTTGTCGGTATAGCTGCTGGTGGGCACGCGCAGCGGCTTCTCGGTCTGGAAGGTCTTCTTGTTCGCCACGTAATCGAGCATGATCTCGGCCACGTCGCCAATGCGCTTCACCCGTTCCACGGTCGTCTCCCACTTAACTTATGCCCCGATCCTGCGCGAGCGCCCCCATCGCCACAAGCTGCGCAAGGTGATAGGCGACAGAGCCGTGTTCCCTTCTTCGTCATTGCGAGGACGGCGAAGCCGGCCGAAGCAATCCACCGCGAAGCGTGCGCCCGGATTGCCGCGGACCTTCGGTCCTCGCAATGACGAAAGGGGGAGCTTCTTGGCACTTTCGCCAGTTGGCCGGGATGCGGTCGCGGATGCAGTCATGGAGCCATGATGGAGAGGATGAGCCCCCCGTGGGCATGGCTTGAGACACCCCCCGCGCACCTGGCCGCCTATGCGGGGACCGGGCTGTGGGACGAACGCACGATCGCCCAGCAGGCGAGCGCGCTGGCCGATGCCGCGCCCGATTTCGTCACGCTGGTCGAGGGCGACATTACCGTCACCCGCGCGCAGGTCGTGGCCGATGCCGAGGCGCTGAGCGCAGCGATGCATGCGCGCGGATTGCGGCCCGGAGACGTCATCGCCTTCCAGGTACCCAACTGGCGCGAGGCGATGGTCATCAACCTGGCCGCCGCGATGTCCGGGCTGGTGGTCAACCCGATCGTGCCGATCTACCGCGACCACGAAGTCTCGCTGATGCTGGCCGACTGCGGCGCGAAGGCGGTCTTCGTCGCCTCCACCTTCCGCAAGTTCGACTATGCGGCGATGGCGCGGCGGCTGGCGGATATGCTGCCAGACCTTGCCCACGTCTTCACCGTCCGCGGCGAAGGGCCGGACGACTACGCGGCGCTGCTGGCCGAGGGGCGCGGGGCTTCCTTCGCGCAGCCCACGGTCGATCCGCTGGGCGTCAAGATGGTGCTCTACACATCGGGCACGACCGGGCGGCCCAAGGGCGTGCTGCACAGCCACGTCTCGATCGCCCGCATCCTGCGCGAGAGCGGGGCCTACTGGGGGCTGGCCGAAGGCGAGGCGACTCTGATGCCCTCGCCCGTCACCCACGTATCGGGCTATGCCAACGGGCTGGAGGCGCCGTTCATCTGCGGCACCCGCACCGTGTTGATGGAAAGCTGGAACGCCGCCGAGGCGCTGGCGCTGATCGACCGGCACAGTTGCGTCGGCACCGTGGCGGCGACGCCGTTCCTGGTCGAACTGGCGGCGGCGGCGCGCGAAAGCGGCAATCGCCTGCCGAGTTTCCGCTTCTTCGCCTGCGGCGGCGCGGCGGTTCCGGCGGACCTGATCCCCGCCGCCAATGCAGCCTTCGACCACTGCCGCGCCTTCCGCGTCTTCGGCGCGTCCGAAGTGCCGCTCGTCACCTTCGGCTGGCCCAACGTCGAGTCGCTTGCGGCGACGACCGACGGCGCCATCGTCGATTACGAGGTGCGCGTGGTCGATCACGAGGACCGCGACGTGCCGGACGGGCAGGAGGGCGAAATCCTCGCGCGAGGCCCCGGCATGATGCTGGGCTATGCCGACGAGGGGCAGACGCGCGAGGCGATCACCATGGACGGCTTCTTCCGCACCGGCGACCTCGGCGTGCGCACCGTCGATGGCGCGATCACCATCACCGGGCGCAAGAAGGATCTCATCATCCGGGGCGGCGAGAACATCTCCGCCAAGGAGATCGAGGACGTGCTCCACGCCCACCCCGCCGTGCGCGAGGCGGCGGTCGTCGCCATGCCGCACGCACGCCTCGGCGAAGGGGTCTGCGCCTACGTCATCGCGAGCGGCGAGGCGCCCAGCCCGCAGGCGCTCGCCGCGCATGTCGCGGACAGCGGGCTGGCTAGGCAGAAGATCCCCGAACGCTTCGAATTCCGCGAGGATTTCCCCCGCACCGCATCGGGCAAGGTCCGCAAGGACTTGCTGCGCGCCGATGTGAAGGCGCTGGTCGAGACGGCCTGACGTCCATCTCGATCCAGTATGGCCCGACCAGCGACGATGCTGGCCGGGAAGGATACCCGTCCGTCAGGCGCCGAACGCGCCGTCGATGGTGTGCATCGCGCCGGTGACGAAGCTCGCCTCCGGGCCTGCGAGCCATGCGACCATGCCCGCCACTTCGTCCGCGCGGCCGTGGCGCTTGATCGCCATGAAGCTGTGCATCAGATCCTTCATCGGGCCGTCCGCCGGGTTGGCCTCGGTGTCGACGGGGCCGGGCTGGACCACGTTGATGGTGATCCCGCGCGGGCCGAAGTCGCGCGCCAGACCGCGCGCCATGCCCTGCAGCGCCGACTTGCTGAGCGCGTAGGAAGCCATGCCCGGCACCGGCATGCGGTCTCCGTTGACCGATCCGATGACGATGATGCGCCCGCCCTCGGGCATCTGCCGCGCCGCCTCGACCGAGGCGTGGTAGGGCGCGTGGACGTTGACGCGGAACAGACGGTCCACTTCGTCCGGATCGACATCCAGCGCATCGCCGAAGATCGCGAAGCCCGCGTTCACCACCAGCACGTCGAGCGGGCCGCTGTCGCGCACGGTGGCGATCACCGCGTCACGGTCTGCGCTGTCGGTGCGCAGGGTCTTGCTGCCGGTCTCTTCCGCAAGCTGCTGCGCCGCTTCCGGCGAACCTGCATACGTGAAGGTCACGTCGGCGCCGTCAGCCGCGAAGCGGCGCACGATGGCGGCGCCGATGCCCCGGCTGCCGCCGAGGATGAGCACGGTCTTGCCCTTGAAATCGGTCATGAAGGTCACTCCTTGAGAATTAACTTAGTGACCGCTACATAAGTGAGCGCAACACCCCGTCAAGGCATTTTGTAATCATGACTACAAATAAACCTCGCGGCCGTCCCCGCCGCTTCGATCCCGAGGAGGCCGTCGCCACCGCGCAGCGCCTGTTCCACGCAAGGGGCTACGATGCCGTGGGCGTCGCCGACGTGACGCAGGCGCTCGGCATCAACCCGCCCAGCTTCTACGCGGCTTTCGGCAGCAAGGCCGGGCTCTACGACCGCGTGCTGGAGCGCTACGCGCGGACCATGGCAATCCCGCTGCCCGAGATCCTGCGGGCCGACCGCCCCGTCGCCGAGGCGCTGGCCGAAATGCTGGACGCGGCGGCGCATCACTACGCTGCCGATCCGGTGACGGCGGGCTGCATGGTGATCGAGGGATCGCGCTGCGACGATCCCGGCGCGCGCGAGGCGACGCGGGCCTTCCACGTCGCCGCGCAGAAGTTCATCCGCGACTACATCGCCGTGCGCCACCCGGACGAGGCCGGGGACATGACCGATTTCGTCTGCACGACGATGGCGGGGCTCTCCGCCGCCGCGCGTGACGGGCAGGACGTGGAGCGGCTGCGGGCGACCGCGCGGATCGCATCGCTGGCGATCAGGCAGGTGCTGGCTGCGTGAATTGCGGGAGAAGCGGCGACGGCATCCGCAAAGGATACCGCCGCCGGCCCTTCCTCCCCAGGAAACTTCTCAGGCGGCGTTCATAGCAGCCGCGACGGCGGCGTCGATCTCGCTCTTCATCGGGTTGCGACGCAGGGTCAAGCCGCCGTTCACCTGCAGGTTCTCGCCGGTCATGAAGCACTCGTCACTGGACAGCCAGACGACGGCAGCGGCGATGTCGTCGCTGGTGCCGATGCGGCCGAGCGGATAGCCCGCGAGGAAGGCGTCGAACAGCCCCGGCACCTGCTTCGCGTCCGACGTCATCGGCGTCTCGGTGAGGCCGGGGGAGATCGAGTTGGCGCGCACGCCCTCCGCCCCGAATTCATGCGCGACGCAGCGGATGACGTGGTCCGCGCCCGCCTTGGTGCCCATGTAGGCGGCGTGGTCGTTCAGCATGATCGTGGCGGTGGCCGAGCTGATCTGGATCAGCGACCCGCCGCGCCCGCCCCGGCTGCGCGCCATCTTGCCGACCATCGCCTGATAGAAATGGAACGGCCCGACGTATTGCAGCATCGTCATCGCCATCAGTTCGTCGTGCGTGGTCTCCAGGAACCCCTTGAGCAGCCCCCAGCCCGTCGCGTTGACGGCGATGTCGATGCCGCCGAGCAGGTCCGCCGCGATGTCCGCAAGGGTATCGACGCTGGCCTTGTCGGTGAGATCGCAGGACGCCCACTCGCAGCCGTGCTGCGCGGCGAAGTCGGACAGGACGTCCTCCTTGCGTCCGGAGACAAGCACGGTTGCCCCCTCGTCCATCAGGCGCTTCGCGATGTGCTGGCCCATGTTGTCCGGGCTGCTCGCGCCCAGGATCACGGCGCGCTTTCCTTCAAGACGTCCCACGGCTGCCTCTCCTCTCGTTCTGCGCGGCTGCGCTAGCACGGCGGGCGCGCGGCCATTCCTGACCAAAGAAATAGTGGCAATGCCGCGCCCGAGCGTGGACACAACGGCTCCAGACAGAAACGCACGCGCGTGGAAGAGGAGCGCAAGACATGGATCTCGGACTGAAGGGCCTCAAGGCCATCCTCGTGGGCGCCAACGGCGGCATCGGCCGCGTGGTCGCGCATGTCCTTGCGGGCGAAGGCTGCGACATCGCCATCTGCGGCCGCTCGCAGGGCAAAGTGGACAACGTGCTGTCCGAAATCTCCGGCTCCGGGGTGAAGAGCTACGGCGAGGCGCTCGACGTCACGCAGGCCGATACGGTCCCTGCCTTCGTCGACAAGGCGGCGGCGGCGCTTGGCGGCTGCGACATCTTCATCAGCTTCACCTCCACCAACCTCGGCGAAGATACCGACGCCGCGTGGGACGCGGTGCTGCAGGCGGATATCCTGCCGATGCGCCGCGGCATCGCCGCCGCCCGCCCGTATCTTGCCAAGTCGGACAACGCCGCCATCGCGTGCTTCAGCTCGACCGGCGCGGTGGAGGAATTCATGGGCGTGCAGCCCTACAACGCCCTGAAGGCCGCGGTGATGAACTATGCCTCCGCGCTGTCGCAGGCCCTCGCAACGGAAGGCATCCGCGTGAACTGCATTACCCCCGGCCCGGTGATGACCGAGGACGGCCCCTGGCCCAAGCTCAAGGAAATCGCGCCCGATTTCTACAACGCCACCCTCGCCAACATGCCCTCGGGCCGGTTCACCACCGGCGAGGAACTGGCCAAGGCGGTCGCCTTCGTCGTCTCGCCCGCGTGCAAGGCGATGACCGGCGCCAACATCGTGATCGACAACGGCTACACCAAGCGCACGCAGTTCTAAGGTTCAACCTCCCTCCAGAGGACAGTGCGGCGGGCCTGACCGGTCCGCCGCTTTTTTTTGCGGCAAGCTCCTCCCCGGCACGGGGAGGACTTTGTCCTAATGCCGCACCATCGCGCCGCCATCGACCCACAGGCCGTGCCCCGACACGAAACGCGCGTCGTCGCTGCACAGGAAGGCCACCACGTCGGCGATGTCCTGCGGGCGGCCGAGGCGGCGCAGCGGGGCCTTGCCTTCCCAGAACGTGCGGTATTCCGGCATCTGGTCGAAGGCGGGCGCGGTCATCGGGGTGTCGATGGCGCCGGGCTGGACGCAAGTGGCGGTGACGCCGAAAGGCCCCAGTTCCGCCGCGACCGACTTGGTGAAGCCCAGCACCGCATGCTTGGAGGCGGAATAGGCGCAGAGCCCTTCGTCGCCATACGTCGAAGTGGTCGAGCCGATGGTGACGATCCGTCCCGCGCCATGCGCCTTGAGATGCGGCGTCGCCTCGCGCACCAGCCGGAACACCGCGATCAGGTTCACGTCGAGCACGCGCTGGAAGTAGGCATCGTCGTGCCCTTCGAGGGGGTGGAAGGTGCTGATCCCGGCACAGGGGACCACAATGTCGAGCCCGCCCATCCGCTCCACCGCCGCCGCGACGAGGCGCGCGTTGGCGTCCGGTCCGGTCAGGTCGGCGACGAAATCGACCTCGCCCTGGATATCGGCGGTGAAGACCTGCGCCCCGTCCGCCGCCAGCCGCGCCGCGACCGCCGCGCCGATGCCCGAAGCCGCGCCGGTGACGATGGCCCTGCGGCCCTGCAGACGCCCGCTCATGCGATCTTCAACACGAGCTTGCCGGTGTTCGCACCGGAGAACAGGCGCATGAACGCGGGATAGGCATTTTCCAGCCCCTTTTGCACGTCCTCGTCGGCGCGCAGTTTGCCCTCGGCCAGCCACAGCGCCATCTGCGCGCCACCTTCGGCGAAGCGATGGGCGTAGTCGGCGATCAGGAAGCCATGGATCGTCGCGCGCCGCGCCAGGATCTGCCACAGGTTCCTGAGGCCCAGCTTCTCGGGCGTGTTGTACTCGGCGATGAGGCCGCACAGCACAATCCGGGCGTGGTGCGCGAGGGTGAAGACTTCCGCCTCCAGCACCGGCCCGCCGACGTTCTCGAACACCACGTTCACGCCGTCCGGCGTGGCGGCGGCGATCTCCGCGACCAGCGATGCATGGTCCTTGCCCTTATAGTCGATGGCGGCGTCGAAGCCGTAGTCCTCGACCAGCCGGCGGCATTTCTCCGCGCCGCCCGCGATACCAACGACGCGGCAGCCCATGATGTGTCCGATCTGGCCCACGGCAGAGCCCACCGCCCCCGCCGCACCCGACACCAGCAGCGTCTCTCCGGGTAGCGGCTTCGCCACCTCGGTCAGCCCGAAGTAGGCCGTCAGCCCCACCGCGCCCAGCGCCGAGAGGAAGTTGGAGGGCGATGCCACCGCGTCCACGTCGATCGGCATGGTGAAGCCGCCGGGCATGGCGACGGAATAGTCTTCCAGCGCGTTCAGCCCCATGACCCACTGGCCGACCGCGAAGTCCGGATTGTCGGATGCATGCACCACGCCCACCGTCGTCGCGCGCACCGGATCGCCCAGCGGGATCGGCGGCATGTAGCTTTCCGCGTCGTCCATCCACCCGCGCTGCGCCGGGTCGAGCGAGGCGTAGTGGTTGCGCACCACGATCCCGCCCGGCGGCGGCGCGGGCACCGGCTCCGTCACCAGCGTGAAGTCCTCCGGAACGGGTGAACCCTCGGGCCTGCGCATCAGCAGGAAGCGCCGGTTCTCGGCCATGGCATCGATCTCCTTCGTTTGCGCAGACTGGTCCGATTTCGGACGCTTTCCCGCACCTGTGCAAATCGACAGGTAGGGCCCGAAACAATCCGATGCATAGTGAACACCGGAAGACGGCCACACAGAATCGTGGCCGCACCGGGAGGATAGACTGATGGCATCCGCACATGTTCGCGGAGCGCGAAGCAACGCGCTCTTCAAGCTCGCCCTTGCATCCACCGCCTTGACCGGCATCTCCACATCGGCCTTTGCGCAGGACGCCGCGCCGCAGTCGGCGGAGACCGCAGTGGTCGACCCCAACGAGATCATCGTCTCGGCCCGCCGTCGTTCGGAAACGCTTCAGGAGACCCCGGTCGCCATTACCGCCGTCAGCGCGGCGATGCTGGAGAACAAGGCCTCGGCCAACATCGGCGACCTTCAGGGCGCGGCCCCCGGCCTGCTCATCACCCAGCAGAATTCCGGCGCGCAGGCCGCCAACATCTCGATCCGCGGCCTGACGTATGCCGACATCGAGAAGTCGCAGACCCCGACCGTGGGCGTCGTGGTCGATGGCGTGACCATCGGCACCAACACCGGCCAGTTGCAGGACGCCTTCGACATCGCCCAGATCGAAGTGCTGCGCGGTCCGCAGGGCACGCTGTTCGGCGCGAACACCATCGGCGGCGTCATCAACATCACCCGCACCAAGCCGACGATGGAACCCGGCGTGAAGGCCGAGTTCACGTATGGCCGCTGGAACACCTGGGCGGGCAAGGCCATCGTCAACTACGGCGACGGCGAGACCTGGGGCGTCAAGGCCTGGTACTTCCACAACGAGACCGACGGCTTCTACTACAACGCCATCCGCAACGAACGCGCGGGCGGCAGCAAGGGCGACAGCTACGGCGCCAGCCTGCTGTTCGAGCCGACCGGATCGGGCTTCGACGCGCAGTTGACGGTCGAGAACGTGGTGCAGAGCTTCGAGCCGGTCGTCAGCAACCTGACCAACAGCACCGAACTGTTCTGCGGCCTGATCCCGGCGAACGAGTGCGGCCGCAACAACACGACCGACCTCTACACCGTGTTCACCCTGCCCGCGAAGAGCAAGTACCGCGCACCCAACGCCACCCTGCAGATGAACTACGACCTCGGCGACATCAAGCTCAGCTCGATCACCGGCTGGCGCCATTCCAAGGAAGCCCAGACGCAGGACTTCGACGGGTCTTCGAGCGACCTCTACTACGTCGACCGCCGCCAGAAGTATACGCAATGGAGCCAGGAACTGCGCGCCGCGGGCAACCTGTTCACCGGGTTCGACTACGTCGTCGGCGGGTTCTTCTTCCACTCCAAGTACAGCCTGACGCAGTGGACGCGCTTCTTCGGTTTCGACCCCTCGGTCACGCCGATGGAGTTCGACCAGAACGCGCAGACCAACATCGGCAAGACCACCAGCTACGCCTTCTTCGGAGACTTCAACTGGGCCTTCGCCGACAAGTGGCGCCTCTCGTTCGGCGGTCGCTGGTCGCATGACAACAAGAAGCTGACCAACAGCTTCGCGACACAGGGCCTGATCGGATCGGGCGATGCGAACTTCACCAAGTTCACGCCCAAGGTCGGCATCGACTATCGCCCCAACAGCGACATCATGCTCTATGCAAGCTGGTCACGCGGCTATCGTTCGGGCGGCTTCAGCCCCCGCGCCGCCACCGCGCTCACCGCGAGCACGCCGTTCCAGCCCGAGACCGTCGATGCCTACGAAGTCGGCGCGAAGTTCTCGCTGTTCGACCGGATGCTGGACATCAACCTTGCGGGCTACGTGTCCGACTACAAGGACATGCAGCAGAACCTGACCGTGCCGGGCGGCCCGCTGGGCAACCAGACGATCACCGGCAACGTGCCGGGCGGCGCGATCATCAAGGGCATCGAGGCCGACGCCACGCTGCGCATCACCCCGCAGTTCCGCATCACTGCGTCGACCGCCTACATGAAGTCCCACTTCCGCGACTTCATCACCTGCGGCGCCTATGCCGCCGGAACCGCCGCCGCCAACAGTTGCGGCGCGGGTCTGGTGCCGTTCGACTACTCTGCCAACCGCCTGATCTACGCGCCGAAGTTCACCGGCTCGATCAACGCGGACTACGAGATCCCGACCAGCTTCGGCAAGATCGTGGCCACCGGTGGCTGGCGCCACATCAGCCGCTACGACGAGCAGATCTCGCAGGCCTCGCTCACCCCGACGGTGGACGGTTCAGGCAACGTGACCGGCGTGACCGTCAACGGCAACGACCCGCGCGTGCGCACCACCACGCAGGATCTCCTCGACGCCAGCCTGACGGTGAATTTCGACCTCGGCGACAAGGAAGCCTACGTGCGCGTGTTCGGGCGCAACCTCGCCAACGAGAAGACCTCGACGCACGCCTTCACGGTGGCGGGGCTGTTCTCGTTCGGCATGGCGCTGGAGCCGCGCACCTATGGCGCGACGGTGGGCGTGAAGTTCTGAACTGATACCCCGCGGGGGGTAACAGGGGGTGTCCGGCAGTCCCCTCTGCCGGGCACCCCTCACTTTTGATCCCGCTTCGTCATTGCGAGCGTAGCGAAGCAATCCGGAACCGGACCGCTTGCCCCGGATTGCTTCGCTACGCTCGCAATGACGAAATTTTCGAACATGAAGAAGGAATACATCTGATGGGCCGTCTCGAAGGCAAGATCACTCTGGTAACCGGCGCGGGCAACCCGCGCGGCCTCGGCGCCGCCACCGCGCAGCGCTTCGCGGAGGAAGGCGCCTTCGTCTACGTCACCGATCTCGCCCTCGCCGATGCGGAAGGCGTCGCGGCCTCGATCCGCGAGGCGGGCGGCCAGGCCGAGGCCCATGCGCAGGACGTCACCAGCGAAGCCTCGTGGGACGAACTGTTCGCCGCCATCGAGAAGGGCCACGGCCGCCTCGACGTGCTGGTCAACAACGCGGGCATCGCCGTCCTCAAGCCCCTGTCGGAACTGACCGCCGCCGACTGGGAAAGGCAGAACAAGGTCAACCTCGACAGCGTATTCTACGGCACCCAGCGCGCGGTGGCGTTGATGCGCAAGATCGGACAGGGCGGCTCGATCGTGAACCTCTCGTCCATCGGCGGGCTCGTCGGCGTGCAGATGTGCGGGGCCTACGGCGCGGCCAAGGGCGGCGTGCGGATCTTCTCCAAAGTGGTGGCGATGGAATGCGCGGCGGAAAACATCCGGTGCAACTCCGTCCACCCCGGCATGATCGAGACCGCGATGCAAGACGTCGCCCGCCGCGACAATCCGGAAGGCTTCAAGGAGATCGTCTCCGGCATCCCGATGAAGCGCATGGGCACCCCGCTCGACATCGCCCACATGAACCTGTTCCTCGCCAGCGACGAGGCGAACTACATCACCGGCTGCGAGTTCGTGGTGGACGGCGGTGTCACCGCGATGTGACGCGTAAGCCCCTGCTCGTCATTCCCGCGAAGGCGGGAACCCATCTCGTGACGGTTCGTGTTGCGCCGTCATCAGTTGGGTCCCCGCCTTCGCGGGGATGACGGTTAGAGGCTAGCCCGTCACCAGCTTCACCGCGTTTTGCGGGGCATCCCGCAGGCGCAGGTGGAGCGTGCCGTCGGCAGGCCTGGGAACCTCCAGCGAGCGCCCGGTATAGCCCTGCGGCACCGCGACCGGCTGCGCGAACCCGGCCTCCGCCGCGACCGCGTCGATCAGGAACAGGCTGCGCCCGGTGATCGCGCACTTGTCCGCCGTGCAGGTGACGGCCTCGATGCGCGGCAGGCGGACCACCGTCGTCAGCGGCGTCCAGTCGCCCTGCCCGCCCGGCCCCTTGCGCACCACTCGGAAGCGCAGCGCACCGAAGGTCGCGGGCGGCAGGTCGGCGGCCCTGAGCGTCGCCACCAGCACTTCCGGGCTCTCCAGGCTGAGGCCCTTGCCCGCTTCCAGCCGCGCGATGGCGTCGCCCTGCGCGGCGGCGACCTCCACCACGTCGGCGGGACCGAACTTCATCCCCGGCGCCGCCTTGAGCGAGAACACCATCTCGCCGTTGTCTGGCAGCAGGTCGCCCGAACCGAGGTCGAGCGCCTTCGCGCCCTGCTCGGTCGGGCCGGGATAGACGGTGCGGCCCAGCACCTGCACCTGAGGGCGCGGCGGGCCGATGCGCACCGGCAGGTTCAGCGTGCGGCCGTCCTCCAGCTTGACGGCGGCCTTGTCGGAGCCTGCCTGTGCCGGAGCCTTGCCGGTGCCCTGCGCGACCAGGCGCAGCCGGTCGGTCCCGCCCTCGCGCGTGAGCCCGTCGGGCCGGAACTCCACGTCGCCCACCATGACCGCGCGCACCTGATCGAGCCGCTGCCCGGTCAGGAAGCCCTGCGTATCCCCGGCAGGCATCTCAAGCGCATCGAGCCGGCTCGCCTGCACCCGCGCGCGCAGCGTCACCGTCTGCGCCGCAGCCTCGGTCTTGCCCGCGCCGCGCTGGCGCAGCTCGATCTTCATCTCGCCCGCAGGCACGTCGGTGAGCGGCACGGTGACGCCCAGCCGCCGCCCTTCGAGCGCCTTCCACGTCAGCGGACGCGCCGCGCCATTGGGCTGCCGCAACGTCACTTCCTCGACGCAGCCGGGCGCCGCGCCTTCCAGCACGACCTCGTTGTTGCGCCCCACGATCAGGCCGTCGGCATCGCCCGAAACCTTCCACGGATCGCCGCCGGGGCGCTGGAGCACGAAGTCCGGCCCCTCGAACGGCACGAAGCCCCAGACACCGTGCAGGTGCGCCTTCACGTCACCGACGAAGGCGGCGGGCAGCGTCTCGGCATCCATCACGTAGCCGCCCTTGTCGACGCGCGGGCGGACCGGCACTTCCAGCGTCTGGCCGGAGGCGGAGGTCAGCCTGACCTTCATGTTGTGCGCGAACTCGGTGGAGAACACCAGCGGCGCGCCCTCCACCGGCAGCACCGCGCCTGCGGCCATGCAGATCGGCCCCTTGGCGGTGCTGCGCAGCTGCGGCGGGATGTCCGCCTCGACCGCAGGCATCGCGGTCAGCATCACGGACTTGGGCTTCTTGAACGAGGGCGCGGCGTTCAGCAGCAGCGACATCCGGTCGCCCTGCCGCGTCGTCAGCGTCGGCAGGTAGTTGAACTCGGGATTGTTGAACGCGCCGAAGATCTTCGCCACGTCGCGCGCGACCGCGATGTAGGCGCTGTAATAGCCCGCCCCGCCCTCGCGCGTGTTGGCTAGCTGGAGCGCAAGGTCGGTCGGCGTGCCGGTGATCGTCTCCGCCAGCGAACTGGTGTGGACGTCGTTGAGGACGAGCGATTCCCGGTTCTGGACGAGGCACGACGCCTGCGATTCGATCACCTTGTTGAGGCAATCCTCCTGCAGCTTGATCGACAGGCTGCGCGCCAGAACCGGGGCGACGGTGCGCAGGTATTCCGGCCCGTTGTCATCCTGCGCGCGGATCGCGGAGAGGAAAGCCTCCAGCCGCGAATGGTCGAGCGAGGCCTGGTTGAGATCCTGGCTGGCGCGCACGAATTCGCCCGGCTTGCCGCGCACCGCATCCATCAGCACGCCTTCCGCGCCGCCGGTCTCGGGCACCATCAGCAGCACCATCTGCCGCGCCTCCTTGGGCACGGTCAGGGTCAGCGTGTTGTCCTTCTCCTTGGCCTTCCAGGTGCGGGCGAGCGCGATCCAGTCCTTCGGCGGCGGGTTCGTCGCCCCGCGCAGGAAGGCGGACATCAGCACGAAGTTGGCGCTTTGCGTCTCGGGCAGCGCGCCGTGGACGACCACCTTGTCCCCGGCGGCGAGGCTCGGCACCCGCGCGATCGGCAGGGTCTGCCCGTCGCGTGTCACCTCGATGCGCAAGTCCGGGCCGGAAAGCTCGAACGGCGCGGGATCGGCCCATGCCGCCGACGCGCCGCAGGCGAGCGCCAGCGAAAGGGACGCAGCCCGGGCAGGAAAACGGCGATTCGGCGATCTCTTCGGCAAGAACCTGAAATCCTGTCGTTGTCAGTCCAGAACGCCCCCGGCGCTGAGCTTAACCGGATGGGCTACGCGCGTTAGAGCGCGCGGCTGCCGGTTGAAAGCCCGCAAGGCGGCGAGTTGTTCCTACTGCCCGCCCAATGGCAGACTCACGATGAACGTGCTCCCCTGCCCTGCGCCCGCGCTCTCCACCCGGATCGACCCGCGATGCAGCTCGACGAGCTGGCGCACCAGCGCGAGCCCGATGCCGAGCCCGCCCTTGGCATAGCCGCGGTGATCGTCGACCTGCGTGAACATCCCGAAGATATGCGGCTGCATCTCGGCCGGGATGCCGACGCCGTTGTCGGAGACGCGGATCTCCACCATCCTGCCGAAGACGATCGCGGAAAGGCCGATCTCCCCGCCCTCCGGCGTATACTTCGCCGCATTGTTGAGCAGGTTGGCGACGACCTGCGCAAGCCGGGTATAGTCCCCGTCGAGCACGACGGGCTCCGGCGGCACGTCGATGGTCAGGCGGTGGCCCGCGCCCTCGATGTTGTGGCGGCTGCCCTCCAGCGCGGAGGAGAGGATCGCGTCCAGTTCGATACGCTCGATCCGCAGCGACACCTTGCCCTCGCTGACGCGCGAGACGTCGAGCAGGTCTTCGACCATGCGCGAGAGGTGGAACAGCGTGCGCCCCATCCGCTCGCGGATTTCCTCCGCCTGACCCGCGGCGCGCGGGCGGCCGAGCAGGTCGAGCCCGCTCATCAGCGCCGCCACCGGGTTGCGCAGTTCGTGGGCGAGGACGGCGAGGAACCGGTCCTTGTGCGCATCGGCGAGCCGAAGCGCCTCGGCGGCAGCGGCCAGTTCGTCGCGCTGGGCGGCGATCTGGCGGCGCTGGCGGTGGAGATCGAAGAAGACCTCCGCCTTGCTGCGCAGGATGTCGGGTTCGATCGGCTTGTGGATGAAGTCCACCGCGCCCGCCTCGTAGCCCCGGAACCGGCGACGGCTGTCGGCGCCGCCCGCCGTCACGAAGATGATCGGCACATGGCGCGTGCGCTCGCTGCCGCGCATGATCTCGGCCAGTTCGAAGCCGTCCATGTCGGGCATCTGCACGTCGAGCAGGGCGAGTGCGACGTCGTGCGACAGCAGCAGTTCCAGCGCCTCCTCGCCCGAATGCGCCTTGAGCACCGCCACGCCCTCGCCCGCCAGCAGCGCCTCCAGCGCGAGGAGGTTGGCGGGCAGATCGTCGACGAGGAGGACGTTGACCGGATCGCTCATGCCGCATGCCCCGCTTCGATCAGGCATTCGACGATCCCGTCGAGCGAGAGCATCCGCGCCTGCCCGCAGACCGCCAGCGCGGCGTCGGGCATGGCGCGGGCGTAGGCCGTCGCCGGATCCTGCACGAAGACGCGGCCGCCCGCCTCGCCCACGGCCTTGAGGCCCCGAGCGCCGTCCTCGTTCGCGCCCGTCAGCACCACGCCCATCAGGTCCGGGCCGTAAGCATCGGCGGCGCTTTCGAACAGCACGTCGATCGAGGGGCGGGAGAAGAACACCGGCTCCTCGGTGGACAGCGAGATGGTGCCACCCGCCTCGACCAGCATGTGATAGTCCGGCGGGGCGAAGTAGACGGTGCCGGGCTCGATCGGCTCCTTGTCCTCGGCCTCGCGCACGGGCAGGCGGCACTTGCCCGCGAAGAGGCCCGCCAGCTCGCTCTTGCGGCCCGGCGGGACGTGAACCACTGCCAGCACCGGCAGCGCGTAGCCGGAGGGCAGCGCGGGCAGGATGCGCAGCAGCGCATGGATCGCCCCCGCCGACGCGCCGATGGCGACCGCCCTCATGCCTTGCGCCTCTGGTAGATCTTCTCCTCGCGCACGAAGTCCGCGAAATCCTCCGAATGCGCCGAGAACCGCAGCGTCTCCTTGGAGCCGAGGCCGAGGAACCCGTTGCGGATCAGCGAGTCCCGGAACAGACCGATGGCGCGGTCCTGCAGGTCGCGGTCGAAGTAGATCATCACGTTGCGGCAGGAGATCAGGTGCATCTCCGAGAACACCGCGTCGGTGACGAGGCTGTGGTCGGAGAACACCACCCGCTCGCGCAGCGACTTGTCGAAGACCGCGCCGCCGTAGCCGGTGGTGTAGTAGTCCGAGAGCGAGGACTTGCCGCCCGAGAGGCGATGGTTCTCGGTGAAGGTCTTCAGCCGCTCCACCGGGTAGATGCCGCGCGCGGCGATCTCCAGCGCCTCCTGGTTGATGTCGGTCGCGTAGAACAGCGTGCGGTCCTCCAGCCCTTCCTCGCGGAAAAGGATGGCGAGCGAATGCAGTTCCTCGCCCGCGCTGCATCCCGCGATCCACACCTTGAGCGAAGGGTAGGTGCGCAGGTGCGGCACCACCTTCTCGCGGATGGCGCGGAAGTACGACGGGTCGCGGAAGAAGTCGCTGACCTGCACGGTCATGAAGCGCAGCACGCGCGAGGCGGCGGCGGGATCGTGGAGCAGCTTGTCCTGCAGGGCCGAGAACGTCTTCAGCCCCATCCGGTCGCGCGCCTGCCGCAGCCGCCGCTTGATCGATGCCTGCGCATAGTTGCGGAAGTCGTAGTGATACCGCCGATAGATCGCCTCCAGCAGCAGGCGGATCTCGATGTCCTCGATCTTCTCGCTGTCCATCGTCAGGCGCTCCGCATCCTATCGCGGCATCCACACGCGCACGAGGCTGAGCAGCTTGTCGACGTCGAGCGGCTTGGCCATGTAGTCGTTCGCGCCCGCCTCGATGCAACGCTCCTGATCGTCGGGCATGGCCTTGGCGGTCAGCGTGATGACCGGCAGCCGCGCCCAGCGCGGATCCTTGCGGATGGCGCGGGTGGCGGTGAGGCCGTCCATCACCGGCATCATCACGTCCATCAGCACGAGGTCGATCCGCTTCGCATCGTCGCCCGAGGCCGCTTCCAGCGCGTCGAGCGCCTCCTGTCCGTTGCGCGCGATCTCCACCACCGCGCCCTGCGGTTCGAGGATGTTGGTGAGCGAGAAGACGTTGCGCACGTCGTCCTCCACCACGAGGATGCGGCGGCCTTCGAGGATGGCGTCGCGGTTGCGCGCGGCGCGGATCATCGTCTGCTGCTCCGCCGGAAGGTCGGTGACGACCTGGTGCAGGAACAGCGAGACCTCGTCCAGCAGGCGCTCGGGTGAGCGCGCGCCCTTGATGATGATCGAGTCCGAATAGCGGCGCAGGCGCTGCTCGTCGGCGGGCGACAGTTCGTGCCCGGTGTAGACGATGACCGGCGGGAAGGCATAGGCGCCCTCCCGGCTCAGCGTCTCCAGCAGGGTGAAACCGCTGGCGTCCGGCAGGTTGAGGTCGAGCACCATGCAGTCGAAGGTGCCCTCGCGCAGCGCCTCGAGGCACTCGGCGGCGCTGGCGACGCCCACCGTCTCGACATCGCCGGTGGCAAGCAGGCGGCTGACCGCGTCGCGCTGCACGGCGTCGTCCTCGACGATCAGCACGCGGCGCACTTCGGATGACAGTTTGGCGGCCAGCGCTTCCAGCACGCCCGCCAGTTCCTCGCGCTTCACCGGCTTGATGAGGTAGCCGATCGCGCCCAGCGCCAGCGCGGTCTGGGTATGGTCGCTGCCCGAGACGACGTGGACCGGGATGTGCCGCGTCTCGACATCGCGCTTGAGGCGGTCGAGCAGGGCGAGGCCCGACTGGTCGGGCAGGCCGACGTCGAGCACCACCGCATGCGGCTTGAACGTGCGCGCAAGGTTGAGCGCCTCCTCGGCGGTGCCGGTGACGAGGCACTGGAAGCCCATCTCGCGCGAGATGTCGCGCACGATGCCCGCGAAGCTGGCGTCGTCCTCCACCACCAGCAGCACGCGCTGGGTGGGGGCGAGGGTGTCGCGGTCATCCTCGACCTGGCGCTGGATCGGCACGGCGCGGGCGGGTGCCGTCGGTGCGGCGGGCGCCTGCGGGGCGGGGGCGCTGACCGGGACGGTCGGGGCCTGAACCTCGGCGGCGTCGTAGACCGCCGGGATCGTCAGCGTGAAGCGGCTGCCCTCGCCCGGCACGCTGGTGAGCGCGATCGAGCCGCCCAGCAGGCGCGCCAGTTCGCGCGAGATCGAGAGGCCGAGGCCGGTGCCGCCGAACTTGCGGCTGATCGTGCCGTCCGCCTGCCGGAACGCCTCGAAGATCGCCTTCTGCTGTTCCGGGGGAATGCCGATGCCGGTGTCGCTGACCGCGATCGCGAGCCGTCCATCCGCCTCGGGCGCGATTTCGAGGCGGACGCTGCCGCGCTCGGTGAACTTGAAGGCGTTCGACAGCAGGTTCTTGATGATCTGTTCGAGCCGCTGGCGGTCCGTCTCGATCTCCAGCGGCGTGCCCGGCGCGACGGCGATCTCGAATGCGAGCGCGCGGTTGGCGGCGATGGGCTGGAAGACCTGCCGCAGATCGTTCGCGAAGCGCTCCACCAGCACCGATTCCGGCCGGATCTGGAGGTGCCCCGCCTCGATCTTCGACAGGTCGAGGATGTCGTTGATGAGCGCCAGCAGGTCGTTGCCCGCCGACTCGATGGTGCGCGCGAACTGCACCTGCTCGCCGGTCAGGTTCTCGCCGCGGTTGTCGCCGAGCAGCTTGGACAGGATCAGCAGCGAGTTCAGCGGCGTGCGCAGTTCGTGGCTCATGTTCGCCAGGAAGTCGCTCTTGTAGCGGCTCGCCTGCTCCAGTTCGGCCGCCTTGGCCTCGACCGCCTCGTTCGAGCGGGCGAGATCGTCGCGCTGGTTTTCCAGCAGCTGCGCCTGTTCCTCCAGCTGCGAGTTGGTCTGCTCCAGCTCGACCTGCTGTTGTTCGAGATTCGCCTGCGATTCCTTGAGCGCGCGGCCCTGCTCCTCCAGTTCCTCGTTGGAGACGCGCAGTTCCTCGCTCTGGACCTGCAATTCCTCGGCATGGTGCTGAAGCTGCGAGCGGTAGCGGGCGGAGCGCAGCGCCACGCCCATCGCGGCGGAAATCTCCGCAAGGAAGGCCAGAACCTGCTCGTCCACCGGCTGCAGGAAGCCGAGTTCGATCACGCCCTCGACCGACCCGTCCGCCGCGCCCGGCGCGATGACGAGGTGGCGCGGACGGTCGCTGCCGAGGCCGGAGCCGATGGTCAGGTAGCCGTCGGGAATGTCGGAGAGCACCACCGGCTGCCCGTCCGCCGCGACCTGCCCGAGCAGGCCCTGCTTGCGGTTGAACCGCTCGACGATCTGCGCGTCCGGCGCGACGCCGTAGGATGCGATGCGGCGGAAGTGCCCGTTCTCGGCCGCGAAGATCGCGCCCGCCTGCGCGCCCACGAAGCGCGTGAGGAACCCGAGGATGCTTTCGCCCAGCGGCTCGATGGTCTGGTCGCCCAGTACGGCGGAGGACAGTTCGACCTGCCCGGCCTGCATCCACTGCTGGCGGTCGGCGGCCATGGTGGCGCGGCGGATCAGCAGGCCGATCACCAGCGTCAGCACGATGCCGAGCGCGCAGGACATGACGCCGCTGACCCACGCCGAACGATAGGCCAGTTCCATCTCGGCCAGCCGCTCGACGCGCAACTGCTCCTCGGTCTGGCGCATCTCGGCGATGCGGGCGCGGATCTCGTCCATCTCGACCTTGCCGCGATCGCTGTTGACGATTTCCAGCGCGGCGGCCTCGCCGGTCGTCCGGCGCGCGGCGATGCTCTCCGCCAGTTCGACCAGCTTGGCGTCGACATGGCGGCGCAGCGGCGCGATGCGGGCCTGCTGCTCGGGGTTGTCGCGGGTGAGCGTCGCGACCTTGTCCATCCGCGCGCCGACGTCGGACACGGCGGCGTTGTAGGGATCGAGGTACTGCTGGCGCCCGGTCAGCAGGAAGCCGCGCTGGCCCGTCTCGGCGTCCTTCACGGCGGAAAGCAGCGCGGTGATGGAGACGATCACTTCATGCGAATGGACGATCCGGTCCGCGCCTTCGCGCAGCGAGCGGACGTTCATGAACGCCACGGTGCCGCTGGTGAGGAAGAACAGGATGGCGATGGCGAGGCCGAAAGCCGTGCGCGGGTCGAGGCCGGGTTTGCGCTGCGAACCTGCGCGACGGGAACTGCTCTGCATCTAGACGCGCCAACCTTGCTTTCCGGGACAGCATCGCTTGGGGGGGATTCGCCACGAGATCAAGGTTTTCGTAACCCTGTTCGCGCGTCATCCGCGCCCGGCACTGCCCTTGCGCAGTCCGGGCAGGTCGATGCCGTGCTTGTGGACCTTGTAGTAGAAGGTCTTGCGCGGGATGCCGAGCCGCCGGATCGCCGCGCCAATCTCTCCGTTCGCGGCGACGACGGCGGCGATGATCGTCTCGCGCTCGAAGGCGTCGAGGCGCTGGGGGAGCGTATCGCCCTCCGCCGCGGGCTGCACGGCATAGGCGGGCTCGATCAGGCCGAGGACGAATCGCTCGGCGAAATGCGCCAGTTCGCGCACGTTGCCGGGCCAGTCGTGGCTCGACAGATGCTCGCGCACTGCCGCCGTCATCACCGGCAGCGGCATCCGCAGGCGCGAGGCGGCGCTTCCGGCGAGGTGAGCGAAGAGCGCGGGCACGTCCTCGCGCCGCTCACGCAGCGGCGGCATCCGCAGGCGCAGCGCGGCAAGGCGATAGAACAGGCCCGGCGCGACCTTCTCCGCAAGCTCGCCGTCGCCGACGCCGCCCGTGGCGATCACGCGCAGGTCCAGCGGCAGCGGCTCGCGCGCGCCGGGGCTGCGTAGCACGCGGTCCTCGACCAGCGGCGTCAGCCGGGCCTGCAGGCGGCGCGATGCCTGGTCGATGTCGTCGAGGAACAGCGTGCCGCGCGTGGCCGAGGCGATGCTGGCCTCTCCCGCCATGGCGAAGAGCTCGTCCTCCAGCGCCTCGGGCAGCGCCGCGCAGGATACGGTGACGAAGCGATGGCGCGAACGCTTGCCCGCGCGGTGGATCAGCCTTGCGAGCAGTTCCTTGCCGGTCCCCGTCTCGCCCTCGATGAAGAGGTCGATGTCGGTGTTGGCGAGCGTCGGGATCATCTCGCGCAGCCGCCGGATCGCCGGGGACTGGCCGACGAGGCCCGAGGCTTCGTCCTCCTGCGCGGCTGCCCGCAGCCGCCGGTTGTCGAGCGCGAGCGCGCGCGCCGTCGCCGCCCGGTCCGCCGCCGCGACGAGGGCCTGCGGGTCGAACGGCTTGGTCAGGAAGTCCCACGCACCCGCCTTCAGCGCATCGACCGCCATCGTCACGTCGCCGTGCCCGGTGACGAGGATCACCGGAAGCTCCGGGTCACACTCGTGCAGGGTGCGGAACAGTTCGGTGCCCGACATGTGCGGCATCCGCACGTCGCTGACGACGATGCCCGGCCACTCCGCGTCGATGGCGGCAAGCGCGGGCGCGGCGGCGGCAAAGCCCTCCACCGCGAAGCCCGCAAGCGTCAGCACCTGCGCGGTCGAGGCACGCAGGTCGTCGTCGTCCTCCACCAGCGCGACGCGGCGGGTCTCGGCAGTCGTGCTCATGCGCTGCGCCTCAGGGTGATGACGAAGCAGGCGCCGCGTTCGGACGGCGCCAGCAGCAGCGTGCCGCCGAAGTCCTCGACGATGTCCTTCGAAATGACGAGGCCGAGGCCCAGCCCGGTCGGACGGCTGGTGGCGAAGGGGGTGAACAGCCGGTCTGCCACCTCGGGCGCGATGCCGGGGCCATTGTCCTGTATGACGATGCAGACGCTTTCCGGCCCCGGCTCGACCGTCATCGCGACCCGCGCATCGGCCTGACCTTCCAGCGCCTCCAGCGCATTCTGGAGGATGTTGACGAGCACCTGCTCCAGCCGGACATGCCCGCCGAACACGATCACGTCCGACGACACCACCGGCGCCTCGAAGTCCACGCGCGACAAGCGTTCCTTGAGGAGCAGGCCCGCGCCCTCGATCACTTCGGCCAGCGGGATCGGCCCGCCCGCGCGGCTGCCCTTGCGGGCGAACCCGCGCAGTTCGGACGTCACCGCGCCGATCCGCTCGGCAAGGCGGTCGATGGCACGCAGGTTGTCGTGGACCATGTCCTGCGAGCCCATCTCCAGAAGCTGGCGCGAGGTCGCGGCGTAGTTGCGGATCGCGGCGACGGGCTGCGCGGTCTCGTGCGCGACGCTGGCCGTCACCTGCCCGAGCGTCGCCAGCCGGTTCGCCTGCCGCAGCCCCTCGCGCAGTTGCGCGGCGTGAGTCTCGGTGGCGACGCGCTCCTCGATCTCGCGGCGCAGGTCGGCGGTGCGTTCGGCGACGACGGCTTCGAGTTGCGCGGTGCGCTCGCGGCGGCGGCGGCCCCGCTCGGCAAGGAAGGCCGCGAGCGCGAACAGCGCCAGCGTCGCCAGCGCAGCGCCGATCTGCGCGGTGCGCACCGCCGCATCCACCGTGCCGCGCATCGGCAGCGCGAGGTTGACGCGCCAGCCCGCCGCATCGGGGGCGGTCGTCACCAGCAGGGAATCGCCACGTTCTCCGGGCAGGCGCACCGTCGCGCCGTCCATGCGGACGAACGGCGAGGGACGGAACGCGCCGACGCCCACCCTCTCACGCGCACGGCGGTCCTGCTCGGGCGCCATCGGGCGCGTCGCCGCGTAGCGCCAGCCGGGATTGCTGGTGACGAGGATCACGCCGTTGCGGTCGGTCACGAAAGTCGTGCCGCTCGCCTCGCGCCACTGCGCCTCGAGGCTGTCGAACTCCATCTTCATGACCACCACGCTGCCCCCGTAGGCGCGGCGGGCGAAGAACAGGCCGGGGCGGTGGCTCACCGTGCCGAGCGCGAACTGCTGGCCGGTGCCCGACTGCGCGGCGGCGCGGAAGTAGGGGCGGAAGCTGTAGTCCTTGCCCAGAAAGCTGCGCGGATCGCGCCAGTTGCTCGCCGCCAGCGTCAGGCCATCGGCGCGGATGACGTAGATGATCGGCGAGCCGAGCGTGCCGGAGAGCCGCTCCAGCTTGGCGTTCATCACGTCCTGCGCGCCCGGCCTGCCCGACACCAGCGCCACCAGGTCGCGGTCGTCCGCCAGCGCCAGCGGGAGCAGGCGGAACCGCGCGACTTCGTTGGCGAGCAGCGCCTGTCGCAACCGCGCATCCGCCATCGCCTCCGCCACAAAGCGCTGCGTCGCACCCGCCCGCACGACCGCGCCCACCCCGAACGCCGTCAGCGCCGCGAAGGCGAGCGCGGCGAGAAGCCAGGGAATGTACCTCGAACGGATCACGCGATGTCCATGCAACGCCCCGGATCGGGGCCGGACTCACGGATAGACCAGCCTCGGCCCATGTGCAAATTTCTGCACTTTCGTTTCGATGGCGAGGCAGGAATCGGGACATCGGCCCCTCACCACTTCTCACAAACCCTTGCAAAACTGCGCTTCGCGCGTTTCCGCAATTCCCCTTTGCGCGCAGCGGCATTGAGCGCAATTTCCTCTCAGGCACGAGCGGCGTCCCAAGGGCGTCGTCTGCGTCCCGAGGATGACGAAGGCTACACCCGCATGCACTACGAACCGTCGCACATTCAGCCCGCCGTTCCGGCCGCTCCGAAGCGCTGGTACACGCACCTCTACGTCCAGGTTCTCGCCGCGATCACCGCGGGCGTACTGGTAGGCCACTTCTACCCGGCCACCGGCGAATCGCTGAAGCCTATCGGCGACATGTTCATCAAGCTGGTGAAGATGGTGATCGCACCGGTCATCTTCCTCACCATCGTGACCGGCATCGCGGGTATGCGTGACCTCGGCTCGGTCGGGCGCGTGGCGGCGAAGGCCTTCGCCTACTTCCTGTTCTTCTCGACGCTGGCGCTGATCGTCGGCCTGATCGTGGCGAACGTCGTGCAGCCGGGCTCCGGCTTCAACATCGACCCCGCCACGCTCGACGCCAGCAAGGTCGCCCAGTATTCCGAGAAGGCGCACGAGACCTCGCTCGTCGGCTTCCTCAACGCGATGATCCCGGACACGCTGGTGTCTTCGCTGGCGCAGGACAACATCCTGCAGGTGCTGGTCGTCGCGATCCTGTTCGGCATCTCGCTGGCCTCCATCGGCGAGCGGGGCGAGCGCGTGCTCGCGATCCTCGACGATATCTCGATCGTCGTGTTCAAGCTCGTCTCGATGGTGATGAAGCTGGCCCCGATCGGCGCGTTCGGCGCGATGGCCTTCACCATCGGCAAGTACGGCGTCGGCAGCCTCGCCAACCTCGCGCAGCTCGTCGCGACGTTCTACGTGACCTCGATCCTGTTCGTGGTGGTCGTGCTGGGCGCGGTCGCCCGTCTGTGCGGCTTCTCGATCTTCAAGCTGATCGCCTACCTCAAGGGCGAACTGCTGCTGGTGCTCGGCACCTCGTCCTCGGAAAGCGCCCTGCCCGCCCTCATCGAGAAGATGGAGCGCGCCGGCTGCCCCAAGGCCGTGGTCGGCCTCGTCGTCCCCACCGGTTACTCGTTCAACCTCGACGGCACCAACATCTACATGACGCTGGCGGCGCTGTTCATCGCGCAGGCCTGCAACGTCGACCTGACGCTCGGCCAGCAGCTGCTGCTGCTCGGCGTGGCGATGCTCTCGTCCAAGGGCGCGGCAGGCGTCACCGGCGCGGGCTTCATCACGCTGGCCGCCACGCTCTCGATCGTGCCCTCGGTGCCGGTCGCGGGCATGGCGCTGATCCTCGGCGTCGACCGCTTCATGTCGGAGTGCCGCAGCCTGACGAACTTCGTCGGCAACGCGGTGGCGACGATCGTCGTCTCGCGCTGGGAGGGCAAGCTGGACCACGCCCGCCTCGACGCCGCGCTGGCGGGGGAAACCCTGCCGGAGCCCGCGCTGCTCCCGGCGGAATGATATCGGCCGGCTGAGGCCGGCCGCATACCAGAACAATAAATACGACAGAGGGTTGCCTGATGATCACCGTAGCTTCGCGGCTCCGCGCTGCGACCCTTTCGCTCGCCCTGACGACGCTGCCTGCGGTGGCGCATGCCGAGGACGCGCCCTACCCGCAGGCCCACAACGGCGACGGCGCCGTGACGGGCGGCTACTCGCTGTCCCGCTGGGCCGAGGACTGGACCGCCAAGGCCGACCCGGCCAAGCGCGACGACCCGATCGACCGGCTGAAGTACATCCCGCTCGATGACGACGGCGACATCTACCTGACCCTCTCGGGCGAGTTGCGCCTGCGCGTCAACCAGACCACCAACCCCAACCTGCGCGAAGCCGAGGCGCAGCGGCAGGACATCAACCGCATCGTCGGCGGCGCGGACCTGCACATCGGCGAGCACTTGCGCTTCTACGGGGAGATCGCGCACGGCGGCATCGGCGGACGCAACCTCGGCGTACCCGCCGCGACGCTGCGCAACGACGTGGTCATCCAGCAGTCCTTCGTCGAGGCCCGCACCGACATCGGCGAATTCGACGTGGGCGTGCGCTACGGGCGGCAGGAATTCACCGACGGCCCCAACCTGCTGACGTCGCAGCGGGACAACAACACGATCCGCTACACCATGAACGGCTGGCGCTTCTACGCACGCGGATCGAAGCTGCGTTTCGGCGCCTTCGACTTCCGCCCGACCGCCTACGGCGACCTTGGCACCGGCGACGACGTGAACGATCCCGCGCGCCGCTTCTCCGGCGCCACGGTGGGCGTGATGCTGCCCAAGACGTTCCTCGGCAATTCCAGCCTCGCCTTCGACACTTTCCTGTGGCGCCGCCACAACGATGTGGGCGCGTGGGGCGGGCGGATCGGCCCGGCGACGCGCTGGTATCTGGGCGGATGGCTGCGCGGGGACGTGGGCCCGGTGAACCTCGACTGGTCGGTCAACCGCCAGTGGGGCTACTACATGGACCAGGACATCTCCGCGTGGCAGGCGTTCATCGCGCAGACCTACCGCATCGGCAAGGGCAAGGACGCCCCGCGCGTCGGCGTCCACTTCGACTACGCCAGCGGCGGCGGCGGGTATGGCGACGGCAAGCTGCGCAATGCCTATTCGCCCTTCGGCAACAACATCTATTTCAGCTACCAGCTCTACCTGACGCCCTCCAACCTGCGCGCGGTGACGCCGAACGTCAGCTTCACGCCGGTCAGCAAGGTGCGCGTCACCGCAGAGTACGAGTTCGTCTGGCGCGACAACGTGCATGACGCGATCTACCGCGCCAACGGCCAGCCCTTCGCGGGCACCCAGAACGGCCGTGCCCGCAAGACCGCCGAAGTCGCGCGCCTTCAGGCCATCTGGTCGATCGCCCCGCGCCTGACGCTGACCGGACGCTACGAGCACCTGCAGGCCGGACCGGGCCTGACCGACGCGGGATACAAGAACTCCGACTTCCTCGCCGGCTGGCTCAGCTTCCGCTTTTAAGTCAGCCGCGCGTGTCGAGGTAGGACAGGATCACAGCGCGGTTCTGCCGATTCGCCTCGAACCGCGTCAGTTCCGCATCGTTCGCGAGGATCGCCGCGATGATCCGCGCGCGCCCATCGCGCCAGGCGGCCCCGTCGTCGTCGAACACCTTGAGGCGTGGCGCGGTGTGCGCGGTCGAGTAGTGGAGCGTCACCCGCGTCAGCATCTCGAACAGCGGGCGGCGGACCATGCGGAACAGCAGTTCCTGGAACTCCATCTCGAAGCGGCCACAGTCCATCATCGTGACGCAGCCCGGCAGCCGCTCCGCCAGCGTTGCGAGCCGCGCCCGCAGCCCCGCGTCGGTGCAGCGCGCGGCGGCGGTCGCCAGTTCGTTGAACAGCAGCGACGTCATGTCCAGCGCCTCCTCGTAGGACGTGGGGTTCATGCGCATGTAGGCGTGCAGGCCGCGTTCCAGCGCCGCCGCATCGGGCCGCGCGCCGTAGTAGCCGCCGCCCGGACCGCGCCGCACTTCCAGCAGTCCTTCATGCTCCAGCACCCGCGCGACCTGCTGGAGCGTGACGATCCCCACCTCCAGCGAGCGCGCCAGTTCGTGCAGCGAACCGATCCGCTCCCCCTCCGGCACCGCGAAGATCCGCTCGCGCAGGGCCTCGGTGGTGCGGACGATCAGGCTGGCCTTCTTCCCGGTCATAGGTGATCTCAATTATAGGCATATTATTTGATTTCAGCGTCGATTATCGACGCATTTTCGGTCAATTCAAGTCAATTGACCGCCTGTATATCGCCGCGATAGCCTTCCCTCCATCGAACGGCGCGCCAGTCGCCGCTGGAGAGGAGAGCAGTCCCATGGGCTTCCGTCTGCCCGACGTATCCCTGCCCGAATTCGCGCACCTGATCGGCGAGAGCGCCGAGGCGTCAGGGTCCGGCGAGGTCTTCGCGCACGTCTATCCCGGCAGCGGCGAAGTGACGCGCGAGATCGGGCTGGCGAATGCCGCCGACGTCGATCGCGCGGTCGCCGCCGCCCGCGCCGCGCAACCCGCATGGCGCGCGATGCCCGGCGACAAGCGCCGCGACCTGATGCTGCGCCTCGCAACCGTGATAGAGGAACGCGCCGCCGAAATGTCCCCGCTGCTCAGCGCGGAGAACGGCTCGATCCTGCTGGCGGGCCCGCACATGAGCGCGGATGCGGCGCAGAAGTTCCGCTACTTCGCGGGCTGGGCGGACAAGCTGGAAGGCCGCACGGTGCCGACCTGGGGCGGGCCTGCGCACGACTACGTGACTTACGAACCCTACGGCACCGTGGGCATCATCGTGCCGTGGAACGGCCCGCTGTTCGCCGCGACGATGGTCATGGCTCCGGCGCTGGCGGCAGGCAACTGCGTGGTGCTGAAAGCGCCCGAGACGGCACCGTGGTCGATCATGAAGCTGGTAGACCTGATCCGCCAGGCGGGCTTTCCGCCCGGCGTGGTCAACCTCGTCACCGGTGGCGCGGACGTGGGCGCGGCGATGGTCGAGCATCCCGGCATCGACAAGATCGAATTCATCGGCAGCGGCGCGACCGCGAAGAAGATCCTCGCCAGCGCGGCGCAGTCGCTCAAGCCCGTCGGCCTCGAACTCGGCGGCAAGTCGGCGGTGCTGGTCTTCGCCGACGCGGACCTTCAGGCGGCGGCGAAGCGCGGGCTTTCGGGCGCGGTCAGCGCCAACGGACAGGGCTGCGTCAACGGCACCCGCCTGCTGGTCGAGCGCGCGATCTACGAGCCCTACGTCGAGATGCTGAAGGCCATGGCGGCGCATGTGAAGGTGGGCGACCCCTTCGCGATGGACACGATCATGGGGCCGGTCATCTCCGAGGCCGCGCTCGATCGCATTCACGGCATGGTCGCACGCGGCGCGGCGGACGGCGGGCGCGTCGTCTGCGGGGGCGAGCGGATCGGCGGAGACCACGCCGGGGGCACGTTCTACCCCATCACCATCCTCGCCGACGTGGCGCAGGACGCCGAGATCGCCCGCAACGAGGTGTTCGGCCCGGTCCTCGTCGTCACCCCGTTCGACAGCGAGGAGGAGGCCGTCGCGCTCGCCAACGGGACCGACTACGGGCTCGGCGCCTATGTCCACACCACCAGCCTGACCCGCGCCCACCGCGTCGCCGGGCAGATGATGGCGGGGCAGGTGCAGGTCAACGGATCGGGTGAGGCGATGACGCCCTGCGTCCCCTTCGGCGGCATGAAGCATTCCGGCCACGGTCGCCTCGGCGGGATCGAGGGGCTGCGCGAATTCCAGCAGGTGCGCAACGTGTGGATCAACCTGCAATGAGCCTGCTCGACCCGCAGGAGCGCAGCGCCACCGGCCTCGCCACGCAGGCGGAAGTGACGGGCCGCCAAGCCGCCGCGCCGACGACGCTGCTGGAGGAATCGTGGCGCGACTTCGTCTTCGCCGAAGTCTGGACGCGCCCCGGCCTGCCGCGCCGTCCGCGCTTCCTCGTCGCCATCGCTTCCGCCGCGACCTGCGGCCTGAGCGATACGCAGATCGACGACTTCGTGCGCGGTGCGCTGACCACCGGGGCGCTGACGCTGGCGGAACTGCGCGAAGCGGCGCTGCACCTTGCGGTCTACTCGGGTTGGGGCAACGGCGGCAGGCTGGACCGCGCGGTGACGCGCGTCGCCGACGAACTCGGCCTGCCGCCCGCCGAAGTCCCGCCGATCCGCGCCGCGCCGTGGGACGCGCAGGAGCGCAACGACAGCGGCCATGCCGAATTCGCCAAGGTCATGACCTTCCCGCCCGGGCCGCCCAGTTCGCCCTACCTCGTCGGCATCAACAACTTCGTGTTCGGCGAGATGTGGTGCCGCCGGGGTCTCGACGAGCCCTCACGCCGCTGGATCACGCTGGTCGGCGTGTGCGAGTCCGGCGCCGACATCCCGATCCGCAGCCACATCCACGCCGCCATGGCGAGCGGCAACTGCGCGCCGGAGGAGATGCTGGAATTCGTCCTCCAGTACGGCACCCACGCGGGCTGGCCCAAGGCATCGCGCATCAACGGCGTGGTGATCGAGATGATCGGCAAGGTGGAGAAAGGACTTCCCTGGCATGGCTGATGTGGGTTTCATCGGCCTCGGCTCGCAGGGCGCGCCGATCGCGGTGCGGATGATGGCGGGCAATCGGCTGACCGTGTGGGCGCGGCGGCCCGAGGCGCTCGCCCCGTTCGTGGACAAGGGCGCACAGGCGGCGACCACGGTCGAGGAACTGGGCGTCGCTTGCGATCATGTCGGCGTCTGCGTGGTCAACGACGCGGACGTGGTGGAGGTCTGCGACCGGCTGATCCCGGCGATGCGCCCCGGCAGCGTGCTCGCGATCCACTCGACGATCCTGCCCGAGACCTGCGAGGCGCTGGCCGAACGGGCGGCGGAGCGCGGCGTGCTGCTGCTCGATGCGCCCGTCAGCGGCGGCAGTCCCGCGGCGGAGGCGGGCACGCTGACGGTGATGTGCGGCGGCTCGGACGTGGCGTTCGCGCAGGCGCTGCCGGTGTTGCGGACCTTCGGCGCGAAGATCGTCCTGCTCGGCCCGGCCGGGGCGGGGCAGCGGGCCAAGATCGTCAACAACGCGCTGCTCGCCGCCAACATGGGCCTAGCCCACAGCGCGCTCGGCATCGCGGAGGGCATCGGCGTGGACCGCGCCGCGCTGGCCGACCTCATCCAGCATTCGAGCGGGCGCAGCTTCGGGTTCGAGGTCGTCGCCCGCCTGCCCGCCCCGCCCGCCTTCGCGCATGGCGCGGCGCTGCTGTTCAAGGACGTCGGCCTGCTCGGCGCGATTTCGCATCCCGACAACCCGCTAGCCGTCGCGGCGATGCCGTTCCTCGACGCGACCGGCGTGACACAGGAGAAGCCATGATCTTCGAGAACCTCAACCTCACCGGCAAGGTCGCGCTGGTCACGGGCGCGGCGTCCGGCCTTGGCCGGGCGGTGGCGCTGAAGCTGGGCGCGGAAGGCGCGAAGCTGTGGCTGGTGGACGTCGACGCCGCGGGCCTTGCCGAAACGGTCGCGATGGCCGGAACCGATGCGCGAAGCGAAGTCGCCGACCTCTCCGACCCCGCCGCCTGCCATGCCACGGTGACGAAGGCGGTCGCGGCATTCGGGCGGCTCGACGCGCTGTGCAACGTCGCGGGGCTGATCTACCTCGCCAACACGCCCGAGATGCCGCGCGAGCGGTACGAGCGGACCATCGACGTCAACCTCAACGCGCCGTTCTTCCTTTCCCAGGCGGCGATCCCGCACCTGCTGGAAACGAACGGCGCGATCGTCAACGTCGCCTCCTGCGCGTCCTACATCGGCGAGGCCTACGCCGCCGCCTACTGCGCGAGCAAGTGGGGCCTCGTCGGCATGACCAAGGCGCTGGCGATGGAATTCCAGAAGAAGCCCATCCGCATCAACGCCGTCGCGCCGGGCGGCATGATGACCAACATCGCGGCGAACTACGTGCCCCCCGAAGGGTGCGACTTCGAACTGCTCAAGCGCTTTTCCGGCATGCGCGGCGTAGTGGAGGTGGCGGACGTCGCCGACATGATCGTCCTCCTCGCCTCCGATGCCGGGCGCGGCTTCCACGGGGCATGCCTCTCGCTCGACGCGGGCATCACG
The DNA here is from genome assembly GCF_021227995.1 of Novosphingobium kaempferiae. NCBI lineage: Bacteria > Pseudomonadati > Pseudomonadota > Alphaproteobacteria > Sphingomonadales > Sphingomonadaceae > Novosphingobium > Novosphingobium kaempferiae. Next base: position 2,216,583 of record NZ_CP089301.1, read on the forward strand.
GCGGGATGATCCCTTTTCCCGTCATCCCCGCGCAGGCGGGGATCCATCTCGCGGTCCATCGCCCGGCTCCATGGGCGAGCGCGGGAGATGGGTTCCCGCCTTCGCGGGAATGACGGAGTGTTATTGGAAGGACCACGAACGATGACATTTTCCCTCGATCAGTTCCGCCTCGACGGCAAGGTGGCGGTCGTCACCGGCGCGGGCGGGCGCGGCAATTCCATCGGGCGCGCCTATGCGCTCGGGCTGGCGCAGGCGGGCGCGGCAGTGGTCGTCGCCGACCTCAACGGTGACGGCGCCGCCGCCGTCGCGGAGGAGATCGTCGGCAGCGGCGGCAGGGCCGTGGGCGTGCAGATGGACGTGGCCGACGAAGCCTCGACGCTGGCGATGGGCGCGGCGGCGGTGGAGGCGTTCGGCGGGGTCGACGTGCTCGTCAACAACGCCGCGCTGATGGTCGACATCAGCTACGACAACTGCGAGACGGTGAGCCTCGACGCATGGAACCGAGCCTTCGCGGTGAACCTCAACGGCGCGCTGCTCTGCGCGCGGGCGGTGATCCCGTCGATGCGCGAGCGGGGCGGCGGACGCATCCTCAACCAGACCAGCGGCGGCGCGTTCCCGGCAACGGGGCTCTACGGGATTTCCAAGCTGGCGCTGGTGGGCCTGACGACGACGCTCGCCAAGCAGCTCGGCAAGGACAACATCACCTGCAACGCCATCGCCCCAGGCAACGTCAAGTCGGACGCGGGCAAGCTGCTGGTGCCGGACGATTCCCCGTTCATCAGGTTCCTCGACATGACCTGCGCGCTGCGATCGCGGGGCGAGCCGGACGAGCTTGTCGGCACGGCGCTGCTGCTGTGTTCGGAAGCGGGGCGGTGGATCACCGGGCAGACGATCCATGTCGATGGGGGCTGGGTGCTGCGGCCCTAGTTCAAACGTCGTCCCGGACCCGATCCAGGACGACGACCGGCTCAACAGCACTTCCCCCCGCCCGCGCCGCCGAAGCGCGCCTGTTCCCGGTTGCGGAAGAACTCCACGCGGGTCATCGGCGTCTTCTCGGGATGATGCTGCGCCATGTGGGCGAGGTACGCCTCGTAAGGCGGCTGCCCCACCATGAGGCGCAACATCTGGCGCAACATCCTCATTCCGCCGGGACCATGTGCACGGCGCTTTCGTTCACCGTCGGCCTGTCTTCGCGCAGCGCCGCAAGGCAGGTGCGCACGGTGAAGAACAGCAGCGAGACGACCACCGCGAGGAAGACCAGGCACAGCCCCGCATCGACGCGGTCGTTGAAGACGATGGCCTGCATCTGCGCCATCGACTTGGCCGGGGCGAGCACCGTGCCCGCCTCGATCGCCGCGCCGAACTTCGTCGCGTGGGCGAGGAAGCCCACCGCCGGATCGCTCGACAGCAGCTTGAGCGAACCCGCGCTCAACGTGCATATGAGCAGCCACACGGTCGGGATCACCGTCACCCAGGCGTAGCGCTGCTGCTTCATGCGGAACAGCACCGTGGTCGCCAGCATCAGCGCGACGGCGGCGAGCATCTGGTTGGAGATGCCGAACACCGGCCACAGCGTATTCACCCCGCCCAGCGGATCGGTGACGCCCTGATAGAGGAAGAAGCCCCAGCTCAGCACGCACAGCGCCGTCGCCACCACGCCGGGCAGCCACGATGTTCCCGCGCGGAACGAGGGCACCGCAAGGCCGATCAGATCCTGCAGCATGAAGCGCCCGGCGCGCGTGCCCGCATCGGCGGCGGTGAGGATGAACAGCGCTTCGAACAGGATCGCGAAGTGATACCAGAACGCCTTCATCGCCGTGCCGCCCGCGACATGGCTGAAGATCTCCGCCATCGCCACCGCCAGTGTCGGTGCGCCGCCGGTGCGCGAGACGATGGTGTGCTCGCCCACGTCGCGCGCGGTCTGGACGAGGAGGTCGGCCGAGACCGGGAAACCCATCGCGGTCACCGCCTGCGCCGCGCTGGCGGGATCGGTGCCGAGCACGGCGGCGGGGCTGTTCATCGCGAAGTAGATGCCCGGATCGAGGATCGAGGCGCCTACGAGGGCCATGATCGCCACGAAGGCCTCCATCAGCATCGCACCGTAGCCGATGAACGGCGCGTCGGTCTCGCTGCCGATCAGCTTGGGCGTGGTGCCGCTGGCGATCAGCGCGTGGAAGCCGGACACCGCGCCGCAGGCGATGGTGATGAACAGGAACGGGAACAGCGCGCCCGACCAGGCCGGACCACCGCCGCCCGTGAACTGCGTCAGCGCGGGCATCCGCAGCGGCGGCGCCATGACGACGATGCCGATGGCGAGCGCGGTGATCGCGCCGATCTTGAGGAAGGTCGACAGGTAGTCGCGCGGGGCCAGCAGCAGCCACACCGGCAGCAGCGAAGCCATCGCGCCGTAGCCGATCAGGATCCAGCACAGCGTCTGCGGCGTGAAGGTGAAGATCGGCCCCCATACCTCGGACGCGGCGACGTTCTGCCCGAACACGATGGCGGCGATCAGGCCGATGAAGCCCAGCACCGAGACTTCGCCGATGCGGCCCGGACGGATCCAGCGGGTGTAGACGCCCATCGCCAGCGCCAGCGGGATCGTCGCGGCGACGGTGAACATGCCCCAGGGGCTCTCCGCCAGAGCGCGCACGACGATCAGGGCCAGCACCGCGAGGATGATGACCATGATGAGGAAAGCCCCCGCCAGCGCGATGGTCCCCGCGACCGCGCCCATCTCCATGCGCACGAGTTCGCCCAACGACTTGCCGTCGCGCCGCATCGAGATGAACAGGACCATGAAGTCCTGCACCGCGCCCGCCAGCACGACGCCGAAGATGATCCACAGCGTTCCGGGCAGGTAGCCCATCTGCGCCGCCAGCACCGGCCCGACCAGCGGCCCCGCCCCCGCGATCGCCGCGAAGTGGTGGCCGAACAGCACGCGCTTGTCGGTGGCGACGTAGTCGAGCCCGTCGGCGCGGTAGAGCGCGGGCGTCGCGCGGCGCGGATCGAGCTGCATGACGTGGCGGGCGATGTAGAGCGCATAGTAGCGATAGGCGACGAGGAAGCAGCTCACCGCCGCCACCACGATCCACAGCGCATTGACCGCCTCGCCGCGCGACACCGCCAGCACCGCAAGGCAGACCGCCCCGACGATGGCGAGGATGATCCAGGGGATATGCTTCAAGGTACTCTCCAATTCGTCGTCGTCCCGGACTTGATCCGGGACCGCTGGCCGTGACCGGCCTCGCTATCGCGCCGGGCGCCCCGACATCAGGTCTCACCTAAAGACCGCCAGCGGTCCCGGATCAAGTCCGGGACGACGAAGCGCTTTACTGCGGCTTCACCCCACCAGCTTGCGCGTGCGTGCGTAGAGCAGCGCGAGGAGTGCGAAGAACAGCGCCGTGCCGCCGATCAGCGCGGGAACCTCGAAGCCGTCGCCCACCAGCGCGAGCGGGGCGTCGCTGCCCGATGCGGCGACGATGCCCGCGAAGGCGACGCCCCACAGGCTCTCGCCCACGATCATGCCGGTGGCGGTGAGCACGCCCATGCGCAGCGCGAATTCGGGATCGCGGCGCGTCTCGGCCCAGCGGTCGTACCAGCGGCCGATGACCGATCCGATCACCACCGGCAGGATCGCGCTCATCGGCAGGTAGATGCCGATGCCCACCGCGAGCGGCGGCAGGCGCAGGCGTCCCGCCTTGCCGAGCACTTCGTCGAGCGCGACGAAGATCACGCCCGCGACCGCGCCCCAGCCGATCATCGCCCAGTTGAGGTCGCCGCCGAGCACGCCCTTGGCCAGCGCCGAGATCAGCGCAGCCTGCGGCGCGGGCAGCGCGTTCGGGCCTGCGCCCGGCGCTCCGGCGAACCCGAAGGCGGTGTTGAGCAGGTCGAGCACCGGCGGGATCACCAGCGATCCGAACACCACGCCGATCACCAGCGCGACCTGCTGCTTCCACGGCGTCGCGCCGACGAGCTGGCCGGTCTTCAGGTCCTGCAGGTTGTCGTTGGAGATCGTCGCGACGCCGAAGACCACGCCGGTCACGATGAGCGCGTAGGCAACCAGCGCCGAGGCCGTGTCCGCCCCGGAATCGCGACCGAACAGGCCGACCAGCATGAGCGACGCGGCGACCACGGACAGGATGCCGATGCCGGAGACGGGCGAGTTCGACGCGCCGATCAGGCCCGCCATGTAGCCGCAGACCGCCGCGATCAGCAGGCCGAAGACGACCACGAAGACCACCGCGCCCGCGATCAGCACGACCTCGCTCCCCGCCAGCGGCCCACCGGCGATTACGCTCCACAGCAGCACCGCGATGGGCACCAGCATCGCCAGCGCGCCGAGGGCGACGGCGGTGATGGGCAGATCCTGCTCCTCGATCGCCAGCGCCTCCCCGGCGTGGCGCGCGCGGCTTGCGGCGATGGCCGAGCGCACGCCGCCGATCACCGGCCCGGCGATCCGCAGCAGCGTCCACACCGCCGCGACGCCGATCACGCCCGCGCCGAAGAAGCGCACGTCGCGGGAGAACACTGTGCCTGCCCATGCGCCGACGTCGCCGGGCATTGGGCTCTGCGCGGTCAGGATCGGCAGGAGCCCCCACCAGCCCACCGCAAGACCGAGGAACATCGCCATGCCGACCGACAGCCCGACCAGATGCCCGACCCCCAGCAGCGCAAAGGACAGGCCGCCCGAGATCCCGGTCGCCCCCGATCCGGCGCGGAACCACACGGCGGCCTCGCCCACGATCAGCCGCGTCTGCGTCAGCACCGCGAAGCCCGCCGAGGCGAGCGCGTTCCACACGAGCACCGACAGGCCCTTCGCGCTTTCCTCCGCCCCCTCGCGCGAGCCGGAGCCGACGCGCAGCACTTCGGCGGCGGCGTGGCCTTCGGGATAGGGCAGCGGGGTGTCCACCACCAGCGCGCGGCGCAGCGGCACGGAGAACAGCACGCCGAGGATGCCGCCGGTCCCGGTGATCGCGGCGGTCGTCCAGTAGGGGAAGCCCTGCCACCAGCCGATCATGACGAGGCCCGGCAGCACGAAGATGATCGCCGCCAGCGTCCCCGCCGCGCTCGCCACGGTCTGGACTATGTTGTTCTCCCAGATCGTCGAATCCCGGAACCCGCGCAGGATCGCCATCGAGATCACCGCCGCCGGGATCGAGGTCGCGAAGGTCAGGCCGACCTTGAGGCCGAGGTAGACGTTGGCCGCCGTGAACAGCAGCGTGATCGCCCCGCCCAGCAGGATGCCGCGCAGCGTCAGTTCCTTCGCCGACGCCGTCCTCGGTGCAGCTTCGTTCGTCATCGGTGTCCCTGTCCGTCCCGTTCGTGGAACCGTCTTGGCACGGCGGGCTGGCGGAGGACAGCGCAAAACTCACGGTAAAAATTCGTATCCGCCGCAGGTTTTCACCGCAGCGTCACATGGCGCGGCAATAACGGTCGGCCAATGGATACGCCCTCCCCCGCCGTGTCCGCCGCACGGGTGGCGGAGCCGAAGTACACCGGAGCACCGGTGCGCATGATCGTGCTCGCCGGGCGAGACCCGCGCGGGACGGACGCGCTGGCGCGCAGCTTCGGCAAGACGCACAAGTGCCTCGTCCCGCTGGCCGGGCGACCGCTCGTCGCCCACGTCCTCCAGACCGCCGCCGTCCACCCCGCGATCGAGAGCCTTGCCATCTCGGTCGAGCGCGAGGCGTTCGAGGGGCTGTTCGACGTGCTCTCGCAGCTTCCGGGGCGCGGCATCGCCAAGCTGGTGGAGGCGCGCGAGAACCTCGTCGACAGCGTGCTCGCGGCGGCGGAGGGATGGGACGGCCCGGTGCTCGTCACCACCGCCGACCATGCGCTGCTGACGCCCGCCTCGATCGACACGATGATCGCCGCGATGGCCAATGCCGACGCCGCCTTCGCGATGGCCCCGCGCGACGCCGTGCTGGCCGCGCACCCGCAGCACCTGCACCCGTTCCTGGAGTTCGCCGACGGGGCCTACGCAAGCTGCAACCTCTACGCCGCCGCCGACCCCGAGGCACTGCGCGCGGTCGAGGTGTTTCGCGGCGGCGGGCGCTTCGCAGGCAATGCCTGGGGCGTGCTGCGTGCGTTCGGCTTCGTCAACCTCGCGCTGCTGAGCCTGCGCGCCGCCAGCCTGTTCGACGCCGCCGCCCGCGTCTCGCGCCGGATCGGCCAGCGCCTTGCGCCGGTGGTGCTGCACGACGGATCGCAGGCGCTCGACGTGGACGATGCGGCGACCCACGCCGCCGCCGAGGCGCTGCTTGCCCAACGCCCCGAACCGGCCCGCGCCGCCGTGGGCACGAACCGGTCCAGACAGGCGCTGGGGTAATCAGAACTTCAGGCCGACCCGAGCGTAGTAGAACCCGCCGCTGAGGCCGAAGGGCGCGAAGCCGCCGTACAGGCCGGAGCCGTCGTAGGCGACCGCGCCGTTCCGGTCCGGGTAGACGTCGAACAGGTTGTTCGCGCCCACCGCGAAGTCCAGCGCATCGGTGAACTGGTAGCCGATCTCCGCATCCGTCACCCACTTGGCGCCGAAGCTGCGGTCGGACGCAGCGACGTTGCTGGATTCGGTGTAGCCGCCGTAGCGCGTCGCGCGCAGCAGCGCCCTGACCGGGCCGGACGACCAGTTGCTCGTCAGCACGACCTTGCTGCGCGGCAGCGCCACCACCAGGTCGCGCTGCGCCTGTCGGCCGAACAGCGTGACGTTGAGCGTGCTCAGCTCAGGCGGATTGTCGATGACGCTGAGGATCTTCGTGCGGTTGTAGCTGTAGGCCGCGCTCAGGCGGAAGGTGCCGACGGCGGCGGTGTCGAGCGTGTATTCGCCCACCACGTCGACGCCGCGCGTGCGCGTGTCGATGGCGTTGGTGAAGAACTGCGCGCTGTCCACGTCGTCGACGCCGTTGGCCTGCAGGATCGCCGCGACCGCCGCGCCGCCATTCGACGCGGTGCCGAGGAACTCGGTCTTCACGATACGGTCGTCGATGCGGATCTGGTAGGCGTCCACGGTCAGGCGCAACGGGCCGTTCTCATAGGTAACACCTGCCGTGAAGTTCAGCGACTTCTCCGGCTTCAGCGGCTTCGCGCCGAGCGCCAGCGCCGCCACCGAGTTGACCGGCAGGAACTTGGAGGTGGTCGAGACGCGCTCGTTGCCGATCACCGTGACGGTGTTCTGCGTGGTCGAGAACGCGGTCTGCGCCAGCGACGGTGCGCGGAAACCGGTATTGACGCCGCCGCGCACGGCTAGCCCCGGCGCCAGTTCGATGCGCGTCGTCGCCTTGGCGCTGAAGGTGTTCCCGGCGCTGTCCGAATAGTGCTCGAACCGGCCCGCGAGGCCGACGAACCAGCCCTTCAGGACGTCGGTCGAGATGTCGAGATAACCGGCCAGGTTGTTGCGCGAGATGCTCGTCGCGTCATCGGGCGAGGTGCCGGTGAACGAGACCAGCCCCGGCGAGGGCGAACGCCCGCCGTAGAGGTTGCCGAAGGGGGTGCCGTCGCGCGGGATCACGTAGCCGCCGTCGCGGTAGCTGTCGGGCTCGCCCGCGATATTGCGGAAGCGCTCCCAGCGGTGCTCGACGCCGAGCGCGACGTTGAGCGGCTTGGCGAAGCCCGCCTCGAATTCGCGGCTGACGTCGAGGTTGTTGACCCACAGGTCCTGCTTCTGGCGACCCATGAAGAAGTCCGCCTTGCTGTCCGGCCCGAGCGAGGGGTTGAGCGTGTTCTCCGCGCCCAGCTTCACGTTGTCGCGCCCGTAGCTGGTGGAGATGTCCACCGCCCAGCCCGCCACTTGCGAGCGGATGCCGACGGCAGCCTGCCAGTCCCATTCCCAGATGCGGCGATAGGCCTGGAAGCCTGCGGGATAGAGCTGCGGCAGCACCGAGACGCCCTGGCTGTTCGCCTGCCCGCCGTAGCCGGTGGGCGACGCCACGTAGGCTCCGCGCGCGTCCTTGATGTTGCGGTAGCTGAGCGTCGAGAACGAATAGAGCGTCGTGTCCTCGCCCAGCGGCAGTTCGGCGTTGTAGCTGGTGTTGACGATCTTGTCCCGGTTCGACCGGCCATAGCCCCCGGCGATGACGTGGTCGGCCCCGGCCTCGCGCGGGTCGGGCTGGCCGTTCACCAGCGGGTAGAGGTAGGGGATCGCCTCCGCCGAGGACTCGGCGCGATCGTGGTACTTGGCCTCCAGCGAGAAGCGCACGAAGCCGCCGTCGCCGATCCCGGTGCCGAACGAGCCGGACACCTGCGCCAGCTGGCCGCCCTTCTCGTAGAGCTGCCCGCCGGTGATCGACAGGTCGCCGCCATGCGCCGAACTGTCGAGGATCACGTTGATGACGCCCGAGATCGCGTCCGACCCGTACTGCGCCGCCGCGCCATCGCGCAGCACTTCGATGTGGCCGACGCCGCTGGTCGGGATCAGGTCGATGTCGACCGGGGTGGAACCGCCCGAAATGCGCGAGAGGTTGTTGATGAGCGAGGTCGTGTGCCGCCGCTTGCCGTTGACGAGCACCAGCACGTAGTCGCCCGAGAGGCCGCGGATGGCGATGGGGCGCACGCTCGCCGAAGTGCCGCCGCCGCCGAGCGCGGGCATCGAGAGCGAGGGGATGATGTTGCCGAGGATCTCCTTGAGGCCGGTGCGGCCGGTCGATTTCAGCTCCGCCGGGCCGATCACGTCGACCGGGACCGGACTGTCGGCGACCGAGCGCTGCGTCTGCCCGCGCGCACCGGTGACGATGATGGCGCTGCCTTCGGCATCGGCAGCGGCATCAGCCGCCCCGTCGGCGGCAACCAGCGGCACCGCGACGGAAGGGGCCTCGTCGGCATGGGCCGCTGCGAAGGGAAGGAACGATACGCTGGCGGCAAGTGCGGCGGACTTGAGGATTTTCACGGAAAACTGGCCCCTGAACTGGTTCGTGTCCCGGCCTTCATGGCATGTCTACTGATTTGGTAGAAATTGCGATCTCTTATCCGTTCTCAAGTTTTTCTTGATGCTGGGAACGGCGCCGGGATGCGCGAAAATCCGCCGCTGCACAGGGGCAACGGCGGATGATGGGGTGGAGCGTTCCTCGAAAATCAAAAACCATCGTCATCCCCGCGCAGGCGGGGACCCATCTGATGCCGGCTCAACAGGCACCGTCAGGAGATGGGTTCCCGCCTGCGCGGGAATGACGGGCAATCAGAACTGGCCGGGCGACCATTTTCCTACAACGCTGGCGCCATGTAGGGTGCGCCCATGGCCGCCCCGCACTCCCGTCCCGAAGCCTGCCCGTCGTGCGCCGTTTCGCCGCTCGCGGAAGGTCACACGGGATTGCGCATGAAACCCCGGATTTCCGCCGGTTCCCGGGCATACCGGACGACACTTCAGGGCCGTTTTGGTTCAACGGGCTACCCCGTGAGCACGAAGGCATCCTTCAGCGGCCGTTCGGACTTCACTTCGCCGAACTGGCGGAAGGTATCGAGCACCACCTTCTGCCGGTCGATCAGCGCCCGGTCGATCGGCACCGGCAGCCGCGCACCGCGACCGGCGAATTCCTTCGCGATCGGCAGCGGCAGCCCGGTCTCGGAAGCGAGCACCTTGGCGAAATCATCGACGTGCGTGCTCGCCCATTGCAGCGCCTTGTCCTCGCGCTTCAGGAAGTCGTCGAGCAGCGGGCGCTTGTCGGCGATGGCGCTTTCGTGGGCGATGTCGAAGCCGTACCCCTGCGTGAAGCCGCGCCCGTCGATGGCGATGCGGTCCCCCTCGGCCAGCGCGCTGGCGACATAGGGCTGCCAGGTCGACCACCCGTCCACCGCCCCGGTCTGGAGCGCGGCGCGGGCATCGCTGGGGGAGAGGAACACCGTCTTCACGTCCTTCGCGCCGAGGCCCGCAGACAGCATCGCGCGCAGCAGCAGGTAATGGCCGACGCTGCCCCGCGTGGTGGCGATGCGCTTGCCCTTGAGGCCCCCGGCGTCGCGGATCGGTGACGCGCCGGGCACGATGACGGCGATGGCGCCCTCGGCCCGCTGCTGCGTGGTCTGCGCGCCGATCGCCTTGATCGGGCTGCCCGCCTGATAGGCGAACTGGAACGGCGCATCGCCCGCAAGGCCAAGGTCGATGGCCCCGCTGCCGAGCGCTTCGAGCAGGTTCTGCGCGGCGGGGAACTCGGCCCACTCGACCGTGTAGGCCGCCCCGTCGAGCGCGCCGGACGCCAGCATCAGCGCCTTGGTGCCGCCCTTCTGGCTGCCCACGCGCAGCACGCCCGCGGAACTCCCGCCCCGGCCGCAGGCAGCCAGGGCGAAAGTCGTCGAAAGTCCGGCAAGCAGGTTACGTCTGTCGAGCATCGGTCAGAGGTCCGTCCACAGCGGCTCGTCAGCGATCAGGATGCGGTGCAGCTCGCGCGGGAAGTCGCCGTAGTTGCGCACCGCGAAATGCACCGTCGCCCGGTTGTCCCAGAACGCCACCGTGCCCGGCCGCCACGAGAACCGCGCCTGCAGGTCCGGCCGCTTGTACTGGCGCAGCACCTCCTCCAGCAGCTCGCGGCTCTCCGCCAGCTCGATGCCGAGGATCTGCGGCTGCTGCGAGAAGTTGACCCAGAGGATCTTCTTCCCCGTCTCGCGATGGGTCCGCACGATCTTGTGCGCGACGATGGGATATTCATGGCCCGACAGCTCCAGCGCGGGCACGAAGTTATGGGTGACGTACTTGCCCTCGAGCCGCTGCTTCAGTTCCTCCGGCAGCGTCTCGTAGGCGAGGTTGGCGTCCACCCAGATCGTGTCTCCGCCGACTTCAGGCAGGTTCACGTCGCGCAGCACCGCGCCCCACGTCGGGACGAGCCGCCAGCTGGTGTCGGAATGATACGCCTCGCCGGGCTTGACCTTGTAGCCGAGCTTCTTCTCGTACTCGCGGTCGTACTTCGCGGCGATGGCGTGGACCTCCTTGTTCGCCGCATCGTGCCGCGTGGTCGGGTGCGTGTAGAGCGGCCCGAAGTTCGCCGCGAACGCCGCCTGGCTGGCATCGTCGAGCGACTGGTCGCGGAAGAACACGACCTTCCACTTGAGCACAGCGGCACGGATTTCCTCGCGCAGTTCGTCGGTCAGCGGCTTGGAAAGGTCTACGCCCTCGATCTCCGCGCCGATGGTCGGCTGGACCGGGCGGATGACGAGGCCGGAATTCGAGACGTCGAAAGTGGAAGCGGAAGTCGCCATGATCGTTCTCCTCTCTTGTCGTGTCAGGCAGCCGAGCGGGCGAGCCGCGCGGCGGTGTTGCGGTTGACGGGCACGTCGAGCCCAAAGCTCTCGCGGAAGGTCGTGCCCGCGTAGTCCTGCTTGTAGATCCCGCGCCGCTGGAGGATCGGCACGACCTCATCGACGAAGACCTCAAGCTGGCCGGGCAGGGATTCGAACAGGTTGAAACCGTCCGATCCCCGGTTCTCCAGCCAGAGCTGGAAGCGGTCGGCGAGCTGCTCGGGCGTGCCGACGAAGCCACCCTTCGGCGTGGCGAAGCGCAGTGCGATCTGGGCGAGCGTCAGCCCTTGCCCGGCGGCCTTCAGTACCCTCTCGGATGCGCTCTGGTTGCTCTTGAGCCCCTCTTCGGCGACCTGCGCCGGGAACGGTCCATCGGGATCGTAGACGCTGAAGTTGTGGTCGTTGAACGAACGTCCCAGCGCCCGCAGCGCGTTCTCCAGACTGACGAGGCCTGCCAGTTCGTCGTAGAGCCGCTCGGCCTCCTCCTCCGTCGATCCGACCACCGGACGCGCGCCGGGAAGGATGAAAAGCTGCTCCGGATCACGGCCGAAGCCGCGCGCCCGCGCCTTGAGATCGGCGTAGAACGCCTGCCCTTCGGCAAGGTCTTCCTGGTGCGTGAAGATAGCCTCGGCATGGCGCGCCGCGAACGTGCGCCCGTCCTCGGACGAGCCCGCCTGGAAGATCACCGGCTGCCCCTGTGGCGAGCGCGAGATGTTGAGCGGCCCCTTCACCGAAAGGAACTCGCCCTTGTGGTTCAGCTCATGCAGCTTGTCGGCATCGAGGAACTGGCCGCTGGCCTTGTCACGCACCAGCGCGTCGTCTTCCCAGCTGTCCCACAGGCCTTTGATGACATCGAGGTATTCGTCGGCGAGGCGATACCGCTCGGCATGGCCGAGGTGCTCCGCCTTGCCGAAGTTGGCGGCGCTCCCCGCAAGCCACGACGTCACCACGTTCCAGCCCGCACGCCCGCCGCTCAGGTGATCGAGCGAGGCAAGCTGGCGCGCGAGGTTGAACGGCTCGGTGTAGCTGACGGTCGCTGTAGCGACGAGGCCGATACGCTCGGTCACCGCCGCCACTGCCGAAAGGATCGTCAGCGGCTCGAAGCGGTTGAGGTAGTGCGGCGAGGAGCGCGCGTTGATCGAGACGCTGTCCGCCACGAACAGGTAGTCGAACTTCCCACGCTCCGCCGCCTGTGCCTGGCGGATGTAGAAGGGCAGACTAGTGCTGGCATCGACCTGCGCATCGGGATGGCGCCAGTCGTCCCAACCGGGACCGACACCGTGCAGGATGAAGCCTAGCTTGAGCTGACGTCGGGTCATCAATTCCTCCTGATTTTCCGTAGTTCGAGGCTAGGCTTCCGGGCGGTTGCGAACCAACGCGAATGGCTGATGTGAAGCTGAGTTCTGCCAATGCGAAACGGCGGAAATCAGCCGGCCAGAGCCACCTTCGCGGCTTCCTTGCCCGCATCGCGCTCGGCCACTTTCGCCCGCACCAGCGGGATCAGCTCGCGGCCGTAGTCGATGGCATCCGCCAGCGGTTCGAAGCCGCGGATCAGGAAGTGATCGATGCCGATGTCGTAGTATTCGAGCAGCGCGGCGGCGACCTGCTCGGGCGTGCCGACGAGACCGGTCGAATTGCCCTGCGCACCGGTGAGGGCCGCCACGCCGGTCCACAGGCGGGTGTCACGGCGGGTCGATGTCGCCGTCTCCAGGAGGCGCAGCGATCCGGCGTTGGGCGGGCGATGGCCGGAGGTCGGCAGGCCCGCCGCTTCGCGATTGGCGCGCACCTGTTCGACGATGGCGTCGGCCTTCTTCCACGCGGCTTCTTCCGTGTCGGCGATCACCGGGCGCAGTGAAAGCGAGAAACCGGGGTTACGGCCGTGCTGCGCGGCGGCGTGACGGACGGTGCGCACGGCCTCGCCCACCTGCTCCAGCGTCTCGCCCCAGAGTGCGTAGACGTCGGCATGACGGCCCGCGACCTCGATCGCCTCTGGCGAGGAACCACCGAAGAACACCGGGAGATTGTCCGGCTTGATCGCACTGAATGCGCCGCGCGCCTGATAGAAGCGGCCGGAATGGTCGAAGGGCTGAGCTGCGGTCCATTCGCTGCGCAGGATGTCGAGGTATTCGTCGGTCCGCGCGTAGCGCTCGGCCTTGGTGGTGCCGACGTCGCCGTCGCGCGCCATTTCCTCGTCCGCGCCGCCGGTGATGATGTGGACCGCGACGCGCCCGCCCGAAAGCTGGTCGAGCGTCGCCAATTGCCGCGCCGCCAGCGTCGGCTGCGTGAAGCCGGGACGATGCGCGACGAGGAAGCCGAGCTTCGAGGTGATCGCCGCCGCATGCGCCGCGACGATCTGGCTTTCCGGTGAGGCCGAGCCGAACGGGATGAGCACGCGGTCGAACCCGCCCTTCTCCTGCTCGCGCGCGGCGGCGTCCACGTAGTCACGGTCGAGCACGCGCGTGCGCACGGCGTTGTGGATCTCGGACGTATCGTTGAAGCCGATGTAGCCGATGAACTTGACGGTCATTGCGGTAAACTCCGGTTGGATCAGATGACGAAGAAGCCGTGGGTGCCGTCGCGCGCCAGTTGGGCGACGAGGCCGTATTCCCAGTCGAGGTAAGCCTGCATGGCGGCCCGGGGATTGTCGGTACCCTCGTAAGGGCGCTTGTAGCGGCCCTCGGGACCGCGCGGCGCAGGCGCGCCGTCCGGTCCGGTTTCCAGCATGCCGCCGAAGTCGGCGTCCAGAACAAGCACTTCCCAGCCCAACTGTGCCAGCCACGATGCGGTCATGTCGGCACGCGGGCCGAGATCGTCGGCAAGGACGATGCGCGCGCCACGAATGGGGGCGAAGTGGTCGGTCTCCTGCACCAGCTGGCCGCCGGGGGCATTACGGAAGCCCGGGAGATGCCCGGCGGCGTAGGCAGCCGGCTGGCGCACGTCGAAGCGATAGAGGGTGCGGTGGGCCTCTCCTTCGATCTCGGCCAGTTGCGCGGCGTCGATCCGGCGTACACCCGCGCGATAGGCGACTTCGCGGGCACGGAGCCGCGCCTTGTCGATATCGCCGCCAACGTCGACGCTTTCCTGCCGTCCGTGCTCGAGTTCCTGCCCAGCCAGCGTCCACCCGATCGTGCCGTTGCGCAAGGCGAAGACGCGGTTGGGCAGGCCCGCATTGATGAGCGACTGCGCGCCGATCAGGCTACGGGTACGACCGGCGCAGTTTACGATGATCGTGGTGTCCGGGTCCGGCGCGGCGACCGGCGCGCGCAGTACCAGCTCCGCACCCGGCACGCTGCGGCCGCCGGGAATGCTCATCGTCGCGTATTCATCGAAGCGGCGCGCATCGAGGATGGCGATATCCGCCTTCTCGTCGATCAGCGCCTGCACGTCCTCCGCGGGGAGCGAGGGCGTGCCGCGCCGGTGCTCGACGAGTTCGCCGAACGCCTTGGAATAGGAATTGACGTCCTCGAACAGTTCGTAGCCCGCATCGCGCCAGCCCTGGAGCCCGCCTTCGAGAAGATCGACATCGGTGAAGCCGAGCCCGCGCAGTTCCTCGACGGCGAACGGAGCGAGGCCCTCGCCGTCATCGTAGACGACGACCTGAACGGCCTTGCGGGGAAGCCGCCACTCGGCCTCGGCAGCGATGCGGGCCAGCGGAATCTGCGCGGCGAACAGCGGGTGCCCCTGCGCGAAGGGATGCTCGTCGCGCACGTCGATGATCGCGATCTCGCGGCGGGACAGGAGGGCGCTGCGGACCTGAGCGGGTAAGACTGTCATGCTTTCCTCGAAAGATCCCAGAGGTTGGGAAGCGTGGTGTTGGCGTAGCCGGAGATGAACGGGCGTTCCTCGCCCGAGGCACGGTAGGTCGCGCGCTCCACGGCGCCGATGTTGCCGCCGTAGATGTGGATCGAGATCGATGTGCGATCGGCAAAGGCGTTCTCGACGCGGTGGATGTCGCCCTCGCGCGGGTCGATCGGCTCGACTTCGGCTTCGAGCAGGTCGCGGGTTGCCCCATGCTGGACGAGCGCGCCGTCGTGCTCGCGATGGCGGAAACTCTGAACCTTCTCCGCGCCACGCAGGACGCCGACGAGACCCCAGACGCGGTGATCGTGGATCGGCGTCGCCTGCCCCGGCCCCCAGACGAATGACACGACGCTGAAACGCTCGGCGCTGTCGCAGTGGAGCAGGTATTGCTGGTAGCGTTCCGGGTGGGGCTGCGCGTAATCGTCCGGCAGCCAGTCGTCACGTTCGACCAGACGGGCCAGCAGCGTGCCGCCGCGCTCCAGAATGGCACCGAGATCATCGGTCTCGTCCAGCAGTGCGGCGAAGTCGCCCACGAAGCGACGCAGCGGCGACAGGTCCGGCGTCACGGCGATCTGCGCGAAGGCGTTCAAGGCCGCGCTCCCGCATGGAGCGCGACGATCTCGCCCGCCGGACGCTCCTCGACGAGCCCGCCCAGCGCTTCGAGCAGGCGCTGCCGCAGCGGCGCGGCGATGGCGGTGCGTTCGGGGCCGCGCGGTGCGGCAATGCGCTCCTGCGCAACGATCCTGCCGCCATCGAGCAGCACCACGCGGTCGGCCAGCGCGATCGCCTCGTCGACGTCATGCGTCACCATCAGCACGGCGGGGCGATGACGGCGCCACAGCGACAGGACCAGTTCGTGCATCCTGAGGCGCGTCAGCGCGTCGAGCGCGGCGAAAGGCTCGTCCAGCAGAAGCAGTTGCGGTTCACGGACCAGCGCGCGGGCAAGGGCCACCCGCTGCGCCTCACCGCCCGAAAGCGTCAGCGGCCAGGCTTCGAGGCGATGGCCGAGGCCGACCTCCTGCAATGCCTCTTCGGCGCGCTCCCGCGCTTCCTTGCCCTTGAGGCCGAGCGCGACGTTGCGCCATACTTTCTTCCACGGCAGCAAGCGGGCATCCTGGAACACCACGGCGCGCGAGGACGGGATTTCCACGTCCTGCCCGCCTACCGGATCGAGCCCGGCCAGCGTGCGCAACAGCGTCGTCTTGCCCGAGCCAGAGCGGCCCAGCAGGATCACGAACTCGCCCTTGGCGATCTCGAGATCGAGGCCCGAAATGATCGTCGTATCGCCGAAGCGGCGGGTGAAATCGCGCAAGCGCACCACGGTTTCCGCGGGAAAAACGAAGCTTGCGGGGGCGGGCGCGGTGAATTGGGTCAATCGAGCGTCCATGGGTCTGTCCTTCTCGAAAGGTCGGTTTACTGGGAGACGACGGCGGGCCGCCATGCGAGCGCGCGGCTCTCGATCGCGCGGACAAGGCCGTCCGCAAGGAGGCCGAGCCCGGCGTAGATCATCAGGCACACGAGGATGATGTCGGTGCGCATGAAGTCGCGGGCATTGTTGATGAGATAGCCCAGGCCCGCCGTCGCGTTGATCTGCTCGGCAACGACCAGAACCAGCACTGAAACCGACAGAGAGTACCTCAAGCCGACCAGAAGCGACGGCAAGGCGCCTGGAAGCACCACATGCCACACCTGCGCCGCACGGCTGAGGCCAAGACTGCGCGCACTCTCCAGCAGGCGCACGTCGACGCCCCGGATGCCGCTGTAGAGGTTGAGGTAGACGGGGAAGATCGAGGCGAACGCGATCAGGGCGATCTTGGGCGTCTCGCCGATGCCGAACCAGACGATGAACAGCGGCGTCAGCGCCAGCGTCGGGATCGTGCGCTTGATCTGCATGAGCGGATCGACCGCGACCTCGCCCTGTCGTGAGAGACCCGCGACGAGCGCAAGCACCACGCCGGTCGTGACGCCGATGCCGAGCCCGGCGAGGACGCGCAGGAACGAGACCAGCAGGTTGTCGGTCAGTTCGCCCGAGACGGTCATCGACCACAGCGTCGCGATCACCTGCGACGGCGCGGCCAACGTGCGCTCGGGGATCACGCCGAGGCGCGAGCCGGCTTCCAGCACCGCCAGCAGCAGCAGCGGCGAAAGCCAGCGCGCCGCGCCCAGCGAACGACTCAATTGCCTGAAACGGGACATTCCTTCGCCTCTCATTGCCTGAGGCGAAGCTGGCATCATGCAGTCTACCAATTCAATTGAGATTGTGCCGCAGACCTATTTGCGCCGCTCATAACGACGCAGCGCAAAGCTCATGCACCGGCGGGATGTACGGAAAACCGGGCGAAATCCGTGGGCTGGTACAATGACCATACATCCGGACAGAAAACCTACGTCGGGATAAATCTCTACTATTTTGATTGACAATTAGTCTGCCGCCATGGCTTGAGGAACACTCAAGTCCCGCATGAGAGCCTGCCGCCAATGACCGTGAACCTTCCTACGAACCTCCTGCGCAGCTTCGTCGCGATCGTGGATACCGGTTCCATGCTTCATGCCTCGGAGCGGGTCTTCGTCAGCCAGTCCGCGCTCAGCCTCCAGATCAAGCGGCTGGAGGAACTGTTGCAACAGTCGCTGTTTCACCGCGAGGGCCGCCGCCTGACGCTGACCGCGCACGGCGAACTCATGCTCGACTATGCCCGCAAGGTGCTGGCGCTCCATGACGAGGCGGTCGCGGCGGTGACTTCGGGCCAGTTCGCCGGACCCGCGCGGATCGGCATGGTTCAGGACTTCGCCGAGCTGCTGCTCTCCGGCCTGCTGGCGCAGTTCGCGGAACTGCACCCGGAGGCCGAACTCTATTCGCGCGTCGCCGGAACGGCGGAACTGCTGGACCTGCTCGAACGCCGCCAGCTCGACATCGTGCTCGGCTTCGCCGCGCCGAGCGACAGCCATGCAGTGACCACCGCGCCGATGTCCTGGTTCGGCAAGCCGGAACTCGCCGCACTCGACACGGTGCCGCTCGCCGTGCTGGAGACGCCCTGCCGCTTCCGCGAGGCGGCGATCCGGTCGCTGGAGGATGCCGGGCGACCCTTCCGCATCACGGTCGAGACACCCAACCTGACCACGCTGCGCGCCGCCGTCGATGCCGGGCTCGGCCTGACCTGCCGCACCGGGATGTTCCTGCGCGATGCGCCGCTTGCCGAGGTTGGCCTGCCCGACCTGCCGCAAGTCTCATGCGTCCTCCACACCGCGCCCGGCCTCGACGGCCCGACCAGCCAGCTTGCCCTGCTCGCGCGCGAGGTGATCGCCGGACTGCCTGCATGACGGCGCTTATTCGATAATCTCAACGGGGATCGCCCGCTTCTCGTTGGTCGTGCGACGGCGGCTTTCCTAGCCTGCATGCATGGCCAACCATGAGGCAAGCACGATGACCGATACCCTGAAAGACCGTTTCGCCGCCCTCCAGGCCGAGCGTGAGCGGAGTTGGGCGCCCGAGCAGCTTGAACGCAACGCCACGCAGCGCCGCGTGCTCGTCCAGCGCCACGACCCCGCCACGCTGCCGCAGAAGGGCGACCGCGTCGCACCCTTCACCCTGATCGATCAGGACGGGCAGGCGCTGACCCGGGACGATATCCTCGCCGACGGCCCGGCGGTGCTGGTGTTCTTCCGCTTCGGCGGCTGCCCGGCCTGCAACATCGCGCTGCCGTGGTACAACGAGACCCTCCTGCCGCATCTGCGCGAGCGCGGGGTCAGGCTGCTGGCGGTGAGCGCGCAGGTTCCGGTGGACCGCAATCTGATCGCCCGCCACGACCTTGGCTTCACGGTGGCGGGCGATCCTGGCTATGCCCTCGCCCGCAGCCTCGGCATCACGTTCTTCCCCGAGGAACAGCCCGCAGTCGCCGCCGGAGCCCCGTGGATCGGCGCAACGCTGGGCACGAACAGCTACGAGATCGACCAGCCCGCCGTGCTGGTGCTCGCGCAGGATGGCACCGTCGCCTTCTTCGAGGCGAGCCCCGACTGGCTGGATCGCACCGAGACCGAGACGATCCTTGCCGCGCTGCCGGTGGCGGAGTCCGTCCGCAGCGCCGCCTGACGCGCGTCAGAGCCCCTCGCCGCCGACCCAGTGCTCGTCGGCGAGGAAGCGCGCGAGGCCCCATACCTGACGGCGGATATCGGGCACCGCGACGATCTCCCACGCCTCGCCCTTGGTGATCGGACCGGCGGCAAGCAGCCGGTCCTGCACCCTGCCATCGGCATCGCGCACCCGGCCGAGATGATCGGCGTCGACGCCGAGCCGGTGAACGTCGCTGCGGATGCGCCCCTGCTCCAGGAGGTGCGTCAGGATCGGCGCCTCGACGCGGGCGAGGTTCCCGTCCGGTCCGGCGCAGTTGTAGACGCGCGCGACGTCCAGCGTCTCGATCCGATCCTCCCCGCGCGGGCGATAGGACACGGCGACGCGGCCGTCCTCTTCATGCGCGTCGCAGAGCTTGCCCGCTACGTAGCGCAGCCGCCCCGCCGCCTCCATGTCCTCGAGACGCTTCGCGACCGATGGAGCCAGCCGGTGGCGGTGAATGTCCCAATAAGGCCGCAGGTGCCGTAGGAAGCTCGCCTGCGCGATGGAAGAATGGCGGCGCCAGATGTTCTGCGTATGCGGCCTCAGGGCATCGACCGCGCCGCGCCACCCGATCTCGGCCGCGCGCCGCCGCACCTCGCGGGCGAGCGCGACGCCGCGCAGATCGGGGTCCGGAACCGGCGTCACCACCGGCCCGCTCTCGGCATGGCTGAGCGGCTTGAGTCCACGCCGCGACAGCACCGTGACCTTGCCCGCGAAGCCCGCGCTGTCGAGCGACAGCACGACGTCGGCGGCGGTAAGGCCACTGCCGACGACCATCACATGATCGAGGCCGGCCAGCCCCTCCAGCGCGGCGGCGTTCCACGGGTCCGGGCAGTACAGGGGCTCCGGCACCCCCTCCAGCACGGGATGCGGAGCAGGCGGGAAATTGCCGAGCGCCAGCACGACCGCGCGGGCGACAACAGTGTCTCCATCGGCCAGCCTGACCTCGGCGGCGGTATCGCCGAACTCTATGGAGCAGGCCTCGCCATCGACGATCCGTGCGTCCGGCCCCGCCTTGGCGAGCGCCGCCACCAGCTGTTCGCGCAGGTACATGCCGTAGGTCAGGCGAGGGACGAAGCGGTTCGCCTCGTCCGCGTCGGAGAAGTCCATCCAGCGCAGGAAATGCCCCGTATCGTCGGGAAAGGCGCTCATGTTGGAAGCACGCACATTCAACAGATGCTCCGGCCGCCGGGTGCCGAAGGCGACACCCTTGGCGAGCTGCGCGGAACTGCGCTCGATCAGCGCCACCTTCACGCCGTAGCGCAGGAGGTTGATCGCCAGCAGCGTCCCTGTGAATCCTCCGCCGACGATCGCGATCGGCAGATCCCGGGCGGCGTTGCTACTGGTCATGAAGGCGTGGTTCCCGTTCGGCTGGATGAGGCTCGCTAACAGGAAACGCCGGGCGAAGGTTATTGTTTGTGCTCATAATCCACGCAAAAGACCGGTGCCGAGGATGCGCGCCTCGTTAACCATTCCTAGTGACATTCGGTTTATGCCTAGCCGCATCCTTGGGGTTGGGCATGTCGGTTCGCTCGTTTCTGTTTCTGATCTGCGTCGTGCTGGCTGCACAGCTGGGGACGAGTCCCGCGCATGCGCAAGTGACGCGCCTGCGCGCCGATGCCTGCTATGCGACGGCGCCCGCAGCGTTTTCCGCGTCCGCCGCTTCGGTGTCCCGCCTCCGCTTCGACTGCGCCAAGGCTCCCGCCTATAAAGCCTACCGCGACGGCTGGGTCTGGCTGAAGGTCCGCGACCCCGCACGGCTGGCCCACCTGCCCGCCGGCTGGCAGCTGATGACCGATCAGGCGCGCTTCGTCGGGATGACGGTCATCGTGACCGGCACCGACGGGACTGCCGCCACGACGCACATCGCGCCGGGCGCCGTCGGCGATCACTGGGCGCTCGGCGGCATGCTCCGCTTCCCGGTGGACCGCGCAGGTGCTCAGGTCCGTGACGTCTATGTCGGCTACCAGCGCCTCGACGACCTGTCGCTGATGCGCAAGCTCGTCGCCGCCGATCCGCCCACAGTCCTGCGATTGGAGGGCATGTGGCTATGCCTGATGGGCATCTTCGCGGGCGCGATCCTGTCGGCCTTCGCCTACAACCTGCTGATCTACACCGGGCAGCGCCTCGTCTTCCAGCGCTGGTATCTCGTCTGGTCCACGCTGGCGCTGGGCTACGGGCTGACCTGGACCAGCGTGTTCGCCTTCGTCGTGCCCGAGTACGTCGGGCCGATCGCGGTGAGGGCCGACTACGTGCTCGTTTCCGGCCTGATCGCGGCGGGCAACATGTTCTTCCTGTCGGTGATCGAGGAAGGCATCCTGCCGCGCTGGCTGTTCCGGTGCGGCCGGGTGCTGGCCTGCATCAACCTCGGCGTCGGGCTGATCGCGGCATTCCTCCCGATCGCGGCGCCGGTCACGATCGACCGCTGGCTCAACATCGTCTTCGTCATGAGCGCGCTGTGCCTCGGCACCGGCGTCGTCGTCGCGCTCCGGGCGCGCAGCCGCGTGGTGTGGTTCTACCTCGCGGGCTGGACCCCGGTGCTGTGCGTCTTCGCCCTGCGCGTCGCGCGCAACTTCGGGCTGATGGTGCAGGACGACGTGATCGACATGGCGACCTTCGGAGCGCTCGCCTTCGAATCGGTCGCCCTGTCGCTCGCCATCGCCGACCGCTTCCGCCTGCTAGGCAAGGAGCGCGATGCCGCCGAACAGGCGCGCAAGGTGATCGAGGTGGAAAGCGAGACCTTCCGCCGCGCCGCGCAGACCGACTACCTGACCGGCCTTGGCAACCGCGCCGCGTTCCAGTCCTGCCTGCGTACCATGTGCGACGCGGCGGCGAGCGCGCCGTTCATGCTGCTGCTGATCGACGTCGACTACCTCAAGCAGATCAACGACCGCCTCGGCCACGACGGCGGCGACCTGCTGCTCGGCAAGGTCGGGCGCGGCCTCGCCGCCGCCGGGGGGCCGAACGCGCACGTCTCGCGCATCGGCGGAGACGAGTTCGCGATCCTGCTGCCGTGGGACGAGACTGGCGAACAGCGCATCCGCCTCGCGCTCGACGCATTCCAGGGCGCTACCCTCACGCATGGGGGCCGGAGCTGGGCGCTCTCGCTCAGCATCGGCGTCGCCCGCTGCCCCGAGGACGCGGCGGAGCCCGAGGTGCTGGTGAAGAATGCCGATCTCGCGCTCTATCAGGCCAAGCAGGACGGCCGCCGTCGCCTCCACGACTTCGCTCCGCGTCTGCGCGAGGAACTCGACAGCCGCCAGCTGTTCGGACAGGAAGCGCGGCAGGGCATCGAGCGGGACGAATTCTCGCTCCATTACCAGCCCATCGTCGATCTCGATACCGGCGCGATCGGTTCCTACGAGGCGCTGCTGCGCTGGCAGCACCCTGTCCACGGCATGATGACCCCGGCGGTCTTCGGCGGCATGCTGAACGATCGCAAGCTGGGGCTGGCGGTGCAGCAGCATGTCCTAGAGATGGGCCTGTCCACGCTGCGCGACCATCCCGAGCGCGTGCCCCGGCTCTCGATCAACCTCATCGCCGCGCAGCTCGACAGCCCGCAGGCCGCCGCCCGCCTGCTCGCGCGGATGCATGACTTCGGCGTCGCGCCGGAGCGGCTCTGCATCGAGGTCACGGAGGATTTCGTCCTAGGCCGCGCGGTGGACGAGACCGCCAAGGCGCTCGGCCTGTTGCACGAAGCGGGCGTGACGGTGGCGCTGGACGACTTCGGCACCGGCTACGCCTCGCTGATCCACCTCAAGCACCTGCCGTTCGACATGCTCAAGATCGACCGCTCGTTCACGCTCAGCCTGTTCGACGACGACGGCCAGAGCGAGGCGATCATCCGCGCCATCGTCGGGCTGGGCGAAGCGCTGGGCAAGCACGTCGTCGCCGAGGGTGTCGAGACCGAATGCCAGCGCCGCAAGCTGGCGGAGATGGGCTGCCGGCTCGGGCAGGGCTACCTCTTCGCCCGCCCGCAGCCGCTGGCCGCCGTCATCCGCGCGGACGCGCCGTCTTGTCTCGCCTAGCGCTTGAGGCCGCGTGCGATCCAACCGGTATCGCCGCCGAAGAAGCGCTCCAGCCGCCAGCCCTTCACACCTTCGGCATCGAGCCAGGTCGCTTCCTTCGCGAGCGTGAGCCCGGACGTCCCCACGCCACTCGGCGCGTAAAGCGCGTAGCGCGTGGTCGGCAGCTTGTTGGTCTTGCCCGGCGTCCATTCCGTGAAAGCGCCCGGCGCCAGCGCGGTATCTAGCGTCGGATTGAGGAACACGACCGAGGCATAATCGCGCCATGGCCGCCCCAGCGAGACGTTGCGGGCATCCTTGTCCGCAGTCAGGCGGCAGTCCTCGAAGACGAAGGCGCTGTCCTCGTCCGGCGCATTGCGGCTCTGTGCGGTGTACATGACGGACTCGTGCGCCTCGCCGTGGAGCTGACACTTGCGGAAGAAGGCCTTCGCGTTGCCAAACACGAAATCGACGTGGCCTGCGATGTAGCAGTTCTCGAAATAGGCGCGCGTCTCGCGCCCGCCCTGCCCGTCGTTGACGAACAGCGTGTCCTGATGGCCCAACATCCGCACGTTGGAGACGACCGCTGCATCGCCCGTCAGCGAGACCGCCACGGCCTGCGAAGGCGGGTGCGCGGGGTCGAGCCACCAGTCGTTGGACACGGTGAGGTTGCGCAGCGTGAAGCCCGCCCCGGTGACGCTGAGCGTCGCCGACTTGAAGGTGCCGCCCGCGTTCATGGCGGAATCGCCATAGACGAGCACCACGTCATCCGGCTTCCGGCCCGTGCCCGCCAGCGTCACGTTATCGGCGGCGACGGTCAGCTTCTCCCGGTAGCTGCCCGGCGCGATGAGGATGGTGCCGCCCTCTCCCGCGATGGCGTCGATCGCCGACTGGACGGTGTGGAACGCACCCGCCTTCGCCGGATCGACATGGACGGTTCGCGCCAGAGCCGGAGAGGCCAGCACCACGGATGCGGCCAGCGCCGCGCAAATCAGTCGATAGGTCACGAAGTCCTCCCCTGACCCGCCAGCCATTCCACGGCATTGGCGAGGAAGCGGCGCTGCAGCGGCGCCACCATGTCCGGCATGCGGTGCAGAACCGCGCGCATGCCCTTGTTTGCCGCGACCAGCGTGGCCGCGCCGTTATGCCGGTCATGGTCGCGGCTGTACCCGGCGACGATCTCGACGCCCGGCCCGTCGACCAGCAACCCGTTCGACAGCCTGCCGTCGATCTGGTGGAAGATTCCTGCCGCCCTGTCCGCCGGGATGCCCGCGAAGAGCGGATGCGCGCGCAGGTAGTTCCAGTTGCCCATCCACGGCGCGCGGATGTCACCCACGGTCCCGTCGAAGCGCAGCAGGCCGAGGTCGGCCAGTTGCCGCGCGACACCCTCGGACAGGCCGTCCTCCGGCACCAGCGCCAGCAGTGGCACGCCCTTGCCTACCGCAGCGAGGACCGGCGGCGGCAGTTCGCCCAGGACCAGCTTGGGCTTCTCGCCCTTCTTGGGCTGCGCTTCGAGGCCGGTCTGCTCACCGATCTGGCGGCGCGCGATCTCGTCCGCCTTGAGGCCCGAGGCGATCACCAGATCGTAGGACTGCCCGGCGCGGAATTCCTCCAGCCTGAGACCGGGCAGCGTCTCAAGTTGCGCCCGCAGGCTGCGCGCGATGCCCGATACAGCGATACGCCTGCCGGACGCCGCCTGTGCCGGAAGCGCCGTCACCCACAGGCTGCGCGTGAAGGTCGCGGCCGGAGCGCCGGAGAAGTAGACATGCACCTTCCATTCGCCCTCGCCCGAGAGCGCGGGCGTGCGCACTTCACGCGCGACGAGTTGGCTGAACCGGTCCGGCGCCGTCGCCGCAACCGCGTGGCGCGCCACCTCCCGCGCCGTGCCCTGCGGATCGATCAGCTCCAGCACCAGCTCGCCCGACACGGCCTTTCCGGTGTCGTTGAACAGGTAGAGATCGAGCACCGCGCTCTCCCCTGAAACGTAGGCCAGCCTCCGCTGCTTGGCGACCGGGCGTACCGGCAGCAGGCTCGCCCGGACGAGCGCTGGATCGGCTTTGAAGCCGCGCAGGTTGTCGACGATGCCGGAGTGGTTCTCGATCGCGGTGGTCTCCCACCCGCTGATCGCCGCCACGTCCACCTCGTCGCCGATGCGGATGTTTTCCATGTAATTGGCCCAGGCGTCGTAGCACTTGGCCCCGATCGACTGGAACAGCGCCTGCGCGGTGGGGAAGGCCTTGCGGAATCCCCAGCGGTCGAGGAACGCCTCGGTATTGGCGAGGATCTCGGCATGGTCGGCAAGGTCGTAGGACCGACCGCCCCCCTTGCGGATCGTCTCGACCATCGCGGCGTGATCGTCGGCGACGGCACAGCCTTCCATTTCGCCGAACTCGACGATGAAGGGCTTGCCCGTCTGGCGATGGATGTAGTCGTCCGGGCTCTTGTAGAAGGCGTCGTACCACTGGTCGCCCGCGCCCTGGTGGTTGTCCCACCAGCCACCCCACTCGACCTCGTCGGAGCGGTAGTATTTGTCGCTGTAGGGCACGTACATCGCCTGCGACGCGCCGCGCTGGACGAAGCCGTCGTTGAGGATGACCGTGCGGCTCGGGTCGGCGCGGTGCATCGCCAGCAGCACCGCCTGCACGTCCGGGTTCGCAAGGTCCGCGCCCAGTTCGTTCTGCAGCGTGTACTGGACCAGCGAGGGGTGCGAGCGGAATGCGCGGACCATCGCCACGCACTTCTCCACCTGATAATCCCGCGCGAAGCGGTCGGCCTCCGAGAGTTCGCCGTTCTTGCCGTAGCTGGCGATGGCGAAGCGCCCGCCGCCGGGCTCCATCACGCGCAGCAGACCCTTCTCGTCCTGCCGGTCGAGCACCTCGCGCTTGCCGACGTTGCGATGGAAATGCAGGCAGTTGAGACCCAGCGCCTTGGCCGCCTCGACTTCCTTCACCGCCAGTTCCGGCCTCGGCCAGAGCCCGTTGAAGCCCCAGTACCCCCACGAGATCGCCGAGTAGAGCTTGATGCGTCGCCCGTTGAGGCGCAGCAGCGCGTCGCCGCCCAGCCCTTCCGGCGCGAACCAGCGGAAGCCGAAGCGCGCCTCGCGCACATCCTTGCCGAACGACAGCCGCAGGGTGTGGAGCACCGGATCGTCGAGATCCCACAGCTTCGCGCCACTCGCCTCGATGCGGAAGCGGACATGCGCGGTGACACCCTCCGCCCGTGCTTCCTCCAGCGTGACTTTCGCCGGGACGCGCGCGCCTGTGCCGTCGACGAGCACCGCCTTGGCGAGCTTCCCCGCCTTTGCCGCCAGCGCGGCGTCCCGGCACGCGACCTCCATGTGGGCGGTAACGGTGCGCGGCTCGGGCGTGTTCAGCACCCAGGCATCGGCGACATGCGCTTCCAGCGGGTGGCTGGTGACATGCACGTCGCGGTCGATCCCGCCGAAGCCGTGCGAGCGGAACAGCTTCACCGCGCCCCAGGTCATCGTGGTGGAATCGCGCCAGTCGTAACGACCGCCGGGGTTGGTGATGCGGATCGCCAGCCGGTTGGCCTTGCCGGGCTTCAGCGCGTCGGTCAGGTCGCAGACGATCGGCAGTTCCGCCATGATCGAATAGCCAACGAGCCTGCCGTTCAGGAAAACTTCCGCCCTCAGCCGCGCGCCGCGGATATGGAGCAGCGTGCGCCTTCCCGCGAAGGATGCAGGCGCGTCGAAGTCCCGATACCACCAGGAAACGCCGCGATAGGCGCCGTTCTGCGGGACGGGATCGTCGTTGGCGTAGCGATACTCGTCGTCGGTATAAGGCCGCTCGCCCAGCTTGCCCCAGACGTGTTCCTCGACCGTGGTGGGCAGCGTGACGGTGGCCGAAGCCGCGGTATCGAGCACGCTCCAGCCGCCGGTCGGCGGATTGACGGGAAGGCTCGCCAGATCGACCTGCGAGGGCAGGAATATGCGATCATCCGCGAACCGCGCATCGCGGTCGAGCCACAGGCGCCAGCCCTCGTCCGGCAGCGACAGGCGGTTGCCGACCGGTGCGGCGGACGCTGAAAGCGGCAACATCGTGATCGCACCCGACGCGCCAGCGACGCCGAGGAACCCTCGCCGATCGAGCGCCGTCATGCGCACACCTTCGACAACCGATACACGGATTTCTGCCGCTTCATGCCGTCCTTTCCCTGTTGCTTCGCCTGTTCTGCCAGGTCGTCATCTTTACGATAGCGCTATCATATTGTGACGCAAGCCCCTATCGGAAGGCATCGCGACGTGAACCGCTTTTGCGAAGTCGATTGCGGAACAGTGACACAAGTTCGCAAGTCTCTTGCAATGTCGAAGCGCACTAGATAGCGCTATCACCAAATAACAGGGGAGAGTACCGTGAAGCACCGAATCGGGCTGCTGCTATGCGCGGCGACCAGCGTTCTTCCAGCCGTGGCACGGGCCGAGGAGCCAAGCACGGCCTCGCTCCAGCGCCGGGCCGCGGAGATGGTGTCCGCGATGTCGCTGGAGGAGAAGGCGGGCCAGCTCAAGGGCGAGGCGCCCGCGATCCCGCGCCTCGGCATTCCCGCCTACGACTGGTGGAGCGAGGGTCTCCACGGCGTCGCCCGCGCCGGGGAAGCGACGGTATTCCCGCAGGCCGTGGCCATGGCCGCCACCTTCGACGCCCCGCTCATCGGGCAGACGGGCGATGTGATCTCGACCGAATTTCGCGCCAAGTACCGCGAGACTCTGGGCACGGACGGCAGTTCGAAGCGCTATCGCGGGCTCACCGTCTGGTCCCCCAACATCAACATCTTCCGCGATCCGCGCTGGGGGCGCGGGCAGGAGACCTTCGGCGAGGACCCCTACCTCACTTCCCGCATGGGCGTGTCGTTCGTGCGCGGGCTGCAGGGTGACGATCCGGTATTCTACAAGACCGCCGCCGTCGCCAAGCATTTCGCGGTCCACAGCGGGCCGGAAAGCAACCGGCATCATGAGGACGTCCACCCCTCCCCCTACGATCTCGAGGACACGTACCTCCCCGCCTTCCGCGCCACGGTGACCGAGGCCCGGCCCGCCGGGATCATGTGCGCCTACAATGCGATCGACGGCGTGCCTGCCTGCGGAAGCCCGCTGCTGGCGCAGAAACTGCGCGGGGACTGGGGCTTTGCGGGGCATGTCGTCACCGACTGCGCAGCGATGGTCGATTTCTTCAACCCCGAAGCCCACGCCTACAGCCGCGATCCGGCGGATGCGGTGGCGAGTGCGGTGCGGGCGGGGACCGACCTGATCTGCGTGGAATTCGGGCGCGACAAGTCGTCCGACCCGGCGATCATCGTCGATGCCGTGCGCCGCAACCTGCTGCCCGAGCCCATGCTGGACCGCGCCATCGAACGCACCCTGACCGACCGCCTGCGCCTTGGCCTGCCCGGCGAAACGACGCCTTACAGTACCATAAGCCCTGCACTGAACGACACCAAGGAGCACGCAGAGCTGAACCGAAAGGTCGCTCGCGAGTCCCTGGTGCTGCTCAAGAACGACGGACTGCTGCCTCTGGCGAAGGCGCCGCGCTCCATCGCGGTGATCGGCCCGAATGCCGACAGCGTCGACGCGCTCGTCGGCAACTACAACGGTACGCCCTCCCACCCCGTCACCATTCTGGAGGGCCTGCGCCAGCGCTTCCCCGAAGCGCGCATCGAGTACGTTGAGGGCACCGGCCATGTCGGCCCGCCGCTCAAGTCCGTGCCCGGCGCGGTGCTCTGCGTCGATGCCGCGTGCAACGCCAAGGGCGTGACCGTCGAGGAGTTCGCCGGGCCCGAGACGACGGGCAAGGCGGTGAGCCGGAGCACCCGCGCCGACGTCGGCTTCGGCTGGGGCCGCCCGGCGCGTGCGCAGCGTCGCAGCGCGATGCGGTGGAGCGGGTGGATCGTGCCCGAGGCCACCAGCGAGTACCACTTCCGCATGAACCTCGACGACGGCTACCGCATCCTCGTCGATGGCACCGAGATCGCCGATGCGTGGGATCCGGGCGACCCGCCCTCGATCCACAACGACGGGGTGACGCTGACCGCGGGGAAGGCGCATCGCATCGTCGTCGAGGCGCGGCAGGAGGGCGATCGCGGCGACCAGTCGCTGCTGTGGACCGACATGCGCGAGCAGGAGGGCGCCGCGCTTGCCGCCGCCAGGAACGCCGACCTCGTCGTCTTCGCCGCCGGGCTCAACGCCAGGCTGGAGGGCGAGGAGATGCGCGTCAACGCGCCGGGCTTCGCGGGCGGCGACCGCACCAGCCTCGACCTGCCCGCGCCGCAGGAGACGCTGCTCGAACAGCTTCACGCCACCGGCAAGCCCGTCGTGCTGGTGCTGATGAACGGCAGCGCGATGAGCGTGAACTGGGCGCAGGCCAACCTGCCCGCCATCGTCGAGGCCTGGTATCCGGGCGGCGTCGGCGGGCGCGCGGTGGCGGACATGATCGCGGGCGACTTCTCCCCCGCCGGTCGCCTGCCGGTGACGTTCTACAGCTCCGCCGACCAGCTTCCGGCCTTCGGCGATTACGCGATGAAGGGCCGCACCTACCGGTACTTCGGGGGCAAGCCGCTCTACCCCTTCGGCTATGGCCTGAGCTACACCAGCTTCGCCTATGCCCCGCCGGTGGCGGCGAAGAGCGTGGTCGCGGGCAAGCCGCTCGAAGTCTCAACCCGGATCACCAACAGCGGCAAGCGCGCAAGCGATGAGGTGGCGCAACTCTACGTGCGCCATGTTGGCGCTGGCACCGGCGGCACTCCGGCGCCGCGCCACGCGCTGCAGGGCTTCTCGCGCATCCACCTCGAACCCGGCGAAAGCCGCGAGGTGCGCTTCACGCTCGAAGCCCGCGCGCTGAGCAGCGTCGACGACAAGGGCGCGCGCAGCGTCCTGCCCGGCGAGGTCGAGATCTGGGTCGGCGGCGGCCAGCCCGACACCGGCGCACCGGGGGGCTGGATCAGGACGAAGATAACCGGCAAGACCATGCCACTGCCGAAATAAGGCGGATCGGGAGAGAGAAACATGAACCGCTTCAGGACGATACTGCTCGCCACCACGCTTTCCTGCGCCACCCTCGCCGGGATGGCGCAAGCCGCCACCATCGGCACCATGACCCCGGCCGAGCCGGTGACCGCCACCCGCATCGCCGCGCTTCCGGCGGCCCAGCGCGCGGCGTGGGACGGCTATCTCGCCCGGTCGAAGGCGCTGATGGCGGCGGACCAGGCCGCGCTCGTCGCCGAGCGCAAGGACCATCCCGCCAGCAACCCGCCCGCGGGCCCCTCGGGCGGCGGCGGGATGCCGCTGGACCGGCCCGCCGCATGGTACGCCGGGGCCGAAGCGCGCCGCGTCGCCGCCACCATCGTCAGCTTCCAGACGCCGGCGGGCGGCTGGGGCAAGAACATGGAGCGCTCCGGCCCCGCCCGCGTCCCCGGCGAAAGCTGGGTGCCGCACGAGAACCTGCCCGCCAATGCGCGCGAGGACATCGTCAGCGCCACCCCCGAATGGCGCTACGTCGGCACCATCGACAACAACGCCACGCTCGACGAGATGCGCTTCCTCGCCCGCGTGCAGGCGCAGGCCCCCGGCAAGGAGGGCGACGCCGCGCGCGCCGCGTTCCGCAAGGGCCTCGCCTACCTGCTCGAAGCGCAGTTCCCCAACGGCGGCTGGCCGCAGGTCTACCCGTTGCAGGGCGGCTACCACGACGCGGTGACGTACAACGACGACGCCATGGCGCAGGTGCTCGCGCTGCTGGACGACGTGGCGGCGCGCAAGGGCGACTTCGCCTTCGTCACCCCGGCCGAGGCGGCAAAGGCGCGCAAGGCCGCCGGGCGGGGCATCGCCGTGATCCTTTCCACGCAGGTCCGCGCGGGGAACGGGGCGCTGACCGGCTGGTCGCAGCAGCACGATGCGCTGACGCTGGCTCCGGTGGGCGCGCGCAATTTCGAGCCCGCCGCGCTGTCCAGCAACGAGAGCGCGCGGCTGCTCGCGGTGCTGATGGCGCAGCCCTCGCCCTCGCCGCAGCTTGTCGCGGCGGTGCATTCCGGCGCGGCCTGGCTGCGCTCGGTCGCGGTGCGCGACAAGGTGTGGAGCAATGCGCCCGACGACAGCGGCCTGATCGGTCGGCACCTGTCCAGCAAGCCCGGCGCAGGGCCGATCTGGGCGCGGTACTACGACATGAAGACGCAGCAGCCGATCTTCGGCGACCGCGACAAGTCGATCCACGACGACGCCAACGAGATCAGCCTCGAACGGCGCAACGGCTACAGCTGGTACGGTGCCGGACCGGCGCAGGCGCTCAAGCTGTACGACGAGTGGGCGAAGGCGCATCCGCAGAAGGGCTGAGGCGACTTCCGGGCAAGGGGGCGGTGCAACCGCCGCCAACTGCCAATTGCAAAAATCCCTGATGTGCCCGCCCGTTCCAGCGCCGAAGATCGGTGCCGTGACGGGCGGGCATCCGCTGCGCCGCGTCGGTCTGCGGAGAGCATCGTGGTCGGAATATCGGTGATCGAACAGGTCGGGCAGAAACTGCCGACAACCCATCACCGCACCGCGCAGGTCGCGGGGCTGGAGATCTTCTACCGAGAGGCAGGCCCGGCGGATGCGCCGGTCGTGGTGCTACTGCACGGCTTTCCCAGTTCCTCGCACATGTACCGCAACCTCATCCCGCAACTGGCCGATCGCTACCACGTGATCGCGCCGGACTATCCGGGCTTCGGCCTCTCCGCGATGCCGTCGCGCGGGGAATTCGCCTATGGCTTCGACAGCTTCGCAGAGATCGTCTCCGGCCTGCTGACGCAACTCGGCGCGGAACGGTATGCGCTCTACATCATGGACTACGGCGCGCCGACCGGGTTGCGGCTGGCGCTCAAGTACCCCGAGCGCGTGACCGCGCTCGTCGTCCAGAACGGCAATGCCTACGAGGAGGGGCTGCAGGCCTTCTTCGAGCCGACGCGCAGGCTGTGGGCCGACAACAGCGAGGCCAACCGCGACGCGATGCGGCCGTTCATGGCGCTCGAAGGCACGAAGTTCCAGTATGTCGACGGCGTCAAGGACATCTCGCGGCTGGACCCGGCGGCGTGGCTGTACGACCAGATCTTCCTCGACCGGCCGGGCGCGCAGGACATCCACCTCGACATCATCTACGACTACCGCACCAACGTGGAACTGTACCCCGCCTTCCACGCCTATTTCCGCGAGCATCGCCCGCCCGCGCTGATCCTGTGGGGCGCGAACGACCAGATCTTCCCGGTGGACGGCGCGAAGGCCTTCCTGCGCGACCTGCCCGACGCCGAACTGCACCTGCTCGACAGCGGCCACTTCGCGCTGGAGGACAAGGCGGACGAGATCGTGCCGCTGATGCGCGCCTTCCTGTCGCGCCATCTGGCGCGCTAGGCGGATCATGCTTACGGGTTCCACTGGGTGTCGGCGTTTCGGCACTTCCTTGACCAGACAGGCCTGCGCATGACCGATCTCTCCCGCCTCCAGTCCGCCAGCACCGTGACCGACGAATGGTCCTATCCGCAGGCGGAGGCCAACCGGAGCGGGCTGCTGCAGGTCGATGAGGCGCCGGACCACAAGCTCTACTGGGAGGAATACGGCAACCCGGACGGCGAGCCGGTGATGTTCCTCCACGGCGGCCCCGGCGGGGCCTGCGCGCCCGTGATGGCGCGCTTCTTCGATCCCGCGCGCTACCGCGTGATCCTGTTCGACCAGCGCGGCTGCGGCAAGAGCGTGCCCACCGTGGCGGCCGCCGGGCCGGAAGTCGCTCTGGTGCGCAACACGACCGATCATCTGGTGAACGACATCGAGGCACTGCGCGGCGCGCTCGGCATCGAGGGGCCGATGCACGTCTTCGGCGGCAGCTGGGGCAGCACGCTGGCGCTCGTCTACGCGATCCGGCACCCCGCCCACGTCGCCTCGCTGATCCTGCGCGGCATCTTCCTCGGCGCGCCCGAAGACCTCCACTACATGTACCAGGGCAACGCGGCGAGCTTTGCCGAAAGCCCGTATGGCCTCGCCGCGCCGGGCAGCTACGTGACGTATCCGGATGAGTGGAAAGCCTTCGTCGAGGTCATCCCGGCATCGGACCGGGGCGACATGATGGCGGCCTACAAGGCGATCTTCGACATGCAGGCGACCACGCAGGAGCAGCGCGACCTGCAGCTGCGCGCCGCCATCGCGTGGTCGGTGTGGGAAGGCACGATCTCCAACATGATCCCCAAGGACGACGATCCCGGCAAGTTCGGCGAGCCCGACTTCGCCCTGTCGTTCGCGCAGCTCGAGGCGCACTACTTCGCCAACGCGCTGTTCCTCGAACCCGACTACATCGTGCGCAACATCGGCAAGGTCGCGGCGATCCCGATGCACATCGTCCATGGCCGGTTCGACCAAATCTGCCCGCTGACGCAGGCCTCGCGCCTCGTGGACGCCCTCGCCGCCGCCGGAGCGACGCCCGCGACGTATGTGAAGACGAATGCCGGACACAGCGCGATGGAGGCGCAGACGGCCATCGCCCTGACCGCGATCATGGACGCCCTGCCGCCGATCGGCTGACGGCGCTCTGTTCGCCCCGGACACGGCACCGTTCGGCGAGAGAAAGCGCGCAATGGTTGCGGGTGCAAGTGATCGTCTCCGTCCTGACATGATGCAGGCCCGACGATGACGACAACCAGCACGCCCCTGATCGCGCAGGCGAAGGCGATCTTTCCCAACCTCCATATCGAGGCGGAAGAGCGCAGCGGTCGCTCCATCGCCTTCCGCGGGCTCGACCGCTTCACGCTCACCCGGTTGCAGGTGCCTGCCAGCAATGTCGACGCACGCGGGCGGCGGTCGCGCCGGGACGGGCTGGAGCCGCGCCTCAAGCTGATCTGGCAGCTCTCCGGCACGATGCGCTACGAGGATCAGGACCGCAGGCTGGAACTGCGCGCGGGCAACATGCTCGTCTCCGCCCTCGACAACGACTATCGGCTGGAGATGGGCGAGGGGCACGAAGCGCTGATGGCGACGTTCGACCCGCAGGCCCACCCCGAATGGGCCGACCTTGCCGGGCAGGGTCTCTGCGCCGTCACCCCCGGCAATGCGGCCACCGCAGCGGCGGCGGCAGGCGCGCGAATGCTGCTGTCGAAGGGCGCGACCGACGCCTCCGCCGAACTGGCGCTGAAGGCAATGATCGACCTCTCGCTGCGCGGCGTCCGCTTCGCGCCGCCCGCCCATCCCGCAACGCCGCCGCTGATCGCGAGGGCGCGGCTCAACGTGCTGCGCAACATCGCCGATCCCGACTACGGCCCCGAACGCCTCGCCCGCGACATGGGCATGTCGCGCCGGTCGCTCTACGAGCGGCTGGCCGGGCACGACACCACCCCGGCCCGGCTCATCCGGCGAGTGCGGCTCCACAATGCCCGGCGCGATCTTGCCGGAGCGGGCGGACCGACGATACTGGAGATCGCGCTGGCCAACGGCTTCCCGGACGGGGCCAGTTTCAGCCGCCACTTCAAGGCGGAATTCGGCGCGACGCCCAGCGACATGCGCCGCTTCGCGCCGCATCAATGCACCTGACGGCAAGCCCTCGCACCCGGCGACAAGACGCATGCCACCTCTGCCGCTAGCGCGCCGGACGTCCCGAATGTTTCCCGGAACTTTCCAGTAATGTCCCTTTTCTCTCGCAGCCTGTCCATCGCCCTCGCCTTTGGCATGGTCGGTCTTGCCACCACCGCCGAAGCCCGCGACCGTCGGGCCGATGACGAATACCGTCAGGCCAAGCTGGCCGTGAAGGACCGCTGCCGCGCTATCAAGCGCTCGGCGCCACGCATCATGGGGCCGGGCAACGGCCGCATGACCTTCACCGCGCCCGCCCGGCCCTCCGCCCGCGAAGCCTGTCTGCGCGACGGCATGCGCGAGGCCCGCGCCCGCCGCGACGCGCACATGGCGCATGACAGCCGCCGCGAGGCACACTCGACCAACTGACCGGCACCGCGCCGACGCCCGAACCCGCTCAGGAGGCAAGGATATGGATATCGTGACCCCATCCCCCCATCGACTCGACCGCCGGGAATTCGTGAGCGTCGGCGCGCTGGCCGCCCTGCTGGCGGCCGCTCCGGCGCGCGCAGCGGCAGCACCTTCGGGCGCTGCGGCGCAGGACGGCGTGCGCTGGATCACGCTCGACAATGGCCACAAGGTCTGGACGCAGCGCGTGGGCAGCGGCAAGACCAAGGTGCTGCTGCTCCATGGCGGTCCCGGCTTCTCGCACGATTACCTGCAGTGCTTCGCCGACTATCTGCCTCAGGCGGGCTACGAGCTGTACTTCTACGACCAGCTCGGCTGCGGCCTGTCGGACCGTCCCGAGGACACGAGCCTGTGGACGCTGCCGCGTTATCTCGACGAGTTGGAGCAGGTTCGCACCGCTCTCGGCCTAGAGACGTTCGTCCTCTACGGCCACAGCTGGGGCGGCATCCTCGGCACCGAATACGCGCTGCGGCATCCCGAGCGCCTGTCGGGCCTCGTCATCTCGAACATGTCGGCCAGCATCGCCGACTACGTGAGCTACATCGCCAAGCTGCGCTCCTCGCTGCCCGAGGCGGCACGCAAGGAGCTGGACCGGCTGGAGGCCGCAGGCCAGTCCGAGAGCGAGGCCTACACCGCCATCGTCGAGCGCGAACTGTACCCGCGCTACATCCTGCGCCTCGATCCCCATCCCGAGCCCGTCCTGAAGGCATTCACCGCCGTCAATCCGGTGATCTACAGGCAGATGGCCGGGCCGAACGAGTTCGTCTTCTCCGGCAATCTCGAAGGCTGGGACCGCTGGGCCGACCTTCCCCGCATCCAGACCCCGACGCTGGTCATGGGCGCTCGCTATGACGAGATGGACCCCGCCAGCATGAAGCGGCAGGCCGAAATGCTCCCGCACGGCAGCCTCTTCATCAGCGAGAAGGGCAGTCACCTGTCGATGTGGGACGACCAGCGCGCGTATTTTCAGGCCCTGCTCAAGTTCCTCGGGACGATCAGGGCCTGATCGCAGGGGGCAGGCCCGTCCTTGCAGGGGGCGGGCCTGCTTTCCCGCTGACCGCTATCCGCCGCGCAGGCGTTCAAGGATTTCGCCCGAACGCACGACATCCCGGCTGCACAGACTCGGATCGAACCGCGCATGGATCATCGAGAGAAGCCGCGCCGCTTCCGTCCTTTCGCCCGCGTCGTCCAGCAGCTCGGCAAGGTCCATGGCCGCGCGCAGTTCGAAAGTGAGCGCGCCGATCGCCGCGGCGGCCTCCACGGCCTGCCACAAAGTCTGCCGGGCCCCCTCCATGTCGCCCTCGTGCCGATGCACCAGCCCTTTCACGCGCAGGATTTCGGGAAGGCACCAGCGCTCCGCCTGGATATCCGACCGTTCATGTGCAGCGGCGATGCTGCTCCTTGCCTCATCGAGCCGGTCGTGTGCCAGTGCCGCTTCCGCCAGCATGGCAAGGTACATCGGTACGCGGATCACGAAATTGTTGCGGATCAGTGCATCGATAGCCGCGCGCATCGTGTCGACCGATTGCGGATCGCCCTCCGCAGCGGCGATCGCGCCGTCGAGGAAGCGGCTCACCGGCGACCAGATCGCGGTTTCATGCAGGCTGAGATTGCGCGCCAGCAGGGCGCCGTTCCGCCGCGCCTGTTCGATGTTGCCGAGCAGCAGCGCCAGCGGCACGCCGATCTGCGCCAGCGCGTTCGACTGGGATACGCGGTGATCGAGTTCCGCGGCGCGGTCGAGCGCGGACTGCATGATCCCCTGCGCCTGCCGGTGATCGCCGCGCATCCACACGGCGAGCGCCAGTCCCACCCGGATGCCGACCAGCCGGTCCACCTGAAAACGTGCCACGCGCGCCTGCTCCAGCGCAGGAACCTGGCTGCGCGCCAGTGCGGTAAGCCCGGTCGCCGCCTCCTCGACCTCGCCGAGATAGAACCGCGTCATCAGGGTCAGCCGCGTGCCGTCGGGCATGGCCGTCACGTCGTTCTCGCGTTCGGCCAGCACCCGGAACCGCTCCAGCGTGGCGAGCGCATGCCCGTGGCGACCGGAAAAGCTCTGCAGGACCGCATGGCCCCACAAGGTCCGCAACTGGTAGTCGGTGCTGCCGAGACCGAGGGCAAGAAGGTAGCCCTCCTGCCACGCTGCATCGACTTCCCTGCCGAGGTGCTCGGAGAAATTGAGGCCGGATGCATAGCTGGCCATCAGCTTCATCTTCACTTCCGGGTCGCCCGGCTCGGTTCCGTCGATGGCCCGCAGCGCTCTCCCGGCCCGCTCCACGCTTTCGGCGATCGTGGAAAGCTCATCCCACAGCGGGATGGCCGCCGCAGTCAGCCGTACGCCAAGCGGTGCATCGCCGTCGTCGCCGAAAGCCCATTCGATCGCCTTGCGCAGATCATTGGCCCGGCGGCCGTAAGCGGCGGTCCATTCGCTCCGGGCCCGCCACGCCCATTCCGCTTCCGCCCGCTCGAACACCACGAGCAGGTAATCGGCGAGACGTTGCTGGGCACTGCGGTGCTCCCCGCTGGTCGCCAGTTGCGCCGCCGCGAACGAGCGTGTGGCGTCGAGCAGGCGATAGCGCAGCGCGCCATCGAGGTAGGTCACCGAAACCAGCGACTTGGCGACGAGGCTCTCCGTGCCCGCCGCGATTTCGGCAACCCGCACGTGCCGGTCATCGGCGACGCCGATGATGTCCTCCATCGAGAAGGCCCCGGTGAATACCGACAGCAGGCGCAACAGTTGAGCCTCGTCCCTGGACAACAGGCGATAGCTCCAGTCGAGCGTGGCGAGCAGGGTCTGGTGACGCGGGTTGCCGTTGGATGCTTCGAGGCTCAGCGCATCGAAACTTTCATTCAACAGGCCCAGCAGGACGACGGGGCTCGATGTCGAAAGGCGACCCGCTGCCAGAACGATGGCGAGCGCGATCCCGTCCAGCCGTCGGCAGATGGCGGCGACGACTGGCGCGTCGTCGTCGCTGAAAACATAATCCCAGGCCTGCTCCGCCAGCGTCACGAAAAGTTCCACGGCTGGATAAGTCATCGCCTCCCGCGCAGTCAGCTCGCGCCCGGCATAAGGGGTCTGGAGCGGGCCAAGCCGGAACACCGACTCCGACTTCGAGCCCATCGGCTCACGGCTCGTCGCGAAGATCAGGACGCAGGGCATCACGGTTCGCAGGTGCTCGGCCAGGGTTGCTACGGCATTGCGAACGTGCTCGCAGTTGTCGAGCACCAGAACCATCGATCGCCCGCGCAGGATATCGACGATCTGCGCCAGCAGGTCGGCCGCGTCGCTATGCACGCCCAGCGCCGTCGCCACCGCCGCGCCCACCAGCTGCGGGTCCGTCAGCGATGCGAGGTCGACGAAGCAGGCCCCGTCGCCCAGCCGCTCCTCCAGCCGCTCCGCGACGCCAACGGCCACGGTGGTCTTGCCTACGCCTGCCGGTCCGACGATGGTGACCCACCCTTCGGCCGCCAGCCTTGCCTCCAGCCCGGCGATCTCCTCGTCGCGTCCGACGATAGCTGACGTGATCGGAAGGCCCGCCAGCGGTGTCGATGCGATGGGCGAGCCGGGAAGCTGCTCGGCCGGAGCGACCGCCTGCTCCACCGCCACCTGCACCGGAGCCACGAAGCGATAGCCGCGCCCCGGCACCGTGACGATGTAGGGCAGGTCCGCCGTAGCGTGCGGCAGGAGGCGGCGCAGCGCCGATATCGTGACCTTGAGGTTGCTTTCATGGAGGTAGGTGTTGGGCCAGACGTGGCTGCGCAGCGCTTCCTTGCTCACCACCTCGCCCGCGCGCGACACCAGCAGTTCGAGCATGGCCAGCGCCCGGGACCCCGCGACGACCGGCACCCCCTTGCGCAGGAGGAGCTGGCGATGCGGAACGAAGACGAAATCTCCGAACCTGTACTCCCGGGTCTGCCTGTCGATCATCGCCCCACGCCTGCCCGATGACGTCCGCATGAGCGGTCCGGTTCGAGATGGAGTACCGGCGCTGCGCCGCCGCGCGCGGACGCGAGACCCGGCACTGATACGTCACGAAAATTCGGTCCCAATTGCCCCGGATGCAACGCGATTGAGAGCAACTGCCCCGTGCAGCCGTGCGCGCCGGGCCGCCTGAATTCACCTCGTTTTACTCGACTGTACCTCAGCCACGCTCGCACTGCGGCTCCAGCTCAGCCCCTTGATGGAGTGACCGTTCCTTGCCTGGCTTCCCCATGTCGAAGATTGCCTGCCGAAGCACGCCGATCCTGCTCGCCGCCGCCGTCCTGCCCGCCGCCGTTCACGCTGCCCCCTCAACCGTGCGAGTCGAGCCGGTGTCGCGCACCGCAGTGACGACATCAGGCGATCCGATCCGGATTCCCGAGGGCACCGACCGTATGGTGACGTCGAAGTACACCATCGCGCCCGGCGCCTCGCTCCCCGTCCACAAGCATCCCGGCCCGCGCTACGGCTATGTCCTGTCGGGCAGCATCGTCGTCACCAACGTCGAGACGCACCGCGAGACGACGTTCCATGCGGGCGACATGATCGTGGAGGATGTTGGCCGCTGGCACGAGGCGCGCAACGACGGGAAGGAGCCGGTCGTACTCCTCGTCATGGACTTTCTCGGATCGGACGGCGGCAACGTCGTCCTGCGCGACGGAAAGTAGCCACATGAGGAAAGGAGCCGACGACCTTGCGATCGTCGGCTCCTGTCTGCTCTACGGTTACTGCCGCGCGATCACGCGCCGCCGGGGACCGGAGCCGCCGGGTTGACGACCCCCGCTGCGCGCAGTTCGCGCCAGAAGTCCACCGGCACCGCTTCGTTGAGCGCCGCGGTGTCCTCCGCAATGCGGCCGGGGCGGCTGGCGCCCGGGATCACTGCCGCAACGGCCGGGTTGGCCAGCGCGAACTGGAGGCCCGCCGCCTTCATGCTGATGCCGTAACGGTCCGCCAGCGCTTTGATCGAAGCGACCCTGGCGAGGATTTCCGGTGTCGCCGGGGCATATTCGAAGTTCGGCCCGCCGACCAGCGCGCCCGAGCTGTACGGACCGCCGACGACGATCCCGAGGCCACGTTCGGCGACCATCGGCATCACCCGCTGCAACGCACGATCGTGGTCGAGCAGGGTGTAGCGGCCCGCCAGCAGGAAGCCGTCGGGCTTGGGCCCTTCCAGTTCGAGCAGCAGTTCGATCGGCTCGACGCGGTTCACGCCGAGGCCCCAGGCCTTGACGACGCCTTCGTCCCGCAGGCGGTCGAGCGCCTTGAAGGCTCCCTTGCGCGCGCTTTCGAAGATGCCGACCCATTCGTCGCCGTAGAAGTCCTGCGCGACGTCGTGGACCCAGGCGATCTCGATGCGGTCGGTCTTGAGGCGCTTGAGGCTGTCCTCGATCGAACGCAGCGTGGCGTCTTCCGAGTAGTCGTTGACGATGCGGTTGGGACGGCCATGCTTGAACACGTCGCCCTTCTCGCCGAGGTCGCGGGCGCTGACGTCCTCCACTTCGTCGAGGATCACGCGGCCGACCTTGGTGCTGATGACGTATTCGTCGCGCGGCTTGCCGACGAGCGCGTCACCCAGCCGGATTTCGGCCAGACCCGCGCCGTAGAACGGCGCGTTGTCGAAGTAGCGGATGCCGTCGTGCCATGCGGCTTCCACGGTCGCGCGGGCTTCCTCCTCGGGAATGTCGCGGAACATGTTGCCGAGCGGCGCGGCGCCGAAGCCGAGCTTGCTCGGCAGGATATCCTTGAGTGCCATTGAAAGTGTCTTTCGTTCAGACGACCAGCAGCGGATCCAGCGCCGCGGCGGTGCGATCGGCCAGGTCATTGATCTGGGAGAGATAGTTCTGGAAGTGCGGGGTCGCACGGTGCGTGGAATTGGCTGCGCTGTCCACGTAGAGCTCGTCCAGCACGAAACGCGTCGGGTTGGTCTGGTCGATCCACAGATCGTAGCGCAGGTTGCCGGGCTCCTCGCGGCTCGCGGCGACGAGGTCTTCGAGCAGCGCGCGCAGTTCGTCCGCCTTGCCTTCGCGGGCGGAGAGGATGGCAACGACCTTCACGTTATTGGACATCGCAGGGTTTCCTTTCAGGTTTGCGGAGCCGGCGGGCCGCCGTCGTAGCGCCCCGCCGGTCATCCGCGTTCTCATGCCGAAACGAGCTGGCTATCGAGGGCTTCGACGAAACGCGCCGAGATCGGGTGGTCCGAACGCGGGTTCTGCCCGGTGATGAGTTCGCGGTCCACGATCACGTTGGGTTCGAAGTCCACCGGGTTGGTCAGCACCTCGCCGCCCGCCGCGCCAAGGGCGGTCGGCATGTCGAAGTGCATCTTCGCGTGCAGGATGTAATCCTCCACGACCTTCTCCTCGGTGGCCGAGAAGACCGTCATCCGGTAGCCCGCGTACTGCCAGCCCTTCGCGAGTTCGGCCGCCTTCACGGCGTCCCCGGCGATCAGCGCGGCGCGGAATTCGGGGGCGTTCGGCATCGCCGCGACGACTGCGATCGGGCCGTGGCAGAGCAGCGCGGTGGGCTTGGCGCGCTCATGGAAGTGGCGCAGGATCTCGCCCATGTCGGCGTCCTGCATCAGGTCGACGACCGGAGCCTGACCGCCCGGCACGAAGACGCCCGCGTACTGGTCGAGGCCGCCGTCGATCACCGAACGCAGCGTGCGCACGTCGTTCATGGCGGGGTCGTTCGCCCAGAAGTCCTTGGCGCGGGCGTAGGCGGCCTCGTCGTTCTCGAAGTGGGCGACAGCATCCGAAGCCTCGTCGATGTGCGGCTTGGTGCCGTTGGGCGTGGCGAGGACGACTTCGTAGCCCGCCTCGATCACGGCCATCGCCGGAACGACGGTCTCGTTGAGGTACTGGCCGGTAGCGCCCCAGCCGCCCTGGACTTCGATCCGGGTTGCGTTGGAACCGATCACAAGAACTTTACCCTTGGTCATGTCAGTCTCCGTTGGTTGATGTCTTTCTGGACACCGCCAACATGCTCTCTCGGCACATATTCCAGAACTTTATTTCTATTATTTCAGATATACGTGTTATGATATAAGTGATGCGTTACGACCTGAACCTGCTGCCGATCTTCGTCGCCCTGATGGAGGAGCGCAGCGTCACCCGTGCGGCGGAGCGGCTGGGCATGACGCAGCCCGCGCTGTCCAACGCCCTCTCCCGCCTGCGCGCGATGCTGCAGGACCAGCTGTTCATCCGCGAACGCTACGGCATCCAGCCGACGCCGATCGCGCTGGAGCTGGCTCCCGTGATCGCCGACGCACTGGCGAAGCTCGACGATGCGGTGCTCGGCCAGCAGGACTTCGATCCCGCCACGGCAGAGCGGCTGCTGACGATCGCGCCCAACGGCTATGTCGAGTTCGTGCTGGTGCCCGCCATCGTCGCGCGGCTCCAGCAGGTCGCGCCGGGCATTCGCCTGCGCCTGACGCCATATGGAACCGATCTGGCGGAGACCGGCGTCGTCTCGGGCACGACCGCGCTGGTGCTGGGCCGCATCACCGATCCGCCGGACAACCTCGTCGTGCAGCACCTGATGGACGAGGGACTCGACTGCGTGGTCCGCACCGACCACCCCGAAGTCCGCGACACGATCACGCGCGAGCAGTTCGAGCGGCTGCGGCACGTCAACGTCATGCCGCCGGGCCGCCTGCGCGCGGGACTGTTCCAGGCCCTTGCCCAGCAGCATCTGCGGCGCGACGTGGCGATCTCGGTCACGAACTTCTTCGCGGTGGCGGAGATGGTGGCGGTGACCGACTACTGCGCCACGCTGCCAAAGCTGATCTGCCGCCGGCTCGACCTCGACCCGCGCATCAAGGTGCTCCCGGCCCCGGTAGACCTCGGAACCTTCCCGATCGAGATGGCGTGGCACGTCCGTTATCGCCAC
Source organism: Novosphingobium kaempferiae (assembly GCF_021227995.1). Classification (NCBI taxonomy): domain Bacteria; kingdom Pseudomonadati; phylum Pseudomonadota; class Alphaproteobacteria; order Sphingomonadales; family Sphingomonadaceae; genus Novosphingobium; species Novosphingobium kaempferiae. Next base: position 2,259,566 of record NZ_CP089301.1, read on the forward strand.
GACCCCGCGCATCGCTGGCTCAGGACGACGATCGGCGAGATCATCGCCGAAATCTCCGCGAGCGCCGCGCGTAGCTAGGGGCCGGGCAGGAACGTCCATCGCGGACCTCCGCGAACCGCGCCCGCGCCGACAGGTTGCGGCGCGGGCGGGAGCATTACTTCTTCGCGGTCGCCGCGGCCTCGATGAAGCTTGCGACTTCCTTCGGGTGGGTGAGCATCACCGCGTGCGAGCTGGCGATTTCCAGCACCTTGCCGCCGGTACGCTTGGCCATCGTACGCTGCTGGCTTGGCGGGATCATGAAATCCTTGGTCGTCACCATGAACGAGGTGGGCTTCACCTTCCATGCCACCTTGGTGAACTTGAACTGCACCGCCGCGACGCCCCACGGCACCTGGCCGGCAGCCATGAATCGGGTCAGCGACGGGTCGGCACCGGCCGCGAACGCATCGGGGAATTTCGCCTGATCGACGAGGAGGAAGCCGTCCGTAGGTCCGACCAGCGGCGCGTGCGGCTCACCGGGAGTGGGCTGCTCGGCAAGCTGGATGATGCTCTCTCCGGCGTCGGGTGCGAAGGCCGCCACGTAGACCACGCTGGCGACCTTGGGATTGTCGCCCGCCTGGGTGATGACGCCGCCACCATAGGAATGGCCGACGAGGACCACGGGATGCTTGGCCGCGGCGATGACGCGCTCGGTTGCCGCTACGTCGCCCTCCAGCGTGGCGGTCGAGTTCTGGACCATCAGGACTTCGTAGCCGTCCTTGGTCAGGATATCATAGACGGGCTTCCACCCGGACGCATCCGCGAAGGCGCCATGGACGAGAACGACCGAAACCGGTTTCTCGGCCTGCGCCTGCGCGGCGATAGGAAGGGCGGCGAAGAACGCCGCCAGCATTGCAGATTTCCAACGGGACATTTCGTCAGTCTCCTATGCTGCGCACGCTCACGAAAACGTGCGCACGCAACCGGAGATGTCCGCACGATCAGGGGCTTGAACAACCTGAGAAGCTGAGACACGCTTGTGCCGGACTGCACAGCATCCGACACCCCCTCGTCACAGGCCGGTTTCGAGCGATTCCAGCGACCTGCGCTTGGTTTCGGGGAACCAGACCAGCACTACCACGAACTGCAGCGCCATGCAGGCAGCGAAGAACACGAAGGGCAGGCCGCGCATGTGCATCGCCACCAGCGGAAAGGCCGTCGCGATGATCGCGTCCATGAACCAGTGGGTCGAGGAACCGAGGCTCTGCCCGCGTGCGCGCACGTCGGTCGGGAAGATTTCCGAGATGTAGACCCAGATCACCGCGCCCTGGCTGAACGCGAAGGAGGCGATGAACCCGATCAGCAGCCACAGCAGCAGATCCTGGTGGCTGCCGGTCAGGAACACCGCCGCGACGCCCGCAAGCGACGCGGTGACGCCCGCCGCGCCGACCAACAGCAGGGTCTTGCGCCCGAAGCGGTCGATCACCGTGAGCGCCAGCGCGGTGAAGATCAGGTTGCACGCGCCGATCACGATCGCCTGCCGGTCGGCCGAAACGGTGTCGAACCCGGCCGCGCCGAAGATGTCGTTGAGGTAGTAGAGGATCGCGTTGATACCCGAGAGCTGGTTGAAGCTGGCGATCGCGAAGGCGAGCAGGATCGGCTTGCGATGGCGCCTCCAGCTGAGGCGCGGGGCCGCGCTGACGGCCTCCGCCCGGCGATAGGCAGCGAGTTCGGCGTCCGGGTCCGTGGTGCCGAGCGCGGCCAGGACTGCGCGCGCTTCCTCGCCCCGCCCCTTCGCCGCCAGCCAGCGCGGGCTTGCGGGGATGGTGAACATCATCGCCAGCAACAGCAGCGCCGGGATACCGGTGACGCCGAACTTGACGTGCCAGTCGAGCACGCCGAGGTCGAGCGAGGTGACCAGCGCGTTGCTGAGATAGGCCACGAGGATGCCCAGTACGATGTTGAGCTGGAACGCGCCCACCAGCATGCCCCGACGCTCGGCCGGAGCGATCTCGGCAATGTAGACCGGGGCCAGCACCGAGGAGGCGCCCACCGCAAGCCCCGCAAGCACGCGGAACACGATCAGCGCACCCCAACTCCACGCGAACAGGCAGCCGATCGCCGAGACGAAATAGAGCACCGCAATCGCCACCAGCGCATTGCGCGCACCGAACCGGTCCCCCGGCGCGCCCGAGAACAGCGCTCCTGCCAGCGTGCCCCACAGCGCGCTCGAAACAGTGATGCCGACACCTGCGGCATCGAGGCCATAAGCCTGACGGATGCCTTCGGTGGTCCCGGCAATGACGGCGGTGTCGAAGCCAAACAGCAGGCCCGCAAGGGCGCCGACGGCGACGCCGCGGATCAGGAGAGCATTCATTACGGGCCGCAACCTCTCGTTCTCTGTGCTGGTGATGCCAGTCTGGACGCGGCCCGCTTGGGGCCGTCGCAGGCATGTCTAGCAGAACGCAAGGCGCTGTCGCGTGAAGCTTTTCCTATCTTTCGGATTTATGCGATGAAATGGCGGCGACGCTCAGTCCCTGCCCTTAAGCTTGGCGCGAAGCCCGGCATTCTCCGCCTCCAGTTCGGCCAGCCGGTCCCGGAAGGGCTGCATGGCGCTGGCCAGTTCGGCCTCGGTGAAGCGCGGGGTGATGTGCTGCGGGCAGTTCCAGTCGAACGCCGCCAGCGTAAGGCGGAAGATGCGCTCCGGCCTTGCGCGGTAGCCGGGATCGAGAACCCGCTCGCGCAAGTCCGGGTCGTCGTCGAGCGCGATCACCTCGGCGCGGGCATAGATCTTGAGCCGGGCGCGATGTGGGTAATCCATCAGGAACAGGCAGACCCGCCCGTCCGCCGAAAGGTTGCCGAGGCTGATGTACTGCCGGTTGCCGCGATAGTCCGCGAAGGCCAGCGTCCGCTCGTCCAGCACCTTGAGGAAGCCCGGCGCGCCGCCACGATGCTGGACGTAAGGCCATCCCGTCTCCGAGACGCTGGCCATGTAGAAGCTGTCGCGTGCGGCAATGAACTGCATTTCGGCACCGGTGAAGCAGTCCGGCCCACTGCCCTCGACGCCGTCCCACATGTAGCCGGTGCCCATCTGCGCCTGCGCGGCGCGGACGCCGGGCGTCATCGCGATGTCGAGAAAGCCTGCGGTCACTGCCTCTCCCCGTCGATCAGGCCAGCCTGAACAGGTTCCTGGCCCAGCGCGGCTCACACCGCATGTACTGGCCAGGGGCAGGAACGGTCGCGCCCAGTTGCGCGGCGGCATGCCACGGCCAGCGCGGATCATAGGCCATGACCCGCGCCAGCGCCACCGCATCCGCCTGACCGGTGGCGAGAATGCTCTCCGCTTGCTCGGGGCTGACGATGAGGCCCACGGCGATGACGGGCATCTTCACCGCCGCCTTGATCGCGGCGGAAAACTGCACCTGATAGCTTGGCCCCACGGCGATCTGCTGGGCCGGGTGGAGGCCGCCGCTCGATACATGTATCCCGTCGCAACCGCGCTCCTCCAGCGCCTTGGCGAAGACGATCGACTGCTCGATATCCCAGCCGCCGTCCACCCAGTCCGTCGCCGACAGACGCACCGTGACCGGCCGGTTGGAGGGAAAGTGCGCGCGCACTGCGTCGAACACCTCAAGCGGGAAGCGCATGCGGTTTTCCAGCGAACCGCCGTACTCGTCGTCACGCTGGTTGGACAGCGGCGACAGGAACTGGTGCAGCAGGTAGCCGTGCGCGCAATGGACCTGCACCAGACTGATCCCGATGTTCGCCGCGCGCTCCGCAGCCTGCCCGAAGAATTCCCGGACGTGCGCCAGATCGTCCTTGCTCATCGCGACGGGCGGGTGGTCGCCCTCATTGAACGGGATCGCGGAAGGGGCGTAAGTCTGCCAGCCGTTGTCATCGTCAGGGCCGATGTGCTTGCCGCCCAGCCACGGCTTCTCCTGCGACGCCTTGCGCCCGGCGTGCGAGAGCTGGACCGCGATCGGTATCTCCGAGACATTGCGGATGGTTTCGAGCACGCCGCCCATCGCGAGCGCCGTCTGGTCATCGTACAACCCGACATCGGCATAGGATATCCGCCCGGACGGCGCGACCGCCGTCGCCTCGATCGTGAGCATCGCCGCGCCCGACATCGCGAGCCCGCCCAGATGGATGAGATGCCAGTCGGTCATGCAGCCGTCGACCGCCGAGTACTGGCACATCGGGGCGATGATGATCCGGTTCGCCAGTTCGAGGTTCGCGATCCGGATGGGCTGGAACAACCTGGGTGTGGACATACTGGCCTCGCCACTGGGTAAGCGGATGGGACCACAGCGTAGCGCCTTCGCGTCCGTCATGAACTTTAAGCGAGATAAATCCGTGTGAATCGGCTCGTGCGAGGCGACGGCGGCGAACATCCTCCACGTGGAGCTAGCCGCACGCTAATGCCTCGCTATTCGCGCGCTACGACGTTTTACGTGACATCGCCTGCCGGAGTGCGGACGCTGGCGGAATTGCCCCTGGCACCCTGTTCACCCCTCGGAGAGCCGACATGCGGGAACTCTCGGCACTGGCGCAACTCGTGCGTCCCGGCGGCATGACCATCGGGCTGGAGCTTCCGCTCGACAACGAATGGTCCCCGGAAGGCGAAGAACGCCGCCTTGCCGACGGCCGCCCGCGCGGTGTACCGGACCTCACGCGCCACGCCGCCTTCGCCCGCAAGGCCGACCGCCTCGGCTTCGCCGCACTTTGGCTGCGCGACGTTCCGGTCTTCGACAGCGTGCGCATGGGCGATGCCGGGTCGGTATTCGACGTGTTCAGCTACCTCGGGTTTCTTGCCGGGATCACGCAGGACATCGTGCTCGGCACCGCAGCGGTCATCCTGCCGATCCGCCACCCGCTGATGACCGCCAAGGCCGCCGCAACGGTGGACGTGCTGTCCGGCGGTCGCCTCGTGCTCGGCGTGGCCTCGGGAGACAGGCCCATCGAGTATCCGCTGTTCGGCGTCGATTTCGACCAGCGCGGAGCCATCTTCCGCGAGGCCGTTCAATACATACGCGGCGCATGGGAACCGGGTGGCTTGCCTCTCGGTGACGGGGATCGCGAGCCCACGCTGGACATCCTGCCCCGCCCGTTCCAGCCCCGCATCCCGATGATCGTGGCGGGCCGCGCGCAGCAGGAGGAGCGCTGGATCGCCAGCCACATGGACGGCCGCATCGTCTACCCCGGACCTCTCGAACGACTGGCCCGGGAAGCCGCCGACTGGCAGCGCGAGGGCCCGCCCGGCGGCGCGTTCCTGACGCCGTTCCACCTCGATCTTGCCGAAGATCCTGACGAGGAAGCGAGGCCCATCCGGTTCGGTGCCCGGCTGGGTCGCAATGCACTGATCGAACACCTCGCGGCGCTTGCGCGGGCAGGCGTTCATCATGTCGCGATCAACGTTCGACAGTCGCGACGCGGGGTTTCGGAGGTGCTGGACGAACTTGCACAGTATGTCCTCCCTATATTCGAAAGCGAACGTTCAGCCGCGTGACCATCGCCCCTTGGGTTCACAAGAATTTATCAGCTTTAACGATCGGTGCTTCGACCGAACCGATAGTCTCTGCGTCCACGCACGTACTCTGTCAGCAGGAGAAGGTATGGGTATCAGAGACGCTTTGCTCGCCGGGCCGATCGGCTTCGGCGCGGCCCCGCTCGGCAACATGTTCCGCAACATTCCCGAGGAGGAAGCGCAGGCGACCGTCGATGCCGCGTGGGATGCCGGGACGCGCTACTTCGACACCGCCCCGTTCTACGGCGCGGGACTTTCCGAAATCCGGCTGGGACAGGCGCTCTCGAAGCGGCCTCGCAGCGAATACATCCTCAGCACCAAGGTCGGCCGCATCATCCTCGACGAGCTTGAGGACGTTTCCGAGCGCGACCTCGGCGAAAAGGGCGACATCTTCAAGTACGGTCGCGCCAACAAGATCGAGATCGACTACTCTGCCAATGGTGCAAAGCGTTCGATCGAGGACAGCATCAAGCGCATGGGAGTCGACTACATCGACTTCGTGTGGATCCACGACACCGCGCAGGATTTCTACGGCGATTCCTGGCTGATCCACCTCGAAACGGCGCGCACCGGCGCGTTCCGGGCGCTCGGCGAACTGCGCGATCAGGGCGTCATCAAAGGCTGGGGCCTCGGCGTGAACCGCACCGAGCCGGTCGAGATCATGCTGGAACTCTCCGAGCCCACGCCGGACAGCACGCTGCTTGCGGGCCGCTATTCGCTGCTCGACCACGAGCACGCCCTCCAGCGCCTGATGCCGTTGGCGGCCGAGAAGAAGCTCGATATCGTGGTAGGCGGGCCATACAGCTCGGGCGTTCTCGCAGGTGGTTCGCACTTCGAGTACGGCCCGATCCCGCCCGCGATCGCGGCCAAGGTGGAGAAGTTCAAGGCGCTGGCCGGCAAGTACGACGTGTCGCTGAAGGCCGCCGCGCTGCACTTCGCCCTTGCCAATCCGGCGGTCGCGTCGGTCATTCCCGGCGCCAGCCATCCCGAGAACGTCATCGAGGATCATGCTGCCTACAAGATGACGATCCCGGATGATTTCTGGACCGAGGTGCGCAAGGAAGGCCTCGTCGCCGCTGCCGCCCCTCTCCCGATCGACAAGTGAGCGGAGGCACGACGATGGCAACGGCATCCTCAAGCATCGACCTCGACGTTCCCGCGCAGCAGGTCTGGGATCTGATCGGCGGGTTCGACTCCCTTCCCGACTGGCTGCCCTATATCCCCAGTTCCGAGCTCAGCGACGGCGGGCGGATCAGGCACCTCGCCAACCCCGATGGCAGTTCCATCGTCGAGCGGCTGATGGCCTTCGACGAGAAGGAGCGCAGCTACACCTACCACATCCTCGAAGCCCCCTTCCCGCAGAAGGACTATCTTGCCACGCTGCGCGTGCGCGAAACCGACGGCGGCAAGAGTTCGCGCGTGGAATGGTTCGGTGAGTTCACGCCGGTCGGCGTCACCGATGTGGAAGTCTCGGCACTGTTCCAGGGCATCTACGACGATGGCCTTGCCGCACTCAAGGCGCACTACGACGCCAAATAGTCGCCGGATATCCGGCGAATGATATCGACCGGCGATAGGGGATGTTGGGATCCTCTTTCGCCGGTCGTCATGTATTGACCATGTAGTCGTGACGAATATTTGAGTATCCGGACACCTTCGGATTTTCGAGTCTTCACAACGCTTAACCCCAGCTCCGGAAACAACCTGATACTCTGCAACAGTTCGACGCAATCGGCCGGACCTGCTGCCGCTACAGGGAGTATTCCAGATGCATCTCAACCTCACGCAACCTGAGCCCGTTCGCGCACCGATGGCCGCCGTCTTCGCGAACCACCTTCTGCTTGCCGAATACATCCATCGCTCGGCGAACGACTTCGCGGTCGTATGCGCCGAAGTCGATGTCGCCGGACAGGAGACGACGCTCGAGCGCGCCCGCGACCGGCTCGATACCGTCGTGGAGCGCCTGTACTCGCTCGCTGCCATCCAGCGTCTGCTGCAGCCGCCCGAACTGGAGGTCATGGACCTCGGCAACGAACTGGGCGATCTTTGCCACCACCACGCACAGGCCCGTTTCGCCGAGCAGGGTGTGTTCGTCCAGCTCCGGGCTGCGAACATCGAACTCGATTCCGAACGGGGATGGGCGCTGCTCATGATCGTGTCGGAACTGCTCACGAACGCCGCGCGCCACGCTTTTGAAAGGCCCGGCGGATTCGTGAAGGTCGATCTCATCCGCTGCGGCGAGGAACTCGTCTGCCTCGTCAGCGACGACGGCGTCGGCATGGGCGGCCATCGGCCCGCCGCCAAGCCCCGCATGGGCACAGCCATCGTGCAGGAACTCGCCCGTAATGCCGGCATCCGGATGAACGCGCATCACTGTTCGATCGGCACGATGTTCGAGATGCGCATGCCACTTCTGCCAAACTGAAATCTTCCCCGCTTCCGCCGCAGCGAGCGACGGAAGCGGAAGGCCGCGTTGCCTAGACCGGAATGTCCGGGCCGAAGTCGGGATAGCCGGGATACCAGCCGCCCTTGGCCCCGAGCGTACGCACGTCGAACTCGTCATCCCCCTCATAGCGCGGCGCATATTTCTTGAACGCCGCTTCGATCTCCGTCCACCGCGCGCTGATCCGCGCGAAGTTGAAGGCGTGGGAGACGATGTAGAACTCCTCCGCGAGAAGCTGCTCCATGACGAGCGCGGCATAGACGTCGGTATTCATGCCCTCCTGCGTCTCGCGTGCCAGTTCCGAGAGCACCAGCCCGGGACAGATGAGCGATACGTCGATGTGATCGGGCACTTCCTCCCGCAGGGCCACGGTCATCGCCAGCACCGAATGCTTGCTGGCGACATAGCCCGCGCCTTCGGGAATGGCGTTGAAGAACGAGTTCTCCGAGCCGACGTTGTAGATCGCGGCTGGGGTGCCCTGGTCGATGAAGCGCCGCCCGAAGACCGCAGTACCATTCCAAACGCCATAGAGATTGACCGCGAAGACGCTCTCTACGTCCTCCGCCTTCGCGTCGATCACGCTGGCGGGAATAGGGCCGACGCCGGCGTTATTGACGATGACGTCTACGGTGCCGAAGGTCTTCCACGCGAAGTCGGCCAGTGCCTCGACCTGTGGGCGCCTGGTCACGTCGCACTCGAAGATCTCGACCTTGGTTCCTCCGGACGCGAGCTCGGTCTGCGCCTGCTCCAGCCTCCCCTTGTCGATCCCGGCGATAAGCAGATGCGCGCCCTTCTGCGCGAACTGCTTCGCCAGCGCGAAGCCGATGCCTGTGGCACCGCCGGTAATCACCACGAACTTGTCCTTGAAGTCCCGCATGATCCTTTCCTTTCGATGATGGTCCCGGGAGGAGGCGAAAGCCTTGCGCCGGCGGTGCTGTTCGCGGGCGTTCACTTCTGGTTGACCAGCCCGTAACACCGGGCTTCGATCGACCGACGAAAGCTAGGCCGCCCCCCCTCGGGCCCGCCCGTAAATCCTTGCAAATCGGCTGCTGCCGGCTGCAAATTTCCGCTCCGGACCTGCCTTCACAGCCCCCCAATCCCGCAGAAACTATGGATTCACCTCATTTTACCCTCCGCCGGATGCAGATTCTGCGCCCGCGTGCGTAATCCCCTTCGGTAAGGCCATGGCAGCGGCTCCCTGGCTTCAGCAAACGCTGGAATTCGCTCGAAATGTGGATCACGCTGGCCGCATGGCCGATCCAGGCGCAGATTCGGGACAGGCGGATGCTCTCGAGCATCAGTTCCGTCGTGCCCGCGCTTCGCTGGTCGCCTGGTTTCGCCGCCGTGTCGGCGATCCGTGCGAGGCGGAAGACCTCGCGCAGGAATGCTTCGTCCGCATCGCCAACCGCGAGGATCGGGAAGCGGTCGCCCATTTCGAGGGCTACCTCTACCGAACGGCACGGAGCGTGCTTTTCGACCGCCGTCGCCGACGCAGCGTGCGCCATGTGGATGCTCACGTCAGCCTGCTTCCCGAACACGATGCCCCCGACGACAGCGACGCCCTGCGCACCCTGCTCGCCCGGGAAAAGCTCGAAAGGGCAACCACCGTGCTGAGCACCATGCCCGAGCGGACCCGCTCCATATTCATCCTCTGCCGCATGGAAGGTATGCGCTACGCCGAGATTGCGAAGCGCTTCGGCATCTCGGTGAGCGCCGTCCAGAAGCACATGCTCCGCGCCATCGACACGCTGACTCAGGCGCAGGAGGACGATGCATGAGCGCCGACCTTCCCACGCTCGAAGCCCTGGAAAAGCTCGGCCCGACCAAGGCGGCGGCGTTCTGGCTGGAGAGGCTGGACCGCGTCGAAGACGATGAAGACAGCCCCCTCTTTCACCGATGGCTGACCGCAAGCGAGGAAAACCGCGCGGCCTGGGATGACGCGCTCGATGTCTGGGACAGCTTCGATGAGGCCGATATGGACGGGGAACTGGAAGCGATGCGCCGGGAGGCGCTCTCGTTCCGCCCCCGCGGATTATCCGCACCGTGGTTCAGGTACGCCGCCGCATCCTTGGCCGTGATCGCCTCGACCGCATTGCTGTGGCACATGGGCACCTTCGACGGTCGCGAGCCGGTGCCCTACGTCGCGCGGGCCGAACGCGCGGACCTCTACAGTTTCGGGCTGCCGGACTACACCACGGCTGTCGGACAGCGCAGGACCATCGGCCTCAGCGACGGCAGCCGGGTGACGCTGGATACGGATACCGCCATCGACATCGCCTATCTGCCGGACAAGCGGCTGATACGCCTTGTGCGAGGACAGGCGTTCTTCGCTGTCAGGCACGACGCCACCCGCCCCTTCCGGGTCGCAGCGGGAGAACGGATCGTTTCCGTGCTCGGCACCAGCTTCAATGTGCGCGTGTCGCCGGAGGAGACGAGAGTCGTTCTCGTCGAGGGTGCGGTTGCGGTCAGCAAAGGCAGCGACCCCGCCCAGCCCGATGCCGTGTTCGAGCATCTGTCTCCGGGGCAGGAACTGATCGCGCACCTCGGAGATGATGACCACATTCACAATGCCGATCTTGGTTCCGGCCTCGGCTGGCGGGAGGGTTTCCTCCAGTTCGACGGCGATCCGCTTGGCAAGGTCGTGGCCGAATTGAACCGCTACACTCCGCAAAAGCTGCTGGTAAGGGATCCATGGGTGGCCGACCTGCGGATCAGCGGTGCATTTCCGACCGGAGACACGGACCGCTTCATCCAGACGCTGGGCGCCATCTATCCGGTCCGCGTGATCCCGGCGGCAGGCGGTGAACTGGAGATCATACGCAAGCGCTGATGCCCCGCTGCACCGCATGATTAAGTCCAGCACCTAATTAATTTTCCGAAACACATGTAGATTTCCGGAGCGGCCGCGTCTTCCCCTTTGTGCAACGCGCATGGGGAAGAACGCATGGGCAGCTTGAACGATATGAAGGTTGTGCAGGCTCAGCCGGCAGGCGCCGCCCTGGAACTCTCGACCGGCCTGACTTTCCGTAACATCCGAAGCCCGGCTCAATCCGCGGTTCCAGATCAGAGGACTGCCGCAAACGATGCCGCTATCGATGCCGGCCTGCCAGCGAACACCCTGACGGGTAATGCCCGATCGAACAGCGGATCCATCCGTCTCGGCGCGCTCGAAGTCCATCCACGCGCGCGTACCGTCGCCATCGATGGCGGTCGGGTAGATCTGGGCGGCCGGGCATTCGATCTCCTGATGGTGCTGATCGAAGCCGCCGGTCAGATCGTCTCGAAGGAGGAACTGCTGCGCCGTGTTTGGCCCACCGTGACCATCATCGAAAGCAATCTCAAAGTGCAACTCAGCCTGCTGCGGCGCGCATTGGGGCCGGAACGCTGGCGCATAAAGACGGTCTCCGGGCGCGGTTACCTGCTCATCACGGATGACGCCGAAGTCGCCGCCCCTGCTACGGGCCAGGTCCGCGCCGCGCCATCTCATCCCTTCGTCATCGTTGTTGACGTGGATCCGAATACCCAGAACGTCCTGGTAAGCGCCATCTCCGAAGTAGCCCGGCAGTTCGACGCTCTACTGTCTTCTCCCGATCTTTCGACGCCGCATCTCGTGTCGCTCGGCTGATCATTTTCGTCTCCCGCAGAAGGGCGTGCCGCCGCGAGGGGTGCGGCGGCACGCAGGGAGGAGACTGCTAACTCAGAACTGCGCGCGCAGGCCGACGCGGTAGACTGGGCCGGAGCTGCTGTAGTTCGTGACGACCGGGGAATCCTGGTAAGCGTAGTTGTTCGCGGTCTGGTTGGTCAGGTTCAGGCCTTCCAGTGTTACCGTCGCGAAGTCGGTCAGTTTGTAGCTGATCGATGCGTCGATGTTGGTCGTGCCCTTGCTGAACGCGAAGTCGTTGATGAGCGGGCTGTTGCAGATCGTTCCCGCCACCGACGGATCGGCCGGCGAGTTGGTCAGGCCCGGCGCGCAGTCACCCGCCGAGAGCGGATAGGTGGTGCTGTACCCCTTGCGCTTCGCCATCGATACGCGGGCACGGAACCGCTCGGTCTCGTAAAAAAGCGTGGCGTTGAGGGCATCCGGCGAAACGCCGAGGAAGGGCGCCTTGCCCAGCGTCTGCGGCTTGGTCGCGGTTCCGGGGTCGAGGATGTAGGTCAGCTTGCTGTCGATGTGGGTGTAGTTGATGATCCCGCCGAAATGGCTGAGGAAGCCGGGCAGGAAGTCGAAGTTCTGCTGGAAGCTGATCTCGAAGCCACGGATGTAGCCGCCCGGCGCATCGCGGAACTGGCGCGCCGTGACTTCGTAGTCGTTGTCGATATAGGCGAGCTGATTGGCGTTGGTGAACTGCTGGCGCAGCTCCGCCAGCGCCTGCGCGTCAAGGAACTGCGACAACGGGCCTGAGAACAGGATCGTCTGCGGGAACGACTTGATCTTCTTATTGAACAGCGCCACCGACAGCAGGCCGCCCTTGGCGAAGTACCATTCGGCGCTGAAGTCGAGGTTGGTCGAATAGAACGGCTTCAGCCTCGGGTTGCCGACCGTCAGCGTGCCGCCGGTGGTGTCGCCGGTGTTCGGGATCGAGATGCTGCTGACGGTGGGGGACAGGTTGCCCAGCAGCGGGCGCGCCATCACCTTGGCCGCCGCAAGTCGGATCACCACGTCGTCGATCGGCTCGTAGATCAGGTTAACCGAAGGCAGCCAGTCGGTGTACTTGTTGGTGCCCGAGATGCTGCGGCCTGCCGTCGTGCGTCCGGTCGAGATCAGGTCCGTCACCGCCACGCGCGTGCCGACATTGCCCCGGAACGGGCGGTCGAACAGCGTCACATCCCAGTCGCCCTGGAGGTAGAACGCGTATTCCTTCTCGTTCACCCCGAACGTCGCGGTGTTGTTGCGCGTGTTCCAGATGCGCCAGTCGCCCCACTTGTTGATGCAGTTGCAGGTGAAGTCGAACAGGTCGTTGAACTTCTCGATGTCGGGCACATAGAACTGGTTCGCGGTGCCCTCCGGCACGTCGAGGCCCTGCCCGAAGTTCACGACCTTGCCGACTGCGGCGGCGTTGGTCCCAGCCTCCAGCAGCGTCGGGTTGAGGGTATCTACCGGGCGCTCGTACTGCGTGGTGTAGAAGCCGAACTTGCGCCAGGTGCCGCCGAACGAGATCGCGAACTGCGGATCGAGATCCCAGCGGAAGTCTGCCTTCGCCGACTTCTGGGAGTTTTCGACGGTGCGCTTGTAGTTGCGGATCGCGGAGAAGCCTTTGACCGTAGTCCAGTTGTTGGGGTCGGACAAGTCGAAGCCCGCATCGAACACCGGCATTGAGCCACCGTCGCGTTCGTCATACGTGAACGTCTCGGGCGCATTCATGCGGTTGAATTCGACCAGCAGGCCCTGTGAATCGTTCGTCGACTTCGACTGGCCGTATGTGAAGTTGGCGCGCAGCGTGTCGGTGAACTCGTGGTCGATGTTGGCGGACCACTGGTAGAACTCGGTGGTGTAGTCCTGCCGGTCAGCGGCGGAGCGCCAGTCCACATTGCGCAACTTGAGGTAGTTGGCGGTGCCGTTCTCGACATTGGCGTCCAGCACGTCGACGCCGGGACGACCGATCAGTTCGCCGCGATAGGCGAGGCGGTTGTTCGACGGGATGTACCCGACCGAGTTCGGGTTGTTGTAGTAGTCATACGGGTCGAGATTGTACGGATTGACGCTGAAGATGTTGGTGCCGAGTTGCGACGCCACGGTGTTGCCATTGGCGTCAAGCGCGGTGCCGAATGCAGGCGTCGTGCCGTAAGTGCTCTCGCCGCAATCCTGCCCATAGGTGATGTCGGACGAGGCGCGCGACGTGCAGAGGCCCGGATAGAGGTTGCGCGCTGCGGTGGGCGTCAGGTTGTTGCCCGCCGTGTTGTAGGCCGCATTGGTGTTGTTACGGTTGAGGCCGACGGTGCCGACCTGATACTTGGTGCTGCTGTTCTTGAACCGCGAGTACAGCCCGTCCACGTTGAGCCGCGTGCGGTTCGAGATCTGCCACTGATAGGCGGCAGTGATGCCGAGACGCTGGTTCTTCACGTCCTGCTGCTGGATCGAGGGAAGCGCGGGGATACGCACCGTGGAATCGTCGAAGCGGCCTGGCGTGTTGTAGGGTGCGCCGGGATAGAGCTTGGCGTAAGCGACCGGATCGGACCCGGTCAGCACGTCGATCGCCGAGGGATTGGTGACGCCGCTGCCGAGGTTCGTCCCCACCGGCGCGGAGAAGCCGCCGCGCTGCGGGTTCTCGTTCCCCGCGAAGTCGGAACCGCGGTAGAGGTAGTCCGAAGAACCGGCGGAGCGCTGGTAGGAATCCAGTTCATTGCGCGTCTTGTTGTAGGCGAACGAGACGAGGAAGCCCATGTCGCCGTCCATGAACTTCTTGGAGACGAGGCCCGCGATGCGCGGGCTCCAGGCCTTCGAGTTCTTCTGGTAACTGCCCTCGGTTGAGATCGCGAAGCGGTCTTCCTTGAAGTCGAACGGACGCGCGGTCTGGAGGTCGATGTTGGCGCCGAGCGCGCCTTCGTCCGTCGCCGCCGAGGCGGTCTTCTGGACCTTGAGCGAGTTGAACAGCTCCGACGCGAAGGTGTTGTAGTCGAACGAGCGGCTGCGGTTCGGGCTGGTGCCGGAATCGTTTGAGCCCGAGGTGGAAAGCGCCATCAGTCCGTTGAGGCGGGTGATGTTGAAGTCACCGCCAAGACCGCGCACGGTGATCGTGCGCCCCTCGCCATTGTCACGGTCGATCGAGACGCCGGTCATGCGCTGAAGCGATTCCGCAAGGTTGGCGTCAGGGAAGTCGGCAATGTCTTCGGCATTGATGGCATCGACGATGACGGTGGCGTTGCGCTTGGTGTTGATCGCGTTCTCGAGGCTGGCCCTGAAACCGGTGACGATGATCTCCTGAGCGCTGGGCTCACCGGCGGGCGGCACGGCCTCTCCGGCATCCTGCGCCAGCGCTGGCACCGCGAAAGCCGCCGTGGCGACCGCGATCAATGAAGCTGCGCCGTTCAGCGCAAGGCGCATGTTCGGTGCGGTAAAGGTCTTCGACATCGTTGTTCTCTCCCTGTTGGCCAACGCCACCCCGCGACGCGCAGCCGTCCTCGATGCGCCACGTATCCGCGCGCAATTGGTCCCCGGCGAAGCCTTAGCCTCGACGAATGAATTTATGATACCGGTGTCAATTCGACGTATAAGTTCGGAAAACGCGCTTATCACTCGCACAAAAGCGCGCCCCGAAAATCCGACGATTGACAGAGTTTATTGAATTTCCGGAGATCCCCATCGCAGATGTCTTCCGGAGTACTTCGCCCACGCGTCAGCCGGGCCGATTGCCTTTGTTCATACCCTACCCCTCCTCAAGCCAGTATTTGTCTGGACTATGTCTGACGTACCCCAATCGACAAAACTGGACAAGCGAAAAGTTAGCGCTATCTTGCGACCGCGAAAAAGGCTGCCAGTCATTCAGGTAGGACGGCCGGTTCGGGAGGGAAAGTCCATGAAATCCGCTATATTCGCTACTGCAGCAATGCTGCTTGCCGTTCCCGCTCATGCCCAGATGGCGCCTCCCCCGGGATCACCGGCGGTGGTGCCGATCAAGCCGTCGAAGATCATTCTCGTCGGCGATTCGACGACTGCGGTGGTGGGAGGCTGGGGACCGAGCTTTTGCGCCTATCACGTCACTTCATTTGCGGCCTGCCTGAACCTTGCCCGGGGCGGGCGCAGTTCCGGGAACTATCGCTGGGAAGGCTCCTGGGACGTGGCACTGTCGGAAATGCGGGCCAAGGGCTACCAGAAGACCTGGGTGCTGATCCAGTTCGGTCATAACGACCAGCCGGGCAAGCCCGGCCGCTCCACCGATCTCAAGACCGGCTATCCCGAGAACCTGCGCAGCTACGTTCGGGAGGCCCGTGCAGCCGGGGCGATTCCGGTGCTCGTCACGCCGCTGACCCGTCGAATCTTCAAGGACGGCAAGCTGGACAATGACCTTGCGCCCTGGGCCGAGGCGACGCGCGCCGTGGCGGCGGAAATGAAGGTGCCGCTGCTCGACCTCAACCGTGACAGCGTGCGACTGGTCGAGGCGCTGGGCAGCGATTACGCCAATCGCTTCGCCCAAGTGCCCAAGGGCACTGCGGCCGCCGTTCCTGCCCCGGCCACGCCGGCCGGCACCGAAGTTCAGGTACAGCCGATGGCGATCCCCAAGCTCTCGTTCGACTACACGCACCTCGGCACCGAAGGCGCTAACGTATTCGCCTCGATCGTCACCGACGAACTGTCCCAGGCGGTTCCCGAGATGCGCCCGCTGCTGATCCCGTAAGGGCTATCCGGCGACCGACCAGCCGAGGCCGTGCGAGATGTCCTGCGCCGCACGGCCAAGCATTTCGCGGGTTTCCTCAAGGCTGGTCCGTTGCGAACCGTCGATGGTGACGAGGAACGGGATCGTCAGCGCCGCGCATACATGGCCATCGAAGCCGAACACCGGGAAGCTGATGTCGGTGACGCCAGCCGTGCGCGCGCTGGGCTGCATCTCGTAGCCCTGCAACCGCACCGCATCGAGCCGCCGCTCCAGCCGTGCCCGCGCCTCGTCGCCCACTGCGAGAGCAGAAAGCACCCGCGCACGCCGGTCATCCGCCGCGAAGGCGAGCAGGACATGGCCCGAACAACTCGTCACCAGATCGACTACGGTGCCGAGGCGGATGCTGAAGCCCACCGCGCCCATGTTCTCCTGCCGGTGGATCACTGTGGCGCGCCCACCTGTCTCCACGACGAGGTGACAGGACTGGTTGGTCGCGCTCGATAGCTCATACATGATCGGCGCCGCGACATTGCTCAGGGTCTGCGCAGGCGTGGCGCGGAACGCCACGTCGAGCACACGGTAAGTCACACTGTAGCGGTCATTGACGGGATCCTTCGCCAGCCAGCCAAGGCGTTCCATCACGATGATGATGCGGAACACCTCGCTGATCGAGCGCGAGAGCTTCTGCGCGATCTCGCTGATCGTCAGCCCGCGCGGTTCGGCGGCGAACAGCTCCAGTATCTGGATGCCCTTCTCCAGCGCGGGCGCGGAGTAGGATCGCTTGCCGCCCGAGGTGCCCTCGTCACCGTCTTCTTCTGTGCTGGCCATTCCAACCCGGATAATCGAGCGCCGATGCCTGCGCAACATGGTGCAGCGTAAAAGGATCGGCCGCAGCGGGGATATGCTGCGGCCGACAGGGGGAGTAGCCGGTCAGAACTTGACGCGCGCGCCTGCGGTGAAGCGGCGGCCGAAGTCGTATTCGCTGAGCAGCACGCCCTGCAGCGTCTCGCGCTTGAGGGTCGCACCCGTCACGTTGCTGGCGTTGAAGGTCAGCGACAGGAACTGCGTCACGTCGTAGTTGGCCGAGATGTCGAGCTGGCCGTAAGGCTTCTGGCGATCGCCGTCGCCGAAAGTGCCCGAGACGTTGTTGATCGCCGCGCTGCGATACGAATAGTTCGCACGGATGCCGAAGCCCGCCTTCTCGTAGTATGCGCCAAGGTTGTACGAACGCTTCGAGACGCCGGGGATCGGCACCTTCGGTCCACCCGCCACGGTCTCGACATTGCTGACGTCGAGCAATGTCAGGTTGGAGGTCACGCCGAAGCCGTCGAACGGGGAGGGCAGCATGTCGAGCGGCACCTGCGCGTTGAGTTCCAGCCCCTTGATCTTGCCGCCCGCTCCATTGTCCGGGCGGAAGGTGCGGAAGTCCATGGTCACGGTGCCCGTCAGCGTCGACCTGATGGTCCGTGTCTCTACGGAGGTGGTGTCGACGATGAAGTTCTTCACGTCCTTGTAGAACACGGCCGCCGAAAGGAGCCCGGTCCGACCGAAGTAGTATTCCAGCGAGAGATCCGCCTGATCCGCAAGGTAGGGCTTGAGGAACGGATTCTGCGTGGTGATCGTGCGCACGTTGGCGTTGATGGCGACCGACGGTGACAGGCGGTTGAGGTCCGGCCGCGTCATCGCCCGGGCAAGGCCCATACGCACGATCAGGTTCTCGGTCGCATTGAAGCGCATGTTGAAGCTGGGCAGCCAGTTCGAATAGCGGTTCTTGAAGGAGATCGGCCCGCTGTCGGGCACGATCAGCGTTATGCTGTCGTTCTGGAGTTCGGCATTGGCGATGTCCGCGCCGAAGCCGTCCGAACCCACCCGCGTCCGCACGTAGCGCAGGCCGATGTTGCCTGCGAGGCGGTCGTCCGCCGTCGCGAAATCGACGCGCGCATATCCAGCCAGCACCTTCTCGCTCACCGTGAACTGGTTGGTCCTGTCGATCGTCAGCGTGCCCCTGGCCAGCACGTCCTCGAGGCTGACGTTCTCGAACAGCTTCGAGTAATCGGGCACGAGGAAGACGCCGAGCCCCTCACCGATGAAGCGGGAGTAGTCGACCACCTTCAGCAGATTGGCCGCCGAAATCGCGCCGCCCTCGACCCCGGCCAGATACGGCGTGCCGTAGATCTCGGACAGCACCTGCGGGCTCACGAAATACCGTGGGCGAGCGCCGAACGCGATCTCGTCCTCGCCGTAGTAGCCGCCGCCCTTGACCGAGCGGATGAAGCTATCGTCGAAATCGTACTTGAGGTCGAGGCGACCGCTCTTGTTGGTCTCAGTCGTCTTCTGCCCGCGAATGGCGGAGAAGCTGCGGAAATAGAACGTGCTCGGATCCAGCGGGTCGTATCCGCGCGTGTAGTTGATGTCCGGAACCGCACCGAGATCATCGCCGATGTCGTAGGACGCGGAAGCGCGGGAGATCGGCGCGAAGGAGTTGCGGTCCGATACGTTGCGCACCGAACGGCCCCAGTTGACCTCGCCCGAGACAGTCAGCTTGTCGAACGTCGCATCGCCGCCCAGCGCGAAGTTGAGCGTGCGATCCTTCGTCACCCAGTCGAGGTTGTTGGATTGGTGATCCACGCCATCCGCATCGAGGAACGTGAGAAGGTTGTTCTGGCCGACGGTGCTGCCGCGCACCGCACCGGTCGGGCCGCCGATGTTGGTCCAGCGCAACTGGTGCTCGAAGCGGTTGAACCCGTCGGTGAACCAGGTGGCGAGACCGTCAGCGTAAAGGTTCACGTTGTCCGCAGGCTTCCACTGGAGCCCACCGACAACCGCCTTGCGCTCGAAGTCGCCCTCGTCCGACACGAACGTGGTCGCATGGTCGAACCCGTAGGCAGTCGCGGACTTCACGCCGTCCTGATTGTAATCCTGCCCGCCCGACGCATTCTCGCGGCGCTGCTCGATGCCGTAGCCGGTGAAGCCCGCCTGGATGACCTTGCGCTTCTCGTAGTTCACGCCAAGGTTCACGCCGAAGCTGCCGTCGCCGAACACGCGGTTGATGAAGGCCGAAACGTGCGGCGTCACCTTCTTCGGGTTGGTCTCGTAAAGGCCCTCCGCGACGACCGTGACGATGTTCTTGCCCACATCGGCCGGGCGGTTGATCTTGACGTTTACCGTCGCCGAAAGTCCGCCGTCGATCATGTCGGCGGTCGGCGTCTTGCTGACCTCGACCGTGCTGACGAAGTCGGTCGGCATCGAGGTGAACGAGAACCCGCGCGTACCGCTGGGCGAGGTCAGGACACGGCCGTTATAGAGCGTGCGCGTGAAGTTCTCCGAAAGGCCGCGCACACTGACACCGCTGCCCTCACCCTTGTTGCGGGTGATCTGCACGCCGGTCACGCGCTGCAGAGATTCCGCGAGGTTGCGGTCCGGAAACTTGCCGATGTCCTCGGCCGAGATCGCCTCGACCAGATTGGGCGCGGCGCGCTTGATGTTGGCCGCGTCCTCAAGGCTGCGGCGGATGCCGGTAACGATGATCTCTTGTTCGGTAGCGCTATCATTCGCAGGCGCGGAAATGCGCTCCGGTTGCGCGGCATCCTGTGCGAAAGCGGGAAGCCCCGTTCCCGCGACAAGGAGTGCGGTCAACGATACGGTCCGGTGCAGATACCTCATGTGCTCTTCCTCTCCAGTTGCCGCCCCCGGTCTTCGCGGTGGCCGGCCTTCTCCAATCACATCACGTTGAATTCTTACTTCGGCGCCACCACGCGCTGACGCTGTTCGCCGAGCCCTTCGATACCGAGGCGGACTTCGTTGCCCGGCCGGAGGTAGCGTGGCGGCTTGAGGCCGAGGCCGACCCCGGCGGGTGTGCCGGTCGAAATCACGTCGCCCGGATGCAGGCTCATGAACTGCGACACGTGCGCGATGATCTGCGGCACCGTGAAGATCATGTCGGCGGTGGTGCCGTCCTGATGGCGCTCGCCGTCCACTTCCAGCCAGATGCGGGCGCTGCCGATATCGGGGACCTCGTCCGCGGTCACCAGCCAGGGGCCGGTGGGCCCGAAGGTGTCGCAGCCCTTGCCTTTGTCCCAGGTGCCGCCGCGATCGAACTGGAAGCTGCGCTCGCTGACGTCGTGGACGACGCAGTACCCCGCCACATGATCGAGCGCGTCCGCCTCATCGATGTAGGCGCCTGCCTTGCCGATCACGACGCCGAGTTCGACTTCCCAGTCGAGCCGGTCCGAACCGCGCGGCTGTACGATGTCGTCGTTCGGGCCGACGATGGCGCTGGTCCACTTGTTGAAGACGACGGGCTCGGCCGGCGGCTCCATGCCACTCTCGCGCGCATGATCGATGTAGTTGAGGCCGATGCACACGAACTTGCCGATCCGACCCACGCAGGCACCAAGACGGACGCCCTCCTCGACAACCGGCAGTTCCGACAGATCGAGCTCGCGCAGTCTGGCGAGACCTTCGCTCGTCAGTACGTCCCCGGCGATGTCGTCAACGATACCGGACAGGTCACGCACGCGGCCCTCGGGATCGAGGATACCGGGGCGTTCGTGGCCCGCTTCGCCGAACCTGAGCAACTTCACGTGATATTCTCCTTCACAGAACCACCAGCGCCTTGATGACGCCCGCGCCCGGCTCCATCAGCCGCCCGATTGTTTCGGGCACATCGGCGAAAGGCAGCGTGTGGCTGACGACCGCATCGAGCGGGAACTCGCCCGCACGGAGCACCTCGATGACTTGCGCGAAGTCCTCATGCGTGGCGTTGCGGCTGCCGAGCAGGGTCATTTCGCGCTTGTGGAATTCGGGGTCGCTGAACGCGATGTCGGCGGTGACGATCGAAACCAGCACATAGCGCCCGCCGTGAGCCACGTAGGCGAACCCGGCCTCGATGGCCTTGGCATTGCCGGTGGCGTCGAACACGCAGTCGTAGAACTCGCCGTCGGTCAGGACCGACAGTTCACCCGCGGTATCTGCCCCCAGCGCCACCCCATGCCGCGCACCGAGGCGGTCCACGCAGAGCGCTACACGGGCCGCGTTGCCATCCAGCACGGTGACTTCGGCTCCAGCGCGCGCTGCAAAGAAGGCGACCGCCATGCCGATCGGCCCGGCGCCGACGACGAGGACACGTTCGTCCGCCTGCAGATCGGCACGGCCGACTGCATGGCGACCGATCGAGAGAAATTCGACCATGGCGATCTCGTCGAGCGAGAGGCCATCGGCGGCGATCAGGTAGCGCTCGTCCACCGCGAGGTATTCGGTCAGCCCGCCGTCCTTGTGGACGCCGAGCACGCTGATGCGGGTGCAGCAGTTGGACCTGCCCTTCCGGCAGGCCACGCATGTGCCGCAGGAATGGTAGGGCATGATGCAGACGCGATCGCCGGCCTTCCAGACGCCGTCGCTACCCGCGGTGACGATTTCCCCCGCCAGTTCATGCCCCGGCACGCGCGGGTAGGAGAGATAGGGCTGCGTGCCGCGAACGATGTGATAATCGGTGCCGCAGATGCCCACGCGGCGGATACGCACCAACGCCTCACCCGGCGCGGGGACCGGCATCGCGCAGGCATCGAGCACAAGCCTGCCCGGCTCGACGCAACTGATCCTCGCCATTTCCGGCACGCCTTCACCCCTCGCACATCGCACCGAATCGAAGGCGTTCGCCCGTCCGGCTGTCTTCGTCGATATATCGACCTATATGCCATATGTGCAATTTATTTTTGCATATGGAATTTCGTTCGATAGCGATGGTCCAAGAATTCGAAGATATCCAGCAAAAAGCCTGCCTCGGATTTCCGAGACAGGCTTCTTATTTTCGCATGTGAAACCATCCAACCGTTATGCTGACGTCAGGCGAGCATCCGATCGAGATGCGTATAGCCGCCATCGGGGAACACCCATTGCCCGGTGGTGTGGCTCGACCGCACCGAGAGCAGGAACAACACGGTATCGGCGATCTCGCGATCCGTGGTCATCCGGCGGCCAAGCGGAATCCGCCGCGTGATTTCCTCCAGCCTTGCCTGCGGATCATCGAAACTCTCGATCCATCGGGCATACAGCGGCGTCATCACTTCCGCCGGGAGCACCGCGTTGACGCGCACGCCGTCATTGAGCAGCGCTGCAGCCCACTCGCGCGTCAGTCCCAGTTGCGCTGCCTTCGAGGCCACATAACCGCTGGTGTTGCCCTGACCTGTCACCGCAGTCTTGGACGAGATGTTGACGATAGCGCCGCTGCTGGCGCGCAAATGCGGCAGGCAGTGGTGCGCCATGCCGTAGTAGTGCGCAAGATTGGACTGGACCGAGGCCATGAAGGCCTCCGTCCCCGCCTCCAGATCGACGCCATCGTTGGTGCCCGCATTGTTGACGAGGCCATGGATGCCGCCAGCGTCTGCCACGATCGACGCCACCGCGGCTCCGCAGGCGGTGTCATCGGTGACATCCACCTTCACGAAGATCGTCGCTGGCTGGAGGGTCCGGATTTCAGCCTCGAAATCGGCTTTCAAGGGACTGCGCCCAAGGATTGCCGGAATGGCCCCCTCTCGCGCCAACCCGAGCGAAATGGCGCCGCCGATCCCCGCACCGCCGCCGGTCACGACGACGACCTTGCCTTGAAGTTCCAGGTCCATCAGTCCACCCGATAGTCAGCTATGGATTGCGGCTTCATCTCGATCGAGAAGCCGGGGCGCGTCGGCGGCATGTAGGCCGCGTCACGGATCACGCAGGGGTCGATGAAGTGCTCGTGCAGATGATCGACGTATTCGATCACGCGGTCCTCCATCGTGCCCGAGAAGCACAGGTAGTCGATCATCGACAAGTGCTGCACGTACTCGCACAGGCCTACGCCGCCCGCGTGCGGACAGACCGGGAGGCCGTGCTTGGCGGCCATCAGCAGCACCGCGAGAATCTCATTCACGCCGCCGATGCGGCAACTGTCGATCTGTACCACGTCGATGGCGCCGCGCATGATGAACTGCTTGAAGAGGACACGGTTCTGGCACATCTCGCCGGTCGCCACGCGGATCGGGTGGACTGCCTCGCGGATGGTGCGATGCGCCTCGACGTCGTCGGGGCTGGTCGGCTCCTCGATGAACCACGGCTCGGCGAAGGCCAGTGCCTTGACCCATTCGATCGCCTGCCCGGTCTCCCAGATCTGGTTGGCGTCGATCATCAGCTTGCAGTCCGGCCCGACCGCTTCGCGCGCAATACGCAGGCGGCGGATATCGTCCTCCAGATCGCGCCCTACCTTGAGCTTGACGTGGCGGAACCCCGCCTCGACCGCCTCGGTGGCAAGGCGACGCAGCTTTTCGTCGGAATAGCCGAGCCACCCCGCAGACGTCGTGTAGCAGGGGTAGCCCGCAGCTTTCAGCCGCTCGACGCGCCCGGCCTTGCCGTCCGCACGGGCAGTCAGCAGGTCCAGCGCCTCCTCCGGCGTGATGCAGTCGGTAATGTAGCGGAAATCGATGCAGCGCACGATCTCCTCGGGGCTCATCTCGCCGACGAGTTGCCACACCGGCTTGCCCTCGACCTTGGCCCACCAGTCCCACACCGCGTTGACGACAGCCCCGGTCGCGAGGTGCATCGCACCCTTGTCCGGGCCGATCCAGCGCAACTGGCTGTCGCCGGTGACGTGCCGCCAGAAACGGCCCGGATTCTCGCGCACCCAATCGAGCTCGAGACCTACTACGAGCGGCCTCAACGCCTCGATCGCGGCGACGCAGATCTCGTTCCCGCGCCCGATGGTGAAAGTGAGGCCATGCCCCTCCAGCCCGTCATCCGTATCGAGGATGACGTAGGCCGCCGAGTAATCGGGGTCGGGGTTCATCGCATCCGAGCCGTCCAGCGCCTGGCTGGTGGGGAAGCGGATATCTGCCGTTCGCAGTGCCGTTATGCGTGTCATTCGACCGTCCATCCCCCGTCGATCACGGCTGTGGTCCCCGTCATGAAGGCGCTTTCGTCCGATGCAAGATAGAGCGCGAGCGCCGCGATCTCGTCCGGTTGGCCGAGCCGACCGACCGGCTGGCGGCCCGAGAACGCAGCCCGCGTGGCCTCGAAGCTCTCACCGGTCACGTCCGCCTGCGCCTGCATGCGCGCACGCAGCGAAGGGCTCTCCACGGTGCCGGGGCAGATAGCGTTGCAACGCACACCATCCTGCACGAAGTCCGCGGCGACCGACTTGGTCAGGCCGATCACCGCCGCCTTGCTCGCACCATAGGCGAAACGGTTGCGCACGCCGATGATCGACGACGCGACCGAGGATACGTTCACGATGGAGCCTCCGCGCCGCTCCACCATCGCCGGAAGGTAGGCCTTGATAAGCCGGAACATGGCGGTCGCGTTGAGGTCCAGCGAGGCGGACCACTGTTCCTCGGTGCAATCCAGCAGCGTGCCGGGGAACACGATGCCGGCACAGTTCACCAGCACATCGCACTCGCCCGTTGCGGCGGCCAGCGCTGTGACAGCGGTCGGGTCGGTAAGCTCGGCAACGTGGGACACAACACCTTCGAGCGTGGCGAGGCCTTCCGCATCGCGATCGACCGCATGCACGCTCGCGCCCTCAGCAACGAAGCGCTCGGCGATGGCACGGCCGATTCCGGCGGCGGCGGCTGTCACCACCGCCCTTTTTCCGGCAAGTCTCATGGATACTCCTTTATGCCGTGCGCAGATCGGGACCGGTCAGTACGACCGCCTTGCCCGGCTGGAACGTGATGGTGCGGCGGATGTCGCCGCAGCGGATTTCGTGCGTGCCGCCGATGGCCGAGACCACCCGCGCCTGCGCCAGCGCGCCGCCCTTCCACGACAGATCGACCATGCAGGCTCCTCGCGCACGCAGGCCACGGATCGAGCCATCGGGCCAGGCCGAGGGCAAGGCGGGCAGCAGATGAATCTTCGTACCGATGCTCTGCATGAGCATCTCGGTCACGCCCGAAGTGCCGCCGAAGTTGCCGTCGATCTGGAACGGCGGATGCGCGTCGAACATGTTTGGATACGTCCGCTCCGGCCCCAGCAGGAAGCGCAGGATCCTGTGCGCATGGTCGCCGTCACGCAGTCGCGCCCAGAGGTTGATGCGCCATGCGGTCGCCCAGCCGGTCGCCTTGTCGCCGCGGATTTCGAGCGACTTCTTCACCGCTGCCGCGAGTTCGGGCGTGTCGTCCGGGTTGATCTGCGCATCGGGGAACAGGCCGAAGAGATGCGAGACGTGGCGGTGGTGGATGTCCTTGGCATCCGCGTCCCAGTCGTCCTTCCACTCCATGAGCTGACCCTGCGCGCCGATGCGGTTGGGGATCAGCTTGCCCTTCATCGCCTCGATCTCGGTGACGAAGGCGGCGTCGGTCTTGAGCACCCCCGCAGCCGCGGCGGTCGCGGTGAAGAGCGCGCGCAGGATCTGCATGTCCATCGTCGGCCCCGCGCACAGCGAGGTATCGCCATGCCCATGGTTGTTCTCGGGCGAGAGCGAGGGGTTCGTCACCATCCAGCCGGTCTTGGGATCCTTGACCAGCGTATCGAGGAAGAACTCGCAGGCGCCCTTGAGGATCGGGTAGACGCTGGCGAGATACTTCGCATCGCGGCCATAATCGTAGCGGTCCCACAAGTGCAGGCTCAGCCACGCGCCGCCCATCGGCCAGAGCCCGAACTGCGCGCCGTCGATCGGCGCCGTCGCGCGCCACAGGTCGGTGTTGTGATGGCAGACCCAGCCGCGCGCGCCGTACATCGACTTAGCTGTGCGGGCGCCGGTCTTGGCGATGTCGCGGATCATGGCGATCAGCGGCTCGACCATTTCCGGCATCGCGGTCGGCTCGGCGGGCCAGTAGTTCATTTCGGTATTGATATTGACCGTGTATTTCGAGCCCCACGGCGGGCTTACGCTGTCGTTCCAGATACCCTGAAGGTTGGCTGGCTGCGTACCGGGCCGCGACGACGTGATGAGCAGGTAGCGCCCGTAGCGGAAATAGAGCGAGGCCAGCGCCGGGTCAGTGGCGCTTTCCGAGCCGCGGATGCGTTCGTCAGTCGGCTTGTCCGCCTCGGCGGTACGGCCGAGATCGATGGAGACCCGGCGGTAGATCGCGCGGTGATCGGTCGCGGTTTTCTCCGCAATAGTGCGGAAGGGCTTGCGCGAAGCCGCCGCGATCTGGCCCTTCGTGATCGCCTCGGGATCGCCGCTGACGTCCTCGTAATTGCGGTAGCTGGTGGCCATGGCGATGAGGATCGTCACCTCATCCGCGCCACTGACCGATACCTGAGCGGCACCTAGCGCTACCTTACCGCCACCGACGATGACCTTGACGCGCCCCTGGAACTTCAGAGCGCCCGCAATGCCGAACCCTTCGTTGTTGGTACCGGCCAGCAGCAGTTCGTCGCCCGGGAGCGCCTTCACCGTCCAAGCCTTCTGCGGCGAGGTCATCCCGAGATCGACCGCGACCGCGCCGCGCTTGCCCGCCTTGAGATGGACGGCGATCACCTGATCCGCCGGGGACGCCACGACAGTGCGTTCATAGTCCACCCCGCCCGCGCGGAAGCGCGTGGTGTGGCGCGCCGCGTCGATGTCGAGTTCGCGGCGATAGCTGCCTGCTTCGGGCTCGCCGAGACCGGGGAACGTCAGCTTGAGATCGCCCAGCCCCTGATACGGCATCTGCCGCAGCGGCCTCGCCATGACCTTTTCCTTGGCGAGCGCCTGCGCCTCGTCGTAGCGGCCCTCGAAGATCAGCTTGCGCACTTCCGGCAGTGCGGCCTTCGCCTGCGGATTGACCGGATCGTAGGGGCCGCCGCCCCAAAGCGTATCCTCGTTGAGCTGGAGCCGTTCCTCGGCCACGCCGCCGAAGACCATCGCGCCGATGCGGCCGTTGCCGACCGGCAGCGCCTCGGTCCATTCCTTCGCGGGCTGGCGATACCACAGCATGTCGTCGCCGGGAGCGCCCTGCA
This sequence comes from Novosphingobium kaempferiae, assembly GCF_021227995.1. NCBI lineage: Bacteria > Pseudomonadati > Pseudomonadota > Alphaproteobacteria > Sphingomonadales > Sphingomonadaceae > Novosphingobium > Novosphingobium kaempferiae. The sequence goes on from NZ_CP089301.1 coordinate 2,286,738, forward strand.
CGCCCTGCGCGGTCGCCGCCTCGACACCGGGCGCGCCGAGCAGCGAGAGCGCCGCGATGGTGGACCCGCCCGCGACAAGCTCGCGGCGGGAAACGGCGAAGTCTTCAAGGCTCACTGGATTTTCTCTCCCTCTACCGGCGCGGCAATCCGCGCGTAAGCGCGCCTTGCGTTGCCTCCCATGATGGCCTCGCGCTCGGCCGGAGCGAGCGGGGCAAGCAGTGTCTCGGCCAGTGCATGGACGCGCGCGTAAGGCGCCGCGAGCAGGCACACCGGCCAGTCCGAACCGTAGATCAGGCGCTCCGGCCCGAAGCAGTCGAGGAGGTGCGCCATGTAGCGCATGACCTCGTCCTCTCGCCACGCCGCCGGGTCCGCCTCGGTAACAAGGCCGGAGAGCTTGCAATCGATCGGATAGTCGCGGGCTATCGCGGCGATGCGACCGGCCCAGGGCTCCCACTCCGCCTCGGCAATGGCGGGCTTGGCACCGTGATCGATGACGATGGAGCCCGGCCCGATGGCATCCAGAAAAGCAGGCACATGCTCAAGCTGCGGCGCGCGGATGAGCAGGTCGTAGGCCAGCCCTGCCGCAAGCACCGCACGCACGCCGCGCTGGAACGCCGCATCGAGCAGAAATTCCGGATTGGGCTCGTCCTGCACCACATGCCGGAACCCGACCAGCCGCGCCTCGCCCGCCCATGCCGCAATGCGCGCCTCGACATCCGGCGCCCGCAGATCGGTCCAGCCGACGACACCCGCGATCGAGGCATCGCGCCTGGCAAGGTCGAGCAGCCAGCGCGTCTCCTCCTCGGACTGGCGAGCCTGAACCGCAACGCTGCGCGCAATCCCGGCGTCGTCCAACTCTCCGCGCAGATCATCCGGGAGGTAGTTCCGCGCCAGAACCGAGCCCGGCTCGATCCATTCATACTGCGGCGGGTCGTAGCGCCAGAAATGCTGGTGCGCGTCGATTCGGCCTTCCATCACCCTGCGCTCCCGCATCACTGTCGTATTTGACAGCACTTTCTATATGTGAAAGTTAGCGTCATATCTGAAACGGCGCAAGACGAAATCTCGGCGCGGTTGTCTTGAGCAGCGCACCACGACAGGATGCGCACGGGACGGGAGAGGAAGCGAATGGGTATCAGCATGCCGCCTGCCGCGGCGACAGAGCTTGCGACCGGGACGGATGACACCGGTAACACCGTCGGGCGATTCGTCACACCGGGCTTTCGCGCCGGGTTCGTCCTCGTCACCGCCATGTTCTTCACCTGGGCGCTGGCGAACAACCTCAACGACATCCTGATCCGGCAATTCCAGAAGGCGCTGGCGCTGTCCCGCGCGGAGGCCGGGTTCATCCAGTTCGTGTTCTACCTCGCCTATTTCCTCTGGGCGATTCCGGCGGGACTGCTGCTGCGCCGCTTCGGTTATCGCGCCGGGCTGCTGCTGGGCCTGGCACTCTACGCGGCGGGGGCAGTGCTGTTCTATCCGGCGGCGGAAATCCACCGCTACTGGGCGTTCCTGTTCGCCCTGTTCGTGCTGGCATCGGGCGCAGCGTTTCTGGAGACTGCCGCCAACCCCTTCATCGCCCGTTTCGGCGACCCGTCGCGCGCCTCGCAGCGCCTGACGCTGGCGCAGGCGTTCAACGGGCTCGGCGCGGTTGTGGCGCCCACCATCGGCGGTCTGTTCATCTTCTCCGGCATCGAACACAGCGCGCAGGACATCGCGGTGATGTCCGAGGCGCAGCTCCAGACCTACCGCGCGTCCGAAGCGGCCATGGTGCAGGAGCCCTATCTTGCGCTGGCGCTGTTCGTCGTCGTTCTCGCCATCGCCATCGCCAGGGTGCGCCTGCCGACCATCCCGCGCGGACAGGACGACAGCACCGGCTCGCTGGGCGCGATCCTGCGCAACCGCCAGCTTGCGGGCGCGGTGATCGCGCAGTTCTTCTATGTCGGCGCGCAAGTCTGCGTGTGGAGCTACTTCGTCGATTTCGTGAAGCACCTCATGCCCGAAACGCCCGAGAAGACCGCCGCCTACCTGCTCTCGGGCAGCCTGCTGCTGTTCATGACCGGGCGTTTCGTCGGCGCGGCGCTGATGCACCGCATCCGTCCGACGCGCCTGCTGGGCCTGTTCGGGATCGCCAACGTCGTCCTCGTCGCCCTATCCATGGTGCTGCCGGGAAGCGCGGCCGTGGCGACGCTGGCGCTGACCAGCTTCTTCATGTCGATCATGTTCCCGACCATCTTCGCGCTCGGCATCCGCGATCTTGGCGAGGGCACCGCGCTCGGCTCCTCGCTCATCATCATGGCCATCATCGGCGGCGCGCTGTTCCCGCCCGCGATGGGGCTGCTGAGCGAGGTTCTGGACCTCCAGTTCGCACTGATCCTGCCGCTGATCTGCTTCGCCGTGGTCGCCATCTTCGCCCGGTTTGCCCGAGATTGAGCGACGGGCCCTTGACGTGCGACGTATGATAATTGATAGCGCTATCAACGATAACGGGAGCGGATTCTTGGGCGATCATTGCGATCTCGGCGAAATCCGATCCTGCGCGCGCATTGTACGCCGCGCTGCCTTTTGCGCTTTGACGGCGATCACCATTTCCACGACCAGAAGGACACCGACATGATTACCGGCGCCATCCTCATCGGCCGCGAAGAAGCGCAGACGCAGGCGGGTTACGCAGCGATCAACCCCGCCACCGGAGAGGCGCTGGAGCCGCGCTTCACCACCGCCGGGCTCGACGAAGTGGAGCGTGCCTGCGCGCTGGCCGACGCCGCCTCCATCCCCTTCGCCGAAGCCGAGCCGGAAACCCGCGCTGTCTTCCTCGAAACCATCGCCGAGGAAATCATGGGTATCGGCGACGCCCTGATCGAGCGCGGCATGGCCGAAACCGGCCTGCCCCGTGGCCGCCTCGAGAACGAGCGCGGCCGCACCACCGGCCAGCTTCGCCTGTTCGCGCAGGTTCTGCGCGAGGGTAGCTGGGCCGGCCTGACGCTCGACAGCGCCCTGCCCGACCGCGCGCCCGCTCCGCGCCCGGACCTGCGCGTGCGCAAGGTCGCGCTCGGCCCGGTCGTGGTGTTCGGCGCGAGCAACTTCCCGCTCGCCTTCTCGGTCGCGGGCGGAGACACCGCCTCGGCCTTCGCGGCGGGCTGCCCGGTGATCGTCAAGGGCCATTCCGCCCACCCCGGCACCGGCGAACTGGTCGCGCGCGCCATCCAGCGCGCGGTAGCGCTGTGCCACCTGCCCGAAGGCGTGTTCTCCTACCTCCCCGCCACGCGTGAGGCAGGCACGGCGCTCGTCGCCGACCATCGCGTCAAGGCGGTCGGCTTCACCGGATCGCGCCCGGGCGGCATGGCGCTGATGCGCACCGCCGCCAGCCGCGCGGAGCCGATCCCGGTCTATGCCGAGATGAGCTCGATCAACCCCGTCGTCCTGTTCCCCGCCGCCCTCGCGGCGCGCGCGGAGGCGCTGGGCGCAGCCTTCGTCGGTTCGCTCACGATGGGCGCGGGCCAGTTCTGCACCAATCCGGGCCTCGTCATCGCCATCGACGGGCCTGATCTCGACACCTTCCTCGCCTCCGCCGCCGCCGCGATGGGCGGCAGCGCGGCGCAGGACATGCTGACGCCGGGCATCCATTCGGCCTATGTCGAGGGCGTCGACGCGCTGGCGGGCCACGCCGCCGTCACCACGCTGGCGCGCGGCGTCGAGCCCACCGGTCCGCACCAGGCGCAGGGCGCGCTGTTCAAGACGAGCGCGGCGGATTTCCTTGCCGATCCGGCGCTCGGGGCCGAGGTTTTCGGCTCCTCCTCGCTCGTCATCACCGTCACCGACATGGCCGAGGCGACCCACGTCATCGCCGCGCTGGAAGGCCAGCTGACCGCCACCCTGATCCTCGACGCCGAGGACGAAGCGGAGGCAGCGAAGCTGCTGCCGGTGCTGGAGCGCAAGGTCGGCCGCATCCTCGTCAACGGCTGGCCGACCGGCGTCGAAGTGTGCCATGCGATGGTCCACGGCGGGCCGTTCCCCTCGACTTCGGATGGGCGTACAACCTCGGTCGGCGCCATGGCGATCGAGCGTTTCCTGCGCCCGGTCTGCTACCAGAACATGCCGTCGGCCCTGCTTCCCGAGGGCCTGCGCGACGCAAATCCGTGGAATGCGCCGCGCCGCATCGACGGTGTCCTGACGACGTACTGAACGACACCTAGAAGGTACTGAAGATGACCGACGCCCCGTCGACACGCCGCTTCCGCTCGCAGGACTGGTTCTCGGACCCGGCCAGGTCGGACATGGTGGCGCTCTACCTCGAGCGCTTCATGAACTACGGCGTGACCCCGGCGGAATTGCGATCGGGGCGTCCGATCATCGGCATCGCCCAGTCGGGCAGCGACCTCTCCCCCTGCAACCGCATCCACCTCGACCTCGCCAAGCGGGTGCGGGACGGGATCCGCGATGCGGGGGGGATCGCGATGGAGTTTCCGGTCCATCCGATCTTCGAGAACTGCCGCCGCCCGACTGCCGCGCTCGACCGCAACCTTGCCTACATGGGGCTGGTCGAGATCCTCTACGGCTACCCCATCGACGCGGTCGTGCTGACCACCGGTTGCGACAAGACCACGCCCTCGCAGGTCATGGCCGCTTCCACCGTCGATATTCCCGCCATCGTCCTGTCCGGCGGGCCGATGCTCGACGGCTGGCACGAGGGCGACCTCGTCGGATCGGGCACGGTGATCTGGCGCAGCCGCCGCAAGCTGGCGGCGGGCGAGATCGACGAGGAGGAGTTCCTCCAGCGCGCCTGCGACAGCGCGCCGTCCGCCGGGCACTGCAACACCATGGGCACCGCCTCCACCATGAACGCGGTGGCCGAGGCGCTCGGCCTCTCGCTCCCCGGCTGCGCGGCCATCCCGGCGCCTTACCGCGAGCGCGGACAGTACGCCTATGAAACCGGCCGCCGCATCGTCGAGATGGCCTACGAAGACCTGCGCCCCTCGAAGATCCTCACGCGCGACAGCTTCCTCAACGCCATCCGCGTCGTCAGCGCCATCGGCGGGTCGAGCAACGCGCAGCCGCACGTCATGGCGATGGCGCGCCACGCGGGTGTCGAGCTTCACGCGTCGGACTGGACCGAGCACGGCTACGATCTGCCGCTGATCGTCGACATGCAGCCCGCCGGGCGCTTCCTTGGCGAACGCTTCCACCGCGCCGGCGGCGTGCCTGCGGTCATGTGGGAGCTGCAACAGGCGGGCGTGCTGGCGCAGGACTGCCTGACCGTCACCGGCGAGACGCTGGCCGACAACCTCGAAGGCCGCGAGGCGCGCGACCGCGAGGTCATCCGCCCCTTCGCCGAACCGCTGCGCGAGAAGGCGGGCTTCCTCGTCCTCTCGGGCAACCTGTTCGACTTCGGCATCATGAAGACCTCGGTCATCAGCGCCGAGTTCCAGAACCGCTATCTCTCGCGCCCCGGCTCCGAGGGCGTGTTCGAGGGTCGCGCGATCGTGTTCGAGGGCGGCGAGGACTACCACCACCGCATCAACGACCCTTCGCTGAACATCGACGCCGACTGCATCCTCGTCATGCGCGGGGCCGGGCCGATGGGCTGGCCGGGCTCGGCCGAAGTCGTCAACATGCAGCCGCCCGACGCGCTGATCCGCAGCGGCGTGCAGTGGCTGCCGACGCTCGGCGACGGGCGCCAGTCGGGCACGTCGGACAGCCCCTCGATCCTCAACTGCTCACCCGAAAGCGCGGCGGGCGGCGGGCTGTCGTGGCTGCGCACCGGCGACACGATCCGCATCGACATCAACGCGGGCGCCTGCAACGCGCTGGTCGACGAGGCCGAAATCGCCCGCCGCAAGACCGAGACGCCGCCCCCGGTGCCGCAGAGCCATACCCCATGGGAGGAACTCTTCCGCGAGAAGACCGGCCAGATGGCCGAGGGCGCGGTGATGGAGATGGCGGTGAAGTATCGCCGCATCGCCGAGAAGACGCCGCGACATAACCACTGAGGGGGAAACGCCAACTTTCGTCATTGCGAGCGTAGCGAAGCAATCCACGGCAGGCCCGCGCCGCCGGATCGCTTCGCTATGCTCGCAATGACGAGGTATGTCGCTGCACCCCGCCCTTCCCCCCGTGCGCGTGAAGGCCTACATCACCTCCCGCAAGGAGAGGCCACATGCTTGAAATCCACCAGTTCCCCTGCCTGTCCGACAACTACGGCTACCTGCTCCACGACCCGGAGAGCCAGGAAACCGTCTGCATCGACACCCCCGACGCGGACGAGTACCTGCGGCAGGCGGGCCGCAAGGGCTGGCAGATCACGCAGATCTGGAACACCCACTGGCACCGCGACCACGCGGGCGGCAACGCGGCTATCAAGGCCGTCACGAACTGCCGCGTCACCGCTCCGAAGGGCGACGCCGACAAGATCGAGGGCATCGACCGCACCGTCGGACAGGGCGACATCGTCACCATCGGCCACCGGCAGGCCTTCGTGATCGACGTCGGCGGCCACACCAACGGCCACATCGCCTACCACCTGCCCGGATCATGCACCGCCTTCGTCGGCGACGCGCTGTTCGCGCTCGGCTGCGGCCGCATGTTCGAGGGCGAACCGGCGCAGTTCTGGGCCTCGCTCAAGCGGCTGAAGGCGCTGCCCGGTGAGACCATGATCTACTGCGCGCACGAATACACCGCGGCCAACGCCCGCTTCGCGCTCCACGCCGACCCCGACAATGCCGACCTCCAGGCCTATGCCGAGGACGTGACGCGCCGCCGCGACAAGGGCCTGCCCACGGTGCCGACCAAGCTGGAACGCGAACTGCGCGCCAACCCGTTCCTGCGCGCCGACGATCCCGACATGCAGCGCCGCTGGGGCCACCCCGGCGACGCCGTGGCGACCTTCGCCGCGCTCAGGAGCGCGAAGGACTCGTTCTGATGGGATCGCGCATCGCGCTGGCTGCGGCCGCGCTGCTGGGACTGGCCACGCCCGCCATGGCCGCGCAGGTGGTGGTGTCTCCCGATGCCCTGCCCGCCGCGCATGACCGTGCCCGCGTGTTCCTCGGCGGCAGCATCGAGATGGGCGTGGCGCGGGACTGGCAGGCGGATCTCATCGCCGCTCTGGCCGACGAGCCCGCGATCCTGCTCAATCCCCGCCGCCCGGACTGGAGCCCGGCATGGAAGCCGGTGGCCGAGGAGCCGGAATTCCGGCGGCAGGTCGAATGGGAACTGGCCGCGCTCGACAGCGCCGACGTGATCGTGATGTACCTCGCCCCCGGCACCCAGAGCCCGATCAGCCTGCTCGAACTCGGTTTGCACGGGCGCAGCGGCAAGGTCGTCCTGCTCTGTCCCGACGGGTTCTGGCGCAAGGGCAACGTCGACATCACCGCCGACCGCTACGGCGTGAAGCGCGTGGCGGACTTCGACGAACTCGTCGCGGAAGTCCGCGCGCGCCTCAGGCGCTGGAAACCCGGCTGACCCTCAGGTTACGGAGCCTCAGGTCTCCGGAAACGAGAGTGTATGGTTCAGCCGCTCCATCACCTCTTCGAGCGGCTCGACCACCGTCACCGAGCGGCCCTCGCCGAAACGGATGCGGGTGCCTTCGGAAACCTGCGAAATGAACGTGACCTGCGAGGCGTTGACGGCGGTTGCGGTGCGGTCTGCCCCGGTGAACTTCACGAACATGGATCACCTCTCCTGCTTGTTATTGGAAGGGGAGACTAGGACGCGTTCGCGCCGTGCGATAGAGTGTTCTCGACAGGTCGCGGTGGATCATTTTCGACACAAGACCTGACGTTGCAGCAACGGAACGGACACGTTCCAGCCATATCGCATCGGCGCCCTGCCTGCCATTACACTCAAGGATCGCATGACCTTTCGCCCTGCCCTCCTCGCCGCCGCTGCAACCTTCGCCTTCGCAACCGGCGCGCACGCCGAGACGACGCACGACGAGCAGGCCTGGGTCAACCTGACGGCGATGGGGCCGATCTCGGGCGACGTGGTCTATTTCGCCGAGCTCCAGCCGCGCGTGGGCGATGGCATCTCGCGCCTCGACGCCCTGCTGCTGCGCGGCGCGGTGGGAGTGAAGCTCTCGCCGAAGGTCACGCTGTACCAGGGCTACGCCCATGTCATCACGCCGGTGGACGGCGGGCGCGACATCAACGAGGAGCGCAGCTTCCAGCAGCTCAACGTCGCGCTCGGCAAGCCTTTCGGCGGCGAACTGTCCTCGCGCACGCGGCTCGAACAGCGCTGGCGCTCGAACGGCAGCGACATGGGCTGGCGCCTGCGCGAGATGCTCCGCTACGAGCACCCGCTCAAGCAGGGCAGCGACGCGGTGAACGCGCTCGTCTACGCCGAGGGCTTCGTGGCGTTCAACGACACCGACTGGGGCGCGCGTGCGGGCTTCGACCAGCTGCGCAGCTTCGTCGGCGCGGAAGTGGGCCTGCCGGGTGCATCGACGCTGGAACTGGGCTACCTCAACCAGACCATCGACCAGACGCGCGGACGCACGCGGATGAACCACGTCGCGTCGATCACGCTGTTTTATCGGCATTGATAGTTCCTCCCCGAGCTTGTCTCGGGGAGGGGGACCGCCGCGAAGCGGTGGTGGAGGGGGAGAGCTCAGCCAGTTCCCCCTCCGTCAGCCCTAACGGGCTGCCACCTCCCCGAGCGAGCTCGGGGAGGAATTTGGGCGGCTCAGAACGGCAGGTTGTACAGCCGCACCGCGTTGTCCTGCAGCACCTTCTTGCGCGTGGCGTGGTCGTAGCCGCCCAGCACGTCCTTCAGGTGCTCCTGCACGCCCGGATAGAGCGAGGTGGGGTGCGGGAAGTCGGTCTCGAACATCACGTTGTCGACGCCGATGATCTCCAGCAGGTACTTGGGCGCGATCTTCTCGAACCAGAAGGTGCAGAAGAAGTGGTCGCGGAAGTAGTCCCAGGGCTGCTTGCGGAGCACGTCGCGCATGATCGGCAGCATCTCGCGGAACTGGTGTTCCAGCGCCTCGACCGCGAAGGGCACCCAGCCCGCGCCGCTCTCGATGAGGCCGATCTTGAGGCCGGGGTGACGGTCGAGGCGGCCCGAGACCATCCAGTTGCCGAGCGTCGCCGCGTTGCCGATGGAGAACATCGTCGCCACCACCGACAGCGTCTGCTCGAACTTGAAGCCTTCCCAGGTCAGCGTGTTCGGGTCGATCGCCGCATTGAGGTGGAAGTTGAGCGGCATGCCGGTGGCGTCGCACATCTCCAGGAACGGGGTCCAGTAGTCATGGTTGAAGCTGGGCACGCCGACGCGCTCGGGCGTGTCGGGCAGGACGAAGCCCTTGAGACCGATGTCGTGGCAGCGCTTCGCCTCGGCTTCCAGCGCCTTCTGGTCCCAGAACGGCAGGTGCGCCATGTTGAAGATGCGCTGGCCGGACGTCTCCTGGAACTCGGCCGAGGCGTCGTTGTAGATCTGGATGACCTTGAGCGCGAGGTCGAGATCGCCGAGGCTCATCAGCGAGCCTGCCTGCGTCACGCCCGAGTTCTGGAAGCAGATCTGCGCGTGGACGCCCATGTCGTCCATCGCCTGAAGGCGCGCCTTCAGTTCATGGCCGCCGGGGTGCGCCTGCTCCAGCTTGGGGAAGGCGAGGCGGCCGAGCAGCTTGTTGTTGTCGGCGCGGATGACGTTGCCGCCCAGCGTGCCGAAGTCCCGGTCGCCCACGAACCAGCGGTCGGTGCCGTTGACCCGCTCCACGCGCGGCATCTTGTCCTTCCAGCCCGCCGGGGCGCGGCTGGTGAACAGGTCCGGCGCCTCGGTGATGTGGGTGTCGGTGTCGACGATCTTGATGCCCTCGAACATCGGATCGAGCCCGCGCGACTGCGAGGCGTAGTCCACCTCGCGGATTACGCCGCCCTCGGTATATCCTTCCGCCGACCAGTACTTGCGGGCGTTCGCCGCCATCTCCTGGGTGTCAGACTCGGCCATCACTCAATCTCCCGAAAAACAATTGCCTCTCGTTTCGCAATCGGGCCGGGCTGAGACAATCGCGCAGGGCAACGCCGGGACGATGACTGGCGTTGCGGGGCGCGAGACGGCGGGATTGCGTGGTTCGTCTCGCTTGCGGCCCTCTTGTTGGGGAGCGGCCGTCCGGGCATCTATTCGTCCGGGAGACGAACATGCCACAATCGCGAACGCTTGACGACATCCGCGTGGACTTCGATGCGCCGGACAACGTGCCGAAGGACCGCATCGTCGACCTTTCGTTCGCCAACGGCAGCGAGCCCAACGACCTCGTCGATCCCTACGAGCCCTTCGCTTGGCTGAATGGCGAGGATATCCCGCGCCTGCTCTTCAACCCACCCGCGCGTTACGGGCTCGGCGCGATATCGGGACGGCAGCAGGGCAACTGGGTGGTGTCGCACTATGCCGACATCGAGCGGGTCTATACCGATAACGAGCACTTCTCGAACGCCGGGACCGCCGAATTCCAGCGCCTGATCGGGGAGACGTTCAAGTCCATCCCGCTGGCCATCGACCCGCCGGACCACCAGAAGTACCGGCTCTACCTGATGCCCTACTTCAGCCCCGCGCGGATCACCCGCGAGCTGGAACCGCGCATCCGCGAGGTCGTCGTCGAGATGATCGATGCGGTCGCCGACAAGGGCGAGGTCGACATGGCCTGGGACTTCGCGCGGGTCTACCCGGTGCGCATCTTCATGGGCCTGATGGGCTTTCCCGCGCCGATGTTCGAGCAGTTCCTCGACTGGGAGTGGGACATCCTGCACTCCGGCTCGCTGGAGAAGATGCAGGCAGCGCTGCGCGGCGTGCTCGACTTCCTGCGCGGCTTCATCGCCGAGAAGGAGCGCGAGCCCGACGAGCACCTCGTCTCCGCCATCGTCCACGGCAGGATAGAGGGCCGCGCACCGACCGACGACGAGAAGATCGGCATGGTCTGGTTCCTCTGGCTCGGCGGGCTGGACACCGTGGCGGCGACGATCGCGCAGATGTTCCGCCGCATGGCCCTCCAGCCCGAAATCCAGCGCACGATCCGCGAGCGGCCGGAACTCATCAACGGGGCGGTGGAGGAATTCCTGCGCACCCAGCCGATCCTCTCCTCCGCGCGGACCGCGACGAAGGACTTCGAATGGCACGGCATTCAGGTGCGCGCGGGCGACTCGTTCCAGTGCCTCAACCCGGCGGGCAACTTCGACCCCGCGCAGTTCACCGACCCGCGCACCTTCGATCCGGAGCGCAAGGCCAACCGGCACTTCACCTTCGTTGGCGGCGTCCACATCTGCCTCGGCGCGCACCTCGCGCGGCGGGAACTGCGGCTGCTGCTGGAGGAATGGTTCAGGCGCGTGCCCGAGTTCAGGCCGAAGCCGGGCGCGGATACATCGGTGTTTCCGGGGCTGCTGTCGATCCGCAACCTGCCGCTGGTGTGGGATACCGCGTCGTCCCGGACCTGATCCGGGACGACGATGCCCTCAAAGTTCGTCATTGCGAGCGTAGCGAAGCAATCCAGCGCGGCCTGAGGTTGCCTTGGATTGCTTCGCTACGCTCGCAACGACGAATGGTAACGGTATTACCCCGAAACTTCCTTCAGCGCCGGGTCCATCCGATAGTCCGGCAGCCCGTCGAGGGCATTGCGCAGCGCCTCGCTCCAGCTTGTCGAGACCGAGCGGAAATACGCATCCGAAGCGTCGATCCGCCGCTCATGCCGCGGGGTGAACTGGTCCCGCTCGATCACCAGCAGGTCGAGCGGCAGGCCGACCGAGAGGTTGGCCTTGAGCGTCGAGTCGAACGAGACCGTCAGCAGCTTCACCGCGCTCTCGAAGCTCATGTCGCGCTCATAGCCGCGGATCAGGATCGGGCGGCCGTACTTGGTCTCGCCGATCTGGAAGAAGGGCGTGTCGAAGCTCGCCTCGATGAAGTTGCCTTCGGGGTAGATCAGGAACAGCCGCGGTTCCATGCCCTTGATCTGGCCCGCCACGATCATCGAGGCGCTGAAGGTGCCCGCTGCCGCGTTCTGGCCGTTGTCGGCGGCGCGTTCCTCGATGATGTCCTGCAGCAGATTGCCCACGATCGAGGCGACCTTGAACATCGTCGGCGCTTCGAGCAGCGAGTTGTGCCGCTCCGACGGGGCCTTGTTACGCTCCTCAAGCTGGCTGATGACCGACTGCGTGGTGGCGAGGTTGCCCGCGGTCATGACCGTGATGATGCGCTCACCGGGGATCTCCCAGTGGTACATCTTGCGGAAGGTCGAGATGTTGTCGACGCCCGAATTGGTGCGCGTGTCGCTCATCAGGACGAGCCCGCGATCGAGCATCATGCCGACGCAATAAGTCATGGTACCTTACTTAACCCCGTGCAAACCCGTTGTTCCGAGCCCCCCGGCCCGGTGCGACTTAGGTGCCCCCACCCGACGATGCAACCGCCCTATACGAACGTTCAGCCGCCCTGCGCCTGTGTGCCACCGGAGCCGGACTGCTGCTGCTGCATTCCTACCCGATTCTCGTCTACCGATAAATGAACGTCGAGCCGGGTTTCCCCCGCCCCCATCGCGATGCCGGTGACGGGCGCCGCTTCCGAATAGTCGCAGCCCGTCGCCACGCGAATGTAGCGCTCGTCCGGGCAGATCGCGTTGGAGACGTCGAACCCGACCCAGCCGAGCCCGGGAACGTGCGCTTCGGCCCAGCCGTGCCCGGCCTCCTGCTCCACCCGGTCGTCCATCCTCAGATAGCCGCCGACGTAGCGCATCGGCACGTCGAGCATCCGCCCCGCCGCGATGAAGATATGCGCGTGGTCCTGGCAGACGCCCTTGCCCGCCGCCAGCGCCTGCTCCGCCGTGGTGTGCGCATCGGTGGTGCCGGGAACATACTCCACCTGCTCGCCGATCACGCGGCACAGGGTATGGAGGTAGCCCAGCATGTCGGTGCGGTCGGCCTCGATCCCGGCCAGAAGCTGACGGACCTTCGTACCGGGCCTGGTCAGCTTGGTCGGCCGCAGGAAGCACCACAGCGGCATCAACCCGAAGTTCGGGCCGACGACGCCGTTGTTGTCGACCGTGCGCACCGTGCCCTCGCACGTCACGACGACCTCGGGCACGCCCGGCTCGATGGAGACGAGGTCGACGTGGTTCATGTGCTGGTCTTCGTAGGACGCCTGCGGCGCCGCTCCGGCCAGCGTCATGTTCCACTCGACCACTTCCTGCCCGTGCGTGGACTTGGGCTTGAGGCGCAGGCGCTGGAGGCCGTGCGTCACCTGATCGGCGAAGATGTAGCGCGTGGTATGCTTGACGGTCAGGAGCATGGCTGTTCCCCACGGATCGTCATCGCGAGGACCGCAGGTCCGCGGCGATCCGGAGCCGCACCGCGTTGCCCGTGGATTGCTTCGCTACGCTCGCAATGACGAAGTGATAGTGACACAGCCAGATCCTATTCGCTGAACCGGTAATCGGCGGCGATGGCGCTGCTGATCTCGATGGTCTTGCCGATGAAGTCCTGCAGGAATTCGTGCAGCCCGGTCTCGAAGATGTCCTCGATCGTGGTCTGGTGCAGCTTCGCTCCCGCATTGCGCAGCAGTTCGTGCGCCGGAACCTCGTGCCCGTATTCCTTGGCGAGCCCCGCCATGTTGCTGCGGATCTTGTCGTAGGAGAACATCAGGCTGCGCGGGAACTGGCCGTCGAGGATGAGGAACCGGGCGATCCCGCGGGGGTCCATGGACCCTGCGTTGAGCCACGAATAGGCGCGGTTGCCCGCGACCGAGCGCAGCAGCGTGTCCCACTGCACGTTGTCGAGGCTGGAGCCAACCCACGCCGCCGAGGGTAACAGCACGTAGTACTTCACGTCGAGGATGCGCGCGGTGTTGTCCGCCCGCTCGATGAAGGTGCCGATGCGCGAGAAGTTGAACACCTCGTTGCGCAGCATCGTGCCTTCCAGCGCGCCGCGCACCAGCGTGCCGGTTCGGCGGATCTGCATAAGCACTTCGCCGAGGTTGGTTTCCCGCACCGGTCGCGCGAGCAGTTCGCGCAAGTGCATCCAGCCCTCGTTGGTGGTTTCCCACACGGCATTGGTCAGGCTGGTGCGGACCACGCGGGCATTGGTGCGCGCATTCTCCACCATCGCGAGGACGGAGCCGGGGTTGTCCTTCTCGCGCAGCAGGTAGTTGAACACCTGCGGCCCGGTGAATTCCGAATGCGTGCGCTGGTAGTCCTCCAACTGGCCGGTGGTGGTGAGGACCGATTTCCATTCCTCGTCCTGCGACTGGCGGCTGCCGCGCGTGAGGGCGAGGTGGAAGCCCACGTCGATCAGGCGCGCGGTGTTCTCCGCCCGCTCGAGGTAGCGGCTCATCCAGTAGACGCCGTTGGCTGCACGTCCGAGCATCAGTTGGTCACCCCGCTCATTCGTCCAGCACCCAGCTGTCCTTGGTGCCGCCCCCTTGCGAGGAATTGACCACCAGCGATCCTTTCTTGAGCGCCACGCGGGTCAGCCCGCCGGGCGTGATGTCGATGCCGTCGGGTGAGACGAGCACGAAGGGGCGAAGGTCGACGTGCCGGGGAGCGAGGCCCTCCTTGGTGAAGATCGGCACGGTCGAGAGCGAGAGCGTGGGCTGGGCGATGTAGTTGCCCGGCTTGGCGCGCAGCTTGGCCTCGAACTCGGCGATCTCCTTCTTGGAGGAAGTCGGGCCGATCAGCATGCCGTAGCCGCCCGAACCGTGGACTTCCTTGACGACGAGGTCGGCAAGGTTGTCGAGCACGTAGCCCAGCGAATCCGCCTCCGAGCAGCGCCAGGTCGGCACGTTCTGGAGGATCGGCTTCTCGCCGGTGTAGAACTCGACGATCTCGGGCATGTAGCTGTAGATCGCCTTGTCGTCGGCGATGCCGGTGCCCGGCGCATTGGCGATGGTGACGCCGCCCGAACGGTAGACATCGAAGATGCCCGCAACGCCCAGCACCGAGTTCGGATTGAAGGTCAGCGGGTCGAGGTAATCGTCGTCCACGCGGCGGTAGATGACGTCGATCGCCTTGTACCCGGTGGTCGTGCGCATGCACACGCGCCCGTCCATGACGCGCAGGTCGCTGCCCTCGACCAGTTCCGCGCCCATCTGGTCGGCGAGGAAGGCGTGCTCGAAATAGGCGGAATTGTAGATGCCCGGCGTCAGCACCGCGACGACCGGCCGCTTGCTGCCACCCTTGTATGCGGCGGGGGCGCAGGCCCGCAAGCTACGGGCGAGGCGGCGCGGATAGTCGGAGACGGGGCGCACCGGAACCTTGGTGAACAGTTCCGGGAACATCGCCATCATCGTCTCGCGGTTCTCCAACATGTAGGAGACGCCGGAAGGGGTGCGGGCGTTGTCTTCCAGCACCATGAAGTCGTCGGGGCCGGTGCGGACGAGGTCGATGCCGACGATGTGGGTGTAGACCCCGCCGGGCGGCGTGAAGCCGATCATCTGCGTCAGGAACGCCTCGTTGTTGCGAAGCGCCTCGATCGGCAGGCGGCCGGAGCGGATGATCTCCTGCCGGTGGTAGAGATCCTGCAGGAAGGCGTTGATCGCCCGCACCCGCTGCTCGATCCCGCGCGTCAGCTTGCGCCATTCGCGCGCGGTGATGATCCGCGGGATCATGTCGAAGGGGATCAGGCGTTCCTCGCCCGCGTCATCCCCGTAGACGTTGAAGGTGATGCCGATGCGGCGGAAGAAGCGTTCCGCCTCGGCGTCCTGACGGCGCAGCCAAGTGGTGTCCTGACCGTCGAACCATTGGCGGAATTCTTCGTAAGCGGGACGAACGGAGCCGTCCGCATTGAGCATCTCGTCGAAGTTCTTGCTGCCCGCAGTCGCCATTGTGACTCCCTGTTGACCGATTGATGCAACAGGAATCGGGACTTGCCAAGCAGTCTCGCTGCAACTGCGAAAGAAAATTAACCGAACGCTGAAATGCGGGAAACCGGAGCGTTTCGGTCATCAATGCGGCGTCGTCCCGGACTTGATCCGGGACCGCTGGCAGTGACCAACCCACTCTTCGGCAGGGCACTGGCGGACGGCGCGCACCTAAAGACCACCACCGGTCCCGGATCAAGTCCGGGACGACGCCAGCAGCCCACGCTCCGTCAGGTCCGCCCGCAGCGCGTCGGCATCGGCGAAGTGATGCACCTGCCAGCCAAGGTCGCGCGCGGCGGCGATGTTGGCGGCGTTGTCGTCGATGAACAGCATCGCCTCCGGCGCATGGCCGAAGCGGCGCGCGGCGAGGTCGAAGATGCGCGCGTCGGGCTTGAGCAGCTTCTCGTCGCCCGAAACGACGATGTCGCCGAACAGGTCGAACAGCGGTTCACCGGCGCGGAACTCGTGCCAGAAGGTGCTGGCGAAGTTGGTGATCGCGAACAGCGGCACGCCGCGCGCCGACAGTTCGCGCACGATCTCGTGGCTGCCGGGGACGTTGCCGGGGATGGTCTCGCCAAAGCGCGTGGCGTAGGCGTCGAGCAGGTCGTCGTGGCCGGGAAACTCGGCCTTGCGGGCGGCGACCATCTCGGCGAGGTCGCGCCCGCCGTCGTGCTCGAAATGCCAGTCCTGCGTGACGACGTTGGCCATGAACCAGTCGAGCCGCGCGGGATCGTCGATCAGCCTGGCGAAGAGCAGGCGCATGTCCCACTCGACCAGCACCTTGCCGACATCGAAGACGACGGCGGAAACCGGAGTCGCAATTTCACGGCCAGGATTTTCACGAACGGCAGACATGACAAGACCCCCGCGGTCGGCGGGGGCCTCATGCACGCGACGAAACCGTCCGCCTGTCATCGCCCGCTACGAAAGCGGGCGTACAGGATCAGCCCTGGCGGGCCTTGAAGCGACGGTTGGTCTTGTTGATGACGTAGGTGCGGCCGCGACGACGGATCACGCGGTTGTCCCGGTGACGGTCCTTGAGCGACTTCAGGCTGTTGCGAATCTTCATGGTCTATCTCGTCCGTGTCGTCTTGGCGGTTACCGACCGCCGGAAATTCGAAGTGGCGCCGTTAAGGGCAGTGCCCGCCAAAGTCAAGCACGACGGGGCGTTGCGGCCCTGCAGCGCAGCACTTATGTTTCGTTCATCGCCGGGCAACTTGCTGCCCCCATAACGTCACATTCGGGCGCGACACCACCGATTTCGGACTGAACCATCATGAAAATCCTCAAAGGCGCTGCTTTTGCCGCCGCTACGGCAGCCGTTCTGCTCGCCTCCACGGCGCAGGCCCAATGGGGACCGAGCTGGGGTCCGGGCTGGCGCGGCGGCTACGGACGCCCCGGCTGGGGAGGCTCGATGCTCGATTCGCCGAGCACTTCCAGCCCGTCCCGCAGCAGGGATTCGCGCGAAGGCCGCGTTGAGGTCACCCGATTCGTTTCGAAGGACGCCGAAGCGGCGGAACTCGGCCACGGCCCCGTCTCGGTGGAATCCGAATCGGGCGACGGCCCTTGGGTCGCTGCCAGCGCCCGCCGCACTTACGAGGCTGCCATCATCGATGCGCTGGTGGGCGCGGGCTACGATACGCTCCACCCCGACACGCCGCAGCCGCAAGTCACCAAGCTGCGCATCTCCCGCCAGGTGCTCACCCCTGCCGAAGAAAAGCGCAATCCCGTCAGCGGCACCGCCGCGATGGAAGTGGGCACTTACGGGCAGGCCTATGGCCTCGGCATTAACGTGGATCTCTCCAAGCCGCGCTCCGCGCTCGTCTCCACCCGCCTCGACGCGCAGATCGTCGACCGGGCCAGCGGCAAGGTGCTGTGGGAAGGCTACGCCACCATCGCCACGCGCGAAGGCGACGACAAGTGGCCCGACGGCATGATCGCCACCAAGCTTGCAGGCGCGCTGTTCGACAACTTCCCCAAGGCCGACACGATCGCCCCCGACGGAGTCGGCCGCGCCGGCTGACGGATGGGGCATCGCCCCTCCGGCAAACTCGGGATGGACGCAGCTTCCGGAACTTCGCCGGGCATTTGCGGGTTTTACCCTCAGGCTGAGCTTGTCGAAGCCCCTTCGGCGGTGCACTGACCTCAGGATCACGACGGCCGGAGAGGAACCAAGACCCATGCGCACGCTGACCGCCCTTCTTCCCCTCACCGCAGCGCTCGCCCTGTCTGCCTGCGTCGCGCCGGTCGGCCCGGTGGAAGTGACGCGCTTCCATGCCCCCGACACAACGCGCATCGGTCGCGGCACGATCCGCGTCGAGCCCGCGCAGGGTCAGGCCGACAGCCTCGAATTCCGCACTTATGCCGCCGCCGTTGCGCGCGAACTGACCCGCATCGGCTATACCGAGCCGCTCCCCGGCCAGAGCGGCAGCGCGCAGGTCGCCCTGCTGACGCTGGAGCGCAACACCTACCAGCCGCAGCGCGAGCGCGGCCCGGTATCGGTCGGCGTCGGCGGAGGCACCGGCGGCTACGGTTCGGGCGTGGGCCTCGGCATCGGCTTCGACCTCTCGGGCAAGCCCAAGGAGCAGGTCGAGACGCGCGTCTTCGTCTCCATCCGCGAGCGCGCCGCCCCGCCGACGGCCACCGCCCTGTGGGAAGGGCGCGCCGCCTTCGTCGTGCGCGGCGATTCGCCGCTCGCACAGGCCCCGCTCGGCTCGGCGAAAGTTGCCGAAGCGCTGTTCAAGGGGTTCCCGGGGCAGTCGGGCGAAACTATTCAGGTGAAATGACCGACATCCAGATCACCGCCTCGTTCGACTCCGGCAACATCGAAGTCCTCTCCGTCAACGGCGCGGAAGCGCACCTCGCGATCCGCAAGGACCACGAATCGGACTTCTTCCAGTGGTTCCACTTCCGCGTCTCTGGCGCGGGCGGGCGCGAACTGACGCTGCACATCACCGGCCTCAACGGTTCCGCCTACCCGATGGGCTGGCCGAACTACGACGCCGTGGTGTCCGAGGACCGCGAATACTGGGGCCGCGCCGCCAGCGCCTTCGACGAGGGGCGCGACGGCGGCACCCTGACGATCCGCTACAAGCCCGAAGGCGAACTGGCGTGGTTCGCCTACTTCGCGCCCTATTCGATGGAGCGCCACCACGACCTCGTCTCCAGCATCGCGCTGGCCGAGGGCGTCACTCACCGCTCGCTCGGGCTGACGCTGGACGGCCAGGCGGTCGACTGCCTGGAAATGGGCAGCGGCGCGGTGCAGGTGTGGCTCTATGCCCGCCAGCATCCCGGCGAATCGATGGCAGAGTGGTGGATGGAAGGCGCGCTCGAACTGCTCGCCGATCCGGCCGATTCGGTGGGCCGCGAACTGCGCAAGCGCTGCCGCATCCATGTCGTGCCCAATGCCAACCCGGACGGCTCGCGCCGTGGCCACCTGCGCACCAACGCCGTCGGCGTGAACCTCAACCGCGAATGGCATGAGCCGACGGCGGAGAAGTCCCCTGAAGTGCTGGCGATCCGCAACGCGATGGACGCGACCGGCGTCGACTTCGCCATGGACGTCCACGGCGACGAGGCGATCCCGGCGGTGTTCCTTGCCGGGTTCGAGGGCATTCCCTCGCTGAAGGAAGAGCAGCAGGCAGGCTACACCCGCTACGCCACGCTGCTGGAGCGCCGCACGCCGGACTTCCAGACCAAGCTGGGCTACCCCCTCACCCGCCCCGGCAAGGGCAACCTGACGATGTCCACCAACCAGCTGGCGGAGCGCTTCGGCGCGGTGTCGATGACGCTGGAAATGCCCTTCAAGGACCACAACCCTGCCGCCGACAAGCGCCAGGGCTGGAGCCCGGAACGCTCGACGCAGCTGGGCCGCGACTGCATGGGCGCGCTGCTGGAGTGGCTGGTGGAGCGCGAAAGCGCCTAAGCCGGCTGCATCCCGGGAGCCGGAGCCCGTTCGCGCAGGGCGCGGGGCTTCGGCTTGCCGACGAACCACTTCTCGACGAGGTTCCAGCTCGCCACCCCCGCCAGCAGCGAGAGGGCGAGGCAGGTCACGACATAGGCCGCGAAGGGCAGGTGGACGCTGGCCTTGAGCATCTGCTGGATCGGGAAGCCGTAGAGGTAGACGCCGTAGGAAAAGTCCCCGAAACGCGCGGCATCGGGCAGTTCGATGCGGCTGTAGGCGACGTAGAACACCGCATAGGTGATCGCGAAGGGGAACAGGATGTCGAAGGCGATCCGCGACCCCTCGCCGAACTGCGCGCTCGCCACCAGAGCGCCCAGCAGCAGTGTCAGTAACCACGCACTGCGCGGCACCAGGGCGCCACAGAACCACACCAGAACGCCACCGAGGAAGCACGGAGCGAGCGAGAGCCACGCGTAAGGCCAGCCGAACACCGCCTCCACCAGACCGCCACCGGGTTGCTTGCCGACGATGTCGAGCAGCCCCTTGCCCGCGATCGCGCCGAGCATCGCCGCCAGCACCATCCACGGGCGGCGCAGCAGTCCGAGCAGCCCCAGCACCGCCAGCCCGATGTAGCACCAGGCCTCGAACTTGATGCTCCACAGCGCGCCGTTGACGGCGGGGTTCGGATTGGCCGCGAAGGCGTCGGCGCCGGGGATCCTGCCGTCGAGCGTGATCGCGCGCCATGCCCAGTCGAGCACGGCATGGGGCGTCACCAGCCCGAACCCCGCCGTCGCATAGAGCGGCACGACGACGAGGCTGCACAGCGCCGTCGCGGCGATGAAGCCCGGATAGATACGCCGCGCCCGTTTCGCGAAGTAATCCCCCGGGCTGCGGCTCGCGTGCCAGCTCTGCGCGATCAGGAAACCGCTGACGATGAAGAACACCCGCACCGCAAGGCTGCCCGCGTTGTGGAAGCCCGCGAAGAGCAGCGACACCGGCTCGCGCTCCTCGCTGCCGAGGTAGAGCGCGAAGCTGTGCGACCAGATCACCGCCAGCGCCATCGTCAGGCGGATGCCGTTGAAGTGGTTGATCCGCGCCTCTGCCGGATCGGCAGGGACGAGGACGAGGGAACTTGCGGCGGTCGGGGTCACGGCGGCTCCGGCATGGGGAGGAGGCGCTGCGAGGCTATCACTCGCGGCGCCTGCCCAGCATCACGGGAACCCGGACCGGAGAAGCGGAGCGGAAAAAGCGGGAGGCGGTTCAGAGCCCCGCGAAATGACGGGGTGCCCCCGATTCGACCCGACGCGCTTCGCCGGCGGACGGCTCCAGCCCCAGCAGCGGGCGCAACAGTTCGCGGCCCTGCGCCCAATCGCCACGCAGGTCTGCGGTGACGGGGGTGCTGCCCCAGTCGGTCGCGAGCCGCACCGCCGCGCGGCGCTCCGCCGCCGGGACTTCGGGATCGCTCACGAGGTAGGACAGGAACGGCAGCCGGTTGCGCGGGCAGGCGCCGAAGCGCGCCAGTCGCGCGTCCGCGCCGGGAAGGTCGACGTTGGGCGGGCTGACGATCAGCGCGCCGAGCACCGGGCTTTCCGCCCCGATCGCCTCGAACTCCACCCACCACGCCAGCGCCAGCGCGGCGATGTCGTCGGTCACGATCACCACCGGCCGGTCGGCGCGCAGGATCGCGAGGTTCAGCTTGTTGACCCAGGTGTTGCGGTGCGGCTCGTCCCAGAGGCCAAGCTCCACCACGCGGCAGTGCTCGCTCCACTGCGCCCAGCGGTTCATCCAGTGACCCGGCGCCAGCGGCGTTCCGGGGACGAGCAGGACCAGCGGGGTCACGTCCTGCGAGGGGGAATTGCGAAGCACTGCCATGGGAATCTCCTTAGGTTCGAGCTTCCGCCGGTCGACTCCATGCCGGTTCCGACTGCCTGAGAGAATATCTCAACTCAAAAGATAGACAATAGGCCTTGCGATGCGCCGTGCGATCCGTTCGTCGTTCCGGGCCTGACCCGGAAGCGGGCGGCTATCTCCAGATGATCGCCTCAACCAATCCGTCATCCCCGCGAAGGCGGGGACCCAACTGATGCCGGTGCAACAGGAGCCGTCAGGAGATGGGTTCCCGCCTTCGCGGGAATGACGATGCAGGGATTCAGGTGATGCTGAGTAAGTGCGGCTATGGCGGCCGTCCCGGCCAGCGGTCCCGGATCAAGTCCGGGACGACGGGTTTCAACCGAGGTTGGCGGGACCGAATGCGTGGGGCAGCAATTCGGACAAGCGCGTTTCCAGCACGCCCTCGGCGCCGTCGCACCAGACCACCGGGTCGGTGCCGCCGAGCTGCGCGATCTCGTTGAGCACCTGACGGCAGCGCCCGCAGGGCGTCACCTGCGGTCCCTCGCCCGGAGCGCCCGGCGCGCCTCCAGTGACGGCGACGGCCTCCAGCTTCGGCCGCTCGCCCTTCGCCAGAATGCCCGAGACGGCGACCGTCTCGGCGCAGAGCGACAGGCCGTAGCTGGCGTTCTCGACGTTCGCGCCAGTCACGACGGTGCCGTCGGAAAGCAGCAGCGCCGCGCCGACGTGGAAGTTGGAATAGGGCGCATAGGCGCCGCCGGCGGCCTTGCGGGCAGCGGCCATCAGGGAATCTCGGGTCTCGGTCATGGCAGCACGACTACCCAGCGCAGCCCCCCTTGCGCAACCTCGTTGGCAAGCGCGTGGTTGGCCGTCCACATCGTCCACGGCCGCCCGGCATAGCCCGGCTCCACGCGGTCCTGCACCAGCCACAGGTTGCGGTCGAGCTTGTGCGCGATGGCGTAGCGGGACTGGAACGCGGGCGTGACCTTGAGGATCACCGGCTTGCCCGCGTGAGTCTCGACCTGGTTGAGGAAGGTCATCAGCTCGCTCTCGACACGCGCGTCGCTGACCTTCACCGGGCAGTTGTCCGCCGCCATGTCCAGTTCGACCGCGGGCGGCAGCAGCTTGGCGTCGCGCGGCACCGTCGTCACGAAGTTCGCCGCCTGCGTCCCGGCGGGCTGGCAGGGATCGTAGCGGTGGAGCGCGCCCACCTGCATCCCCGCCGCCTTGGCGGCCTCGAAATTGTCGACGAAGTTCGGATCGCGCGCGAAAGCGCTGGCGCTCGCGTCGATATAGGCGAAGTCCGCGCCGATGGCCTTGAGCGACTTCCAGCTGACCTCGCCGTCGTCCGAGCCGATCTCGACGCCCTGCAGCGGATAGACCGCGCGGTCGGGCGTCCAGTGGCGCAAGTGCCACCAGCCCCATGCACCCGCCACGATCGCCGCCAGCAGCAGCGCCCCCAGCGCCTGCCACATCAACCGCCTGCCGCCGAAACCGGCAGCCTTCCCCTTGCGCGCCACGTTTGCCCCCTCAGCCGCGGATATGCAGGACGCAGATCAGCGTGAACAGCCGCCGCGCGGTGGCGTGGTCTGTCTCGACCTTGCCCGCGAGCCGCTCCAGTAGCAGTTCCGAGGCCTCGTTGTGGATCGCTCGGCGCGCCATGTCGATGGTCTCGATCTCCTGCGCGGTGGCCTTGCGAATCGCCTGGTAATAGCTTTCGCAGATCGCGAAATACTCGCGGATCGGCCGCCGGAATCGCGCCAGGCCAAGCACCAGCGTCTCCAGCGGCGCGCCGTCCTCTGCGGTGATTTCCAGCGAAAGCCGCCCGTCGCGCACTGACAGGCGCAGGCGGTAAGGCCCTTCGTTCCCCGCCTCCATCGAGCGTAAGGGATTGAAGACATTGTCTTCTATCAGGTCGAAGATGGCGATCCGGCGTTCCTGTTCGATATCCGCGTTGCGCCACAGGATGGTCGCATCGTCGAGTTCGATGTGAGAGATGCGCGGGTCCGCCATGATCGATCGGCCTTTACGCGGTTGCGGCATGGACGGGCAAGTGGGCTTTGGTTCGGGGCGGTGGCAGTCTGGTTATCGGGCATTCCACAAGCTGTGGATTAATATCCCCTGCCACCCCGCTTGCCCGATCCGGCCCGGCGGAGCATGGTCCCGCGCTTATGGTCCAGCCTGTAGCCCTTGCCCGCGCCGATGGCGCGGAAGTCCGCACCCTGCCCGCCAACGTCGAGGCGGAAGCCGCGTTCCTGGGCGCGGTCCTCATCGACAACCGCGTGATCGAGGAACTGCAGACCCCGCTGACCCCGCAGCACTTCTTCGAACCCGTCCACGCCCGCGTCTACGAGCGGATTCTCCAGCTTCTCGACCGCAAGGCAGTGGTCACGCCGGTCACCCTGCGCCCCTATTTCGAGGCGGACGAATCGCTCAAGGCGCTGGGCGGCGTCGCCTACCTCGCGCGACTCACCGCCGACGGACAGGGCCTGCTCGCCCCGCGCGAACTGGCAGAGCAGATCTACGACCTCGCCCTGCTGCGCGAACTGATCTCGGTCGGCCGCAACCTGGTCGAGAGCGCGATGGATACCTCCGAATCGGTCGAGCCGATGGAGCAGATCGAGCAGGCCGAGGCTGCGCTCTACAAGGTCGCCGAAGGCGCCGCGACGCAGAGCGAGGCGCAGAGCTTCGGCTCGGCCACGCGCGTCGCGATCCAGGCGATCGAGAAGGCGTTCAATTCGGGCGGCCACATCTCGGGCAAGACCACCGGCCTGACCTCGGTCAACCAGAAGATCGGTGGCCTCCACGATTCCGACCTTATCATCCTTGCCGGCCGTCCGGGCATGGGCAAGACCTCGCTCGTCACCAACATCGCGTTCAACACGGCACAGCGTTACGTCGACGACACCGTGCGCGACGGCATGCCGCATGAGAAGTCGGTGGGCGCGCCGGTGGCCTTCTTCAGCCTCGAAATGAGCGCCGACCAGCTGGCGACGCGTATCCTTGCCGAGCAGTCGAACATCAGTTCCGAAGCGCTGCGCATGGGCAAGATCAGCCGCGAGGATTTCCAGTCGCTGTCGTTCGCCAGCCAGCGCCTCGCCGAACTGCCGCTGTTCATCGACGATACGCCGGGCCTCACCATCGCGGGCCTGCGCACGCGCGCACGGCGCCTCAAGCGCCGCCACAACATCGGCCTCGTCATCATCGACTACCTGCAGCTCCTGACCGGATCGGGCCGCGCCACCGACAACCGCGTGAATGAGATTTCCGAAATCTCGCGCGGGTTGAAGACGCTGGCGAAGGAACTGAGCGTGCCGGTGATCGCGCTCTCGCAGCTGTCCCGTGCGGTGGAATCGCGCGACGACAAGCGGCCGATGCTCTCCGACCTTCGCGAATCGGGCTCGATCGAGCAGGACGCCGACATGGTCTGGTTCGTATTCCGCGAAGACTACTACGTGAAGGCGACCGAACCGAAGTTCCCGAGCGACACCGATGGCATCGACGTCAAGGACAAGTGGGAAACCTGGCGCGCGAAGATGGAGGAGGTCACCGGCCTTTCCGAACTCATCATCGCCAAGCAGCGCCACGGCGCCACCGGCAAGGTCCGCCTGCGCTTCGAGGCGCGCATCACCAAGTTCTCCGACCTCGCGCCCGACGACATGCGCGCCGCGTTCGAGAGCGACTGATTGTCCGACGGCCGCGTCCTCCTGATTGCCGGGGGATCCGGCTCGATCGGCGGCGCGATCGCCCGCCTTGCGCTGGAGCAGGGCTGGAAGGTCGCGCTGCACGGGCGCAACGCCGAGAAATTGCAGGACGTGGTGGTCGACCTGTCCGACTTCGGCATGGTCGACAGCTTCGCGGCGGACATCCGCGAGGATGACGCCGCCGAGGCGCTGGTGGCTGAAGTGGCCGAGCAGTTCGGCCGCATCGATGCGGTGATCGACTGCACGGCAACCGGCCCGCAGGGCATCACCGGCCTGTTCCCCGGCACCTCGCCCGAAGTCTTCGGCGAGTTCCTGTCCGTCTCGGTCGGCTGGGTCGAGCGGCTCGCCCATGCCGCCTACGAGATGCTGGCGCAGCAGGGCGGCACGCTGATCGCCTTCGTCTCCGACGCCGGGATCTACGCCGCCCCGCGCCAGACCCTGATCGGCGCGGCGCGGGCGGGGACCATCGGCTTCATCCGCAACTTCGCCGTCGAAGCCGCCCGCGACGGCATCCGCGCCCACGTCATCTCGCCCAGCTTCGTCGAAGGCAGCGAAAGCGCGCGGCGCCTGGGCTCCGAACGCATGGCCAAGGCAGCGAAGCGCGCCGGCCTCGGCCTGCCGGTCGCGGAGGACATCGCACCGCTGGCGCTGTTCCTTTGCAGCGACGGTGCAAGGCGGATCACCGGACAGGTCATCAGCGTGAACGGCGGGCTGAATGCGTGAGTCTCGTCTTCCGGGAAGACGATTCTCTCAAACCTCGCGCACCATGTAGCGCGCGTCCGGGCCGTAACTCGCCAGCTTGCGTGTCAGCGCCTCGTCCGGGGCGACGGGCTCGAAACCCATGCCCTGCCAGAACGCGGCGGTATCGTTGACCGAAACCAGCGCGATCCGCCGCGCGCCCATCTCGCCGAGATCCGCCTCCACGCGCTCCACGATCGGCCGCGCATGGCCCTCCCCGCGCATGTCGGGATGGAGCGCAAGGTCGTGGAGGTAGAACGCTTCCCGCGCCTCAGGCACCGCACCGAGCGCCGAATTCAGCGGCGGCACCGCGCCGTCGGGCCAGGGATAGGCGATACAATAGCCCTTCACCTCCGCACCCGAGGCCAGCGTAAAGCAGCCTTGCGGGAACAGAGCCAGCCGCTCCTCGAAACAGGCGCGCGCCTCGAAATGCTCGGGGAAGCAGGCCGCTGCCACCGCGACGACGCCGTCGATGTCCTGTTCCCGCATCGGTCGCCAGTCGAAGCCGCTCACAGCCCGCGCACCCATGCGCCGAGCCGCGCCAGAGCCTCGTCGAGCACCGCGTCCGGCTTGGTGAAGCAGAGCCGCACGATATGCGTCGGCGCGCCCTCGCCTTCGTAGAGCGCGCTGACCGGCACTGTCGCCACGCCAGCCTCGCGCAGCGCACGTTCGCTGAAATCGCGGTCGGTCAGGGCGACGCCCGAAGCGGCGAGGTCGACGCACAGGAACCACGTCGCCGCATTGGGCAGCACGACGAGCCCCGCTCCCTCCAGCCCGGCCTTGAGCCTTGCCCGCGATGCGGCCCAACCCGCGTGCAGGTCGGCCAGCACATCGGCCATGCCCAGCCCCTCTGCCACCGCCCACTGCAGCGGCACGGCGCTGGTGAAGGTGAGGAACTGGTGGACCCGCCCCAGCGCCGTCGCCAGATTCCCGCGCGCCGCTATCCAGCCGATCTTCCACCCGGTCAGCCCGAAGATCTTGCCCGCCGAGCCGATCTTGACCGTCCGTTCCGCCATGCCGTCGCATACCATGAGCGAGCGATGCGCCACGCCGTCGAAGCGCACCTGCTCCCACACCTCGTCGCAGATCGCGACCAGATCGTGCACCACGCAGATGCGCGCGATGGCGTCGAGTTCCTCGGCGCTCGCCACCGTCCCGGCCGGGTTGAGCGGATCGTTGAGCATGATCGCCCGCGTGCGCGGCGTCACCGCCGCCTCGATCGTCGCCGGATCGTAGCGGAAGTGCGGCGGCTCCAGCAGCACCGAAACCGGCACGCCGCCCGCACGGCGCACCATCGGCGCATAGGCGTCGTAGGCGGGCTGGAACAGGATCACCTCGTCACCCGGCGACACCAGTGCGAGGACGGCGGCGGCGATCGCCTCGGTCGCGCCGGAGGTGACGATGACCTCCGCGGGCGAAAGCGCCAGCCCCTGCGTGCGCGCGTAGTGCACGCAGACCGCGTCGCGCAGTTCCATGAGGCCGGTGCTCGGCGGGTACTGGTTCGACTTTTCGTACAGCGCCCGCGCTGCCGCATCGAGCAACGGTTGCGGGGCGGGGCCGTCCGGGAAGCCCTGCCCGAGATTGATCGCCCCCGTCTCCCGCGCCAGCGCCGACATCCGCTCGAACACGGTGGTGCCCATTTCGGCATAGACGGGGTGGATGCGCGGCAGGGACTTCATCGCGGGGTAGTCGCTCCTTCGGGTGGAAGGCGGGGTTAGAGCAAGTTGTGGGAGGTGGGAACCCGCCCGGAGCTTACCCCGCTTTCGCATTCTGCACGGCCATCGGCGCGCGCTGTCGAGAAGCCTACCCCGGCCCCGGCTTATCCCAAAATCACCGGGAAGAGGGAATGCAGGCATGTCCTACGAATTGAACCGCAAGCTGGCGGCCCGCCGCGCCCCGCTGCCGACCACGGCGAACGTCGATCAGGTCACCGCCGACATCATCCGCGGCGCCTTCGAGACGGTCTGCTTCGAAAGCGCCACCTACCTCGGCCGCGCCGCCTCCAGCCCGATCATCAACCAGTCGAACGAGCGCAATGCCGCCATCGTCGATGCGCATGGCCGCCTCGCCATGGGCGCGGTGGGCACGCCGCACCTTACCTTCGTCAACCAGATGGAGACGCGCTGGGGGCTGATGAACCAGGAGCGCTACGACTGGGGGCCGGGCGACGTCTTCCTCGCCAACGATCCCGACCACGGGGGCGGCCACCTGCCCGATTACTGCGTCTACGGCCCGGTCTACGACGCGAACGGCGAACTGATCTGCATCCAGACGCTGCAGGCACATCAGGGCGACACCGGGGGCAAGGATCCCGGCGGCTTCTCGCTCGATGCGACCGATGTGTTCACCGAGGGCGTGATCTACCCCTGCCTCAAGCTCGTCCACCGGGGCGAACTGCGGCGCGACGTGTTCGACACGGTGGTGCGCAACAACCGCTTCGCGACTTTCGCCGGAGACATCGCGGCGATGATCGGCGGGGTCCAGCATGCGGTGCGGATGCTCGACGATCTGGTCGGCAAATGGGGCGCGGAAGTCATCAAGGCGGCGATCAACCAGTCGATCGAGCACACCGAAAGGCGCGTGCGCGAGGAAGTGGCGAAGTGGCCCGACGGCGCCTATCCCGCCACTGTCTTCATCGACCACGACACGGCGGGCACGAAGGACGTGAAAGTCCACGTCACCTGCACCGTCGCCGGGGATCAGCTGACGGTAGACCTCACCGGCACCGACGACCGGCCCGAACTCGTCGGCGTGTGGAACACCTTCGCCAACACCCGCAGCTACGTGATGTGCCAGGTCGTCGCCGCGATGGACCCGACGATCGTCAAGAACGAGGGCTATTTCGACGCGGTGGACATCGTCGTGCCCGAGGGCTGCATCGCCCAGCCGCCGCCGAACAAGCCCGCCGCGCTTGGCTCTTTCCACCCGGCCTGCGAGATCACCGAGGCGGTGTGCATCGCCTTGTCGAACGTCGCGCCGGAGCGCGCGCAGCCGCAGCTCTACAAGATCGGCATGCCCAACATGGTGGTCGGCTTCGACGATGCGGGCATGATGTGGATGGACCAGGGGGTCGACTGCCGCTCGATGGATGTCGGCGCGGTGGAGGGGCTCGACGGCTGGGGTTCGTGCCCCAGCGCGCTCGGCAGCCTGATCCTGTCCGAAGCGGAGGACGCCGAGAGCCGCTTCCCGATCCTCAACATCAGCCGCGAGATGACCACCGACGGCGGCGGCGCGGGGCAGTGGCGCGGCGCGCCGGGCTCGCTCAACGTCAAGCAGGTGCTCAAGCCCACGTCGGCGATGGCGTGGATGGTCTCGGCCGCGCATCCGCTCAGCGGCATGTGCGGCGGTGATGACGCGATCCCCTACACCAACCGTTTCGAGGTCGGTTCGGCCAACGAACGGCGCATCGAGCATACCGCGCAGGACCTGCTGCCCGAAGGCGCGGTGATCGCCTACCAGCACGGCGGCGGCGGCGGTTTCGGCCTTGCCCTGCGGCGCGATCCCGAGGCGGTGAAGGAGGATGTGCTCGACGAATATGTCAGCATTTCCGCAGCGAGGGCGAAGTACGGCGTGGTGCTGACGGGGCGCCTCGACGACTATTCGCTGGCGGTGGACCTTGCTGCCACCGAGGCGCTGCGGGCGGAGATGAGCGCGGCACTGGAAGCGGCGGAATAGCGCCGTTTTCGGCCACTTGCAGGCATGGCGACGGGGAAAGGTGCGCGACAGATCGCACCGGAGGAAAAGGCACTTAATGACGTATCGTATCGGCATCGACATCGGCGGCACTTTCACCGACTTCGCGGTACTGAAAGGCACCGAGGTGATACTCAACAAGAACCTGTCCACTCCCGAGGACCGCTCCATCGGCGTCATGGAGGGGCTTGGCAGGGTCGCGGAGCGGGAGGGCCTTTCCCTTACCGAGTTCCTCGGTCGGTGCGAGGCGATCGTCCACGGGACCACCGTCGCGGACAACACCCTCATCGAAATGAACGGCGCGCTCACCGGCCTGATCACCACCGAGGGCTTCCGCGACGAGATCGAGTACCGGCGCGGCTACAAGGAGGACATCTGGGACGTCCGCCTCGAACCGCCCAAGCAGATCACCCCGCGCCGCCGCCGCCTGACCGTGCCCGAGCGGGTGCTGCACGACGGATCGGTCCACAAGGCGCTCGACGAGGATGCCCTGCGCGAAGCGTGCCGCAGGCTGCGGCTCCAGAATGTCGAGGCGGTGGCGATCAGCTTCCTGTTCTCCTTCGTGAACCCGGAGCATGAGCGGCGCGCGAAGGAGATCGTCCGGCAGGAGATCCAGAACGCCTACGTCTGCGCCAGCCACGAAGTCCTGCCCCGCGCGCCGGAGTACGACCGCACCTCCACCACCATCGTCAACGCCTACGTCGGCCCGCGCGTCACCGGAT
Source organism: Novosphingobium kaempferiae (assembly GCF_021227995.1). Taxonomy (NCBI): domain Bacteria; kingdom Pseudomonadati; phylum Pseudomonadota; class Alphaproteobacteria; order Sphingomonadales; family Sphingomonadaceae; genus Novosphingobium; species Novosphingobium kaempferiae. The sequence continues at coordinate 2,317,178 of NZ_CP089301.1, forward strand.
ATCTGGAGAAGCTGGTGCAGCGGCTGGCCGAGGCGGGCTATGCGAAGCAGCTCATGGTCATGCAGGCGTCGGGCGGCGTGATGACGCGCGAGTACATCGAAGGCGCGCCGATCCGCGTGCTCGCTTCGGGACCGGCGGGCGGCGTGATCGGCTCGGCCCACTGCGGCGCGGCCAAGGGCTGCCCGAACCTGCTGTGCGTCGACATGGGCGGAACCAGCTACGACATGTCGCTGGTGATCGACGGCGAGGCCCCGGCCGAGGCGGGCTGGAACATGCACCACCGCTACCTCATCGGCGTGCCGATGGTGAAGGTGGAGACGCTGGGCGCGGGCGGCGGCTCTATCTGCCACGTCAACGCCGGGGCGCTGGAAGTCGGCCCGCGCTCGGCGGGATCGGAGCCCGGCCCGATCTGCTACGGGCGCGGCGGCGTCGAGCCGACCGTCACCGATGCGCTGGTCATGCTCGGCATCCTCTCTACCGAGGAAGGCTTCGCGGGCGGCAGCTTCACCCTCTCGCGCAAGGGCGTGACCGAAGCATTCCAGCGCATCGCCGACGCCATGGGCCACGGGGATGCGGAACAGGCCGCGTTCGACTGCTGGCGCGTGGTCAACGCCAGCATGAGCCAGGGCGTGCGCCGCACCACTGCGGGCAAGGGCATCGACCCGCGCGATCTCGTCATGCTGGCCTATGGCGGCAACGGCCCCGCGTTCGCCGCGATCCAGGCCGAGGACCTGGGCATCACCCGCGTGCTGGTGCCGCGTGCCTCGCCGACGTTCTCCGCGCTCGGCACCCTCGTCGCCAATCCGACGATCGACGAGGAACGCTCCTACATCGCCTCCGCCGCCGCGCTCGACGCGGAGCGCATCCGCGCGCTGTGGAGCGACCTGTCCGACCGCGCCGCACGCCATTTCACGCAAGCCGGCTTCGCGGGCGAGGCGATCCGCGCGAACTACCGCCTCAACATGCGCTATCCGGGCCAGAACTTCTCGCTCTCGTTCGACTTCGAGGCCGGCGCCCCGCTCGGCGACCTCGGCTTCATCGGCGCGGACTTCGCAGAGCGCGCCATCGCCCTGTTCAATGCGCGCCACATGGCGGAATACGGCCACGTCCGCGAGCATGAAGTGCCCGAAATCTCCGGCGTCCGCCTGGCTGCCCATGTCGAGACGCCCTCGCCCGAGGCCGCAGGCGGCTTCACGCCGAGCGGCATCGCCCCCGTCCCCGCCCGCCACCGCCGCGCCAATCTCGGCGCGGGCTTCGGGCCGGTGCCGATCCACCTCGGCCGCGACCTCAGGCCCGGTATGGAAGTGCCCAGCCCCGCGATCATCGAGGAAACCTTCACCACCATCGTCGTCTACCCCGGCTGGAAAGCGCAGGTCGACGATGCCGGGGATTATCAACTGGTGCGGGCCTGATCGGCAGAAGCTGCTCTCCCCTTCCATCCCCCCGTCACCCTGAACTTGTTTCAGGGTGACGGGGGTGGTGTATTCGGGTTCGCGCTCGAAGCTCCGCCTCCCGCAAACCACCAATCGCCACCCACCCTCACTTCGTCATTGCGAGCGCAGCGAAGCAATCCAGCGCGTCAGCGCACTGCATGGATTGCTTCGCTGCGCTCGCAATGACGAAGCGTTTGCGGGAAAGCCGCAGCACCCAACCCATCCCCACCAATTCCCGCAACAACGGAACTACCTTCCCTTTCGCGCGTCTCCTCCTTGCGATACCAAGCGGGGCAAGAGATCGCGAAAGGTGATCGAGGTTACGCGTTGTCCAGCCTGAGCCGCTTCACCGAACGCCTCCCCCTGCTGCCGGACCGGCCCGCCGTGCATTACGCGGCGACCATCGCGCTGTGCCTGCTGGCGCTGTGGCTGCGCTGGGTGCTCGATGCCGCGTTTCCGCCCGGCTACCCGTTCCTGACCTTCTTCCCGGCGGTGATCCTCAGCTCGTTCCTGTTCGGGCCGCGCCCCGGCACGCTAGCCGCGCTGATCTGCGGGCTCTTCGCGTGGTACGTCTTCATTCCCCCACGCATGAGCTTCGCGGTCGACAGCGGCACGATCACGGCGATGCTGTTCTACACCGGCGTCGTGGTCGTCGACATCGCGCTCGTCCACCTCATGCAGTCCGCCAACGCCCGCCTGCGCCGCGCGCGGGAGGAAGTGCGCGAACTCGCCGAGGACCGCCGCCAGCTGGCCGAGCGCGCCGAACTGCTGTTCCAGGAAATGCAGCACCGCGTCGGCAACAACCTGCAGATGGTCGGCGCCGTTCTCTCGCTCCAGATGCGCGGGCTGACCGAACCCGTCGCCCGCCGCGCCTTGTCGGACGCCGCCGCGCGGCTCCAGGTCATCGGCAATATCCAGCGCCAGCTCTACCACCACGATGGACGGCTGGTCCCGCTCGACGGCTTCCTGGGCGACGTCTGCACCAAGATCATGGCGTCGAGCGCGCGGCCCGGCATCACCTGCTCGGTCGAGGCGGCGCGCGACATCACCCTGCGCCCCGACAGCGCGGTCCCGGTCGCGCTGATCGTGACCGAGGCCATCGCCAACGCCATCGAGCACGGCTTTGCCGACCGCGAACGGGGGGCGATCACGGTCCGACTCGCACGGACCGGCAAGACGGTGGTGCTTCAGGTGGAGGACGACGGCGTCGGCCTCGCCCCCGGCTTCGATCCCGCCAGCGCCGATTCCATCGGCCTGCGAATCTCGCGCGTGCTCAGCCAGCAGCTTGAGGGCGAAATCGCGCTGGAAAACCGCGAATCGGGGGCCTGCATGACGCTCAGCCTGCCGCTTTCACGGCTGGCGAACGCGGCGTGATCCCGGCCCCGCGCCCGTTACCCCGGATATCGGGTCAAAACGATCATTGTGATTGCCCGCGCTAACTTGTGATTCAGCGCCATGCGCCTACATTGACGGGCGAAAGGACGGTTTACCGCAAAATGAACGACGACCAGCCCAACGGCAACCCCTGGGTCAAGAGCCTGCTCGTATGGGGCGGCATCTTCCTCGCGCTCCTGATGGTGGTCTCGATGTTCGGATCGCGCACCACGACCGGCCCGGCGATCCCCTACTCGGACTTCCGCGGCAAGGTGGCCGAAGGCAGCGTCGCCTCGGTGGAGATTTCCGAAGACCGCATCGACGGAAAGCTCAAGAACGGAGACGTCTTCACGACCGTCCCCGTCCCCGGCGACACCACGCTGACCGACCTGCTCCAGCGCAACGACGTCAAGTATTCGGGCAAGGAAGCCGAACAGGGCAGCCTGCTGCTCTACATCCTCGCGCAGACCCTGCCGTTTCTGCTGATCGTCGGCATCGCCTTCTTCGCGCTGCGACAGGTCCAGAAGGGCGGCGGTTCGGGGGCGATGGGCTTCGGCAAGTCCAAGGCCAAGCTGCTGACCGAACGCTCCGGCCGTGTCACCTTCGACGACGTGGCGGGCATCGACGAAGCGCGCGAGGAGCTGGAGGAAATCGTCGAGTTCCTGCGCGATCCCAGCCGCTTCTCCAAGCTCGGCGGCCAGATCCCCAAGGGCGCTCTGCTGGTCGGCTCGCCCGGTACCGGCAAGACCCTGCTTGCCCGCGCCATTGCGGGTGAGGCGGGCGTGCCGTTCTTCACGATCTCGGGCTCCGACTTCGTCGAGATGTTCGTGGGCGTCGGCGCCAGCCGCGTGCGTGACATGTTCGAACAGGCCAAGAAGAACGCGCCGTGCATCGTCTTCATCGACGAAATCGACGCCGTCGGCCGCCACCGTGGCCACGGCCTCGGCAACTCGAACGACGAGCGCGAGCAGACGCTGAACCAGCTGCTCGTCGAAATGGACGGCTTCGAAGCGAACGAAGGCATCATCATCATCGCGGCGACCAACCGCCCCGACGTGCTGGACCCCGCGCTGCTGCGTCCCGGCCGCTTCGACCGTCAGGTCGTGGTGCCGGTGCCCGACATCGACGGTCGCGAGAAGATCCTCGCCGTCCACATGAAGAAGGTGCCGCTGGCCCCCGACGTCAACCCGCGCGTCATCGCACGCGGCACCCCGGGCTTCTCGGGCGCCGACCTCGCCAACCTCGTGAACGAGGCCGCCCTGCTCGCCGCGCGCCGCAACAAGCGTCTCGTCGCCATGCAGGAGTTCGAGGACGCCAAGGACAAGGTCATGATGGGCGCGGAACGCCGCTCCATGGTCATGACCGACGACGAGAAGAAGATGACCGCCTACCACGAGGCTGGCCACGCCATCGTCTCGCTGAACGAGGCGGCTTCGGACCCGATCCACAAGGCCACCATCATCCCGCGCGGCCGTGCGCTGGGCATGGTCATGCGCCTGCCGGAGCGGGACAGCTACTCGTACCACCGCGACAAGATGCTCGCGAACCTCTCGGTCGCGATGGGCGGCCGCGTGGCGGAAGAACTGATCTTCGGCTACGACAAGGTGTCATCGGGCGCCTCCTCGGACATCCAGTACGCCACCAGCCTGGCGCGCTCGATGGTGACGAAGTGGGGCATGTCGGACAAGCTCGGCCCCATCCAGTACGAGGACAGCCAGGAAGGCTACCTCGGCATGGGCGGCACCCAGCGCACCATGGGTTCGGGCGAGACCAACAAGCTGATCGACAGCGAAATCCGCGCTCTCGTCGAAAACGCCCACGCCCGCGCGACGCAGATCCTCAAGGATCAGGCCGAAGCGCTGGAAACGCTGGCGCAGGCCATGCTGGAATACGAGACGCTCTCGGGCGACGACATCAAGCGCCTGCTCGAAGGCGGCACGATCGACCGTCCCTCGGAGCCGCGCGGTCCCTCGACCCCGCGTCCGATCTCGGGCTCGGCGATCCCCAAGTCGGGCCGCCGCTTCTCCGGCACCGCGCCGCAGGGCGCGTAAAGCAACAAGGCTCAACGGTTCTCCTTCGGGAGAATGCAGGAGGGGGCGTCAGGCGGCGGCTTGACGCCCCTTTGCTTTATGCGGGGATAGCCCCGATGCGCACCAGCGCCGGGCCGAGATTGGCGAGGATCGCGTAGAGCGACCAGATGCCGATGGCCGCAATCACCGCAAGGATCGCCGTCTCCCACCAGCGATTGACGTGGGCGTCCAGCATGAAGCGCCGGCTCGACGTCAGCAGCAGCACGCCGAGCAGGATCGGCGGCAGGGTCAGCGCGGTGATGACGCTGGTCCCGAACACGCTGATGTGGACGAGGTCGGGCGCGCCCGGCAGCGTGATCGCCAGCGGCACGACGATGAAGAAGGCGATCATCGCCCGGTTGAACCACGGATCGTCGCTCGCCCGCGCAAACCCCTCCCCCCGCCGGGTCGCGAGGTGCAGCCCGTCGAACATCATCCGCGCAAAGCCGTGCGCCTGCGCGGGAAAGCTGGTGAAGGCCTTGAGCGCGAAGGCCAGCCACAGCAACGTCGGGCCGACCGGGCCGACCGCCATGGTCATCATCTGCGCAAGGCTCGCCTCGCTTGAGATGGTCAGGCCCGATCCGCGCACCGTCTCCGCCGCGACGATCCAGATCAGCAGGTTGATGACGAGCAGCGGCAGCATCCCCGAAAGCAGGTCGAACTGCTGGATCGGCCGGTGCTGCGGGCGGTCCCACCCGCGTTCCGCCATGAAGTAGGGATAGAGCAGGTTCGCGGCCGAACCGCCGATCGTGCCGATCGTGCCCACGGCGATGAACAGGGCATCGAACGGCCCGTTGTCGGGCGGCACCTCGAACAGCATCCCGCGCGCGAGCGCCGACCAGTCGATGCTGCCCACCCGGAACAGCGCGAAGGCGAAGGAGCCGACGATGACCAGCGAGGCGATCCGCGCGCTCCATTCCAGCAGGCGGAAGGCGCTGCCGCGCGTCAGCATCGCGGTCGTCAGCAGCACGACCGGCACACCCCACAGGAAGTGCCCCCAGTCGCCCCCGCGCGCGCCGAACAGGTGGTACAGGCCGATGGTCCCGGCGCGCAGGAACGCGGCCTGCACGATCATGCCGTAGACCAGCATGGTCACCGCGAAGAACATCGGAAAGCCCGACCAGATGCGCCGGTATCCCGCCATCAGCGACTGGTCGCCGAAGCGGTTCTGCAGCTTGTACTTGGCGATGGCGGAGATCGTGAAGTACCGCGCGCCCAGCGCCACGATCAGCGTCCACATGAGGGCGTAACCGTAGTTCGCGCCGGAAACGCTCGAACTGATGATGTCCCCGGTGCCAAGGAACGTCATCGCCAGCACCAGCCCCGGGCCGACGCTGCGCAGGCGGAAGCGCGGCACCGCCGCGGAAGGTTGCGCCGCCTCGGCAGCAGGCGCTTCGAGTGCGGGATTGACCGCGTTCATGCTGCCAGTACTCCGGCCTGCGCCGCGCCCGCGACCAGCGCACTGAGCGCGGCAGGTTCGCCGAAGCCGCCCGACTTGGTGAGGATCTGCATGTCCGGCCAGCGCGGCGCGGAGCAGAGCGGTATCGCCGGGGCTGCCTCGCCCTGCACCAGCACCGCGCGAATGCCCAGCGCATCGAGCACCGCGAGCGCCGTCGCCCCGCCCGACAGCAACAGGCTGCGTGGCCGCCACTGCTCGACGATCCGCGCGATGCCTCTGGCAAAGCGCGCGGCGGCGACCTGCTCGGGGAGGTCGGTGCCGTCGTCCACCAGTTGTACCAGCAGCGCCGCCACATCTTCGATCGCACAGGCCGGAACCTTGCCGCCCGGCGCGGCGACATAGGCCGCATCCCGGACATCCGCGATCAGCCGCGTCACCTGCGCATCGGTAATCCGGTCACGCGACCCCACCGCGACCGCCATCGGCAGGAGCGGCGGAAGCGGTCGAGGCTCATCGCCCGCGTCACGATGGAGCGCCCGCGCCACCGCCCGCGCCAGTCCGCGCGCACCGACGGCCAGTGTGCGGTCCCCAGCCGCGACGATCCGCGCGGCAAGATGGTCGAGTGCCGCCTCGCCCGCCGCATCGACCACCGAACCGGGCGGAAAATGCCCTGACAGCTCTATCGGCCGCTCGATCCCGGTTCCGCAGAGTTGCGCGCCCGCGACCACGCGCCCCATGTCCGGCACCGCAGGGCAGACCAGCATTTCGGCCCGCCCGCTCACCATCGCCAGCGCCGCCGCTTCATGCCCGGCATGGCCCTGAAGCCGTGAATCGACCTTCTTGAACACGATCCGGGGCGCAAGGTCGGCGAGTTCGCCCCACAAGTCCGCGACGATCCCTGCCGCCGCGTCGGCGCGCAGAGCCCGCGTATCGGTGTTGACCGCAAGGACATGCGGATCGCACGCACGCGCATCCGCGATGCCACGCCGGTCCACCGCCACCGCGACCCTGCGATCAGGGCCACAGAACGCCGCCGCGCTGTCTAGCGCGCCCGTCAGGTCATCCGCCATCACAAGGACCGATACCATCAGCTTCTCCCACCGACTTCGCGATCTTCGTCGCATCAGCCTGCCCAGACTTCTTTACAGGTGAGCATCTACCTGTCAACATGGCTATTATCATACCTTTCGGTACGGACATGCGCCGGGACCGATCGGGAAGCGATCGTTGGGAGCCCCGCGAGGGGTCGGGACATGGACAGGCAGATCATCATCACCTCGGGCGATCCGGCGGGCGTCGGGCCGGAAATCACCTGCCGCGCGCTCGCGGAACTGGGCCCGCAGGCGCTGGCGAGCATCGCCGTGATCGGCGATGTGACGGTGCTGGAACAGGCCGCGCGAATCACGGGAAGCGTCATCCGCTTCGGGGACAAGGGGGGCGAGGGTCGGGTGCGGCTCATCGACGTGCCGCTCGAACGACCCGTCGCGCACGGTCGGCTCGATCCCGCCGCGGGCGACGCCGCCTATCGCGCGATCGTGCGCGGCGTGGACCTCGCGCTGGAAGAAGGCGGCTGCATCGTCACCGCGCCGATCAACAAGGAGGCGATGAACCTCGCCGGACACGCCTTCGACGGACACACCGGCCTGCTGGCGCACCTCACCGGGTCGGCATCCTCGTTCATGCTGCTCGCCTCGGAAAAGCTCTCGACCATCCACGTCTCGACCCACGTCTCGCTGTGCGACGCCATCGGCCGGGTGCGACCGGAGCGGGTGCAGGCGACCATCGAGGCGGGCTGGCGGCACTTCCGGCGACTGGGTATCGAAAGTCCGCGCATCGCGGTTGCCGGGCTCAACCCCCATTGCGGCGAGCACGGGTTGTTCGGATCGGAGGACGACCGCTTCATCGCCCCCGCCGTCGCCAAGGCACGCGCGCAGGGCATCGACGCGACGGGGCCGATCTCGCCCGACACCGTGTTCTACCGCGCGACGCAGGGCGAGTTCGACCTCGTCGTCGCGCAGTACCACGACCAAGGACACATCCCGACCAAGCTCATCGCCTTCGACGACACGGTGAACATCTCGCTCGGCCTGCCGATCGACCGCACCTCGGTCGATCACGGCACCGCCTTCGACATCGCCGGGACCGGGCGCGCGTCCCACCGCAACATGATGGCCGCCATCGCCTACGCCCGGCAGCTTCCCCCGCCGGGCGCGATGCAGGCTCAGGAGATCGTGGCATGAGCATCGAAGGCATCTTCTGCGCATCGTTCACCGCGTTCGGGCCGGACGGCGCGGTCGATCACGCGCGCTCGGCGGCCCATGCCGCCGCGCTGATCGAAGCAGGCTGCGACGGCGTGGCTTTGCTCGGCACCACGGGCGAGGCGAACAGCCTTTCGACCGCCGAGCGCATGGCGCTGCTGGAGGCGGTGGTCGCGGCAGGCCTGCCGCCCGAACGCCTGCTGCCCGGCACCGGCCTGTGCTCGGTGCCCGAGACGGTGGCGCTGACCCGCCATGCGCTGAGCTGCGGCGTGCGCACGGTGCTGCTGCTGCCGCCGTTCTACTACGCCGCACCGTCACAGGACGGGCTGCTGGCGCATTATAGCCGGGTGCTCGACGAAGTGGCCGACGACCGTCTCCGCGTGCTGCTCTACAACATCCCGCAGATGACCGGCGTCTCCATCGAGCCGGGCCTGATCGAGCAGTTGCGCCGGCGCTTCCCCGGCACCGTCGTCGGCATCAAGGATTCGAGCGGCGACTTCGACCGCATGACGGCGCTTGTCCAGCGGTTTCCCGGCTTCTCGGTGCTGGCCGGGGCAGACCCGCTGGTCGGGCCGCTGCTGCGCGCCGGGGGAGCGGGCGGCATCACCGCGACCGCTAACCTGATCGCGCCGCTGCTGGCACAGCTCTACCGCCGCGTCCGCGCGGGCGAGGGTGCCGGGGAAACGGCGGCTCTGGAACAGCGCATCGCCGACTTGCGCGCGCTGTTCCAGCGCTGGCCGCAGATCCCGGCGCTGAAGGCCGGACATGCTCTGCTTTCGGGCGAGCCAGGCTGGGCGCGGGTGCGTCCGCCGATGATGCCGCTCGGCACCGACGACATGGCGGCGCTGAAACAGGCGCTCGCCGCCAGCGAACTGCAACCACAGGCAACGGAGATGAATGCATGAAGGCCGCACAACGGCTTGGCTGGACCTGCGCGCTGACGGCGCTCGCGATGGCGGCTCCGGCAAGCGCGCAGGGGCCCGCCATGGTCGAAATCCCCGCCGGAACCTTCGAGATGGGCGCGGACGACAGCGCCTCGCGCGATACCTTCAACGAGCGGCCGCGCCATCGGGTGACCATATCGCACCCCTTCCGCATCGCCGCGCATGAAGTGACGATCCCGGAGTGGCGGCAGTTCCGGCCCGACCAGCCGATCACCGACACCCTCGGCCCTTACGCGGCGGGGATCAGCTGGGACGATGCGCAGGCCTATGCCCAGTGGCTGTCGAAGCGGACCGGACGCGCCTATCGCCTGCCCACCGAGGCCGAGTGGGAATATGCCGCCCGCCTCGCCCTGCGCGACCCGGCCCACTACGGGGCTATCGCGGGGCTGGCGAGCGGGCCGCAGGAATGGACGGCGGACCTCTTCGCGGCTTATCCCTTCACCACCCAGACCGACCCCACCGGCGCCGCGACCGGCCAGCTTCGCGTCGCGCGCGGCGGGCGTATCGGCTTCAACCCGCGCCGCGCCAAGTCCGATCCGGAGATCGAGATCGATTACCTGAAGCCGGAGGCGCGGCTCGCCGTCCCGCCCTCGTTCGGGCCCAGGGCGGGCGCGGAAGCGGCGGGCGGCTATCACACCATCGGCCTGCGTCTGGTCGAGGGGCCTGCCCCCGCCACCGCGCCGCTGCCGGTCACGCCGCCGCTCAACCGCGTCGGTGTGCGGCAGGACGCGGCCAGCGCCGCCGTCGGCCCCGACAAGTCGAAGCCCTACTTCCGCCGCCGTGTCTACCTGCCGACTCCGCCCGACGACACCGGCGGCAAGACCGTCGACAAGACCGGCTGGGACGCCTTCTACCGCAACCACCACCACAGCCCCGGCATCGCGGTGCTCCCCAACGGCGACGTGCTGATAACCATCTACACCAGCTACCGTGAGTACGAGGCGGGCACCCAGATCATCGCCACGCGCCTGCGCCACGGCGCGGACCAGTGGGATCCGCCTTCCCCCTTCGTCGACATCGTCGGCGTCAACGACCACGCCCCGCTGCTGATGCGCGACGGCGCGAAGACCTGGTTCTTCTGGGGTTCGCCCTATTCGGGCAGCCAGGAATTCGGGCCGGGCGACTTCCCGTTCCACTCGATGACGACGGGCGACAACGGCGCGAGCTGGTCCGAGATCGCCTATCCGAAGATCGTCGGCCCGGTTGGCCCGCACAACCGCCAGCCGATCAACACTGCCTTCCGCGACCGCAAGGGCCGCCTGCTGCTGTCGAGCGATGCCGGGACGCAGGAAAGCATCACCGAGAGCAGCGACAACCAGTCCCTCCTCTGGGCCACCGACGACGACGGCAAGACCTGGCACGACACCGGCGGGCGCACCTTCGGGCGGCACACCACGTTCGTCGAGGGCAAGGACGGGCGCATCCTCGGTTTCGGCGGCAAGAACACCGACATCGACGGTTTCATGCCGCTTTCCACCTCGACCGACGGGGGCAAGACCTACACGAAGAGCAAGCTGCCCTTCCCCGCGCTGGGCTCCGGGCAGCGGCCGATGGTCCTGCGGCTCCAGAGCGGGCGGCTGCTGATGATCGGCGACTACGTGCGCGCCAAGCCGATCGTGAAGCCGCTGGACAAGCTCGGCTCCTACGCCGCAGTCTCGGACGACGATGGCGCGACGTGGAAGTTCAAGGCCGTCCCCGGCCTCAACCGCCACGAACGGGCGGAGCGCTCCGCCGCGATGGGCGGATCGACGGTGGGCTACGTCGCCGCCGCGCAAGGGCCGGACGGGGTGATCCACGTCGTCACCTCGGTGAACCATCCCGCCGTCGCGCTGGCATTCAACGAGGCCTGGCTGGACGCGCCCGAAGCTGCGCTGCCCGCGAATGCGGCGCTGGAGGCCAACGACGTCGCCGCCGTGACCGCCGTCAGGACGCGCGAGGAGCGCTATCCCGACGGCAAGCTGCGCGGACGCTGGCAGGAAGGGCGCGGCAGCAACGGCGCGGCGGTCTTCGATGGGCCGCAGACGTGGTTCTACCCGGACGGCAAGCCGCAATGGCAAGTGACCTATCGCCTCGGCCGCCGTGTCGGCGCGGAGAAGGAATACGACGTCGAAGGCCGCCTGATCTCGCAGCGGGACTACCAGCTGGACGGCCGCTTCGTCTGGACGCGCTGGTGGCCGAACGGGCGGATGCGCAGCCAGTCCGGGTGGAAGGAACAGGTCGCGGACGGCCGCGCGCGGACGTGGTCGCTCGAAGGCGAACTGCTGAGCGATGTGACCTTCACCGATGGCGTGCTGCCCGGCCAGCCCTATCCCGGCTCGCTGCCGGTCGAGCCCTGGCAGTGAGCGGCCCGCGCATGTTGCGCCCCATCGTCCTCGAACGGCCGGGCGCGGTTCACTTCGGCCGCGATGTCGCGCTGGAGGCGGGGCGGTTCGCGGAACGGCGGGGGCTGGCGCGCACGCTCGTCATCGCCGACCCGTTCAACCGTGAACGCATCGACCTGCTGGGCCTGCCGGGCCGGATCGAAGTCTTCGCCATCCCGGGTGGCGAGCCCGACGCGCTGGTGCTCGGGAATGCGCGGCTGGCCGCCGATGCCTTCAGACCCGACCTCATCGTCGGCTTCGGCGGCGGCAGCGCGATGGACCTCGCCAAGCTGGTCGCCGTACTCACGGGGACGGACCTCCCCTTCGCCGAAGCCGCAAGGGCGACATCGCGTGCCGTGGCGCTCATTCAGGTGCCGACGACTGCCGGGACGGGCAGCGAGGCGGGCACCCGCGCGCTCGTGACGGTGCCCGAAACCGGGGCCAAGCTCGCGGTGGAGAGCCCGCAGATGCTCGCCGACACCGCCGTGCTCGACCCCGCGATGACTGCTACGCTGCCACCCCGCCTGACCGCCGAGACCGGCATCGATGCGCTGGCGCACTGCGTCGAATCCTATACCAGCGGCCGCGCACACCCGGCAATCGACATCTATGCGCGCGAGGGCATCCGCCTCGTCGGCCGCTACCTGCGCCGCGCAGTTGAGGCGGGCGACGACCTGGAGGCGCGCGCCGGGATGGCGCTCGCCTCGCTCTATGGGGGGTACTGCCTCGGCCCGGTCAACACCACGGCGGGGCACGCGGTCGCCTATCCGCTGAGCACCCGGCACAAGGTCGCCCACGGGCGCGCGAATGCGCTGATCTTCCCGCATGTCCTCGCCTTCAACGCGCCCGCGACGCCGGTGCGCACGCGCGACGTCATCGACCTGCTCGGGCTGGACTATGCGGGCGAGCAGGCCGTGTTCGACGCGGCCTACGGCTTCTGCCGCGACCTCGGCATCGACATGGCGGCCGGATCGGACGGGATCGCCATGCCCGACATCGCGCCGATGGCGGCAGAGGCCAGCACGATCCGCCGCCTGCTGGACAACAACCCGCGCGAGATCACTGCGCAGGACATCGCCCAGATCTATCGCGCCGCGCTGTGGGAAAGCAGGCTCAGTCGTCCCTGAGCCGCAGATCCATGGTGCTGCCGCCGAACAGGCGATCGCGCGAATTGCGGATATGCGCGCCCATCAGCCGCCCCGCCTCCCCGGCATCGCCCGCACGGATCGCGTTGAGGATCGCGCGGTGCTCGTCCGTCGTCTCCTCCAGCTTGCCCTCGGGGCTGAGCAGCGCCATGCCATGCAGGCGCATCCCGACCGCCACCTGATCGCGCAAGGCCGCCAGCACGGTCGAGAAGTACTGGTTGTTCGACGCCCGCGCGATGGCGAGGTGGAATTCGAAGTCGATGTCGTCGCGGTGCGTGTGGTTCGCGGTGGCGCGCTCCAGCCGCCGGACGATGGCTTCCAGTTCGTCGAGCACGGCGCCGTTGCGCCGTTGTGCCGCGAACTGCGCGGTCTGCGTCTCGATCGCCTCGCGGAATTCGAAGCAGCGCTGGATGTCGGCGATGGTCTCCGCGGGCCGGAACACGCCGATGCCCTTGCCGTCGGTGTCGAGGATGTCCTTCTCGCCCGCCTGTCCGAGCACGAAGCTGCCCGCGCCCTGCCGCGAATAGATGATCCCCGCCTCGCGCAGCCGCTTCAACGCATCCCGCACCACGGGACGGGACACGTCGAACGACCTTGCAAGCTCGTTCTCGCTCGGAAGCTTGGTTTCGCGGGCGTACTGGCCGCTGGAGATGCACTGGAAAAGCCGCTCGTACACGAGGTCCGAAAGCGATGTCCCGCGCCCCTGCCCGCCGCCGTTCACACCTGTCAACTGATCGAACCGCGGGCTCTCGACATCCGTGGAGTCCGTTTGCATGAACATAGTTTAACCACCAGCGCAGCCTTTGCAAAGGGGCAACTTGTCACTTGTAAACTCCGGCTAATGCCGGCGGTTCAGTACTTGAACCGGACCCCCAGCAGGATCTGCCGGTCATCCCGGTTATAATCCCCCGGCCGGGTCTCGCCGCCGCGATTGCTGCGGATGTTGGTCCCGGTGATGTTGCTGAACTCCAGCGAGGCGGTCCAGTTCTTGTTGAAATCGTAGCTGATCGAGCCGTCGAGCCAGTCGTAACCCTCGGCAAAGCTGCGGCCGACGCCGATCGCGTTGGCGGGGTTGTTGTAGACGCTGGTGAACACGGTGGAGCGCCAGGTGTAGCTGAGGCGCATCCCCAGCCCGCCCTTCTCGTAGAGCAGCGCCCCTGCCAGCGAGTGCTTGGGAACGCCGGTGAGCGCGGTCTTGGAACCCGGCACGACCTGATCGGTCTCGCTGTGAATGTAGGTGTAGTTCGCCTGCACGCCGAGGCCCGAGAAGATGCCCGGCAGGAAGTCGAAGAAGGTCTGGCCGCCGGTTTCGAAGCCGCGGATCTTGCCGTAGCGACCGTTGACGGGCGTGGTGATCTCATAGGTCACGCCGTCGATCACGACGCCGGGGATCGTCGAGGAGAAGATGAAGTTGGTGACGTGGCGGTCGAAGGCCGCGAAGAACACCGAGCCCTTGTCCCCGAAGTACTTCTCGATCGAGATGTCGAACGCGCGCGAGCGCAGCGGCTTGAGGTTCGGGTTGCCGCCCGATCCGCGCCCGGTCGCCGGGACCAGCGTGTAGGAAGGCGCAAGCTGCTGCGTCGTCGGTCGGGTCAGCGTGCGCGAGTAGGCGAGGCGAATGAACAGGTCCGGCATCGGCTTCAGGCGCACGTTCACCGAGGGCAGCCAGTCGGTATAGCTGTTGCCCTGGTTGTAGGGCGAAATCTGCCCCGTGGCGGAATCGCGGATGAAGCTGTCGGTATCGAGCTTGGTGTTGACGTAGCGCACGCCGACGTTGCCGTCGAACGCCAGGCCGTTCTCGTTGGCGAAGAGAAGCTGCACATAGCCCGCCTTCACCGTCTCGCCGATCTTGAATTCCGACTGCGGTGTGGTCGTGACCGGGGACGTGACGCCGAGGATACCGCGCAGATCGTCGAAGTCCTTGTAGCCCAATAGCGCCGGGTTAGCGACGAGATAGGCGTGCGTCGTCACCGCGCCGGACGATATGAAATCGTCGAACGGCATCTGCTGATACAGATCCGGGTTGGCGGCGAGCGAGGTGTTCTGCGTCGACTTGTTGAAGCGCACCGGGTCGAAGAACTCCAGCGTGCGCTTGTTGATGCGGCCGCCGACCTTGATGTTGGTCAGGAAGCTGTTGTCGATGTGGATGTCGTCGTCGATCCGCAGGGCCGGGCTGTCGCCCTTGTAGTGGTTCACGTTCAGCGACAGCTTGCCGTACCTGTAATTGGCCGGATTGAGCAGATCGGTGCCGGAGAACGTCACCGAAGGGTAGGCCTGGCCATAGTCGAAGGTGGTCACGGCGGGGGTGAAGTCGAGGTCCAGCTCGGTGTAGTACAGGTCGTTCGACGACTTCATGTAGCTGGCGTCGAGCGCGATGTGGTGGTTGCCCAGTTCCCACTTGAAGCCGACCGCGTACTGCTGGTTGCTGTCCTTGGTGTCGCGCTCCACGCCGAAGGCGAAGACGCCTGTCAGGTTGTTGAAGCTGACCTTCTGCACGTCGTTGGTGCCGGGGAACAGGCTGACCGATCCGGGCACGACGGTGTTCTGGTTGCGCGCCGGGACCGCCGCGTTGAGCGGCACGTTGAGGCCGTACTGCTGCTGCTTGGAGCTGAAGCTCTGGAAGCCCGCCTGCGCGTAGAAGTCGAAGTTCGGTGCCGGACGCCACTGGAACGCGGTGTTGATGCCGGGACGGTGGCGCTTGCCGTAGATCGACGTCTCGTAATCGCCCGAGGTCAGGTAGACATCCTTGCCGGGCACCAGGTCGGAGCGGCTGACTGCCGCGTTCCATGCAGGCACGTCGCTGCGGAAGGTGCGGCGCTGGTCCACGCCCGCGATCAGGAAGCCCATCTCGCCGATGCCGGTGTCCCAGCGGGTGCTGAACAGGCCCGAGACGATGGGTGAGAACGCATCGGCAAGGTCCGCGTAGCGCAGACGGAAGTTGCCGCTGAACGTGGTGCTCTTGAAGTCGAACGGCAGGCGCGTGCGCATGTCGATGATGCCGGTGACGCCGCCTTCGATCTGGTTGGCTTGCGGGGTCTTGTAGACGTCGATCGCGCCGAGCAGTTCGGCGGGCATGTCCTGCAGGTTGTAGCCGCGCCCGCCGTCCGCCGTGAACGCCTCGCGCCCGTCGATGGTGCTGAGGACGAGACCGAGGCCGCGGATGCGCGCGCCGTTGCCCTCGCCGCGGTCACGGGTGATCGAGACGCCGGGCACGCGCTGGAGCGCATCGACGGCGGTGAGGTCGGGCAGCTTGCCGATGTCGTCGGCGACGATCGAGTCCATGATCTGGTTGGAATCGCGCTTGCGCTCGATGGCGTTCAGCACGCTCTGGCGAATGCCGCTGACGATGATCTCGGCCTCGTTCTGCGCCTGAGGCCGCACGGGAGGCGGAGCGGACTCAGCCTGCGCCGATGCCTGCACCGGTGCCAGACCGAACGCCAGCGCGGCAATCCCCACGCCCGCACACAACGGAACCCGTCCAGACATAGCCATCCCTCTCTCCAATCGGTTCGTGACTCGATTTGTATTATGATTTGCTAAGTCAGATGTGAACTTGCGTCAACACATGTAAATAGATCATATCATATTTTTGCCGCCGAAATCGCGCTTTCGGTCGCAGGATCGTCTGAATTGCGCTGAAATTCTGCGATTATCCGGGGTTTGACACAAACACCATTCGTGTTACCAATTTTACAAGATACGCAAATATGCCGGGCAACCGGCGAGGGGAACCTGAGACATGTCGTGGAAACGCCGCGAATTCGCCGCAACCGTCGCCACCAGCCTGCTGGCGCTTGCAGGCCCGGTCCGGGCCGCGACCCGCACCCGCCCGGCGGACGGCGTCTACAACGTGCGCGACTATGGCGCGCGCGGAGACGGCGCGAGCGTGGACAGTCCGGCGATCAACGCCGCCATCGTCGATGCCTCTCGCGCGGGCGGAGGAACGGTGCTGCTGCCGCCGGGCCGCTACCTTGCGTTCTCGATCCGCCTGCTGAGCAACGTGACGCTGATCCTGTCACGCGGCTGCGTGGTGGAGGCGGCCGATCCCGCCACGCACAAGGGCAGCTACGACCTGCCCGAGAGCGACTTCGCCGAGCAGTTCCAGGACTTCGGCATCACCCAGTTCCATTGCAGCCTGATCTATGCCGACGGGGCCGAGAACATCGCCATCGGCGGACAGGGCACGATCCACGGCAAGGGCCTGCTGCGCGCGGACACCGGCGCGCGCTGGCACGGGCTGGAGGGCTACCGCTCGCCCGAGGAGCGCGGCATGACGGCCCGACAGGCGCGGCTTTCCGATCCCAGGGAAGCGGCGCTGGAAGGACAGGGCATCCGCTCGGTCGGCATCAAGAACTGCCGCAACGTGCGCCTTTCGAACTTCACGGTACTGCAGGGCGGCCACTTCAGCGTCCACCTGCTCGGCGTGAGCAATGCCATGGTCGAGGGGCTGACCATCGACACCAACCGCGACGGCATCGACATCGACTGCTGCCGCGACGTGATCGTCTCCAACTGCGTGGTCAACGCCCCGTTCGACGACGCCATCGTGGTGAAGTCCAGCTATGCGCTGGGCCGCAAGCAGCTGTGCGAGAACGTGACGATCACCGGCTGCCGCACCAGCGGCTTCGACATGGGCACCCTGCTCGACGGCACCCGCAGGACCGAATTCCGGGCGGATCGCATCATCGGCCGCATCAAGCTGGGGACCGAGAGCAACGGCGGCTTCCGCAACATTCTCATCACCAACTGCCGCTGCGAGCACAGCCGGGGCATCCTTGTCGGCGTGGTGGACGGCGGGGTGCTGGAGAACGTGGCGGTAAGCAACATCGTGCTCCACCAGCCGCTCAATCATCCGCTCTTCGTGCGACAGGCGGCGCGGCTGCGCGCGCCGAAGGGCACCACCGTCGGCGCCTGTCGCCGGGTCGCGTTCAGCGACGTGATGGTCTCCGACGCGGACCCGCGCTATCCCTGCGGCGTCGCCGGGATCGTCGACGGCTGGGTGGAGGATATCGCCTTCAGCAACATCCATGTCGCCAGCGCCGGGGGCGGCACGGCGGCGGATGCCGCGCTGGTCCCGCCGGAACGACGGGAATCGAGCCTTGAGGTCAGCTTCCTCAAGACATTGCCCGCCTTCGGCTTCTGGGCCCGCCATGTCCGCAACCTCGCGCTCTCGGGCATGACGTTCGAGACGGACAAGCCCGATGCGCGCCCGGCAGTCGTGCTGGAGAGCGTCCATAACGCCGCCATCCACGACATGCGCGCCGACACCGATCCCGCCACCGCCGTCCGCCAGGTCGACTGCCGCGCGGTGGCGACGTCCGGCGTGACTCGGCTGGGGTAGAACTTCCTCCGTTCGTCATCGCGAGCGTAGCGAAGCAATCCAGCAGTAGCGCGTAACGCTGGATTGCTTCGCTACGCTCGCAATGACGAAGTGTGGGGGCTGCGCAGACCAAAGAAAAGACCGGCCACGCGGCTCGAGACGCGTGGCCGGCAAGGTCGTCATGGACGACCCGATGGAGAGAGATACCGGGCCGTCAGGGTAACTGTGTCAGGCGGCGACGAGGCGCTCGGCGCGGCAGGCCATCAGCGGCTGCACCTTCTCGCCGAACGCGACGAGGCCCTTCTCGAAGTCGTCGAAGGTCAGCATGATGCCCTTGGTGCCGGGGATCGCGGCTGCCTCGTCGAGCAGCTTCGCGACCGTCTCGTAGGAGCCGACGAAAGTGCCGATGTTGAGGTTCACCGCGCCTTCCGGCAGGTTGATGTGGCGCGCGGTCGAGTCCGCACCGGCGGTCTTGTCGGCGCTGCCCTGGTCGCTCATCCATGCCAGTGCATCGACGTCCGCACCGGCGCGATAGCTTTCCCACTTGGCCTTGGCGGCCTCGTCGGTCTCGTCGGCGATGACCATGCACAGGATGTAGGCGCCCACGTCGCGGCCGGTCTTCTTGCCCGCCTCGACCAGCGTTTCCACTTGCGCGCGGTGCTGCGTCGGCTGGTTGATGCCGCCCGCAGTGATGAAGTTGTAGTCGCCGTAGTTGGAGACGAACTCCATACCCTTGGCCGACTGGCCCGCGCCGACGATCTCGATCTTGCCTTCGGGCTTGGGGAGCATGTGGCAGTCTTCCATCTGGAAGTGCGCGCCCTTGTGGTCGGACTTCCCGTCGGCCCACAGTTCCTTCATGACCTTCACGTATTCGCCGGCGTAGTCGTAGCGGTAGCCGAAGTAGGCATCGCCCGGCCACACGCCCATCTGCTCGTACTCGCCCTTGGCCCAGCCGGTGACGATGTTGACGCCGAAGCGGCCCGGAGCGACGCTGTCGATCGTCACGGCCATGCGCGCGACCATCGCGGGCGGCAGGGTGAGGATCGCGGTCGAGGCGAACAGCTTGATCTTGCTGGTGACGGCGGCGAGCGCGCTCATCAGCGTGAAGCTTTCGAGGTTGTAGTCCCAGAACTCGGTCTTGCCGCCGAAACCGCGTAGCTTGATCATGGAAAGCGCGAAATCGAAGCCGTAGCCCTCGGCGGTCTGCACCAGCTTCTTGTTCATCTCGAAGCTGGGTTTGTACTGCGGAGCGTTCTCAGAGATCAGCCAACCATTGTTGCCGATAGGAATGAACAGACCGATATCCATGGCATTGCTCCTGCGAAAGAGAGGTTAGGGGATAGGAGGAGAGGAAGGTACGCGTGCCAGCCACGAAGTCGCCTGTTCATAGGCGAAACCTCCGCGTAGCAGATTTTGTTCGGCATTCGGGCGACCGACGAGTTGCAGCGCGAGCGGCAGCCCGCGGGAGTCGAAGCCCATCGGCGTGACGAGCGCCGGGAAGCCCAGCATCGAGATCGTGCGCGTCAGTGCGGACAGTTCCGCCACCATCGCCTGCATCGCCGCGCCGCCGGTCGCACCGACATCATCGGCCAGCGGCACCGGAAAACGGGCGGCGGGCGTGAGCAGCAGGTCCACCTTTGCGAGGGGGCCGGAGAGCATGTCCGACTGCGCCGACTTGCGGCGACCGAGCGCGGCAAGGTAGGCCTCGGGCGTTACCGCCGCGCCGGCCAGCAGGCGGTTGCGGACCTGTTCGCCGAAGTCGTCGGGCCGTTCCGCAAGGTGCCTTGCGTGGAAGGCAGCGGCCTCGGGCGCCCAGATTTCGGCGGCGATCTCCGGGTAGCCGGAGTGGTCCGGGATGGCGACGTCCACCACCTTCGCGCCGAGATCGGCGAACACCTGCCGTGCCTCGGCGAAGGCGGCGGCGACTTCGGGGTGGAGATCCTCGGTGAAGTAGGTGGTCGGCACGCCGATGGTCAGGCCCCGGCAGTCGGCGATCAGCGTGGCTTCATGCGCCGAACCGGTCAGCACGTCCATCAACCGCGCCAGCGAGCGACTGGAGGTGGAGAGCGGCCCCGCCGTGTCGAGCGTCTTCGACAGCGGCATCATCGCGGCATCGGACAGCAGACCGTTGGTCGGCTTGAGCCCGGCCACGCCGCAGAAGGCCGCCGGAAGCCGCACCGAACCGCCGGTATCGGAACCCAGCGCCCCGGTGACGATCCGCGCGCCCACGGCCGCGCCGGAACCCGACGAGGAACCGCCCGAGATCGCGTCCGGGTTCCACGGATTGCGGCAGCGACCGAGGTGGGCGTTGTGCCCGGTCGGCCCCATCGCGAACTCGGCCATGTGGAGGCGGCCGATGGTGATCGCGCCAGCCGCCGCCAGCCGCTGCATCAGCGGGGAAGTCTCGGCGGGAACGTGGCTGCGCCAGATCTTCGATCCCGCTTCGGTCGGTACGCCCGCACGGAAGAACATGTCCTTGTGCGCCAGCGGCACGCCATGGAGCGGGCCGCGCAGCGATCCCTGCCGCCGCTGCGTGTCGCAGGCGCGGGCCTGGTCCAGCGCGGCTTCGGCTTCGAGGGCGACGAAAGCGTTGAGGTGGCCCCAGTCCTCGGCGCGCTCCAGTGCGTCGGTCACCGCATCGACCGCGCTCAGGGCGCCGGTGGCGATGGCTTCGGCAAGTTCGACGAGATCGTGGGGCATGGCTGTCCTGCTCGCGGATGTCGCGTCGAAGGGAACGGGGCGGGAAAGGGTGGCCTCCGCCCCTCGCGCTTGCGCTCGCGAGGGGCGGGAGGGGGAGCGGGATGGTCCGGAGGAGAGAAGGACCATCCCGTTTCTCGTCAGAACGAGTAGGTGAGACGCGCGCCGTAAGTGCGCGGCGCGGCGAACTGGACGAGGTAGGCGCTGGCGTAGCCGGCGTTGCTGTTGGCCGTCAGGATCGTCTTGTCCTCAATGTTGCGGACATATGCGGTGATCGAGAACGGGCCGTCGTCCGGCGTGTAGGTGATCTGGGCGTCGCTCTTCCAGTAGCCCGGCTGCTGCTCGGCGGCGGTGTTGAAGAACGTGAAGTAGCTCTTCGACTGGTAGCGGGTCTGGACGCGCGGGGTCAGCGTGCCACCCAGCAGGTGGAAGTCATGCTGGATGCCGCCCGAAAGCGTCCACTCCGGCGCCTGCGTCAGACGGTTGCCCGAGAGGTCGTTGGCCGCCGGGCAGGTGGCCGCGGTGACGGTGCAGAAGTCCGAATACTTCGCATCGAGCCACGCCACGTTGGCGTCGATGCGGGTATCGGGCGTGACCTGCCACAGCGTTTCCAGCTCCGCACCCCAGACGCGCGCCTTGCCCGCGTTGAGGGTGTAGACGAGCGCCGTCGCGGGGTCTTCCTGCTGGGTCTGCAGGTCCGAGTAGTCGTAGTAGAACCCGCTCAGATTGACCTGAAGCGTGTTGTTCAGGAAGCGGTTCTTGGTGCCGACTTCATAGGCGATGATCTGCTCGGGACCGAACGAGGAGTTGGTGGTGTAACCGCCCGCCTTGTAGCCCTTGTCGACCTTGGCATAGATCAGGTTGTCCGGCGTGACCTGATAGTTCGCGCCGAAGTGCCAGGTGACCTGATCGCCCGAATAGTGGTTGTCGAGGTCCGAGTAGGCGCCGGCAATGTCGTTGTAGCCGATCTGGTACTTGTTGTCCTTGGTGTAGCGCACGCCCGCTTCGACCTTGAGCTGGTCGGTCACGTCGTAGGCGACCTGCGCGAAGGCGGCCTTGGACTTGCTGCCCACGTCATAGTCGAAGGTGTAGAAGTTGAACGGATCGGGCGTCAGACCGTGGACCTGGAAGTAGGTCAGCAGCGCGTCGGTTTCCTTGAAGAAGTAGCCGCCGATCTGCCAGGTGAAGCCGGTCTTGTTGTTCGAGCTGAGGCGCAGTTCGTAGTTCTGGTCCTTGACGTCTTCGTTCTGCTGGAAGCCGTAATTGTAGACCGTGCCGCCGTCCTGATCGTTGTCGCGGTTGAGCGTCGACTTCTGGTAGCCGCCGAAGAAACTGAGCGTCGCGAAGTCCATGTCGTAGGAGATCGCGGTGCGCACCGCCTTGGTGCGGATGCGGGTGTAGCCCTGGTTGTTCAGCTCGTAGCGCTTGGAGGAGCCGATCTCCAGCGTGCCGTCCGAATTGACGTCGCTGTAGGGGACCGCCTTGATGGTCGAGCCGACGCCGTCGACGCGGGTCATCTCGCCGGTGACGAGGATCGAGAGACGGCTGCTCGGGGTCCAAAGCGCATGGACGCGGCCACCGGTGACATTGCCGTCGTCACCGTCCTTGAGGCCCGGGTTGTCGCGATAGCCTTCGTGAGTCTTGCGGGTGCCAGCGAAGCGGAAGCTCAGCGTGTCGCTGACCGGAACGGTCGCGCCGACATCGAGGTTGAGCGTGCCGTAGTTGCCGATTTCGGCGGCGGCATCGAGCTTCCAGTCGTCGGTGGGCTTGACCGAGGCGATGTTGACCGCGCCCGCGGTGGCGTTGCGGCCATAGAGCGTGCCCTGCGGGCCGCGCAGAACCTCGATCCGCTCCACGTCGAACATCGCCGCGTTGAGCGCGAAGGCGCGCTGCAGGTAGAAGTTGTCGACCGAGACCGCGACCGCCGGATCACCCGTTTCCGAGTAGTCGCGGCTGGAGACGCCGCGAATGGTTATCATGGTGTTGGCGTTATTCTGGGCGATGTTGACGGTCGGCGCGATGTTCGACAGCGCGTTGACGTCGGCGACGCCCGCCTTGGAAAGTTCCTCGCCGCTCGCGACGGTCATCGCGATCGGGGTGCTCTGCGCGCTGGTTTCACGCTTGGTCGCGGTGACGACGATCTCACCGAGGCCCTCGGCGGGCGCTTCGGCGGCCGGAGCCGTGTCCTGCGCGAAGGCAGGCTGGGCAAATGCCGCCGCGATGGAAAGCGCGCTGGCAGTGAGCGAAAGACGCTTGAGCAACATTGGAACTCCCTGTGACCCGTTCTGAATGATTGACGTTTTCATTACAATGACCGATTCGCGGATGAATGCAAGCGGGTCGTGAATGGGGGATTTCTCGGTTTTTCACATATCGTTGATTTATAATGTTTTTATGTTTTGATTTGAAAGATAACGTTTTCATTTTTCGCAATCTAGTATACAAAATTGCCCAAAGAGGCCGAGGCGAGCACGAGAGCCCAGGCCTGCGAAGGGGTGAAAACGCAGGAACGGGATGCCCCCCAATGCCGCATCATACCGCTGCGCACGGCACTTTCGACTTGAGTATGATCCGCATGGGCGCAATTCCCGGGTTACCAAGATGCGAACCGCTATCATCTGGCGGCGCTCCGTGGTCCTACAAATCCTAGCATTCCTGACCTTCCCGCGCGGCCACGCCACGCAAAAGGGAATACGGCAGACATCATCTCATGAATTTATGTAATCGTTACCATATATCTCATGCCTCACCGGCCTGTCGGCGCTCCGGCGTAAGGTGGCTGCGGCGGTTCCGGTGCATGCGGTCGAGCTCCGGTCATGAAGAAGCGAAACGGCGGTTGCCAGCCGCCCCCCGGCTTGGCTAGGCCGCGATCATGAACAACAAGCCCGCCCGCTGATCCGATGCTGCGTCCCTGGCAGATCAGCCTCAGCCAGCGCATCGATGCCGCGCGGTCCGAGCCCGTCTACATGCAGATCATCCAGGCGGTGATCCGCGACATCGAGAGCGGCCGCCTGACCTCGGGCAGCTACCTGCCGAGCAGCCGCGAACTGGCCACCAGCCTCGGCGTCAACCGCAAGACCGTAGTGCTCGCCTACGAAGACCTGATCGCGCAGGGCTGGCTGTCGTCGGCGGGGACACGCGGCACGATGGTGTCCGCCGCGCTGCCCGAACCCGGTCGCGATGCCGCTCCGGCGCAGCCCGGGGACGCCGTGCAGGCCGAGTACCGCTTCATCCCCGGCCCCACGCATCCACTGGCACTGCCCGAAGGCCCCGGCCTCAAGCTGGACGAGGGCGCACCGGATGGACGGCTGTTCCCGGTGGAACTGCTCTCCCGTGCTTACCGCGCCGCAGGCCAACGGCTCGCGCGCGGCAACGGGCTTCAGTACCGCGACCCGCGCGGCGCTCCGGCGCTGCGTGAAAGCGTGGCGGAAATGCTCAAGAGCCAGCGTGGCCTGCCGGTGACGGCAGAGAACATCTGCATCACGCGCGGCAGCCAGAACAGCATCTTCCTCGCCGCCAGCCTGCTCATCCGGCCGGGCGACGCGGTGATCGTCGAGGAACTGACCTACGAGCCCGCCGTCGCCGCCTTCGCCGCGCGCGGGGCGAAGATCGTTGCGGTCGGCCTCGACGGCGGCGGCATCTGCCTCGACGACGTGGAGGCCGCCTGCCGCCGGAACCGCGTGGCCGCCGTGTTCGTGACGCCGCACCACCAGTTCCCCACTACCGTGGCCCTCAGGCCCGAACGGCGCCTGCGTCTGCTGGATCTTGCGCGCCAGTTCGGCTTCGCGGTGATCGAGGATGACTACGACCACGAATTCCATTTCGCCTCGCAGCCGCTGCTGCCGATGGCCGCCTATGCGCCGGGACGGGTGATCTACGCGGGGTCGCTGTCCAAGCTGCTGCTGCCCGCGCTGCGCATCGGCTACATCGCCGCGCCGGTGGAAGTGATCGAGGCGCTGGCGCACGTCGTCTCGCTGGTCGACGGCATGGGCAATACGGTAACCGAGAACGCCGCCGCCGAACTGATCGAGAGCGGTGAACTCAGCCGGCACGCGCGCAAGGTGCGCCAGATCTACGCCCAGCGCCGCAGCGCCTTCGCCGAGGCGCTCGACGCCACGCTGGGCGACCGGGTGAGCTACACGATGCCGCCGGGCGGCCTCGCCTTCTGGCTGCGCTTCGCTTCGGACGAGGTGCTCGACCGCGTCGAGGCGGGCGCTGCGGCGGCGGGCCTGCGGTTCGCCGCTTCGCGTTCCTTCATGACCCGCGAAGGCGCGCCGAGGGGCCTGCGGATCGGCTTTGCGAGCCTCGACGAGCGGGAAGCGCGGCAGGCGCTGGAAGTGCTGCGGTCCGTGCTGGATTGACCCCGCTTATCCCTCGTTCGCCTCCCGCATCGCCGCCACCAGCGCTGCATCGGGATGGGCCGCGAGGATCTGCGCGAAGCTTTCCGGCCGCTCGTCCTGTCCCAGCTTGAACGTCGCGTCGCAGGACAGCACTTGCGCGCGGAAGGCGATGATGTGGCGGCTCATCGGCTCATAGCGCTCGCCCATGTTCGCAAGGGTCCAGCGGTCGGGGCCGTCACCCTCCATGTGCGCGATCAGGCGGTCCAGCGCCGCCCCGTTGTCCTCCGGCGCGAAAGTCACTTCGACCTCGAAGCGCGCCACCGCGTAGTTCCACGTCGGCGCCCACTGCGGCTGCGTCACGAGTTCGGGCGAGATATAGCCGTGCGCGCCCTGGAACAGCACCAGCGCTCGGGGGTGGGCCTTGAGGGCCTCCACCTGCGGATTGCGCAGCGCGAAGTGGCCGACGAGCGCGGCGACGCTGCCGTCTTCGGCCAGATCGGCGACCAGCGGCAGCGGCGTCGCGTGGAAAGCGGGCGCGCCCGAAACCACCCACGCCAGCGGATGGCGCGCGACCAGCGCCGCCACTTCGGCGGCATTGCGGGGAGACCAGACGCTCATGCCGAAGCCGCCGTGAAACGCTCGCGCCCGCCGACGAACGTGCGCAGCACTTCCACCCTGGGCAGCTTTTCCGGGTCGATGGCCATGGGATCGGCGTCGAGCACCGCGATGTCCGCCAGGAAGCCCGGCGCGATGCGGCCGAGGCGGTCCTCCTGGAACCCGGCATAGGCGTTGGCGACCGTGTAGGCGTGGAGCGACTGCTCCACCGTCACCTTCTGGTCAGGCAGCCAGCCCTGCGGGTTCGCGCCGTCGATCGTCTCGCGCAGGACGGCGGCGTAGATGCCCTCCATCGCGCTCAGCGGGGCGACCGGCCAGTCGGAGCCGAACGTCACCGTCGCGCCGCTCCTCATCAGCGAGCCGAAGGCATAGGTGCCGTTCAGGCGCTTTTCGCCGATGCGCTTCACCGCCCAGCGGCCGTCGTCGATGGCGTGGTAGGGCTGGACCGAGGCGATCACCTTCTGCTTCGCGAAGCGCGGGATCGTGGCGGGCGCTATGTGCTGCGCGTGCTCGACGCGGAAGCGGCGGTCGCGCTTGCCGTTGAGCGTCTCCACTTCGGCATAGAGGTCGAGGATATCGTCGTTCGCCTCGTCGCCGATGGCGTGGACGGTGATGTGCAGACCCGCGCGGTCGGCGGCGATCACCGCTTCGCGCAAGTCGGCCAGCGGCATCACGCGCACGCCCCGCGTATGCGGATCGTCGGTGTAGGGATCGTGGAACAGCGCAGTGCGCGCGCCGAGCGAGCCATCCACCAGAGCCTTGAGACCGCCCCAGCGCAGCCAGTCGTCGCCGCGCCCCTCGGCCTTCACCAGCGCCGCCATCTTCTCCCAGTCGCGCAGCGGCACGAAGTTGTAGAAGCGCATGTCCGTCTCGCCCTTGGCGCGCAGGCGGCGGAGCGCATCGAAGCAGTCCCAGTCGAAGGGGTCGGGGACGTGGACCTGCGCGAAACCGTGCTTCAGGCCGTGCGCGACGCCGCCGCGCAGCGAGGCTTCGAGCTGTTCGTGCGTCAGCGGCGGGATCACCCGGTCGACGAGGTTCTTGGCGTTGTCCTTGACCACGCCGGTCGGCTCGCCCTTCGCGTCGCGCACGATCACGCCGCCTGCCGGGTCCGGCGTGTCGCGGGTGATGCCCGCAAGCTTCAGCGCCAGCGAGTTGCACAGGTAGCTGTGAAGGTCGGTACGCGGCACCGCGACCGGCGTGTTCGGGCTGACCGCATCGATCCATTCGCGCGTAGGCAGTTCGCCGCCGATGCGCTGTTCGTCCCACGATCCGCCGAGCAGCCAGGTGTTCGGCTCCGCGTTCACGGCGGCCGCGACGCGCGCGACGAATTCGGCGCGGTCCTTCACGTTGAGCAGGTCCGGGCGCGAGAGCGTGTTGGAGCCGATCAGGAAGTGCGTGTGGTTATCCGTGAAGGCGGGCATCGCGAAGGCGCCCTTGAGATCGACCACCCGCGTCGAGCTTTTCATCCGCGCCTTCACCGCGCCCGCGCCCACCGCGACGATCCGGTCGCCGACGATGCCGATCGCGTCTGAGCGAACGCCGGTTCCGGTCCAGACCTTGCCGCCCACCAGCGCGCAGTCGAGCGGCGCATCGGCGGCGAAGGCGTGGCGCGCGAACGTCGTGCTCATCGCGGCAAGCGCGGCTCCGGTGCCCAGAAACCGACGACGATCTAACATGGCGCTTTCCTTTGACTTCCTTGCCTTGCCAGCGTCATTGCCCCGATGCACGGCCCCGCCAACATCCAATATCACACCGGGCCAAGGGACCAAGGGCGCGTCCCCAATTCTCCTTCGTCATTGCGAGCGGCGAAGCCGCGCGGCAATCCACCGCCATGCGCGGACCGCTGGATTGCTTCGCTGCGCTCGCAATGACGGAGGACCGGACGGGCCGGTCGGCTTTGGAGCCTTGGACCCCTCATCTTCCCGATATTGGATGTTTTCGAGAACCGATCGAACGGGAAACCTGACCTCGCAGCAACCGGAGAGCACCGCGACAGCGGGCCTTGGGAGCATCACCGCCTGAAACGCTCGGGACAGCGGCAGGCAGCAAAACGTGAGGGAAGTCCTATGTTCGTGACCCGTACCCTGCTTGCCTGTTCAGCCGCCGGAATGGCGCTGGCCGTGGCCTCCTCCCCGGCGATGGCGCAGGAAGCCGCCGACAATGCCTCCAGCAGCGGCGACATCATCGTCACCGCCACCAAGCGCAACGAGCGCCTGCGCGAGATCGCGGGCGGCGTCTCCGCGCTGACCGGCGAGCAGTTGCAGCAGATCGGCGCGCAGGAGTTCAAGGACTACCTCAGCCGCACGCCCGGCGTCGCCTTCAACGAAGGTCCGCCGCAGAACTCGACCGCGGTGATCCGCGGCGTCGGCACCACGGCGGGTCTCGACCAGGGCCAGGGCACGACCGGCTACTTCATCAACGAGATCGCGCTGACCGAGCCCGGCTACGCCATCGTCGTGCCCGACGTCGACGCCTTCGACGTGGCGCGCGTGGAAGTGCTGCGCGGCCCTCAGGGCTCGCTGTTCGGCTCGGCCTCGCTGGGCGGCGCGATCAACTACGTCGCCAACATGGCCGACCCCAAGGGCTTCGACGCGGCGGCGGAAGGCGCGGTCACGTCCACGAAGAACTCCAGCGGCGAACTCGGCTACCGCGCCAAGGCCATGGTCAACGTGCCGATCATCGCCGACAAGCTGGCCGCGCGCGTCACCGCGACGCAGCGCGTCGATGCGGGTTACATCGACAACGTCGGCACCGGCGTGAACGGTGCCAACGACATCCACAACCTCGGCCTGCGCGGCTCGATCGTGTGGACGCCCGACGTCGATACCACGCTGAGCTACCTCGGGCTCTACTACCGCACCAAGGCGGACGACAATTCCTACGCCCAGCTCGACGTGGGCGAACTGGCGCGCTCGTCCAACTTCGCGCAGACCGAGAAGTACGAGACGCAGGTCCACTCGCTGCGGCTCGACCACGATTTCGGCGGCTACAAG
Source organism: Novosphingobium kaempferiae (assembly GCF_021227995.1). Lineage (NCBI taxonomy): Bacteria > Pseudomonadati > Pseudomonadota > Alphaproteobacteria > Sphingomonadales > Sphingomonadaceae > Novosphingobium > Novosphingobium kaempferiae. The sequence goes on from NZ_CP089301.1 coordinate 2,346,125, forward strand.
TTCACCGCCATCGGCGCCTACAACCGCAAGACCGGCGACCTCTACTTCGACTACACGCCGTACTATTCCTTCATCAATCCGGGCGCGACGCATGCCTTCCTGCAGGCGGGCAAGAGCGAGGTCGTCTCCACCGAAGCGCGCCTCGCCTCCCCCGCGGGCAAGACCTTCGACTTCCTGATCGGCGCGACCTACATCGACACCCGCAAGCGCTTCGAGGAGCACCTCGGTTCGCCCGGCGCGGGCAGCGTGCTGGCCCCGTCGCAGATCATCGAGGGTGACGAGTACCACTACGCCTACGGCGACACCGACGCGCTGGAGACCGCCGTGTTCGGCGAGGCGAACCTGCATCTCGGCCGCGTGACCGTGACCGGCGGCGGTCGTCTGTTCCGCAACGAGCAGACCCGCCGCTCCGCCGCCTACGGCTACTTCTACCCGACGCCGAACATCATCAACGGCACCCGCCTGAAGGACGACGGCTTCGCGCCCAAGGCCTCGATCAAGTTCCAGGCGACGCCCGATGCGATGGTCTACGCGCTCGCCTCGAAGGGCTTCCGCTTCGGTTCGCCCAACCTCGGCCTGCTGCCGCTGCCCGGCTTCGACACGCCCGAGGGGACGACGACCGACTCGTTGTGGAACTACGAAGTCGGCACCCGCCTGACGCTGGCCGACCGCAAGGTGACGCTGGACCTCACCGGCTTCTGGATCGACTGGAGCAACCTGCAGGTCCGCCTGACCCGCCCCGACGACCTGACTTACGGAGCGAACGCCGGCACCGCCCGCATCAAGGGCGTCGAGGCCAGCCTCAACGTCAACCTCGGCGGCTTCAGCTACGCCTTCAACGGCACCTACCTCGACGCCAGGATCACCGAGGAGATCGACACCGCGAGCGGCGTGATCCCCGACGGCAAGCGCCTGCCCTCGGCGGCCAAGTGGCGCGTGTCGAACACGGCAAGCTACGACTTCGGCGGCGATTACCGTCCCACGCTGACGCTGATGCACCGCTACGTGTCCGACGCGCCGGGCTATCTGGCATCCGACACCACGTTCAAGGGCTACAACATCTTCGATGCGCGCGCCTCGGTGTCCGCCGGTACGCTCACGCTGACCGCCTTCGTCAACAACATCGGCGACAAGCGCGCCGTGACTTTCGGCTACGGCAGCGACATCTACGGGCAGACGCAGTTCTACGTCCGCCCGCGCACCTTCGGCCTCCAGGCCAACTGGTCGCTGCGCTGACCGTTCAGGAGAATACGACCACAATGCGGAACCGGACATCGGATCACCACGGCGCGGGCCGGTTCCGCACAGGAATGACATGCGCCCTTGCGCTCGCGGCGACGGCCCTCTCCGTCCCCGCGAACGCGGAAACCGCGGGCGGGCTGACGCTGCAGCCCGCCCGCACCCTCGCCTTCGCCGCGCACGAGGGCACCTGGATGCAGCCGGACATCTCGCCCGACGGCGGCACGATCCTGTTCGACCTGCTGGGCGACATCTACGCGCTGGATGCCCGGGGCGGCGCGGCGCGCCCGGTGCTGACCGGCATTGCCTTCGAGACGCATCCGGTGTTCTCGCCCGACGGCAAGCGCTTCGCCTTCATCTCCGACCGCTCGGGCGTGGTGAACCTGTGGGTCGCCAACGTCGACGGCACCGGCCTGACCCAGCTTTCCCGCGAAACCTCCCTCAACGTGCTGTCCACGCCCGCATGGAGCGCGGACGGCAGGACCGTCTACGTCTCGCGCATGGTCCATTCGCTGCTGGCGTTCGAACTGTGGTCGTTCCCTATTGAAGGCGGCGCGGGAACGCAGCTCACGAAGGCGGCCAACCCGAACTGGGATTCGCGCCCCAATGCGCTCGGGCTCTCGGCTTCGCGTGACGGCAGGTATCTCTACTATGCCACCAAGCTCGGCCACACCTGGACCGAGAAGGATCCGCCGGTGTGGTCGGTAGTCCGCCGCGACCTTGCAAGCGGCGCGCAGGAGAGCGTGGTGGACGGCGCGGGCGGCGCGTTCAGCCCGGCGATCTCGCACAACGGGCGCACTCTCGCCTACGCCGCGCGCGTCGCGAAGGAAGGGCCTGCCGCCACCGTGATCCGGCTGCGCGATCTGGAGAGCGGCGAGGACCGCGTGCTCGGCCCGATCGACCGCGACGCGCAGGAACAGGGCTATTACTACGGCCTCACCCCGCGCTTCACCTGGGCGCCCGACGACCGCAGCCTGATCCTCAGCCGCGACGGCAGGCTGGCCCGCATGGCCATCACCGACGGTCGCGTCACCGACATCCCGTTCGAGGCCCCGGTATCGCTCGGCCTCGGCCCGAAGACGCGCGTGGCGATCCCGGAAGAGACCGGCCCGGTCCGCGTCCGCATCAGCCAGACCCCGCGCCGCTCGCCGGACGGCGGGACGGTGGCCTTCACCGCGCTCGGCGGGCTCTACGTCCAGACGACGAGCGGCGGCAGGCCCAGGCGCATAGCGGCGGCGGGCGACGCGGTGTTTCAGCCCGCATGGTCGCCCGATGGCCGCACCCTCGCCTACGTCACCTGGACCGCGCGCGAGGGCGGATCGGTCTGGACGATCCCCGCGAAGGGCGGAGAACCGCGCCGCCTGACTGCCGCGCCCGGTTTCTACACCGAACCGCTGTTCTCGCACGACGGCGGCACCGTCGCGGTCCTGCGCGCCTCGCACCACGACCGCGTGCGCGCCCTCAACGAGATCGCGCCCGACCGGCCGACCGACATCGTGCGCCTGCCCGCCACCGGCGGCGCGCCGGAACTCGTCGCCCACGCAGGCAACGCGCGCCTGCTCGATCTTGCGGCGGGCACGGACCGGCTGCGCTTCTATGCCGACGGGCGCGTGCAGTCGGTCAACCTCGACGGTAGCGACCGGCGCGACGAGCTGAGCGTCATGGCGCAGGCCATGGGCCAGTACGTCGGCGCGCCGGTGCCCGCCGACGAGGTGGTGCTCTCCCCCAGCGGCACGCAGGCGCTGATCCGCCAGGCCTCGCAGCTCATGCTGGTCGACGTGCCCGCCCGTACCGGGAAGGACGCGCCCTCCGTCTCGCTGCTCGACGGCAAGACCCCCGCCCTGCGCCTCACGCGCGTCGGCGCCGATTTCGCGCGCTGGAGCGGGGACGGGACGGCGCTGGAATGGTCGGTCGGCTCAACCCTGCGCCGCCTTCCCCTCGCCCGCATCGACCGCGGCGCGCCGGGCGCGAGCGAGGCGCGCGCGACTTCGCTATCGGCGCAAGTCGCCGTCCCGCGCGACGTGCCCGAGGGCACCGTGGTCCTGCGCAGCGGCACCGCCCTCACCATGCGCGGCGACGAAGTGATCGAGAACGCCGACGTCGTGGTGCAGGGCAACCGCATCCTCGCCGTCGGCCCCTCCGGCTCGGTGAAGATCCCGCGCGGCGCCACCGTGCGCGACGTCGCGGGCAAGGTCATCGTCCCCGGCTTCGTCGATACCCACGCCCACTGGTTCGAAGTGCGCAAGGGCGTGCAGGAAGCCGGGCATTGGGACTTCCTCATCAACCTTGCCTTCGGGGTCACCTCGGGGCTGGAAGTGCAGGCGTTCAGCCCGGACATCTTCGTCTATCAGGACATGATCGACGCCGGGATGATGCCGGGACCGCGCGCCTACTCGGTCGGCGCGGGCGTGTTCCGCAACAGCCCCAATGCCAGCGTGGACGACATCGCGGCGGTGCTCACCCGCTACCGCGACCACTACCGCACCCGCAACATCAAGTCCTACATGGTGGGCGACCGCGCCACCCGGCAGGCGATGGTGCAGGCCGACGCGAAAGTCGGCGTCATGGCCACCACCGAGGGCGCGAGCGACCTCGACCTCGACCTCACGCACTTCATCGACGGTTTCGCGGGCAACGAGCACGCCCTGCCGATCGCTCCGCTGCGCGAGGACGTGCTTAAGCTGATGGCGTTCAGCGGCACCAGCTATACCCCGACGCTGGGCGTGCTCTACGGCGGCTATCCGGCGCTGTTCGAGCGGATCATCGACGACCGCCCGCAGGACGATCCCAAGGTGCGCCACTTCATGCCGCCCGAAGTGCTGGTGGAGAAGCTGCGCAACCGCCACTGGGCGCCCGCCGAGGCGCAAAGCTACCAGCTTTTCGCCGCCGATACGGTGAAACTGCAGCGCGCAGGCGGCCTCGTCGGCATGGGCAGCCATGGCGAATTGCAGGGCCTCGGCTATCACTGGGAACTCCAGACCTATGCGTCCGGCGGGGCCACGCCGATGGAAGTGCTCCACGCCGCCACCATCGGTTCTGCCGAAGTGATCGGTCGTGCGGGCGAGATCGGCAGTCTCGAGCCCGGCAAGTTGGCCGACCTGCTGATCCTCGACGCCGACCCGCGCAGCGACATCCGCAACACGCAGAAGATCGGCGCGGTGATGAAGAACGGGCGCATCTACGATCCCGCCACGCTCGACGAGACATGGCCGCGCCAGCGCAAACAGCCCGCCTCGTGGTTCGCCGGGGAGACCACACCATGAGTGGCGAACTCACGCCCGAGATCGCCCGGTTCCGCGATGCGCTGGTCGAAGGCTATGCGGCATTCCCTGAACTTGCCGGGGCGGACATGCCCCGCCGCCGCGAGATCGCGGGCCTCGTCCGCGCGCGCTGGGCCGAGGGCGGGCCGGTGATGGCCGAGCGGCACGACTTCCACGTCGGTACGCGCCACGGTCCCGTCCGCCTGCGCCTGCTGCGCCCGGAGGGCGTCGCCCACGATGCCCCTGCCCTGCTCTACTGCCACGGCGGCGGCTTCGTGACGTTCAGCCTCGACACGCATGACCGGCTGATGCGCGAATATGCCGCGCGCGCCGGGATCGCGGTCATCGGCATCGACTATGCGCTTTCGCCCGAGGTGCGCTGGCCGGTGGCGATGGAGCAGGTGGTGGATGCCTCTGCGGCGCTCCGGGCGGAGGGCCGGGACCTGCTGGCGTTCGGCGGCGATTCCGCCGGGGCCAACCTTGCGCTGTCGGCGGCGCTGGCCATCCGCGACGGTGGAGGCAGGCAGGCGGATGCGCTGCTGCTGAACTACGGCTTCTTCGGCGAGGATTACGATACGCCCTCGCAGGCGCGCTTCGGCGGGCCGGACGAACTGCTGACCACCGACGAACTGCGCGGCTTCCTGCGCGATTATCTCGACGGCACGGCAGGATGGCACAGCCCGCTCGCCCTGCCTGCGCTGGCGCAGGTGCATGACCTGCCGCCCTCGTTCCACGCCATCGCCGAATGCGATCCGCTGGCGGATGCGGCCTGCGCCATGGCGCAGCGCATGAGGGACGCGGGCAATGCGGTGGAGGCGGTGACGTATGCCGGGGCGTGCCACAGCTTCCTCGAAGCCGTGTCGATCTCTCCGCTGGCGGACCGGGCGCTACACGAAGCCTCGGCGTGGCTGCGGGGAGTGCTGGTCTAGGAAACGATCATGTCCGGTTTTGTTACCGTCATTCCCGCGAAGGCGGGAACCCATCTCCTGACGGTGCCTGCTGATCGGTCATCAGATGGGTCCCCGCCTTCGCGGGGATGACGACCAGATATTTCAGATTGAGCGCGATCCAGCGCGTCCGCATCAGCGCCGGATTGCTTCGCTACGCTCGCAATGACGACTATGCCACCTGCGCCGAAACCCGCCCGCTGCGCTCCAGCTTGCCCCAGCCGACGAACCAGCCCGCGACGGCGGAGGCGATGGCGCGGATCACCACCCAGTACATGATCTGGCGATAGACCAGCCGCTGCGCCACCAGCAGGTGCGCCGGGTAGCGCGTCCGGCCCCGGTCAGCGTCGCCATCCAGCCGATAGGCGATCCAGCCGCAGATCACGTCGATCGCGGTGAAGGCCAGCCAGTAGACCGCCATGGTCCCCACGTCTCCGCGCGTCTGCGCCCAGCCGTGCGCGACGACGCGCAGCGTGGTGCCGATGATCGAGAGCACCAGCGCAAGGTCGATCAGCGGGGAGATCGCGGCGAAGGCGATCTGGAACAGCCACGCCTGCGGCAGTCCGACGAGGCCGAGCCCGGCGGGCTTGCGCTGCGCGATCACCGCGCGGTGCTTCCACAGGCACTGGAGCGTGCCGAAGGCCCAGCGGAAGCGCTGCTTGGCAAGCGCGGTGAAGCTCTCGGGCGCCTCGGTCCACGCCACCGCGCGTGGATCGTAGGTCACGCGCCAGCCCGCGCGCTGGATGGCGATCGTCAGATCCTGATCCTCGGCCAGCGTGTCTTCCGGATAGCCACCGACCGAATCCAGCGCTGCGCGCCGCCATGCGCCGACCGCGCCCGGGACCACCGTCATCGCATCGAACCCGGCCAGCGCGCGGCGTTCGAGGTTCTGCGCGGTGATGTACTCCACTGCCTGCCAGCGGGTGACGAGGTTGACCCGGTTGCCCACCCGCGCATCGCCCGCGACCGCGCCGATCTGCGGGTCCGCGAACCAGCGGGCAAGGCGGCGGATCGTTTCCGGCTCGAACTGGGTGTCGGCATCGAGCGCGATGATGACCTCGCCCCGCGCCTCCAGCAGCGCGCGGTTGAGGGCGCTGGCCTTGCCGCCGTTCTGCAGGGTGAGCAGCGTGACGCGCGGGTCGGTCCCGAACACGCTGCGCACGATTTCGCTGGTGGCGTCCTTCGATCCGTCGTCGGCGACGATGACCTGCAACTCAGGGCCACCTTTGTCACCATAGGCGCTGGCCAGCACCCGCGCGACGGAGGCGGCGATCACGCGCTCCTCGTTGTAGGCGGGGATGATGACCGAGACGGCGGGCTCGAAATGCGGCGGCTCGGCGCGCTTGCGGCGGCTCTGGAACCACGCGAGCGCCGCCATGATGACCGCGCGCGCGATGCCGAGCGAGATCGCGAGGTAGAACAGCCAGGCGAGCACCGCCGCCAGCGCCATAAGCGCCACGAAGGCGGCCACGTCCACCCGCACGGCGGCAAGGTCGGGCGTGGAGATCGCGGGCATGGCCCGTGCCTGCGGGATGCCGACAAGCTGCGATGCGGTGACGAGGGTATAGCCCTCCCCCTTCAGCGCGGCGATGATGCGCGGCAGGGCGGCCACCGTCTCCGACCGCTCGCCGCCGCCGTCGTGCAGGAGCACGACGTTGGTCGCGTTCTCGGGCGTGGCGGAATGGACCTGCCGCAGCACCTGGTCGACGATCTGGTCCTCGCCGGGGCGCTGCCAGTCGTTGGGGTCCACATGGAGGCCGACGACGGTATAGCCCGCCTTCTGCGCCTCCAGCGCGGGGCCGAGTTCGTCGGGCGTGGTCGGCTCGGCATCACCGAAGTAGGGCGCGCGGAACAGGGTCATGCTGCGCCCGGTATAAGCCTCCACCAGCCGCTGCGTCGCGTTCAGTTCCAGCCGCGTCTGCCCCGGCCCCGCGTTGGCGAGGTTGGGGTGGGTATAGGTGTGGTTGCCCAGCTCGTCCCCGTCGGCGACGATCCGCTGGAGCAGGCCCGGGCTGCCGAGCGCGTTCTCGCCGATCACGAAGAACGTCGCGGGGACGTGCGCCGCCTCCAGCTCGCGCAGGATCTGCGGGGTCCACTTGGGGTCCGGGCCGTCATCAAAGGTGAGCGCGATGCGCTTGGGATCGCTACCGCCCGAGCGCTGGACGACGTAGGGCGTCGGCAGCGCGCCGTAGGTCTCGTCGCGGATCACGCCGTTGGGATCGAGGCGCACCGTGCGCTCGCCATCGCGCGGAGTGGCGGTGATGCGCAGGATCTCGCCCGAGCCCTCGATATCGGCGCTGCTGAGCGCGCGCGGGGTGGAGAGGTCGGGCGTGCCGCCCTTGCGGAAGGCGGTGAGGTCGTTCCAGAAGCCCGAATCCTCGGTCCCCAGCCGCCACAGCGCCATGTCGCGGATGCCGAGGCGTTTCAGCGCGGACAGCTCGTTCCAGCTGGTCGCGGCATCGAGCATCCAGACGGTGTGGTGCCTGCTCTCGTCGTCGTAGGCGAAGGCGGCGTTGCCGCTGGCGGGGTCGAAGGCGATCCTCGCGCCGCTGTCGTGCGCGGCGAGCCAGGCGTCCTCGATCGCCAGCGCATCGGTATCGTCGCCGTGCCAGTCGTAGGCGTAGCTGCCCAGCGCGACGACGATGTGGTCGGGGCCGATCCTGCGCAGCGCGCCCTGCACTTCGCGCACGAACCAGTCCTGCGCGGCGATCGGGCCGGGGGTGCCGCCTTCCCAGTGCTGGTCGTAGGCCATGAAGATGACCTTGTCGGTCGCCTTCGCCAGAGCCGTCAGCGGCCAGCCGCCCTCATCATCCGCAGGCGCCGTCACGGCCAGCGCGGAGCCTGCCGGAAGCGCGGTGTGCAGCGCGCGCAGGAACGCGAGGTAGTCCGGCATGGCGCGCGCGGGCAGCGCCTCGAAGTCCATCACCAGCCCCGCCTCGTGCCGCTGCGCCACCACGCCCGCCAGCCGCTGCGCCAGCGCGAGGCGCTGCGCGGGGTCGTGGAGCAGCGCCGCCGTGCCCGCGCCGTCCCAGCCGTCCGCCGCGACGTTCTGGACCATCGGCAGCACCCGGAAGTGATGCGCCTGCCCGGCGACAAGGCGGTCGAAGCGGGCGTCGGCCTCCACCGTCACGTCATGGTGCGGCCCCGCCACGTTGACCAGCGCCGGCACCACCCAGTCGAGATCGTTGCCGTGGTGGACCAGCGAGAGGAAGCTCGCGTCGTTGCCGGGCAGGTAGAACCCGACGCTCAACGGTTTCTGCCCCGCTCCCACCTGCCCGCGCCCGCGCGGCAGCCACGCCTTGAGTTCGTGCTTCAGGCGCGATCCGTGCAGGGTGGAGGGTTTCAGCTTCGGCGTCGGCAGTTCCAGTTCGCGCTGCGCAGGCACCGCCACCAGCGTCGTCGCGAAGGCCGCCGCGCCCAGCAGCACCGCCGCCAGCAGCGCCGCGAGGACACCGCGTGCCCAGCGGCTGCGGCGGCCGGTGGGGTCGTAGAAGATGGGCTTGCTCATGACGGTACGGGTCCGGGGGGAGAGGGAATGTCCCCCGCGCGATAAACCCCGCGTGCTCTCGGCGACCTGATCGGCGCCTTAAATTTTCGTCATGTTGGGGAGTGGGCACTTCGTCATTGCGAGCGCAGCGAAGCAATCCAGCGGCGTGGGCCGAGCGTGGATTGCTTCGCTGCGCTCGCAATGACGACGGAAGGAGCAGCTTCCCCTCACCCCATCATCCCCGAGCGGAACCACCGCCGCATCGCGGGCAGCCGCCGCAAGTCGCAGCCGCAGACCTTGCAGCGGCAGTGCTGCACGCCCGAGGCGTCGATGGTGATCTTGCGCGAGGCGACATGCCGTTCCGCGCGGCAGTCGACGAGGGTGCCCGACGAGAGCGGTGAGGAGGCCATCAGGCGATTTCTCCGGGAACGGCGGCGCGCAGCGCGGCGAGCGTGGTGGCGACGACGCGGACGTGGTCGTGGTTGAGGTGATGGTCGCCCGGCAGGCCGATCACCGCGACGTGCGTGCCGCGCAGCGCGGGACACAGGCTGCCCGGCTCGCTGAGGCCGTGGACGCAGATCACCGGGGCCCAGTCGATCGCGCGCACCCCTGCCAGCGGATGCGCATCCGCCTTGCCGAGATAGGCGAGCCCGCTGGGATCGGCGCGGAAGTAGACGTCGAGCGCGGGCACGGTCAGGTCGATGGCGGCAACTTTCGCGCGCAGGTCCGGCGGCAGTTCGGGTGCCACAGTGGCAACAATGTCCGCGCCATAGGACTGCCCCATCAGCAGCACGCGCTGCGCGCCGGTTCGAGCCAGCGCAAGCCGGATCGCCCCTTCCACGATGGCCTGCGCCTCGGGATAGGAGCGCTGGTGCGCGAAGACCGCCGGAGACGTGACGCCGATCACCGGGATGCCATGGTCGCCCAGCGCCTGCGCGACATCGCCGCTCATCCCGAAGTGAAAGCCCATGTCGCCGGACAGGAACACCGCCGCCAGTGGCGGATGCGCGCGCCCCTCTTTCCGGACAGCCGGAAATTCGCGGATCGGCTGCGTGCCCAGCAGGCCGAACATCGGCGCATGGGTCACGATCGCGGCCAGCGCGGCGAGCCCGGCCAGCGCGCCAAGAATGCGCTGCCTGATGCGCCCCCTCATGCCACCTGCCTCCGCAGCGGGAGCGCCGGGCGCGGCGGTTCCCGCCCACCCGTTCCGATCAGGCGCGAGACATCGTGCAACCCCTGCAGCAATCCGATCCCGTGCGGGCCCGCGACATAGCGCGATTCCCAGCGCGGACCGAACTTCTCCTTGTAGCCGCGCAGGCCGCGAAAACCGTAGAACCGCTCGCCATGGCGGAACACCAGCGCCGCCGCCTTGGCCCAGGCGGGGGCGAGATGACCGCCCTCGATCCCGGACAGCGGCACCATGCCCAGCGTGAAACGCTGGTAGCCACGCGCCTTGGCCCAGAGCAGCAGGTTGGTGAACAGGAAGTCCATCGTCCCGCGCGGCGCATCCTCGCGATGGCGCATCAGGTCCACCGAAGCCTCGGTGTGATCCTCGGTACACCACAGGTTCGCGAAGGCGACGATGCGGTCCTCCACCATGACCAGCGCCATGTCGAAGTTCGACAGGTACTGCCGGTCGAACGCGCCGAGGCTGAAGCCCTTCTCGCGCTGCCCTTTGGCCTCCATCCATTCGTCGGAGATCGCCTCAAGCTCGTCGAGGATGACCGGCACCGCGCCTGCCGGGACCACGCGCAGCCGCGCCCCGGCGCGCGCCGCCGTGCGTTCCGACTTGCGGATGGAGCGCAGTTGCGGCGTATCCAGTTCGAAGCTCGTCAGGTCGACCACCGCCTCCTCGCCGTACTTCACGATCTGGAGGCCCATGCCGATGGCAAGGTCCAGCATCGCGGGCGAAATCTCGTAGAGCACCAGCCGCCCCTGCTGGCGGTGCGATAGGTCGCGGATGGCCCAGAGCAGTTCGCCCCACGATCCTTCCGCGCCCACCGGATCGCCCATGACGACCCAGCTCGTCCCCTTGACCTGATACATCAGGAAGGCGTCCCCGGCGGCGGAGACCAGGAAGCGCTTGTCGCCGGTCAGCGCCAGCATCGCCTCGGTGCGCGGGCTGGTGGCGAGGATGGCGCGCACGGCCTCGTCGTCTCCGCGCGCGGCCTGTGTGTCGCCGCGTGCGGGGCCGGGGGCGAAGAGACGCCAGATCGCGAAGCCTGCCAGGAACACCGCGCAGGCGAGCGCCGCGCGCAGGTAGCGCGGGGCATCGGCACGCAGGGCGAACTTCCACCACAGGTCGTCGTCGTAGGGGACGTGGCGATAGGCGAAGAGGCCCGCCCACAGCGCCAGCCCCGCCGCCATCGCCACCGCCGCCGCCCAGCCTGCGGTCAGCGGCGCTTCGGTCAGCGCGGTGCGGCGATAGAACGCAGCCCGCGTCATCTGGAGGAGCCCGGCCAGCGCGAGGCAGGCGATGGCTTCCTCGTAGTCGATGCCCTTGGTGAGCGAGAAGAACGCGCCCGCCAACAGCAGCAGCCGGGTGGCGTGGAACGCCCCGTCGAGCCGCCGGTAGAGCCCCGGTGCGAGCAGCAGCAGCGCGGTGCCGACAAGGCTGGCGGCGATGTGGCTCGCCTCTATGAAGGGCAGCGGCAGCAGGTCGGCCAGCAGGCCCATGCGCGCGTGGATCGCGGGGAGCGAGCCCGAAAGCAGCAGCATCCCGCCGCCAAGGAACGTGGCGCTCGCCAGCACCAGCGGCGAGAGGCCGGTGGCGACGCTCTGCACGCCGCCGAAGATGCGCGCCACGCGCGCGCTGCGCGTCCCCTCGCGCCAGGCCAGCAGCAGCGCGGCGAGCGCAAGGGGGAGCAGGTAGTAGACGAGGCGATAGGCGATGAGCGCTGCGAACAGCTGCGCGCGGTCGCCCGGTACGATCGCGAGGACGACCGCCTCGAACACGCCGAGGCCGCCGGGAACGTGGCTCACCAGCGCGACGATGATGCCCAGCGCATAAGCGAGCACGAAGGCGGGCAGTTGCGCCGGGTCTGCGCCGGGCAGCAGCACGAAGAGCGCCGCGCCCGCGCAGGCGATGTCGGTCACGCTGACGCCCACTTGCGCCGCAATGGCGCGCCCCGAGGGCAGCGGCATGCGGATGCCTGCCAGAGAACGGGGCAAGGCGATGCGGCGCGCGCGGGTGGCGGCGAAGGCCAGCGCGCCGAGCAGCGCCAGCAGGCCCGCTCCGCCAAGGTGCGTCGCATCGGCGCTGAGCGCCACCGCGCCGAAGTCCAGCCCGCCGGAATGGACCAGCATGGCCGCTCCGGCGACCGCCAGCACGCCCGCCCAGAAGTTCGCGGCGGCGAGCATGACGACCTTGGCCACCTCCGGCCCGTCGAGCCCGGCGCTGACATAGATGCGATAGCGCGCCGACCCGCCGGTCAGCAGCGAGAGGCCAAGGTTGTGGCTCAGCGTATAGCTGGTGAACGAGGCCAGCGCCGCCGTGCGCCACGGCAGCGGCCGCCCGATGGTGCGCAGCGCGAGGAAGTCGTAGAACGTCAGCGCGAGATAGCTCGCGGCGGTGAAGGCGAGGCTCAGCGCGATCTGCCCGGCGCCGAGCGCATGGAACGCGGCGCGGACCTGCGAATAGCGGATCTCGTGCGTCAGCGAATCGAGCGCGACGAAGCCCAGCGCGATCACGGCAAGCACGGCGGCGATTTCAAGCGCGCGACGGTGCCGCTCGATCAAGGAAAGCAGCGCGGTCATGCCGGAACTCCCGCAAGGCGCGTCCACACCTGCGAGCGGCAGAACAGGCCGCCGAGGATGCAGCCGCTGATCTTCAGACGGTCGGGAGAGAGCGGCTCGATGTGCGAATCGAACCTGCGTCCCATGTCGGGCACGTAGACGGTGCCCTGCCACGTCGCCGGTCCCGCCTGGTGGTAGTTCTGTAGCAGCTCGGTGCCGTTCAGTACCGCAATGCCGCTGGCCTGCGCATCCGCCCTCGCCTTCGCATTCGCCCAGACGACGCGGCCGCAAAGTCCCTGATTTCCTTGGCTTTCACAGGGTCCGGTGCGCACCGCGACGCTGTGCGAGGGGTTCAGCCAGATGCCTTGCGCCAGATCGGCGGGCGATGCCTGCGCACCCGCCGGAACGGCCAGCGCGGCGGCGAGGAGCGGGATCAGCAGGGTGATTTTCCGTGACATGGTGCCACTCTGAACCCAGCCGGATTGCACCCATTTCTCCGCAACATGAAAAATCGGCAATCTGTCGCTCAGCCGCCAAGCGAGTAGGTGATGACGAAGCAGGCCACGGTCAGCAGCGACATCGCAAGGATGAACGCCGCGTCCGCTACCCGCTCAAGTCCGTGCAGCCGCGTGGAGGACTGCACCCTCAGCGCGAAGTAGGAACACAGCGTCGCCAGCAGGAACAGCAGCGCATCGGCCGAAAGCAGGTCGTCGGCGATGGTCTCGTGCCCGCGCACCATCACGGCGACGCGCAGCAGGCCGATTCCCGTCATGCACACCCCCACCATGCCCGACGCGATCGGGCAGATCAGGCGGCAGGTGCGGGCGTCGAGGCCCGTCGGGTCCGGTTCGGTCTCTGTTTCCATGGCGGCGGCCTTGTCGTGAACGGTGTCACGCGGATACGATGGCGCACGCCTCCCAGCGCTGGAGAGGACATGAGCAAAAGTTAATCCGCTCCTCACAAGGCGGAAGGGCAGCGTGCCCCACAAAACGGCAGGATGCATGAGGAGAAGCCCGGTTTGAGCCAGAAGATCCTGCTCGTGGAAGACGACGCCGCCACCGCCGAATTCATCGCCAAGGGCCTCGACGAAGCCGGCTTCACCGTGGACCGCGCCGCCAACGGCCGCGACGGCCTGTTCCTTGCGACAGACGGCGGATATGCGTGCATCGTCCTCGACCGCATGCTGCCCGGCCTCGACGGAATGGCGGTCCTGGCGGCCTTGCGCGGCGCGGGACTGGAGACCCCGGTCATCATCCTCTCCGCGCTGGGATCGCCGGAAGACCGGATCAAGGGCCTGACCAACGGCTGCGACGACTACCTCGTGAAACCCTTCGCCTTCGCCGAACTGCTCGCCCGCATCCGCCTGCTCATCCGCCGCGGAAACCCGGCCAGCGGGCCGGATACCGTGCTCCGATGCGACGATCTGGAGATGGACCTCCTCGCCCGCCGCGTCCGCCGCGGCGAGCGCGCGATAGACCTCCAGCCGCGTGAGTTTCGTCTACTTGAGTTCCTGCTCCGCCACGCCGACCAGGTGGTGACCCGCACGATGCTGCTGGAAGGCGTGTGGGACTACCACTTCGACCCCGGCACCAACGTCGTCGATGTCCACCTCAGCCGCTTGCGCAAGAAGATCGACGAGGGCGAGCCCCGCCGCCTGCTGCATACCGTGCGCGGCGCGGGCTATCGCATCGGGATCGAGCCGTGAAACCCTGGCGTTCGACGACGTTCCGCTTCGCCGCGCTCGTCTTCCTGTTCCAGCTCGTCGCCGCAGCCGTGCTGCTTCTTGGGCCGGCGCTGCTGCTGCGCTCTCAGAGCCATGCCAACGCCGTCACAGTGGCGGAAACCCTGCGCGACGACCTGCTGGACGCCTATGCGGACGGCGGAACAACCGCCCTTGCCCGCGCCGTCGATGCCCGCGCCTCCCGCGGGATCGAGCGGTCTACGGTGCTGTTACTCGCTCACCCCGACGGCACGCCGGTTGCGGGCAATCTCGACCACCTGCCGTCGGGTCTGATCCCCGATGCCCCCTATACGCTCGTAAAGCTCGTCCGCCCCAGACATGCTTCGCCCGAGGCCGTACTGCTGCAGTCCGTCCGCCTGCGCGACGGGTCTGTGCTCGTCACCGGCACCGTCGTCGAGAGCGAGCGGCAGGTCATCGCGCTGCTCGAGCGTACATCGCTGATCGCGCTGGGCCTGTCGGTCATCTTCGCAGCATTCGCAGCATTCGTCTCGACCCGGCTAATCCTCAACCGTTTACAGGCCAGCGTCGCCACCTTGCGCGACGTCCGCGAGGGCCGCCTTTCCCGCCGAGTTCCGGCTGATCCAACGGGTGACGCGTTCGCGTTGCTTGGCAGCGAGGTCAACCAGGCACTCGACCGGATGGCGGCGCTCAACGCCGAGTTGAAGCTCGCGACCGATGCGCTGGCGCACGATCTGAAATCGCCACTGACGCGCATGCGCGCCGCGCTCGATCGGGCAGCACAGCATGTCGAGGATCCGCTGGCCCAGCCCTTCGTGGATCAGGCGCTGACCGAAAGCGACCGCCTGATGGCTATCGTCGAAACCGCGCTCAGCATCACCCGCGCCGAAGCCGGCATGGGCCGCGAGAGTTTCGAGGCTTGCGACCTGCCCGAACTGCTAGAAACCGTCGCGGAGATATACGCTCCGCTTGTCGAGGATCAGGGGCGCGCGATTGTCGTCGAGGCCCCCGGGCATCTGTCGCTGCGGGTTCACCGGCAACTGCTGGATCAGGCTCTGGGCAATCTCGTCGACAACACGCTGAAGTACGGGTCAGGCACGATCACCCTGTCACTGGAGTCTGAGCCAGGTGGTGCAACCATCGTGGTAGCCGATCAAGGCACCGGTATTGCGCCGGAACGGCGCGAACAGG
Organism: Novosphingobium kaempferiae; assembly: GCF_021227995.1. Lineage (NCBI taxonomy): Bacteria > Pseudomonadati > Pseudomonadota > Alphaproteobacteria > Sphingomonadales > Sphingomonadaceae > Novosphingobium > Novosphingobium kaempferiae. The sequence goes on from NZ_CP089301.1 coordinate 2,361,683, forward strand.
CGCTGCGCCGGTTCACCCGCCTCGACGAAGCGCGTGGTGGGTGGGGAGCGGGGCTCGGCCTGTCGCTGGTGCAGGCCGTGGCGCACCTCCACGGCGGCGGCGTAGACCTCCACGACGCAGCGCCAGGGCTCGCGGTGCGGATCAGGCTGGCTGATCCGCTCCTCAGTCCTCCAGGAACAGTTCCGCCGCCGCGTCGATGATCGAGTCCGCGTCGAGCCGGTAAGTGCGGTAGAGGTCGGGCAGGTCGCCGGTCTGCCCGAAACGGTCGGTGCCCAGCGGGCTGACACGCATGCCCTTCACGCCGCCAAGCCAAGACAGCGCGCCAGGCGAACCATCGAGCACCGTGACCAGCCCGGCTCCCGGCGCCAACGCACCCAGCAACGTCTCGACATGGCTCGGCGCCTGCTTCTCACCCGTCCAGCGCGCCGCACGGCGGGCCGACCAGCCACGATGGAGCAGGTCCGGCGAGGTGACGTTGAGCAGGCCAAGACCCGGTAGGTCTTCGGCAAGCTGCTCCCACGCCGCCAGCGCCTCGGGCGCGACGACGCCGGAGAAGGCGATCGCCGCCTGCGCGCCGGGTGCCGGCTTCCTGAGCCAGTAACCACCCTTGAGCGCATCGGCCTGCCACGCATCATCCTCGCGCGCGACCTGCGGAATCGAGCGGGTCGAGAGGCGCAGGTAGACCGAACCGCCGTCCTCGCGCTGCATGTGCTCGAAAGACCAGCGCATGATGAGCGCCAGTTCGTCGGCAAAGGCCGAGTCGAAGGCCGTCAGCCCCGGCTGGCCCATGCCGATCAGCGGCGTGTTGATCGACTGGTGCGCACCACCCTCCGCAGCCAGCGTCAGGCCCGAGGGCGTACCGACCAGCAGGAACCGCGCGTCCTGATAGCAGCCGTAGTTCAACGCATCGAGCCCGCGCGAGATGAACGGGTCGTAGACCGTCCCCACCGGCAGCAGGCGCGTGCCGAAGTGCGGCCCCGCAAGGCCCAGCGAGGCGAGCATGATGAAGAAGTTGTTCTCAGCGATGCCCAGTTCGATATGCTGGCCCGCCGCGTGCGCCGCCCACTTCTGCGCCGAGGGAATTTTTGCCTTCTGGAACACGTCGGCCAGTTCCTGACGGCGGAACAGCCCGCGCTGGTTGACGAAGCCGCCAAGGTTGGTCGTCTGCGTCACGTCGGGCGCGGTGGTGACGATGCGGTCACCCAGTTCCTCGCCGGACTTGGCGATGTCGAGCAGGATGCGCCCGAACGCAGCCTGCGTGGACTGGTCAGCACCATCGGGCACCGCCAGAGCGGGAACGCGAACGGTCGGTGCGACCGGCTCCGCCGCCTTGCGGGCGATGGGGCTCGCCTTGACGAAGGCGTCGAGCGCAGCGGCGGCATTGTCGCCAAGGCCGCCCCACGGTTCCCATTCCTGGCCTTCCGGGATGCCCATTCGGGTGCGGAACTGCTCCATTTGGGGCGGGTTCATCATGCCCGAATGGTTGTCCTTGTGGCCCGCTAGCGGCAGGCCGTGGCCCTTGACGGTATAGGCTATGAACAGCGTCGGCCGGTCATCGTCGCAGGCATCGAAGGCGTCGATCAGGCTCTCGATGCAATGCCCGCCAAGGTTGGTCATCAGCGCCGCGAGAGCATCGTCGTCGTAGCTGTCGAGCAGCTTGCGGACCTGCGCCTTGTCGCCAATGTCGGCCATCAGCCGCGCCCGCCAGGCCGCGCCGCCCTGATAGGTCAGCACCGCGAAGTCGGCGTTGGGGCACTGGTCGATCCATTCCTCGATCGCCTTGCCGCCCGGCTTCCTGAACGCCTCGCGCTGGAGCTTGCCGTACTTCAGCGTGACGACGCGCCAGCCGCAGGTCTCGAAGATGTCGTCGAAGCGGCGGAACATGCGGTCCGCCGTCGTGCTGTCGAGCGACTGTCGGTTATAGTCGACGATCCACCAGCAGTTACGCAAGTCGTGCTTGTAGCCTTCGATTAGGCATTCGTAGATGTTGCCCTCGTCGAGTTCGGCGTCGCCCATCAGCGCGATCATGCGCCCGGCGTCCTCTTCGCGGACCTGCCCGTGCGCCACGAGATAGTCCTGAACGAGACTACTGAACGCGGTCACAGCGACACCTAGACCCACCGAGCCGGTGGAGAAGTCGACCGGGATGGTGTCCTTGGTGCGCGAGGGGTAGCTTTGCGCACCGCCAAGGCCGCGGAAGCGCTCCAGTTTGTCGCGCGTCTGCTCGCCCAGCAAGTAGTGGATCGCGTGGAGCACCGGCCCGGCGTGGGGCTTTACCGCCACCTTGTCCTGTGGACGCAGCGCGTGGAAGTAGAGCGCGGCCATGATCGCCGTCATCGAGGCGCAGCTGGCCTGATGGCCGCCGACCTTCAGACCATCGCGCTTCTTGCGCAGGTGGTTGGCGTTGTGGATCGTCCAGGCAGAAAGCCACAGCAGCCGCTTTTCGAGCGCTTCCAGCGTCTCGACGAGTTCGGTGCGGGTCTGGGTGATCGTATCGGCCATGTCTGCTCTCCGGAGTGGCGCAAGGCGCCATCGGAGCAGGATACGTGGGCGAGGCCTTTCATGTCCTTGCGTTGTAGGCGTTCAGCAACATATGATTTGGCAATATCTGCCATTCATGCGTTTCATTGAGACGATATATGCCACAGACTTCCCTCGACCTGATAGATCGCCGAATCCTGGACGAACTTCAGTCCGATGGTCGCATCACCAATCAGGAACTGTCGGAACGGGTCGGCCTCTCGCCCTCGCCGTGTCTGCGGCGGCTCAAGCATCTGGAGAGTGAGGGCGTCATCAGCCGCTACGTCGCGCTGGTCGACCCGGAGACGGTGGGCCTCGACGTCAGCGCCTTCGTGCGCGTGCGGCTGGACCAGCAGGACGACCGGCACCTGGAAGCGTTCGAAACGGCGGTGGCGCAGTTTCCGGAGGTCATGGAATGCTATCTGATGACCGGAGAGGCGGACTACCAACTGCGCGTGCTGGTGCCTTCACTCGGCATGTTCGAGGATTTCCTGCGCTTCAAGCTGACGCGCATCGACGGCGTGTCGCAGGTGACGACGAGCTTTGCGCTGAGGCCGGTGGTCTACCGGACCAAGATCCCGGTCTGAACCCTTCTTACGGCGTCGACGACGGGCTTGGTGGGACCGATGATCTCGGTGCGGTTGGTGCGGATGAACCCGGTTCGATGCGCAATCCCTGCCCGTCCAGCTTGACGTCGAGCGGCACGCCCTCGACGCGAGTGCTCAGAACTGCCTGCCCATCCTCGATGCGAATGTGGTTATCACCACCCACCGGGATATCGCCCAGATCGGGCACGTCGAGCGGCTGGACGGGCCCATCGGGATCCGCAGCCTTGCGCGACGGCGGCGCGGGTTTCTCGCCCAGCGCCTCACGCATGAAATCGCGCCAGATGCGTGCTGGTACGGTGCCGCCGGACACGCCCTTGAGCGGCGTGTTGTCATCCTTGCCCACCCACACGCCGACCACCAGATCGCCGGAATAGCCGACGAACAGCGCGTCGCGATTTTCCTGGCTGGTTCCGGTCTTGCCGAAGTTGGGTCCGCGCAGGATCGCCGCCCTGCCGGTCCCACGATTGACGGTTGCCCGCAGCATCCCCTCGATCGCCTTGTGATCGCGCGAGGAGAGCGAGCGCTTACCGTCGAGCAGCCAGTCGAACCAACCCGCCTCGGGCACCGGGAAGGCGCGCGGAGCGACCGGGAAGCTGTTCGCGGCAACACCCGCATAGGCCGAGGTCAGCTCCAGCAGCGTCATGCTCGCCGTGCCGAGTGCAAGGCTGGGGTCGCCCGTCGGCAACGGGGAGGAAACGCCAAGCCGCCGCGCCATATCGATCACCGCCTCGTCGCCGACCTGATTGAACAGCCGCACCGCCGCCACGTTGCTGGAACGCGCGAAGGCGTCCTCCAGCGTGATCGTTGGCGAATAGGCGCCACCGGCGTTCTGCGGGCGATAGGAACCGGTCTCGATGGGCGTGTTGGGGATGGTGTCCTCGGGTGTCATCCCGGACTTGAGCGCGGCGAGATAGACGAACAGCTTGAAGGTCGATCCCGGCTGGCGGCGCGCCTGCGTGACGCGGTTGAACGGACTTTGCGAATAATCGCGCCCGCCGACCATCGCGACGACCTCGCCATTCCGGCGCATCGCCACCAGCGCGACCTGCGTTCCCGCGCCCGCCTGCCGGATGGCACGGTGCGCCGCGGCCTGGAGGCGGGAATCGAGCGTGGTGCGATAGGTCTGCCCGGCATAGCCCGCCGCCTCGATCTGGCGCGCCTGAGGGAGCGCCCAGTCGGCGAAATAGGTGCCGGTCGGCAGCTCGGCGCGGTCACGCACGTCGAGCTTGGGCGTCGGCACCGCCTTGGCCTCGCGTGCGGTCATGTATCCCGCATCGACCATCGCCTGCAGGACCACACGCATCCGCTTTTGCGAAAGCGCAAAGTTGTTGGTCGGCGCCAGCCGCGAAGGCGCCTTCATCAGTCCTGCGAGCAGCGCAGCCTGACCCGCGTTCAGCTTCTCGGGCTGGCGGTGAAAGTAGTGCATCGACGCAGCGCGGATGCCGTAGGTATTGTCGCCGAAGTAAGCGTTCGACAGGTAGCGTTCGAGAATCTCGTCCTTGCTGAGCCATGCCTCCAGCCAGAAGGCGATCAGCATCTCGCGCGCCTTGCGCGTCATGCTGCGTTCGGCGGTGAGGAACGTGAACTTCGCCAGTTGTTGCGTGATCGTGGAGCCGCCTTGCGTGCTGCCCCCGGTCAGGTTGCTCAGCGCGGCGCGGGCGATGCCTCGCGGGTCGATACCCCAGTGCGTGTAGAACCGGCGATCCTCGATCGCGAGGAAAGCCTGCGGGACATGCGCAGGCAAATCCCTGACCTTCACCGGCCCCTCGATAACCGCGCCGTTGCGGGCGATCGGCGTGCCGTCGGCGGCGAGAAGGGTGATTTCCGGCGGCGCGATGGGTTGGAGCGACTTCGACAAGGGCGCGGTAACGGCCAGATAGGCGACCATTAGCACGAACAGCGCCAGCAACCCCGCCAGCGTTCGGACGATGCGCTGCTTCCACGTCCAGCGCTGCCACGGCAGGCGTCGCCACAGCCAGCGCCACGCCCGTCCCGGCCAGCTACGCCAACCCGTATTGCCGGACAGGGGTGTCTCGACGAGCACGTTGTCGAGCTCGGGCGTGCGGGAATCTGCGGCTATGTGGCGGGAAAGCTCCATTGCCGCCTGCGTTTAGCCGATTCTCCGGCCAAGCGCATCCGCGCTTTCGACGAAGGTCGTCCCGGGCTCGGCCCGGGACGAGCGATCAGTGGGCGCCTTCGCTTTCGTGATACGGCATGACCAGCGTACCGTCGGGCGCGGCGGTATAGCTGATCTGTGTGGGATAGGGGATCGAGATGCCTTCCTGCGCAAAACGCCGGACGATGGCCACCATCAGCCGGTCACGCAGCGGGTGCGCGACATTCCAGTCCCTGCCCGGCACGTCGACGAGCAGGCTGAAATCGAGCGAACTTGCCCCGAACGTCTCGAAGCCTGCACGCGCTGCCTTGCCGCCTTCCGCCTCGACCAGTTCCCGGAGGATGTCAGGCACGCGCGCCAGCTTCTCCGGCGGCGTTTCATAGGCAACGCCGATGGTGAACGGCAGGCGGATGTGATCGCGTCCGCTGACGTTGAGAATCTCCATGTCGAGCAGCTTCTTGTTCGAGATGATCCGCAACTCGCCGGTGTAGGCGCGCACGCGCGTGGACTTGAGGCCGATCGCCTCGATCACGCCTGAGCTGGTGCCGAAGCTGATCTGGTCTCCCTTGGAGAAGGGCCGGTCGAAGATGATCGCCAAGGCCGCGAAGAGGTCCGCAAAGATACCCTGCGCGGCCAGACCGATGGCGATGCCGCCGACACCGAGGCCCGCGACGAGGCCGGTCACGTTGACCCCGATGTTGTCGAGCAGCACGACCGCCGCGACCGCGAACACGGCGACGCTCACCAGCAGGCGGATCAAGCCCATCGCGTTGATGATCGCCTCGCCCTTGAAGTGCTCGCCCGAGGTCTTGTGCTCGATGGCGCCGAGGATGAACTCGCGCGCCCAGATCGCGCCCTGCATCACCGCTGCCAGCGTGAACAGGAACGTCACCAGCCTGTCGATCATGGGCGGGGTCTGCGCATATCCGTCCACCGCGCGGATCGCGACCATGATGATGAAGTAATTGGTCGTCTTGGTCACCACCCGGCCAAGGATGGTCAGCCAGTCGCCCCGCCCGCGCTCTGCCCGGCACAGGCGCGCGCCGAGGCCGCGCAGCGCATAGAGCGCCGAGACTATGGCGACCGCGATGCCGATCGCGATGATGATCTGGAGCCAGTAGGCCTGGAACCAGGTCACGGTGGCGTTGGACAGGTCGTGCAGTTGCCCCTGCACGTCCGGTACGGCCGCCCTGGTCGGCGTGACCGCGGCTTCGGTTGTCTTGCTTGCGCTCATCGCGTGCTCGTAATCCTGCGTCTGTGGGCCGGAAAGCGTCACGGTGCGACCCGTGTCGGCCCTGGGGAAGACGCACGCGCACTAGGAATGCGCGGCGTCGGCGCGGGCCTGTCCAATCGACCGGCGCCCGGATTGTTCCCGTATCGACGCGGTTCCCGGGGGTCAAATCTTGCGTCTGCGCAAAATCCCCGGAAGGGAGCGGCTAGTCTGCGGTCCATCCCCCATCGACGACAAGGCTGGTCCCCGTCATCATCGCCGAGGCATCCGAGGCGAGGAACAGCACCGCGCCCATCAGGTCTTCCACGGTGCCGAGGCGGCCCAACTTGATCTTGGCGAGCACGCTGGAGAGAAACGCCTCGTCCTCGAAAAACGGCCTGGTCATCGGCGTCTCGATGAAAGTTGGCGCGATGGTGTTGGAGCGGATGCCATGTGCTGCGAGGTCCAGCGCCATGGCCTTGCTCATGCCCTCCAGTGCCCACTTGGAAGCACAATAAAGCGAACGGTTGGGGCCGCCGACGTGACCCATCTGCGATCCCATGTGGATCAGGCTGCCCCCCTCCCCGGCTGCCATCATCGCCCGAACGCAGGATTGGGCGACGAAGAAGGCGCTCTTGAGGTTGAGGTCGAGCACAGCGTCATAATCCTCGACGGTGACGTCCCACAGCGGCTTGGGCCGATTGGTGCCCGCATTGTTGACAAGCACATGAAACGCCGGACGTTCCGCGAAGAAGGCATCGACGGCCGCAAGGTCGGACACGTCCAGCGTCGCCGCCTCTGCGCTGCCGCCCTGCGCCACGATCCCTGCCGCCGCGGCCTCGATCTCGACCCCGGTCCGCGCGACCAGCGTCACTTCCGCGCCCGCCTGTGCCAGAGCGGCGGCAGCGGCAAATCCGATACCCCTGCCCGCCCCCGTCACCACGGCGCGCCGTCCATCGAGGCGAAGGCTGGGCGTGACGGGCAGTTTCATCGGCTAACTCCTTGGATATGCGCGGACAGACAAGAGCGCTGAGCCCCGTCTGTCCACCCCTGATATCAGGCGATCGTCAGCGGCGTGGGCTCCGCCTGCCCGGCGTAAGGCACCTCGCGGCCACCGAACCGACGCACGCGGATGTTTGCCTGTTCGCCATGCCCGGCAAAGCCCTCCAGCGCGCAGAGACGGCTGCAATACTCGCCGATCAGCGCCGAAGCCTCGTCGGTTAGGACGCGCTGGTAAGTGCAGGTCTTCAGGAACTTGCCCACCCAAAGGCCACCCGTGTAGCGCGCGGACTTCTTCGTCGGCAGCGTATGATTGGTGCCGATCACCTTGTCGCCGAAGCTGACATTGGTGCGCTTGCCAAGGAACAGCGCGCCATAGTTCGTCATGTGGCGCAGGAAGTAGTCGGGGTCGGCGGTCATGACCTGAACGTGCTCGGAAGCGATCTCGTCGGCGATCGCGACCATTTCGTCGTAACTGTCCGCCACGATTACCTCGCCAAAGGTATCCCATGCCTTGCGCGCATGGTCGGCAGTGGGGAGGATTTCCAGCAGGCGCTCGATCTCGGCCATCGTCTCGCGCGCGAACTTCTCCGAATTGGTGAGCAGGACGCCCGGGCTGTCGGGGCCGTGTTCGACCTGGCCGAGAATGTCGGTCGCAGCGATCTCCCGGTCGCAACCGATCTCGTCGGCGATGATGAGCGTCTCGGTCGGACCGGCGAACAGGTCGATGCCGACCCGGCCGTAGAGCTGCCGCTTGGCCTCCGCCACGAAGGCGTTGCCGGGGCCGACAAGGATGTCCACCGGGTCGATCGTCTCGGTGCCGAGCGCCATTGCCCCCACCGCCTGGATGCCGCCGAGCGCGTAGATCGCATCCGCACCCGCCAGCGCCTGTGCCGCCACGATCGCGCGTGCAGGCTTGCCCTGGAATGGCGGCGCGCAAGTGATGACGCGCTTCACACCAGCCACCTTGGCGGTGATGACGCTCATGTGCGCCGAAGCGAGCAGCGGATACTTGCCGCCGGGAACGTAGCAGCCTGCCGAATTGAGAGGGATGTTCCTGTGACCGAGCACCACGCCGGGCAGCGTTTCGACCTCGACATCCTTCATGCTCTCGCGCTGGATGATGGCGAAGTTGCGGACTTGCGTTTGCGCAAATTCGATGTCCTTGCGCTCTTGCCGGGACAGGCTTTCCACGCAAGCGTCGATCTCGGATTGGCTGAGGCGATAGTCCTCGCGATCCCAGCCGTCGAACCTGTTGCTCATGTCGCGCACAGCCGCATCGCCCCGCGCCTCGATATCGGCGAGCGCGGCTTCCACGATATCGCGCACCTTGCGGTCCGCATCGGCCTTGGCCTCCGCGCTTGCGCCACGCTTGAGATAGATCGCCATCGAACTTGCTCCTGCTTTCGACCGGTGTGTTCAGCACCCGGCCGATATATTTTGCATACATATGCATGTATGATGCGGAAGCATGCGACGCGACGGTGGGATAAGCTGATAATCGCCTGATGAGAATCCCCGCATGCATATGCACCAAACCGCCTCCGCTGCGTCCTGCAACGTTGACCGGAACGGCGAACTCCCGATAGGTGATGCCCATGGAACCGGACAAAGAGCCCGTCTCGGCCTTCGATGTGGCGCGTGAGGCCGGGGTCTCGCAATCGGCAGTCTCCCGGGCGTTCACCCCGGGCGCCAGCGTTGCTGTCGAGACGCGGGAACGGATTCTCACGACAGCCGAAAAGCTCGGCTATCGACCCAATCCGCTGGCGCGCGCGCTTCTTCGCGGACGTTCGAACATCGTCGGCGTGGGCGTCGGCGATCTTGCCAACCCGTTTTTCGTCCAGACATTGCAACTACTCGCCGATGCTCTCGATGCGGCAGGGCTGCGGCTTATGTTATTCCCCGCGCAAGGCGGCTCGCAGGCCGAACCTTCGGTCAGCGAAATCCTGCATTATCGCATCGACGCGCTGGTGCTGCTCTCGGTAAGCCCTTCCTCCGACCTCACCGAGCAATGCCGCCGTGCGCGGGTGCCTGTGATCCACTTCAACCGCACCACCCCCGCACGCGACGCGTCATGCGTGGTCGGCGACAACAGCACCGGCGCTCGGGCCATCGCCGCTCACCTGCTGGCGGGAGGCCACCTGTCGCTCGCCTTCATCGCCGGTACGGCGGACTCCTCCACCAATGCGGAGCGAGAGGCCGGTTTCTGCGGCTATCTCGCCGAGCACGGCGCCCCGCCGCCGATCCGGGAGTACGGCGAATACGCCTTCGAACAGAGCATGGCGGCCGCCCGCAGACTCCTGCTGCGCAAGGATCGACCCGACGCCATCTTCTGCGCGAACGACACCATGGCCATTGCCGCCATCACCGTCGCCCGTCACGAATTCGGTCTGGACGTCGGCCGCGAGGTTTCGATCGCCGGATACGACGATGTGCCCATGGCCGCATGGCCCGGCTTCGCCCTCACTACTTTTTCGCAACCCGCAACGCAGATGGTCGAGGCCACGGTTCGCCTGATCCTTGCACTGCGAGCGGTTTCAGATGGCCACGAACGGGTCGTGTGTCCCGGAGAACTGGTAGTCCGCAGCAGCACGCGACCGGTAGGGCGAGGCTCTTGTCCAAGGCGTTGAGAGCATCGACGGCACCCACTTTTCAGCGCATGCAACCTCCTGTATATCTTAATCAGATTAGATATACTTATGGTACAGAAAATGCTGATTTGTAGCGATTTTTCGTGAGCGATTCATGGCTTTCGGAGCCGCGCGGCATCCTTAAGTGCGAGGCTGACGCAATGTTCCGGCTCGGCCAATTGGACGGAGCCCTGCGCCATTGCACACCGGCAACACGCCGAATCTTCGCCGGGAAAGTACTCAGGAGCACTCTCGTTTCAGCCCTGCGGCAAGAGGGCCATGCCTTCACCGATCTGCGATTTCAAGCCTGGTTCGCAGGGCTCGCAACGCTGTCGGATACGCCTGCGCGCCACGCCCGGTCTCCCCGGGCCATGGGCGACGCGATACTCATGGAATTGACCCATAGTGCCTGGCAGGATCTTGCCGGCCTAGCCGCTCGGCTGATACGGGCATTCCTGGCACCGCGGGATCTCGATACCGACAATGCCCATGAAGCCGCGCTCGACGTCATCGCGCAAGCCCGCGTTCTCATAAGCGCCGGGCTCGCATCGCACTCCAGTTCCCCCCTCGCATCGCTCGAAAGACTCCATCACGATCTCGCGACGAGCGTGACCTTCGCCCGCGCGGAGCCTGTTCCAACGCAGTCATTGACGGGGCGTCGAAGTGGAAATGTCGAGCCCGCTGCATCGCCTCGATGGGCGGTTGAAATGCTGGCGGGAGAATGGTTGCACCGTCAAGGCGCCCTGCCCTTCCCGATCCCCCTGCCCGACCTGATCCGATTGAACAGCCTGTCGGGTACTGCATCCGAAGCAAGGCAGGCGCGAGCGGCTGCGCTGGAGAGCGTTGCTCGGCAATTCAGCACCGCGGTCGCCGATTGCGCACGATTGGCGGCATCGCCCGACAAGGCGCTCGAACTGCGCAGCACTTCGCGAGCACCGGCGCTGTTCGAACTGCTCGCGGGGTTCGGTGCAATGCGATCCACGCAACTCGAAACCGTGATCGGTGCATCGCGCCTCGGCGTGCGCGGCATGCTCGATACGCTCCTCTCCGCAGGGATGGTCGAGCGCACCAAAGTCGCCGGTGCCTACCTCTTCGACGCGGCGCATCCATCGAAGCTGGAAATCCCATCCCCGGAGGCGAGCAATGCGCCGGCGTTCTCCACCGCCGCGCTGGACGAGTACGATGCTTCTCTGGCCGACCTAGATCGACTGCTGGACAACAAACACGACCGATGAACTCCGAGCCGATTGCGAGATAGGAGCGCTCAAGATCGTATCCCTCGTCCCTCTGATACCGTGTTTTGCGGCTCAGCTGCAAAATTTCGAGCGCCAGAAACGCCCCTTAGAGAGCCAATCCAGGACCAGATGTCACTGAGGGTCACAAACCGCCCTCACGCGCTGTAAGAGGCCCCAAAGGCAAATTCAGCAACGCCGGGCCAATTCGCGGCCAACGAACCTCGAAAAAGAAGCCTTGCCTCGATTGGCGACGCAGACGGGCCGATCACTCCGTCAGCAACTTACGGATCGCCGCCAGCACTTCATCCACGCCCGCTCCGGACCTCGGCACCACCTTGAGGCTCAGTCCGCTGCGCGCGGAGCGGGTATATCGGAGCATCGGCTTCCCATTGGTCGCCGGCACTACCAGTTCACCACTGCCGCCTTTGGCCTTGACCACGGTCGCGCCGACCAGGCGCTTGGCGACCTCGGGCCCGCTCAGCCGGACGCCAAGGTCGTCCCGTTGCGCGCGGATGTCCTTCCCCTCGTCCAGCATGAGCGCCAGCGCGCGGGCATCACCCGACAGCGGCTTGAGGTCGCGCGCCACGCGCACCGTGATGTCGTGAGTGTCCGCGAACACTTCGATCAGTTCCGTCGGCAATCGCGCGACGTCGAGAAGTCGACTGAGCCACGACCGCGAGATCTTGAGATGCTCCGCCATCTCGCTCTGCGAGCCGTCGTAGAACTCGTCGAGCGCACGCAGATATTCGTTGGCGCGCTCCCAATCGGAAATGTCCTTGCGGGACCGGTTTTCGATGTCGGAAACGCGAAACGCTTCCTCGTCGGACACATGCTGGATGGTGACGAGGTATTCGTACTCTGGATGATGATGTGCACGCAGCCACTGCACCGTCCACCAGCGACGGACGCCCGCGATGATCTCGTAGTCGTGGTCGGGGTCGTTGTGCAGCTTGCGGACGATCGCCGGGATGCGCTGCTTCTTGGCCGAGAGGAATGCGTCGATCAGATCGCGACAGGTCTCCTCATCGAGATGGTCCAGGTCACGATTATGAAGCCGCCACGGGCGGCACCGCGCCGGGTCGACCCACTCGGTCCGGTCGGTGACGACCTTGCCGGAGGCCAGTCGCGCAAGGGTCTGGCTGCGGCTCGCCATGATGCTTTCGGACGGTGCGGACGCATCCAGTTCCGCATCGTCCAAGCCTTCCGTCAGGCTGCTTCCGAAGCCGCGATTACCCTTGCTCATACTCATATTTCCTTCTCAGTCGGGCGATTTCGGAGGACTGTTGCCACGTGGCAACCGCTCCCTATCCCGTCTTCCATGCGGATCGCGCGTTCTCGCAACTGCGCATCGATCTGAATTTCAACAAACTGATTATATTCAGTTTTTCACTTCGTTGCCACGTGGCAACAGCCGATCATGCGAAGTCCGCAGCACGACTTTCCCATGTCCGCAGCACATCCTGTTCGATGTCATGGCAGACATCGTTGAGGAACCGGACGCAGCGGTTATGCACCTCATGCGACGTCACAGGCTTGTCGAGTTCGTAGACCGTCTTCATGCGCGAACTGGCGTTGTCGATCTCGGCGCTAACCTTCAGGACCGAGCCGATCATCGAGCCGCCGAACACCTGACGCATCATCGACAGGATCTCACGGTGCATGGACTTGCTGTCATCTACGCGGCTCGCAACGAGGCGGATGAAATTGTAAGCAGGCTTCACCCTGCCCCCTAGCTGCTCAAGCTGCTTCATCGTGGTGCGCGCCATGTCGATGAAGGAGACGGTGGAGGCAAAGTCGATCACGCTCGGCGGCGCCGGAATCACCATCGCATTGGCTGCCTGGAGCACTGCCATCGACACCATGCCGAGCGCCGGCGGCGGATCCATCACGACGATGTCATAATCGTCCACGACCTCGTCGATGGCCTGGGCGATGATGTCGATGATGTCGAAGCTCTGGTTCTGGGCAAGGTAGCCGGCGATCTCGTACTCAAGGTTGTAGAGCTTGAGGTTGGCCGGAATCAGGTCGAGCCCGAAGAAGTGCGTCTTGCGGATGATCGAGCGAACCCCAAGCAGCTCGGGATTATGGAAGTGCCCATAGAGAGTGTCGTCTTCCCCCAGATCGACGTCGGGACGATAGCCGAACATCATCGTCGAACTGGCCTGGCTGTCGCAGTCGATGAACAGCACGCGATAGCCCTTGATCGCAAAGTGCTGCGCAAGATGCAGCGCCACGGTCGACTTGCCGACGCCGCCCTTGAAGTTCGACACCGAGAGAATCGCCGGCGTATCACCCGGCGCACGCCAGGGACGGGTGCCGAAGACCGCGCGCATGTGGTCGAGCTCTTCAAGCGTATATTGCACCCGGTGGCCCGACGCCGTCCGATCCCGCTCCGGCAGACGGCCATCGCGTTCCGCCTCGCGGATCGCCGAGGCCGTGCGCCCGACCAGCGAGGCCGCCTTGGAGATGGCGAACGACGGACCGACCTTATGACCAGTTTCCGGATCGAGCGCGCCATCCCGAATACGCTTCAGAATGGTGAGAGCCTTGCGATGAAGCAGGCCGAGGCTGTCTTCGAGCAGTTCATCGCCGGTGACGTCTGCGGAGGATTCGCGAGGATGAGTGGCCATATCTACCGTCTTGTGGGTTTGAGGCCCCGTACTACTCTCGTTGGAAGTTTCGAGCAACGATCGGTCCACCAATGTTGCAATCGGGCCGATGATCTCCGAGCCGTTTTGCCGTTCCCGGAGCAGCGGATGCCATACGCTCGGCAACTCGACCGATGATCTCGGTGCCCTTTGCCGCAACTTTCGCGAATCGGCTGCGAATCGACGCTCGGTTCGAGGCCTATTTTGGAGCGTCATCCGGTGTGTGGATGGCCACCGATGATCTCGGTGCAGGCCGATGATGTCCGTGCGTTCCCCCGATGATCTCGGAGCGGTAGCCACCGATGATCTCGGAGCGCAAACCTATTACAAGAATCCCTAATCAAAATCCGATTCGCGAATCGGCTATTTTTCGAAGGAAGAGACTGAAATTGCGCCAAGACTGAGCTCAAGGCACCGAGATCATCGGTGTGATTGTAGGTTTCAACCGCTGAAACCTGCCAAAACTGCCAACGAACTTGCCAAGCGCTGCGAAACCTGTTGTCTAAACAGGGTGCAAACGCCCTGAGTCGGGGCAAGTCAGGGCGAAATGAACGGGGACAATACCAAGCCGATCGGACACCAGTACGCTCTCGCCATGTTGGATGGCGGGGAAGAACAGGTTCGTTCGCTAGCCCGTGCAGCCGGGACTCAGATCACGATGGATGCGTTTCTGCGCGTCCAGGATGAGGAGCCGGTACCGGCATTCCTCCATTCGGCGCTGTGTGCCATGTCTCTGCCGACAAAGCGGCCCAAGGACGAGACTCAGCCGATCCTCCGGGAAGATGGCAAGTATGCGCTGGCCATCAACCCGCGGCCTGTGTTGCAGAACATCGACGGCAAGCCGGTGTTCAAGAGTCTCGGCGTGCCATACGGAGCCTATCCGCGCGTCGCGCTGATCTATCTTCTGTCGCAGGCGGTGACGAAGCGGTCGCGCGACGTCTATCTTGGCCGTAACTTCACTGAATGGATGCGCAGACTCGGCTATCAGACCGTGTCCTACGGGCCGCGTGGCACTGCCAACCGGATGCGCGAGCAGGTCGACAGGCTGCTGGCCTGCGAATGGCAGATCCGCTGGGACGGTACCGAGGCAGGCGACAACGCTTTTGCCGTGCGCGACGTGAAGATTTCCAACGAATATGCCGGTTCGCTCGAAAAGAACGGGGCCTTTGCGCGTGAAATCCGCATGTCGGAAGGCTTCTACGCACATCTCATCGACCATGCCGTGCCGCTCAACGAAGTCGCCATCCGTGAGTTGAAGGGCACGCCGACCGCGCTCGATCTCTATACTTATCTTGCTTATCGTCTGCCGCGCATCGCAAGCGACAAGGGGCAGACGATCTCGTGGGACCAGCTTGCCCGGCACCTTGGCAACGAGGCCGATAACAAGCGGTTCCGGCAGACGGTGCGCGAGACGATGCAACTCGTCTCGGCGGTCTATCCGAACGCCAACGTCGATCTTTCGGGGCGCAAGGTCGTGCTGCACCCGTCGCCTGCGCCGCTGGAACGCAAGCTCGTCGGCGCACATTTGCGACTGCTTGGCGCGCCGGTCCCGGAAAAGGCACCGAGATCATCGGTCCCGACAAAGACTGCAAAGGCGATCGATGCAGAGGTTCCGCTGCTTGCATTCCCAAGCGGGAGCATGAGCTTCGGCGACCGTGAGGCGGCGTTCCGCAAGATCGGTCTGGACAAGGGGCATCCCTGGTCGGTGGACCAGATGGCCGATGCCTTCCGTGCCGGTTTCCCCGGCATTGCCAGAAAGCGCAGCGAAACCGAATGGCTGCGCGTCTGGGATGCCTTCGTGGTCAGCTACGCCCGACGCAGGAGCAATGCCGAGGGCGAGTGACCGATGATGTCCGAGCCGTTTGCCTCGTACCGAGGCAGGGGGGCTCATTGTTCGCGCCGTTCAGCCCGTGTCTCGATCAGCTTGCGGAAGTTGCGCGTGGCGGGTGACGCATCGCGCAAGTGGAACATCATAAGCTGACTGGAAAACGGCATTTCGATATGCCGGAATACCAGCGTGTCCACGTTGAACCGCGCCAGCGAGCGCGACAGGATGGTGATGCCGAGGCCCGCTGCGGTCAGGCCAACGAGAGTGCCGAAACTGCCGGCCTCCAGAGCCACCGTGGGGGTGAAGCCAAGCTTGCCGCAGTGGTCAGCGAGGATTTCGTTGAACCCTGCGCCGTTCATCGACCCGAACAGAATCAATTGCTCGCCTTCGATATCTGCGAGCGTCAGCATGCGATCATAGTCTGCCAAGGGATGATCGCGGCGCATCGCCAGCATCATGCCTTCGCATTGCAGGGGCAGGGCGGCCATCTGGGGCGGCAGCAGCAATGGCGAGAACGCGCGAAGGATGCCGATGTCGATGGTGCCGCGCTCGACCCCGGTGATCTGCTCTTCACGCGGGAGTTCGTTGAGTTCGACGTTCACTTCGGGAAAGTCGGCCCGGAAACGCGCAAGAGCATCCACCACGTAAGGCGTGAAGGGCACCGACGGCGAGAAGCCGAGGCTCAGTCGCCCCACTTCGCCGCTATGAGCGAGACGGGCGATGCGTGCCGCCCGATCAGCCTGTGCCAGCGTCTCGCGCGCCTGCGGCAAAAAGTGCAGCCCGGCTTCCGTCAACCGCACGCTGCGACTGGTACGCTCGAAGAGCCGCACTTCCAGTTCGTCCTCAAGCGCCCTGATCTGCTGGCTGAGCGGCGGTTGGGAGATACCGAGGCGCTGCGCCGCATTGCCGAAATGCAGTTCCTCGGCGACGCAGACGAAATAGCGAAGGTGTCTCAGTTCCAACGAACCATCTCCGATTGAGACGTTAGCGATATCAATCAAGCGCCTATATATATTGGACAGAAAAGATCCAAGCGCGCATCGGCGAAATGCTGAGGGGTTCCCCTCTAGGTGCGGCCGGCCATACCCGATCCTGCTCGACAAGGCGGGGGACTGGTCCGCATTCCTGTTTCCGGCCTGCAAGGCCTGACTTCGTGACGCGCCGGGCGCGGCGGGGCAGGGGCTTGCGGACGGACCTTTGTAGAGGATGACCATGAAAGGCCCGTCAGGCGCGGATCGACCGCGTCCTTGCGGCGCATGGAGAAGTCGATGATCGGTATCGTCAAAGTCGCCCTGACCCGCCCGCTGACGTTCATCGTCATGGCCATCCTGATCGCGGTCGGCGGTCTCATCGCCGCGCTGCGGACGCCGGTCGACATCTTTCCCGAGATCAAGGTGCCGGTTATCGCCGTCGCCTGGCAGTACGCGGGCCTCCCCCCCCAGGATGTGACCGACCGCATGGTCACTCCCTACGAACGCGTGCTGACGACGACGGTCAACGACATCGAGCATATCGAGAGCCAGTCCTATCAGGGCATCGGCATCGTCAAGATCTACTTCCAGCCGGGCGTCGATATCCGCACCGCGACGGCGCAGGTCACCTCGATCTCGCAGACGATCCTGCGCCAGCTGCCGCCCGGCGCGACGCCGCCGCTCATCATCAACTATTCGGCCTCCACGGTGCCGATCCTGCAGCTTGCGCTGTCGGGCAAGGGCCTGTCGGAGCAGCAGCTCTTCGATATCGGCCAGAACCAGATCCGCCCGCGACTGGTCGTCGTTCCCGGGCTTGCCATGCCGTTCCCTTCGGGCGGCAAGCAGCGGCAGGTGCAGATCGACCTCGATCCCCAGGCGCTGCAGGCGAGGGGCCTCTCGGCGCAGGACGTGGGCACCGCCATCGCGCTGCAGAACCAGATCAATCCCGCCGGTTTCGTGAAGATCGGGCCGACGCAGTACAGCGTCCGTCTCAACAACTCGCCCAGTTCGATCGAGGCGCTGAACGACATTCCGGTGAAGGTGGTCAACGGTGCCACCATCTACATGCGCGACGTCGCCTTCGTGCGTGACGGCAGCGCGCCGCAGCAGAACGTGGTGCATGTCGACGGCAGCCGGTCCGCGCTCCTGACCGTCCTCAAGAACGGCGCCGCCTCGACGCTGGCGATCGTCAACGGCGTCAAGGAGAACCTTCCCGGCATCCAGCAGACGCTGCCCAATACGCTGAAGGTGCTGACGGTCGGCGACCAGTCGCTCTTCGTGAAGGCAGCGGTCAGCGGCGTCATCCACGAAGGTGCGATCGCGGCGGCGCTGACCTCCCTGATGATCCTGCTGTTCCTGGGGTCCTGGCGCTCCACCGTCATCATCGCGCTGTCGATCCCGCTGGCGGTGCTGGCCGCGATCATGGCGCTGGCGATGTTCGGGCAGACCCTAAACGTCATGACGCTGGGCGGTCTCGCGCTCGCGGTCGGCATCCTTGTCGACGACGCGACGGTGACGATCGAGAACATCAACTGGCATCTGGAACAGGGCAAGGGTGTGGTCGAATCCATCCTCGACGGCGCGGCCCAGATCGTAACCCCGGCCTTCGTCTCGCTGCTGTGCATCTGCATCGTGTTCGTGCCAATGTTCTTCCTGCCGGGCGTAGCGGGCTACCTTTTCGTGCCGATGGCGCTGTCGGTGGTCTTCGCCATGATCGCCTCGTTCATCCTGTCGCGCACGCTGGTGCCGACGATGGCGATGTTCCTTCTGAAGCCCCACCAGCCCGCTGGAGAGAACCATCACAACGCCGGTGAGCCGGGTTCGACCAACGTCTTCGTGCGCTTCCAGCGCGGGTTCGAGGCGCGGTTCGAGAAGGTGCGCGCCGTCTACATCAGCATGCTTCAGCGCGCCTTGCGCGCACGCAAGGGCTTCATGATCGGCTTCCTCGCGGTCGTAGTCGTCTCGTTCGGGCTGATGCCGTTCCTCGGCAGCAACTTCTTCCCGAGCGTCGATTCCGGCCAGATCGCCATGCACGTCCGCCTGCCGTCCGGCACCCGCATCGAGACCTCGGCCGCGCGGTTCGAGGAGATCACGCAGGAAGTGCGCAAGATGATCCCCGCCGAACAACTCGGCACGATCACCGACAACATCGGCCTGCCGGTCAGCGCGATCAACACGATCTATTCCAACAGCGGCACCATCGGCCCGCAGGACGGCGACGTGCTCATCACCCTCAAGGAAGGACATGAGCCGACCGAGCGCTTCGTTGACGCGCTGCGCGCCGATCTGCCGCGTCGCTTCCCCGGCGTGACCTTTGCGTTCCTCCCGGCCGACATCACCAGCCAGATCCTGAACTTCGGTTCGCCCTCACCGATCGACGTGCAGATCGCGAGCAAGGATCCGGCAGGCGCGCGCGAATATGCGCACAAGCTGATGGAGAAGCTGTCGCGCATTCCCGGCATCGCCGATCTGCGTCTGCAGCAACCCGCCCGCGCGCCGCAGCTTCAGGTCGACGTCGACCGTTCGCGCATCGGCCAGTACGGCCTCAGTGAGCGTGACGTGACGACGAGCCTCGCCAACTCGCTGGCGGGCACGTCGCAGACCGCGCCGGTGTTCTTCGTGAACCCGGAGAACGGCGTCTCCTACCCGGTCGTCGCGCAGGCCCCCGAGTATCAGGTCGGCTCTATCAACGCGCTGTCGGATATCCCGATCTCGGGCGCTGCCGGCATTCCCACGCAGCCGCTGGGCGCGCTTGGCGAACTGACCCGGTCGAGCACGACGCCGGTTGTCTCACACTACAACATCCAGCCGGTCATCGACATCTATGCGACGACGCAGGGGCGCGACCTCGGCAGCGTTGCAGGCGCGGTGCAGGATGCGATCAAGTCGCTGGAGAAGGAGCAGCCCAAGGGCGCGACTGTCACCATCCGCGGTCAGTACCAGACCATGAACACCGCGTTCTCCGGCCTCGGCTTCGGCCTGCTGGGTGCGATCTTCCTGATCTACCTGCTGATCGTGGTGAACTTCCAGAGCTGGGTCGATCCCTTCGTCATCATCACCGCGCTGCCTGCCGCACTGGCCGGCATCGTCTGGATGCTCTTCGCGACGGGGACCACGCTTTCGGTGCCAGCTCTGACCGGTGCGATCATGTGTATGGGCGTCGCCACCGCCAACTCGATCCTTGTCGTCAGCTTCGCGCGCGAGAAGCTCGCCGAGCTGGGTGACGCCACTGAGGCGGCGGTCGAGGCGGGCCTCGTACGCTTCCGCCCGGTGCTGATGACCGCGCTCGCCATGATTATCGGCATGGCGCCGATGGCCTTCGGGCTGGGCGAGGGCGGCGAGCAGAACGCGCCGCTCGGTCGTGCCGTGATCGGCGGCCTGATCTGTGCCACTATTGCAACCCTGTTCTTCGTCCCCACCGTGTTCAGCTTCGTCCACCGCCGCCGCCATGGCGACGAGCCGACCCGTTCGATGGAAATGCAGCCCAGCCATGCTTGATCCCCACACCACCCAGACCGCTGCCGAAGACACCGGGCCGGATTCCGGCACGCTGAAGAAGGTCGGCATCGGCGCGGCCGTCATTGCGCTTGCCGTCGTGGCCTTCGGCGTCGCGACCCGTATCAGCGCGACCAACGATCTGGAGACCGTTGCCGAGCAGGCCTCGATGCCGACGGTCAGCGTCGTGTCTCCCACCGCCGCACAGGGCGGCGACGGGCTGGTGCTGCCTGGCAACGTGCAGGCCTACAACAGCGCGGCGATCAACGCGCGGACCAACGGCTACGTGCGTCGCTGGCTGGCCGACATCGGCGACCGGGTGCAGGCGGGGCAGACGCTCGCCATCCTCGACGCGCCGGAGATCGACCAGCGGCTGGCGCAGGCCAAGGCGGACTACCAGACCGCGCTCGCCAACCAGCGCCTTGCGGCGACGACCTCGAAGCGCTGGAATGCGATGCTGGCGCAGGACGCCGTCTCGCAGCAGGAAGCGGACGAGAAGGCGGGCGACCTTGCGGCCAAAACGGCTCTGGCCAACGCCGCACTCGCCAGTGTGCGCGAGCTGAATGCGCTGCACGGGTTCACGCGCCTCTCGGCTCCGTTCAGCGGCGTCGTGACGAGCCGCTCGGCGCAGGTCGGTGCGCTGGTGGTGGCGGGCAACGCGGCGTCGCAGCCGTTGTTCACCGTCTCTGATGTCCACCGCATGCGCATCTACGTTCGCGTGCCGCAGGTTTATTCCTCGCAGATCCACGCCGGGATGAAGGCCAGCCTCAGCCTGCCTGAATTCGCGGGTAGGGAGTTCGAAGCGTCGCTGACGCGCAGCGCCAACTCGGTCGATGCGCAGTCGGGCGCGATGCTGGTGGAGCTTCAGGCGGACAACTCCGACGGTGCGCTCAAGCCCGGCGCCTTCGCGCATGTGCGCTTTGCCATCGAAGGCACTTCGGGCGGGCTGCGCCTGCCGGGCAGCACGATCCTGGCGGCGGAAGATGGTCCCAGCGTCGCGCTGGTCGGCAGCGATGGCAAGGTCACCCTGCGCCGCGTCACTATCGCGCGGGACGAAGGCAGGACGGTGCTCGTCTCGGTCGGCCTCAAGCCGGGCGACAAGGTCATCGACTCCCCGCCGGACTCCATCCGCACCGGCGACCGCGTGCGCGTGGCCGCGCCGGAGACGAAGGGCGGCAAGAATGGCTAAGGCTGCCGCCGGGCGTGCTCTCACCGGCGCGCTGGTCCTTGCGCTGGGCGCCTGCTCCATGGCGCCGGACTATCAGCCGCCGCAGACCGCCGCACCCGCCGCGTTCAAGGAAGTCGCCGGCTGGATCATGGCCGCGCCGCGCGACGGGGAGGGCAGGGGGCCGTGGTGGGATGCCTATGCCGATCCGACCCTGGCCGACCTCGAAGCGCGGGCGGCCAAGGCCAGCCCTACGCTGGCGGCGGCGCTGGCCCGCTACGATGCATCGCGCGCGGCGGCGCGGGTGGAGCGGTCCGATCTCCTGCCCGAGGCGGGCGTCAATGCACAGGCCTCTCGCGAACGGCGCTCGGCGAACCGGCCGCTGGCCGTGGGCGGGGCGCAGACGTTCGACGACTACATCGTCGGCGGATCGATCGATTACGAACTCGACCTCTGGGGCCGCATCCGCAATCGGGTGAAGGCGGCGCAGGCGGAATCGGACGCCAGTGCTTCCGACCTCGCATCCGCGCAGCTCAGTCTGCAGGCGGCGGTGGCCGATGCCTATTTCCGACTGCGCGGCCTCGATGCGCAGGCGCAGGTGCTGGACCGGTCGGTCGAGGCCTTCGCGCGGGCCTATGACCTGACGTCCAAGCGGCACGACGGCGGCGTCGCGTCGGGCATCGATGTCAACCGCGCGCGCACCGTGCTGGGCAATGCGCGGGCGCAGGTGGCGACGATCGCCAACCAGCGCGCCGCCACCGAGCACGAGATCGCCGCGCTGGTCGGCGAACTGGCGTCCGGCTTCTCGGTCGCGCCCGAGATCGAGGACTTCGCGCCGCCCGCGCCGCCTGCCGCCACTCCCTCCGACCTGCTCCAGCGCCGTCCGGACATCGCGGCGGCGGAGCGCCGGGTCTTCGCCGCGAATGCCCGCATCGGCGTGGCGAAGGCGGCGTTCTTCCCCTCGCTGACGCTCGGCGCGGCGGGGGGCTGGGAGACCACCGGCGGCAGCCTGCTGACCACCCCCAACACCTTCTGGTCGCTCGGCCCGGTGGCGAGCCTGCTGACGATCTTCGACGGCGGGCGCCGCAATGCGCAGGTGAAGATTTCCCGCGCGGAGTACGAGGAAGTCGCCGCCGACTATCGCGGCACGGTGCTGACCGCGTTCCGGCAGGTGGAGGACTCCATCGCCGCGATGCACCACCTGTCCTCTGCTGCGGTGGCGCAGAAGGAAGCCGCCGACGCCGCGCAGCGCACCAGCGACATCGCGATGTCGCGCTACCGCGACGGAGCGGCGGGGTATCTCGACGTGGTGACGGCGCAGACCGATGCGCTCGACGCCCGGCGTGCGTACATCTCGGTGCAGACGCAGCGGATGCAGGCGAGCGTCGCGTTCGTCCGGGCCATCGGTGGCGGCGCTTCGACACCCGTGCAGGCCATGGCAGGCAGCTGACGCCCGGACGGGGCTTGGTTGAACCAAACTGGCCCGAAAGTGTCCCGTCCGAACGCCGATTTCCGGCGGAACTGAGCGGTTGCGCGCCCATATGCGTGTGACCTTCCGCGCACGGGTGCGCAGGGTGGTCGACAAGGCTGAGGCGAAGGCGTCATGCGAGAGGTCTATCAGTCGACCGGCGTGTAGGAAAATCGCGCTGCGTCGGAAGGCGGGCGGACAGCGAATCGGACGCAGTTCTGTCCAATGTGCGCATATCGGCTCGCCGAACTTACGTTGAGAGATTGGTAAGGCCAGTCGCCAAGTAATACCCCGGCGGTCGCCCGACCGGGATCAGTAGAGCCCCGATTTTATCCTCCAGACGGCCCAAAAGCGCACCCCCACCCGCGCTTTTTCAAGGAAAACAGCCGCAATCGGGGACAAATCGCCCCCGCGAACCCCGTGGCGTCCTTCATCGCCCGGAAGATGTTGGCGGCGGCTGCTTCATTCCCGCAGCCTCGGTCCGTATGGTCCGCGTGCCGATTGTGAGTGCATCTGCGCATCGCGATTGGCCGGACCGATAGTTCGAAGACGTCACGATCGCTGCACGGCTGCGGGGTAATCCGGGGCGCTGGAGCGGACGAAAAGACGCCCGGTCCGACAAGAACGGTAAGACCAACGATTGGGGATGATGTGATGAGGCTGTTTTCGTCCGTACTTCTGTGTTCCGCCAGCCTGGCCGCGTTTTCGACGCCCGCCCTCGCTCAGGACGCGGAGACTTCCGCCGACGAAGCGGTTCCCGGCAACGTCATCATCGTCCAGGCCCGTCGCCGCGACGAGGCGGTGCAGGACGTGCCCGCCGTGATCGACACGGTGACTGCGGACGACCTCGCCAAGCTCAACCTGCGTGACTTCAAGGAAGTCTCGACGCTGGTTCCCGGCCTCCAGCTCACCACCGAGACCAACGGCGTCGGCGGTGGCGGTCGCCTGCGCGGCGTCAACTTCGACGTTTCCGCGAGCGGCAGCAACCCCACGGTCGAATTCTACTTCAACGACGCGCCGATCACCGCGGGCGTGCTGCTCCAGCAGCTCTACGACATCGGCCAGATCGAAGTGCAGCGCGGCCCGCAGGGGACGCTGCGCGGGCGCGCCGCGCCTTCGGGCTCGATCACCATCGGCGCGAAGAAGCCCGATCTCTATGCCGTCGGCGGCTTCGTCGACATGACTGCGAATGACATCGGCACGCTCAACTTCAAGGGCGGCTTCAACCTGCCGGTGATCGAGGGCATCGCCGCGATCCGCGTCGCAGGCGTGTGGGACGAGAACGAAGCCGACCGCGTGCGCCCGATCGCCGACCTGCGCGATCCGTTCTCCCGCACCAAGAGCGGGCGCATCTCCGCGCTGATCCAGCCGACCGACTGGCTGAAGCTGGAGGGCATGTACCAGAAGATGGACCGCAAGGCGTTCGTCTACGATCAGGTCGCCTCGTTCAGCGAAGCGAACCCGGACGCCGTCACCGGCCCGCTCTACATTGACAGTTCGGACCGCCGCTCAATCATGAAGGCGCCGCGCCCGATCCATCAGGTCTACGACATCTTCAACTGGCGCGCCGAGGCATCGGGCTTCGGGCAGGTGCTTATCTACCAGGGGCAGCATCACAAGCAGAAAATCACCGGCATCGAGGTGATGGACGAGGCGAGCTACTTCCCCACCGCGATCACGCAGGACACCTATTCTCACCCGTCCGCGACCTCGCATGAAGTGCGCCTGCAGAACGACGCGCGCATCGCCGACATCTTCGACTACGTCGTCGGCTTCTTCGACTACAAGACCGACAACCCGACCGTGCTGACCCGCCCGACCGTGCTCGGCTTCCCGACCAGCGCCACCACCGGCGGCGTGTTCGGCATCGTCAACACTGCGATCGAGCGCACCGGCACCAGCCACGAACAGTCGTTCTTCGGCAACCTCACCGCGCATCTGGGCGAGGGCACCGAGATTTCGGGCGGCGTGCGCCGCATTTCCTACAATTCGCAGAACGGCCTTTACGTGAACGGCGCCCTGACCGACACGCAGGGGCAGGACGCGAAGAAGTGGATCTATTCCGCGTCGGTGAAGCACAACTTCTCGCCAGACTTCATGGTCTATGCCTCGACCGGCAGTTCATGGCGCCCGGGCATCAACGTCGTCGGCGATTTCAGCCAGCGCCAGTCGGAGCTTGAGCAGAGCTTCATCAACCTGCCGGCGGAAACGTCGAAGTCCTACGAGCTGGGCTTCAAGAGCACGCTGATGGGCGGGAAGATGCGCCTCAACGCCACCGCGTACCACCAGAAGTTCAAGAACTATCCGTACCGCACCGGCGGGCGTGGCGTCTATTACGTCGACTACACCAATCTCGCGAACCCGGTGGTGACGCAGTTCAACTTCGTCGGCGCGGTGCCGGTCGAGGTGAACGGCATCGAGGGCGACATCGCGTTCGACGTGATGCCGGGCTTCAACATCGGCCTCGTCGCCAGCTATTCGCTGGGCAAGATCAAGAGCGGCGTCGTGCCCTGCAACGACCTGAACGGCGACGGCGTGCCGGACCGGATCACCTCCGCACCCTCGCTCGCGCAGTTGCAGGCGGCGGTCGGCAGCGACAACCTCTCGGCGTGCCAGGTCAACCAGCGCTCGGGCTTCCAGGCGCCGTTCAGCGCGACGCTCACCAGCGAATACAGCTTCGCGGTCAGCGACCACATGGACGCCTATCTGCGCGGGCTGTTCAACTTCTTCGGCAATTCGCGGGTCGATCCGGTGAACGTCTATGACGACGTCGGCTCCTACGGCCTCGTCAACCTGTTCACCGGCATCCGCGACGCCAAGGGCGCCTGGGAAGTCTCGCTGTTCGCCAAGAACCTGCTCGACACCACGAAGACGCTGACCCGTTCGGACCCGCTGTTCACCTCGTACCGCAACGTGGCGGCGGGCGGCGCGGCGGTGACCTATACCAGCACCTACACCGGCGTGACGACGACCGCCCCGCGCGAGTTCGGCATCAACGTGCGCTACGCCTTCGGCGGGCGCTGATCCTCTCGATCGTCATTGCGAGCGGAGCGAAGCAATCCAGAGCCGCAGGCTGCGGTGGATTGCTTCCCCCGGCATTCGCCGGGGTCGCAATGACGAGGCTTGAGACGGATTCCAGAACCTACCAGTCGAGGGCAGGGGGCGCGGCCGAAAGGTCTCGCCATTCCTCGAAATGGGGGCGCAGTTCGTCGGGGAGCTGCGCCTCGAACGCATCGCCCAGCGGGTAATGCGGCATCGCCTCCGTCACCGCGTCGAGCAGGGCGAGGCCCTGCTTGCGGTCCTTCGGGCGCTTGAGCGGATTGCGCTTGGCCTGCGCCGCCATCCACAGCTTGTGCAACGCGAACCAGCGCGGATCGGGCGCGACGATGCGGGCGGGGGAACCGTCGCGGCAGCCGATGACGTGGTCCACCGGGGTGCCCAGCAGCAGCCATTCCTGTTCGGGCAGCGGCACCGGGCGCGGCTGGTCGCGCCCGCCCAGCGTATCCGCGCGGGACGGGGCGACGAGCAGTTCCACCTCGTAGGCGCGGGCGTTGCGGGCCTGGAAATCGCGCTCGACATTGATAGTGAAGGTCGGATCGACGGCTTTCAGCATGTCCCAGACCCGGCGTTCCTCGTCCCGCTCCTCGGCGATCCAGGCGAGGTCGAAGTCCTCGGTCTCGTCGGGCAGGTCGATGCGGCCGTTGGCCTCGGCCATGTAGGCGGCGATGGCGTTGGTGCCGACCACCAGCAGGTGCGAGCCGAGCAGCGCGCGCCGGTCGCACTCGCGCAGGATCGGCCCGGCGTCGGACGAGAGCAGCGGCAGGCGCAGCGCCCGGTACAGCGCGGCGCTTTCGGCAAGGGCAGGGCGCAGGCCCCTGATCCGCTCCTTCAGCGCCTCCTTGTCGGCGCGGTAGGCCTCCAGCTGCGCTTCGCGTTCCGGCGTCATCGGGCCGAGGCTGCGGCCGTTGCCGCCCCGGTCGAAGATGCGGTAGAGGTATTCGTGCCCGCTCACCGTCTTGCGCCGAAGGTCGTAGGGCAGGGCGGCGAGGGCGCGCTCGGCGTCGGCCCAGACCTCGTAGCGCTGGCGCAGGTTGACCAGCAGGCGGGACTGTTCGTCGCTGAACGGGCGGACCATGGGCATGGGGCGTTATCCCACAAATTCTGTAAATCGACAATATGTGGGATAACGGGTGAAATCCGGCCATCCGCCGTCTTCCCCTGCGCGCCGCCACCCTCTAAAGACTGCGGCGAATACAGGAGACAGACCCGATGAAGACCCGCGCCGCCGTAGCCTTCGAAGCGAAGAAGCCGCTCGAAATCGTGGAAGTCGACCTCGAAGGCCCCAAGGCGGGCGAAGTCCTGGTCGAAATCATGGCGACCGGCATCTGCCACACCGACGCCTACACGCTCGACGGGCTGGACAGCGAAGGGCTGTTCCCCTCGATCCTCGGCCACGAAGGCGCCGGCATCGTGCGCGAAGTCGGCCCGGGCGTCACCAGCGTGAAGGCGGGCGACCACGTCATCCCGCTCTACACCCCCGAATGCCGCCAGTGTAAGTCGTGCCTGTCGGGCAAGACCAACCTCTGCACCGCGATCCGCGCCACGCAGGGGCAGGGCCTGATGCCCGACGGCACCAGCCGGTTCAGCTATAAGGGCCAGCAGATCTTCCACTACATGGGCTGCTCGACCTTCTCGAACTTCACCGTCCTGCCCGAGATCGCGGTCGCCAAGATCCGCGAGGACGCGCCGTTCCAGTCGTCGTGCTACATCGGCTGCGGCGTCACCACCGGCGTCGGCGCGGTCATCAACACCGCCAAGGTGCAGGTGGGCGACAACGTCGTCATCTTCGGCCTCGGCGGCATCGGCCTCAACGTCATCCAGGGCGCGCGCCTTGCCGGGGCGAACAGGATCATCGGCGTCGACATCAACCCCGACCGCGAGGAGTGGGGCCGCAAGTTCGGCATGACCGACTTCCTCAACACCAAGGGCATGAGCCGCGAGGACATCGTCGCGAAGATCGTGCTGATGACCGACGGCGGCGCGGACTACACCTTCGACGCCACCGGCAACACCGAAGTCATGCGCACCGCGCTCGAAGCGTGCCATCGCGGCTGGGGCACCTCGATCATCATCGGCGTGGCCGAAGCGGGCAAGACCATCGAGACCCGCCCGTTCCAGCTCGTGACGGGGCGCAACTGGCGCGGCACCGCGTTCGGCGGGGCCAAGGGCCGCACCGACGTGCCCAAGATCGTCGACATGTACATGACCGGCAAGATCGAGATCGACCCGATGATCACCCACGTCATGGGGCTGGAGGAGATCAACACCGCCTTCGACCTGATGCACGAAGGCAAGTCGATCCGTTCGGTCGTCGTATTCTAAGAAGAGGGGGAGAGTTCTCATGTTCACGCACATCATGGTCGGCACCAACGACGTCGCCGCTTCCAAGGCTTTCTATGACGCCGTGCTCGGCGCGCTCGGCCATGCCGAGGGCGGCGTGATCGGTGAAGGTCGCGGCGTCGGCTATCGTACCGAAGGCGGCTTCTTCGCCGCCGTGACCCCGCGCGACGGCAACGCCGCGTGCTTCGCCAACGGCGGCACCATCGGCTTCGCCGCTCCCGGTTCGGCGGCGGTCGACGCGGCCTATGCGGCGGGCCTCGCCAACGGCGGCAGCTGTGAAGGCGCGCCCGGCCCGCGCGAGATGTTCCCCGGCGCCTATGGCGCGTACCTGCGCGATCCCACCGGCAACAAGCTGTGCCTGTGGCAGGCGCCGCAGGGCTGACCGGCATGAGTCTGGAGACGGTCTCGACCAACCGCAGCCACGGCGGCACGCAGGGCGTCTACCGCCACGACAGCGCGGAGACGGGCACGCCGATGACGTTCTCCGTCTTCGTGCCGGACCATGCACCGGGCGCGAAGCTGCCCGTGCTGTGGTATCTTTCCGGGCTCACCTGCACCCACGCCAACGTCACCGAGAAGGGTGAATTCCGCGCAGCATGCGCGCAGCATGGCGTGATCTTCGTCGCCCCCGACACCAGCCCGCGCGGCGACGACGTGCCGGACGACGACGCCTACGACTTCGGCAAGGGCGCGGGCTTCTACGTCGACGCCACCCAGGAACCGTGGGCCAGGAACTTCCGCATGCGCTCCTATATAGAGAGCGAGCTGCCCGCGCTGCTGGCGCAGCATTTCCCGGTCGACATGGCTCGCCAGTCGATCACCGGGCACTCGATGGGCGGTCACGGCGCGCTGACGGTGGCGCTGCGCAATCCCGGCCGCTTCCGCTCGGTCAGCGCGTTCTCGCCGATCGTCTCGCCGCTGAACTGCCCGTGGGGCGACAAGGCGCTGACCGGCTATATCGGCGGGGATCGCGGCGCATGGCGCGAGTACGATGCCTGCGCCCTGATCGAGGACGGCGCGCGCGTGCCCGACCTGCTGGTCGATCAGGGCACGGCGGACGGCTTCCTCGAAGACCAACTCAAGACCACGCTCCTCGTCGAAGCCTGCGAGAAGGCAGGCCAGCCTGCAACGATCCGCATGCAGGACGGCTACGACCATTTGTACTATTTCATCTCCACCTTCATGCCCGAGCACGTCGCCTGGCATGCCGAGCGGTTGAAGGACTGACAGGCGGACGGGCCCGCCCTTCGTCATTGCGAGCGTAGCGAAGCAATCCAGCCTCACGGGCCGACCATGGATTGCTTCGCTACGCTCGCAATGACGAGGGAATGTTCGCGACTTGCCGCAAGGGCTTCGACAAGCTCAGCCTGAGCGGTGTTGAGAGGTTGTTATTCCTACTCCGCTCACCCTGAGCTTGTCGAAGGGTCGCAGCTAAGCCTGCCGCAACCCCGTCGGCATGCGCGCCGCCAGCAAAACCACCGCCGCCCCGGCCCTTATTGCAGCCGATGCGGCCAAGTCGGTTGCAGCGCTTCGCCCGGCTCCGGGATCGGGCAATACGCCGCGAAATCGCCAAAACCGGCGTGATTGAGCGCCTCCACGCCCCCTTTGCGCGCCTTCGGACGGCCCTTTCCCCGATTCCGACCCCGCTTTCCGCGCGCACTCCGACCGATGAAGTCGGAGCGGTTCCGGTTCGGCGTGATCGCTTTCCCGCCCTGCGTAGTCTGATCCGCAGGGAGGCATCCGGCCTCCCGGACGGCAGGGGAGCAGGCTGGGCAGCCGAGCGTGATGAGGGCACTTCACGAAACGAAAGACCGAAGCAGATCGCGTCGCGGCATTCGACACGGCCTGCTCGGCATGGGGGCGCTGTTGGCGCCTATGCTGGCACTCGTGGGAGGGCCCGCCTTAGCGCAGGGTTCCGCGCCGCCGGTCAGCCAGTCCCCCACCGTCGATCGCGACCGGCTCGACCGTGTCGATCCCACCATCCCGCGCGCCGGAGCGCCCGCGCAGCTTCCCGCTGCGCCGGTCAGCATCGACGCCGCGACGCCGGCGCAGGTCGCGCTCAGGATGGTGCGCTATGAAGGGGCGAGCCTGTCCAGCGACGTGCTGGACGTCGCGACGCGCCCCTTCATCGACACGCCGATCACGCGCGATATGCTGCAGAAGCTCGCCAACGCGGTCAGTGCGGCTTACGCGAAAAGCGACATCGCCTTCTACGCGGTGAGCATCCCGGCGCAGTCTGCGGCCGATGGCGTGCTGACCCTGCGCGTCGTCGAAGGGCGCATCGTCCAGTATGCGCTCGCGGGCGAGACCAAGAGCACGCCCAAGCGGCTGATCGATGCGCACGTCCAGCGCCTCATGCGCGATACGCCGACGCACAAGTCGACGATCGAGCGCACGCTGTCGCTCCTTCGCGACATCCCCGGCCAGACGGTGCAGGCCAAGCTGCGCGGCACCACCAGGCCGGGCGAGCTTGCGCTCGATCTGGAGGTGACGCGCAAGCAGGTGGAGATCACCCTCAACGTCAACAACCGCGGCGTGTTCAACGTGACCACCGGCGCGCAGGCGCAAGTCGGCGTCGCGCTGAACGGATTGCTGCGCGAAGGCGACACCACGCGCCTTTCCGGGTACGTGCCGCTGCAGCCGCGTCGCTACCAGTTCTACTCGGCGAGCCACCAGACCCCCGTCGGGACGAGCGGCACCACGGTCGGGCTGACCGGCACGTATGTCCGCACCCGCACCCGTGATCTCGACATCCTCGGCGAAGCGAAGCAGGCGGGCATCGTCGTCGCCCATCCGCTGATCCGCAGCTATCGCCGCAACCTGACGCTGACCGCCTCGGTCGACGCGACCAACAGCAACAACTACTACCTCGATACCGCCTTCGGTGGTTTCCGCACCCGCGCCGCGCGCCTCGGCGCCAGCTGGTCGGCGATCGAGGAGAAGAGCGGCTACGGTATTTCCGTCTCGCTGAGCCAGGGCATCGAAGGTCTCGGCTCGCGCGCGATCGTCGGCTACTCGAAGGAGGCGTTCCGCAAGGCGAACCTTCAGGCCACCGGCGTCAAGGAACTGAGCCCGCGGCTGGTCGCCAAGGTGACGGCGCGCGCGCAGTACAGTCCGGACCGGTTGCCGACGACCGAGCGCTTCGTGCTCGGGGGCGAGGGGGCGGGCCTTGCGTTCCGCGATGGCTTCCTGACTGCCGACAAGGCAGTGGCGGGCGGCGCGGAACTTTCATGGCGCGTCGTCGGCGGCAAGGCGGACGCACGGGGGCTGACGGTGTTCGCCTATGCCGACGGTGCTTTGGCCAATTCACGGTCGCGACCGCTCTATGGTCTGGTCGACCAGGACTACTCGCTCGCCTCAGCCGGAGGCGGCGCGCGAATCACTCCATTCAAGGGTTGGACGGCATCTGCACAAATTGCAGTACCTGTCAAGAAACCATTCGATGGAATGAGTAATAAAGCGCGCTTTTTCTTCAGCGTGTCCCGCACGCTCTGATTGCGCCTTTGCGTATACGCAAAACGCCCGCCTTGCGCAAAGTGCGGGAGAACAGGATCTCTCCATGCAAAATATCTGGGAAGTCTGGTCCGGCGCATTGTCGGGCGCGGAATGCGATGCAATTCTGGCTCGCGCCGAACACTACGCGGAAGCCGATGCCACAATCGGGTTCTCCGCGTCCCTGCGCAGCGACTTGTCCTATCGCACGTCGACGATCCGCTGGTTCGATGCGGTGCGCGAAAAGGACATCGTCGCGCGGATCATGGAATTCGTGCGCTCGTCGAACCGGACGAATTTCGGCGTCGATATCGACGCGCCTTACGAGATCCAGTTCACCGAATACCGGGCGACGAACAAGGGGCATTACGACTGGCATCAGGATGTCTGGATCGAATCTCCCCGGCCCTATGCGCGCAAGCTGTCGGTCGTCGTCCAGCTCTCCGATCCGGCGGACTACAAGGGCGGCGAGTTCGAGTTCTTCGGCCTGCAGCATCCCGGTGAGCAGTTCACCGGCCGAGGCAGCATCCTGATCTTCCCCTCGTTCCTCCAGCACCGCGTCCTGCCGGTGACGGACGGGCTGCGCCGCAGTCTGGTCACATGGGTCGAAGGTCCGAACTGGCGCTGACCAGCGGCGAGCGCGGATAACGGCGATGGGGGAAGCTGCAACGATACCGAGCCTGGCGGCCCTGGCGCTGCTGGGCTTCGTGCTGACCTGCGGCGCGGTCGTTCACGCCGACATCACCCGCAGGCGCATCCCCAACGGGTTGTGCGTCGCCATCGGCGCGATGGCACTGGTTTATGCAACGGCTTGCGGTGGGTGGGCGGGTATCGTCGATTTCGCGACGCGCGGTGGCATCGCGGTGCTGGTGGCGGTGCCGCTGCTTATGCTCTTTGCGATGCGCCAGATCGGCGGCGGCGACGTGAAGCTCGCCCTTGCGCTGCTGCTCTGGATACCCGTCGCCGGGATGCCGCTGATGCTTGGCGTCACTGTCCTCACCGGAGCCTTCCTGGCCCTTGCGCTTAAGCTTCTCGCCCGGCTGTTCTGCTTCGTGCGGGCCGACAGCGTGCCTTACGGCGTGGCGATCGTGGCGGGCGCGCTGGTGTCGCTCGCGCCGCCGATCGGCTCGCTGGCGATGGCCGCATGCAGCGTCATGGCGTGAACCGCCAGGACACTATCGACACCGATCCGGTGGTAAGTTCCGACCCCTCCCGGGAACCACGCAAAAGGCGCCGAAAGCCGGGAGCATGGCAAGGCTTTCTCCCGGTTTCGGCTGCGGAAGCCCCGGAAACGGGCCAGCGAAACCCGGGAAACGGCGCTGCTGGGACGGAAGCCGCGATGGCCTCGTTCCGATGGCAGTTCGGCTGGCCCGGAGCCCATCACGGAGGCACTCTAGGATCAATTCATGAGGCATCGGAGGCCTCGGACGACAGCGGAGGAAGAGACTTGCGGCAGGCACTTTCGGGTTCGACGATCCGGCTTTCCATCGGCCTTGCGGCATCCGCGATGGCGATGGCCGGCCTTGCATCGCCGGCCTTCGCGCAGAGCTACGAGAGCTACGGCGCGAGCGCCGGGCAGGCCGCAGTGGGCCGCGCGCTCGATGCCGTCCAGGCGCCGGACACCAGCCCTTATGCCGATATTCTCGACGCGGTGGATGGATTGCCGAACGCGGCGGCGCGGGCCGATGCGCTGGGGCATCTGGGGCCGAGCCCCTACCGTCTGATGCCGCGCCTTTCGATCCAGTCGATGGACGCGACCGACCGGGAGATCCGCGGCTACCTTGCGCAGCGGCGCGAACTGGCGCTCGATGCGTCGGCGGACGTCCCGGCCAGCGGCGATCGCACGATCAACGTCATGGTCAGCTACGGGCTCAAGCAGGGCAAGTACAAGGCACGGCCCGACCGTCCGCGCGCCGATTTCGACAGCCGCTCGATCCGCGCGGGCTTCGACATCTCGCCCGTGCCGGGGCTGATCCTCGGCACGTCGATCGGTATCGACGGCATCGACGCCAATCTCGACCGCAACCAGAACCCGCGGAGCACGGTCTTCAACGCGAACGTCACCCCCTATGCGAGCTACACCAACGGGCGGTACTACGTGGACGCGACCGCGGGATATACGCGCAGCTGGTATCAGCTGCGCCGTCAGGTGAACTTCACCGGTTTCAGCGACCGGCTGCAGTCCGGGCCGAACGGCGATAACGCCGCGGCCACGGTCGAGGCCGGTGGCATCCTCAAGCTCGGCGTCCTTCGGGCGCAACCTTTCGCCGGGCTTCACTACCGCTACGCCGATCTCGGCGGGCTGGTCGAAAGCGGCGGCGCGGCTTCGCTGGCCGTGGCCAAGTTCAAGACGGAATCGGTCCGCAGCAGCCTCGGCCTGCGGGCATCTGCCAGTCTGAAGAAGGGCGCCTGGACCCTGCGTCCCAGCGTTGAGGGGCAATGGCAGCGTGAGCTGCGCTCGCGCCCCGAAAGCCGGATCGAAGCGATCTTCCTTGCGGGCGGAACGCCGATCTTCACCCTGCCTTCGACCCGCTACGATCGCGATGGCGCCGTCGTCGGCGCCGGGATCAGCGCGACTCATGGCGAGCGTACCGGGCTGCGACTGTCCTACACGGGCGAGTTCGGCAACGACCGGCGCATCCATGGCTTCGCCGTCACCGCGAACCACCGGTTCTGAGATTGCAGGGCTCCACAATGGAGCCATGAAACAGCCGATCCGAACATAGTTCGGCGGGATGTGCCGTCGTACCTTCCGCTATGAACGGGTTCTCGGATCATGGCAGAAGGGGGACATGCGATGGGGAATTTTGTTCGCGATATTCTGACGACGCTGTCTTACGAGCCCGACCCGGTCGAGACCCTGCGACACGAAGGTGAAGAACTTTCGCGGCTCGATCAAAGGCTTGCGGGTTTTTCCCAGGGCAATAGCCGCGGGCGCACGGCGATCTCGATCCGCCCCGCCGACTGTTCGGTGTGGGACGGAAACCCGCGCGACGTGCCGGGGCTTTCCGCCGACAGCTGCCGCTCGCTGATTGAATCCATCGCGCAGGAGGACGGCAACCGCATTCCGGTGCTGGTGCGTCACAATCCACCCGGATCGGAACTTCCCTATGAATTGCTGGTGGGCAGCCGCCGCCGTTTTTCGGTGGACTGGCTCAACCACAACGGGCGGCCGGAGATCCGGCTGAACGCGATGATCGTCGACCTGAGCGACGAGGAGGCGTTCCGCCTTGCCGACATCGAGAACCGCGAACGGCAGGACATCACCGAGCTTGACCGCGCGCGCAGTTACCAGAGCGCGGTCGATCGCTTCTACGGTGGCGTCCAGTCCCGCATGGCCGAGGCGCTGAACCTGTCGAACAGCCAGCTCAGTCGCCTGCTTGCCCTGGCGCAGATGCCGGACGAGGTGGTCGACGCCTTCGCCACGCGCGAGGAATTGCGTGTACGCCATTCCGAAGTGCTGACCCCGTTGCTGCGCCGTGCCGAACAGCGTGAGCGGCTGCTGGTCGCTGCTCGCGCGATCGGGCTGGAGCAGCAGCGCCTGGCGGCGGCGAGCGACCGGATGATCCCGGCGGCGACGGTGCTGACACGGCTGAAGCAGGCGGTGGCGGAAGTCGGCGGCGCGCGCGGGAACGAGACGGCGCTGGTGGTGGGCGACACGCGGGTGGGCCGCGTCCGCCCTGCGCGTGACGGTCTGTCGGTGGAGCTGACCATCGGCGAGGATACCGATCTCGAACAGGTGCTCAGGGCCGTCCGCGCCGCCGTGCTGGAAGGCCGGGCGCGAGTCGCCGAAGAGGCCGAACCCGTCGAGGACTGACCGCAAGCCGTCGCGCCACGGAAATCAGGGCGCGACGGAGACAAATCACTTTCATTCCGGTTCCATCGCACGGCCCGCGCGCAGACGAGAGTTTGCACGCGGGCCGTCGCTTTTGCGCGCCCTGTGCGGCGCAAATGCGCGGTCTGTCGGGCCGTCCCGCTCCGGCGAAGATCTTTTGCCGGGTCTGGCCATGGCTTTCCGAAACGCCCGATCGAGCCGAAACAACCGCTTTCGGTCCTGCCGCCGGGACGACTTCTTCTGAGCGAGATGTGCTCCGCGACTGTGCCTAACCCTCTGCGCACTGGGCATTCATGGAGGACAACATCATGCCGGGTAAGAAGCCACGCAGATCCACAAGGCACATATTGCTGTGCGCGACCGCCATTCCCCTTCTGCTGCTGGGAGCCTGCGCCGACGGCGTAGGCTTCCGCGTCGGTGCGGGCGGGGGCGGCACTCCCTCTGGGCCGTCCGGTCCCAGCGGCCCGAGCGGTCCGTCTGGCCCGAGCGGGCCTTCCGGTCCGAGCGATCCCAGCGGCCCTGGCGGTCCGACTGGTCCTGGAGGCCCGACTGGCCCCGGCGGTCCGACTGGCCCCGGCGGTCCGACTGGCCCCGGCGGTCCGACTGGCCCCGGAGGCCCGACTGGCCCCGGTGGTCCGACTGGCCCCGGCGGTCCGACTGGCCCCGGCGGTCCGACTGGCCCCGGCGGTCCGACTGGTCCAGGAGGCCCGACTGGTCCCGGTGGCCCGACTGGTCCCGGCGGTCCGACTGGTCCCGGTGGTCCGACTGGCCCCGGTGGTCCGACTGGTCCCGGTGGTCCGACTGGCCCCGGTGGTCCGACTGGTCCCGGCGGTCCGACTGGCCCCGGCGGTCCGACTGGTCCCGGAGGCCCGACTGGTCCCGGAGGCCCGACTGGTCCCGGAGGTCCAACCGGCCCCGGAGGTCCGAGCAGCATCACCGGTCCGCTGGTGGGCGTCGGTGTCGGCGGCACGCCGATCCTCGGGCCGAGCGGTCCGGGCACGATCATCGACGTCAACGTCACGCCGGGAACGGCGACGGGTAACGGCGGCGGTCTTGCGGTCGACGTGCTGACCGGTGACGGCCATGTCGTGAACGTCGCTCTGCCGACCACCACGCAGCAGACGCAGGAGGCTCTGGCTCCGGTAGGCTCGCTTGCGGGCGCCCTGCTCGGCAGCCAGGTCGGCTCGACCGTCACGCAGGTGACCAACGGGCTCGCCCCGACGGTGACCGCAGTGACTTCGACCGTCAGCCAGGTGACCACGCCGGTTCTCGGCACGGTCGACGCGGTGCTGGCCCCGATCGTCGGTTCGAACGGCGTGCTGGGTCCGGTCACGGGACAGCTCGGCGGCCTGATCGGCGGCGTCACCGGGAACCTGCCCGGCGGCGGCTCCGGTCCGGCACCGTCCTATACCGGACCGCTGCTCGGCGTCGATCTCGGCAACAACGTCCTGACCGGCCCCAGCACCAGCGGCACCCTAGCGGGCGTCAACGTGCTGTCGGACAATCCGGGCCTCGTCTCCGGGCAACTGGTGACGGCTGACGTGCTCGCCGACGGCAACGTCCTCGACGTGACGCTGCCGACGACCGCGGCAGGCGTGGCGCAGGGGCTCGCCCCTGTCGGCAACCTCGCCGGGGCCCTGCTCGGGGCGCAGGTCGGGGCCGGCGTGACGCAGGTGACCAACGGGCTCGCCCCGGTGGTGGCTCCCGTCACCGCCGCAGTCGACGCGGTGACCTCGCCGGTGCTCGACACCCTGAACGGTACGCTCGGCCAGGTGGTCGGCGGCATCGGCTCGGGCGGCACGGCCGGATCGGTGCTCGCACCGGTCACGGGCATCGTCGGCGGACTGGTCGGCGGCGTCGGTGGCGGCGGAGGGACGGGTGACGTCCTGGCTCCGGTGACCGGCGTGGTTGGCGGGCTGCTCGGCGGAACGGGCGGCACCGGCAATCTGCTCGCCCCGGTGACGAGCGTGGTCGGCGGTCTTGTCGGCGGCGGCACCGGGACGGGCGACGTCCTGGCACCGGTGACCGGCGTGGTCGACGGACTGCTCGGTGGGACCGGCGGTACGGGCAGTCTGCTGGCGCCGGTGACGACCGTCGTCGGCGGCCTCGTCAGCGGGACCGGTGGCGGCACCGGCACCGGCAACATCCTCGCACCCGTGACGGGCGTGGTGGGAGGACTTCTCGGCGGAACGGGCGGCAGTTCGGGAACCGGCTCTGTGCTGGCTCCGGTGACCGGGCTCGTCGGGGGGCTGCTGGGGGGCGGCTCGGGCAACTAGGATGAAGACCGGCGTGTCCACCACTCTGTTGCCCTCCCCCTGGCCGGACACGCCACAGCCCTGCCTCGCGTGGCCGAGGTAGGGGGGAAGGGGTGGCCCTTGCCGTGGGCCACCCCTTCCATTTTTCGGGGCCAGAATTCACGAGAAAGGATTAGAGCGATGACCAATGATGCTTCCCGCGCCCGCGACTTGCTCCGCATTGCGCTCGAATTGCTCGAAGATGACGAATCGCTGGTTGCTGCGGCGATGATCTCGGGCGCGATCAACGTGCTTGAAGGCAATACTTCGCCGGCGGTTGCCGAATCCGGTATTCATCTCAAGCAGTTCGCGCGTCCGCGACTGGTCACTCCCGACTACCGCAGTTGTGCCTGATCGGCTTATCCACCGGGCCATGCACGGAAGTTGCCGTGCTCCGGTGGATTTTTTTTGTGCGTTATTGATTTGGCAACGGAAAACAACCTAAGTGGTAGTAACTAGGACCGGTCCGATGAGATCCGGGCTAGGGGAGACAAGAATACAAGAGGGTTGCATGAGCAACAGTCCGGCTTTGGTGCTGCTCCTGGACGACGTGAGCGCGATCGTCGAAGAGCTGCTGACGTTCATGGAGCTTCATGGCATCCCGGCGGTCGGGGTTTCCGATCTCGACCAGGCGGTGGCTGCCCTTGAAGCGAATTCGGCGATCCGTGTCCTCGCCTGCGATGTGCGGCTGGGGCAGGAATCCGGCCTGTCCATCGTCTCGCGGATCCGCGAGAACGCGCTGCTGAGCGAGCGCGAATTCGGCTACCTCTTCATCACCGGCGACCAGCTGCGACCGGACCCTGCGCTGCCGATGCCGGAGCATCTGGTGCTGACCAAGCCCGTCCAGCCGCAACTGCTGATTTCCACCCTGAACCAGATGCTTGGCCGCATCAGCGAAGTATCGGAAACCGCGGGGGGCGTGCGATGAAACCCAACGAGATCACCCAGCGCGACATCGACAAGTGGACGCGCTGCACGCCGACCACCCAGCTCTGCCGCCCGACCGAAAGCGGCGCGCAGCAGAACTGCGGCAACATCGACGAGCGCGAGGCGCTCCAGATTTTCGACACGATCGCCGCCAAGGCGCGGCTTGCCGATCTGGGCGAGCAGAGTTCCGCCCTGGCGCATGAACTGCGCCAGCCGCTGTTCTCGATCGCCATCGCCAACGAGAACCTGCGCATGATGCTCGCGCTCGGCGACATGATGCAGCCGCAGCTCGTCAAGGCGGTGGAGCGCATCTCCGAACAGGTGCAGCGCGCGCAGACGATCATCGACCACACGCTCGCTTACGCTTCGGGCCAGAGCCGCGGCGTCGTGAGCGCCGATCTGGGCCTCGCGGCGCGCAACGCGGTGCGATTCCTGAAGCCCCTGTTCGACGCGACCGGGATCGAGGTGGACGACCGCCATGCGCAGGTGCGCGGCGAGGTCGCCCTCTGCCAGATCGAGGCGGAGCAGGTCTTCGTGAACATCCTGCGCAACGCGGCGGAGAGCATCGAGACCCGGCGCGACGCGGGCTGGCAGGGCGCCGGTCGCATCGCGATCCACATTTTCACCGAAAACGGCAAGGTCCAGTGCTGCGTGGCCGACAATGGCGCGGGTCTCTCGAAGGATCAGGCCAAGTCCGCATTCCAGCCGTTCTTCACCACCAAGCCGCGCGTCGGCACGGGCCTGGGGCTGCATATCTGCCGTCAGGTCATCGGCAAGATCGGCGGCGAAGTCGCGCTCGTACCGGGTGAGACCGAAGGTGCGCGGGTGGAGATCGAACTGCCGCTGCTCGAAACGGCGTAAGTTCAGATGTCGTCGCGGCCGAGGCGGATGACGAACCGCACCGGCTGACGGCCAAGGACGAGGCACCGGAATTCCGCCGAAGCTTCCTGCGCCACCTGCTCGACCAGCCAGAGCGTCGCCTCGTCGATGCGCAGGCTCGGCACCGGGCGGCCTTCATCGTCGGTGCATTCCACGGTGATGACGACATGCGCGGGCGAGACGCTGGCATTCAGCAGGACGTCGCCGCGATGCTTGCGACCATCGCGGCCCAGGAAACTGCCGAAGGCGCTCAGCAGCGCGGCCACCGCCATCATCTGCAAGGCGCCGTACTGGCCCGGCACGACATGGTCGAGAGCATTGCCGCGCATGTGAACCGAGACGCCGTGGTGGCGCACGTTCGACTTGGTGGTCGCGATCGCGCAGTCCAGCGCGCTGCGCACCGTGAGTGAGCCGTCGCCCTCCCGCCCATCGCGTCCGAACCAGCGGAACAGGCTGAGGATATGCGCCGCGCCCTCGGTATGCGTGGCGATGCGGCCGACGCGTTCCTGCAACTGCCCGCGATGCTCCTCGTCCATCTCCAGATGGCTGATGATGTAATCCATGTTGGCGTTCGCCATGGAGATCACGTTCAGCGGCTGCGCGAGGTCGTGCAGCATTCCGCTCGTGATGCGGCCGAGCAGCAGGTCGCGGGTGACTTCGACGAGGCCGCCGTCGCCCCATGCCAGCAGCCGCGCATCGACGACGGCAAGGTGCCGCGCGATGCCCGCGCCGATAAATGCGGCGCAGAACGATGCGATCACCGCCAGCACCGCGCCCGGCACAGGCCCCGCGAACGTGTAGCCGAACAGGCACATCGCACCCAGCGCCATGACCGTGGGCCATGACCAGCGGGGAGCCCGGAGCAGGGCCGGCGCGAAGCGCCTCGGGATGACCGTGGCGGCGGTCAGCAGCAGCAGGTCCATCCAGTAGAACGGCGAATGCAGTGCGGCGGGCTGGATCAGTCCGATCGCCAGCAGCAGCGTGGCCCCCAGCGTCAGGATCGGACGGCGCAGGATGAACAGCGCGCCTGCTGAGGCTGCCGCAATGACCCCGGCACCCGGGGCCTGCGGTGCGATCAGACCCAGGACGAGCGCGCACAGGGCCGTGGCTGCGGGATACAGCCTGGTGCTGTCCTCCCACCCGCGGCCCTTGCGGGAACGCTTCGACCACCAGCCTATGAGGGTGTCCTCCGTTCCGCCGCGCATCGAGCGGGACGCCGATCGACCGTCACTTTCCGTTTCCCCGTCATCCCCACAAGCGCCAAAGCCGTCTCCAGACCATCAAGAAGCCAACGGTGTCAAAAGCCGCGAACCGGGCCAAGGCTCCCGACCACTCACGCGCAAATCCTGCCGCGTTCAACGAAATTTCTCTGCGAATCCACGGGATCGGCCCTGGGGACACGGGGGAACCGAAGGGGGATGACGCTGCTGCCGGACATGGTGTTCTTATTGCCTTGGCCTTGGGCACAAGTCACGAAAAGAACCGATGCGAAGGTTACTTTAAATCCCGTAGAAACGCATAGTCGCTTGCTTTCTCGACAAGTTGCGGGCTGCGGCGGGTAACCTCGCCCGAGGGCTCCTGACCCCGTAAATCCGCGCATCTCGTGATCCCCTCGCATTGGCTGCTTCTCCATGACCGGCTGAATCGGGGACGCGCTATGTTTCAGAAATCAAGGCGAACCTGTCCCGGCAAGGAACGGTTCTGATTTTTCGAAGCGCGGGGGCAGCGCTTCGTTTGCGTAAGCGCAATGGCAAGAGGGGAATTGCATGCGCCTCGGTTCGAAAGCGAAGCTGACGATTGCCGTCGGAATGGTCGCTGCGGCGACATTCGGCTTT
Source organism: Novosphingobium kaempferiae (assembly GCF_021227995.1). Lineage (NCBI taxonomy): Bacteria > Pseudomonadati > Pseudomonadota > Alphaproteobacteria > Sphingomonadales > Sphingomonadaceae > Novosphingobium > Novosphingobium kaempferiae. The sequence goes on from NZ_CP089301.1 coordinate 2,403,238, forward strand.
CTCGGCGTTCGCGAACTAGGACGATCTGCCAAGCCGAAGGCGGCCTCGGTGCCCGGTCTCATCGCCGGGACATCGCAGGCGGCGGGCATCGTGCTCGCTACCACCACGCGGGATGTGCGGATCGGGGAGACGATCACGGCCGACATGATCCGCAATACTGCCTTCGATCCTTCCCGCTTTCCGGGTGCGGCGACCCCCGCCGAGGTGGTCGGTCGTGTCGCCACGCGCGACATCAAGGCCAACACGCTCATCCCGCGCGAGGCATTGCAGCAGGAAGGCAAGCTGGCGATCCGCGTGCCGGTGGGCATGCGCGCGATCAGCATCGACACCACGGCGGAGATCGCCGTTGCCGGACTGGTGCGACCGGGTGACCGCGTGGACGTGCAGGTCGTCTATCCCGGCGAGGACGCCATCGGCGGCGCACGCGGCAACGGTCGCAGTCGCTCCACCACACTGCTGCAACTGGTGCCGGTGCTTGCGGTGGGCGAGGTCGTCGTCGGCGAGGCGGTCAAGGACGGCGTGACCGGCGCGGTATCCGCGCCGCCGCCGCCCGCGCGCAACGTGACGCTGGCGCTGAGCCCGCAGCAGGTGTCGGAGCTCTCGCTCGCGAAGAGCACCGGCGCGCTCTACCTTTCCCTGCGCAATCCGGAAGACAAGCAGGAAGTCGCGACTGCGCAGGTCGCCTCCATTCTCGAGACTCCTTCGGCGACGGCAAGGCCGGCGCCGGCGTTCGCCGCCGCGCTACCCCCTCGCGCGGCGGCGGCGCCACCGGCTCCACAGCCGCGTCGGGCGGCTCCTGCCCCGCATGCGATCGAACTGGTCGTCGGCGGCAATCGCGAAGTCATCTATTCGGGGAGTGGGGCCAAGTGAAAAGCCTGATCGCAACCGGGCTGTTCGCCTGCGCCGCACCGATCGCGCTGGTGCCGACCATGGCCGCCGCGCAGGACCAGCGGTCCCTGCAGGTGGATGAGGCCCGCACGCTGACGTTCACTCGCTCGATTGGTCGGGTCGAGGTGAGCCGCGACAACGTGATCGGCGTATCGTCGCCCACCGCGCAATCGCTGCGCGTGACCGGGCAGGGCGCCGGCGACGCGTCGCTCAACGTCTATGCGGCGGACGGCACGATGATCGGCCAGACGCTGTTCCACGTCGATCCGCCCGCGCCCGTCTACTCGACCGGAGCCGGACCGCTGCGACCGGGTGAGAAGGTCGTCGCGGTGGACGTGCAGTTCGCGGCGGTGTCGTCCTCGACGCTCAAGGCGCTGGGCTTCAGCTTCGCCAAGCTCTCCGGGGACATCCAGGGGGCGCTGGTGCCGTCGTCCAGTCTCAACGGCTATTCTTTCAGCACGGGGGGCACGGGCGGCACGCCGGTAAGGCCGGGGCTGAGCGTAGATGCCTCCGCGCCGATCCAGAGCGCGTTCAACCTCTTCCTGTCGGCGCCAAACCGCGGCATCGGCGCGGTATTGAGCGCTTTGTCGTCCAACGGGCTCTCGCAGCTTCTCGCGCAGCCGACGCTGCTGGTGCGTTCGGGCGAACAGGCTAGCTTCCTTGCCGGTGGCGAGTTCCCGGTGCCGGTGCCGCAGTCCAGCGGCGGCAACACCAACGCGATCTCGATCCAGTACAAGGAATTCGGCGTGCGCCTTTCGGTGACGCCCTATGTGCTGAGCGAGAGCAACATCGTCCTCAAGCTCGCGCCGGAAGTCAGCGAGCTGGACTACAACAACGGCGTCCAGCTTCAGGGCTACGTGGTGCCGGGCATCCGCCGCCGCTCCACCGAGACGACCGTGGAGCTGGGCAGCGGGCAGAGCTTCGTGATCGCCGGGCTCAACTACTCGAACAGCTCGGTCACCAAGGACAAGGTGCCGTTCCTCGGCGACCTGCCGGTGCTGGGGGCCTTCTTCAAGCGCCAGCAGAACCAGAAGGAGCGCCAGGAGCTCATCATCGTCGCGACGCCGCGGCTGGTGGAGCCCGAGGCGGTGAAGCCGATGCTGGCGACGGCGAACAAGCCGGTCGATCCCAGCATCGGGCAGATGATCGTCGGCAACGACGGCGTCGAACAGGGCATCAGGAACTTCGGCGTGGTGAGGCGCTGACATGGCACGCATCCATCTTCTCTCGATCGACCGCGCGCTGGCGCAGCGCATCTCGGACGCCATGGGCGCCCACGTCACTGTCGAGATGGCCCAGTCGCTCGACGAGGCCGAGTTCGACGGCCCGGGCATCGTCGTGATCGACCATGCCTCGATCCCCGCCGAGCGCGCGATGGCATCGGTCATCGCCGAAGTCGCGCAGGCGGCTCCGGGCCGCGCGGTGGTGCTCGCCACTGAGGACATGTACGCGGGCCACGTCCTTCAGGCGATCCGCTCCGGCGCGACCGATGTGCTGCCGCGCGGCGCGGTGGCCTCGGAAGTGAGCGAGATCCTCTCGCGCGTGCTCAACACTTCGCTGGCGAGCCAGGGGAGGCTGGGCCGCTTCACCCTCGTCCTCGGCACCGACCGTGACGCGACCGCCGTACTGGCGACCGACATGGCGCTCGCCTACAGCCTCGACGGCGCATCGACGCTGCTGATCGACTGCACCCTGCCGAGCAGCACGGCCGAGGCCTACCTCGACCTCAAGGTGGACTACGGCCTCGCCTCGGCGATCTCCGACATCGACCGCATGGACGCGAGCCTGCTGTCCGATGCGCTGGCGCATCACGACCGCAGCGGGCTGACCCTGCTGACGCTTGACGGCGGCACCGGGGCGGAGCCTGTCGGCATCGGTCCGGCGGACATCGTCGGCCTGATCCAGCTGCTGCGGGCGAGTTGCAACCACGTCGTCCTGTGCGGCGGATCCCTGCGTAACGGCGGGCTGCTGCGCGAACTCGCCTCGCAGGCGCAGAGCGTCGAGGTTGTGTGCAGCCAGTCGATCCGCGAGCTTGACGCCACCCGCCGCCTGCTCGACCGCGTGGCCATCGACACCGCTAGCGCACAGCGCCTGCGCCTGCTGGTGTGGGAGCACGATCCGCGCATCCTGCTCGACGGTCGCCGCATGGCCGATGCGCTCGACATCGACACCGTGCTCGGTATCCCGGTCGACCGCGTGCAGCAGCGCAACGCGCTGAACGCCGGACGACCGATGATGACCGAGCGGGATGGCGGCACTTACGCGCAGGCCGTGCGGCGCGCCTGCGGGATCTCGTCGCAGGCCAAGGGCGCCAGCTTCGGGATCGACCGCATGCGCAAGGCAATCCTGCGTTCGGTGGAGCGCACCGCATGAGCCTGCTCACCAACGATTTCGTGCCCGGAGAGGGCGGCGAGCCGGAGCCCAAGCGCAAGGCCGCCATCGCGCAGCCCGCCGCGCAGCGCATGAGCGACAGCTACCAGGCGGTGAAGGCGCTGACCTGCGCGCAGGTGATCGAGCAGCTGGAGACGCAGGGCTCCACCGCCGACGGGCTGGACCGGCGCACGCTGCGCAGCGAGATCGAGCAGGTCATCAACAGCCGCAGCCGTCGCGGCCAGCTCGCGCTCAACAGCGCCGAGCGGCTGCTGCTGATCGAGGACGTCGAGGACGAGGTCGTCGGCCTCGGCCCCATCGCGCCGCTGCTGCGCGACAGCACCATCGACGACATCATCGTCAACGGCGCCAACACCATCTACGCCGAGCGCTCGGGCGTGCTGGAACGGGTCGAGACGCGCTTCCGCGACGACGCGCACCTCATGAACATCATCCAGCGCATCGTCGGCCCCATCGGCCGCCGCGTGGACGAGGCGACGCCCTTCGTCGATGCGCGCCTGCCGGACGGCTCGCGCGTCAACATCGTCATCCCGCCGATCGCGCTCGACGGCCCGCTGGTCTCGATCCGCAAGTTCCGCCTTCAGGCGCTCAGCGTCGAGGACTGCGTGAGCGGCGGCGTCATGAGCCCGGCGATGGCCGCGTTCCTGACGAGCGCGGTGCGTTCGCGCCTCAACATCCTGATCTGCGGCGGCACCGGCGCGGGCAAGTCCACGCTGCTCAACGTGCTGTCGAGCTGCATCAGCAACAAGGAACGCCTCGTCACCATCGAGGACGCGGCCGAGCTGCAACTGCGACAGGAGCACGTCGTCCGGCTGGAGACGCGCCCGCCCAATGTCGACGGCAGCCGCGAGGTGAGTGCGCGCGATCTCGTCCGCAACGCCCTGCGCATGCGGCCCGACCGCATCATCCTGGGTGAGGTGCGCGGCGTCGAGGCGGTGGAGATGCTGCAGGCGATGTCCACCGGCCACGACGGCTCGATGGCGACGCTCCATGCCAACACCCCGCGCGACGCGCTGTCGCGCCTCGAAATGCTGCTGGGCTTTGCCGGTCAGCAGAACGACGTGCGCGCGGTGCGCCGCTTCGTTGCCAACTCGATCCACGTCATCGTCAACATCCAGCGCCTCGCCAACGGCTCGCGCCGGATCACCTCGGTCGCCGAAGTGACCGGGGTGGAGGGCGAGGCCTACACGCTCAACGAACTGTTCCACTTCGAGGAAAATCCGCCGATGTCGGGCGAGGGGCTGCATCGCACGATGTCGCCGCGGCCCTATCACGTCGCGCGCCTCAAGGACTACGCCGCGCCCACGCTGGACAAGGCCACCGGCGCCGTCGGCCATGGGGAAGCAACCGCATGGTGAAGGGCGGCGCCTATCTCCTGCTGGCGCTGCTCATCCTCGGCGCGATGGCATGGCACTGGTTCTCGCAGCGCACGCGCGACCGCGTGGTACTCGACCGGCGGCTGGAGGCCATCGCCACGCCCGACGCCGCGCCTGCGCGCCCGATCATCGCGGTCACTGTGCCCGAGCGGATCGCGCCGCTGCTGGCGCAGGCGCAGGTTGAGATCACCTTCGGCGCGGTGCAGGCGCTGACCGGCGGGATGCTCATCGCGACGCTGATCGTGCTCCTGCTGTTCGGGCCGGCCGCTGCGGTGGTCCTAGTGGTCGGCGTGCCGATGGCGGTGCTGTCCTGGCTCCAGGGCCGTGCGCGCAAGCGGATCGAGGCGCTGGCCGAGGCGCTGCCGCTCTATCTCGACGGTGTGCGCCAGCTTCAGGCGGTGGGCAATTCGCTGTCGCAGGCGCTTGCCCGCGCCCTCGCCGATGCCCCCGAGACGGTGCAGAGCTACTTCGCGCCGGTCGGCCGCCGCCTCGCCATGGGGGCGCCGGTGGCCGAGACGATGCAACAGCTGGCCGACCGGTTGCAGGTGCCCGAAGTCTCGATGATCGCCGCCGCCATCCGCACCAACCTGCGCTACGGCGGCTCGATCGCGACGGTGTTCGGCAACCTCTCCAACATCCTGCGCGAGCGCGTGCGCATCCGCCGCGACCTGCAGGCGGCGACGTCGGAGGCCAAGGTGAGCGCGCGCGTGCTGATCGCGATGCCGCTGCTCGCCATGGTGCTGCTGGTGGGCATGAACCGCGCCTACATCGAATTCTTCATCGACGATCCGCGTGGCCGCACGATGTCGATGGTGGCGATCGTGCTCGAACTGATCGGCATCATGATTATCCGCCGCATGATGAGGCTCGCGTTCTGATGGCCGGCGCGCTCGCCCTCCTTTCGCTCATCGCCGCCGTCGCGGGCGGGGCGATGGTGGTGCTGGGCCTGCGCTGGCTGCAGGTCGATGCCCAGCTCCGCGCGCGGATCGACGGACAGGCCGCCATCGGCAGCGCCCCCTCGCGCGGCTGGCGCAACCTCAAGGCGCCGCGCGCGCTGTTGGCGCAGGGGCGCGACCGTCAGGAGATCGAGAAGCGCCTGCGCGCCGCCGGCTACTTCGAGCCGGGTGCGCTCGACGTCTTCGTCGCGCTGCGGCTCGCCGCGACGCTGCTGGTGATGCTGGCCTCGATGGCGACGTGCTTCGCCGTCACCGGCAACCCGCTGCGCCCGATCTTCCCGACGTTCGCGCTGACCGGCCTCACCTACATTGGCGCCAAGTACGCCCTCCAGATGCGCGCCACCGCGCGCGAGCGGGTGCTGACGGCGGAGTTTCCGTTCCTGCTCGACCTGATGCTGATGATGCTCGAAAGCGGCGTTTCGCTCGACCAGTGCTTCCGCGGCATCGCGCGGGACGAGCGGGTGGCGGTGCCCAACCATGCGAAGCTGGTGGCGATGCTGGTCGAGGATCTCGACCGTGGGCAGGACTACCAGGTCGCGTTCGACCGCTGGGCGACCCGCGTAGGCGTGCAGGGCTCTCGCGAACTGGCGGCACTGTTCCGGCAGTCGCTGTTCCAGGGCATGGAGCTGGTCCCGGCCCTGCGCGAATTCATCCGCGAATTCTCGCAGCGCCGCGTCGCCCGTGCGCGCGAGCAGATCGGCAAGATCACCGTGCGGATGGTCGTGCTCATGCTCGTCTTCTTCATGCCTGCGCTGTTCATCGTGCTGGCCGGCCCGCCGGTGGCCGCGATCCTCGACACGCTGCGGAGTACCGGACGATGATGCGATACCTGCTTCCCGTGACGACGCTGGCGCTGGCGGGCCTCGCCCCGATGCCCGCCATGGCGGCCGACCGTTCGGACCGCACGGCGGAAGCGCAGGAGGAGAACTCCACGCGCACGCTGTACATGACGCTGATCCGGCAGGCCCGCAGCGACGGTCGCGCCCGCGCCGCGCTCGCCTATCTCGACGATTTCGACCGCAAGTACCCCTCGGACAGCGATGCGCGCGTGCTGCGGGTCAACTGCCTGCTCGACCTCGACCAGACCGAGGCCGCACGCACGGCGATGGAACGCATCCCGTCGAACGATCGCAGCGGACAGGCGCTGGCGGTGCGCGGGCATGTCCTCGCCGCCGAAGGGCAGTGGCCGCAGGCGGCGGTTCAGTACGCAGCGGCCCTGCAGGCGAGCCCCGCCGATGCCTTCATCACCAATGCGCTGGGCTATGCCCGCCTGCGCTCGGGCCAGACCGCCGAGGCGGTCGAGACGCTGCGTGCCGCGCGCGATCTGGTGCCGGACGACATGGTGGTGCGCAACAACCTGATCCTCGCGCTGACGCTCAACGGGCGGCTGGGCGAAGCGGACGCAATGATGTCCGGCATGACCGACGCCAAGGCCAAGGCGCAACTGCGCCAGCAGGTCGCGGGCGAGGTGGCGCGGATCGCGGCGGCAGGGGGCGGCAAGCCGTCCCTGGGCTCATGACCGCGCTGCGCTCCGCCTTTCGCCGCCTGCGCGAATTGCGGCGTGATGAAAGCGGCGCGATCGCGCCCGCCGTCGCCGTGCTGGGCGTGCCGCTGCTGCTCTCGGCAGGGCTCGCGCTCGATGTGGCGCTCTACTACAGCGGCAACCGCGAACTGCGCATCGCGACCGAGGCGGCGGCACTGGCGGCGGCGATGGAGCCCGCCCGCGCGCAGGCCCGCGCGCAGGATTACCTGAACCGCAACGGCTATTCGGACCCGACGATCCTCAAGCGGGTCGAGGTCGGCTACTACTGTGCCAACATCAACCGGGATTCGGGATCGCGCTTCGTCGCGGCGGGATCGCCCGACACCGTGAACTGCCCCGGCAGTTCCACCGTCAATGCCGTGCGCCTGACCACGGGCGAGCCGAGCCGCCGCTTCCTGACCGGCGCGCTGGGCGACGCGAGCCCGATCCCCGACCTTGCCGCCACCGCCAGCGCCGCGCGCGTGGACGAGGCGGGCATCTCGGTCACGTCGGGCCTGCTGACCGTCACCAACACGCTGGTCAACGCGGTCAACGACCTGCTCGGCGCGCTCATCGGCATCAAGCTGCGGCTGACGACGGCGGACATCGAGGCGCTGATGGGCGGCAATGTCGATGCCGGCCTGTTCTTCGACGCGCTCGCCCGCCGCTCCGGCCAGACCGGGACTTACGGGCAACTGGTAGAGGGCACTTACGGACTTCAGGATCTCGTCCTTTCAGCCGCCGAAGCCGCGGGAGACGCGCGGACCGGCAACGCATTACGCACCTTCGGGTCGCAGGTCGGAAACGGCTACCGGGTGCCATTGAGCGGGCTGTTCGGGCTGGGCGTGTGGAAGAACATGCCGGTGGGCGAAGCGGACGTGAAGCCGTCGCTGCGGGCCGGGATGAATGCTTACCAGCTCGTCTCGTATGCGGTGCAGGCGGGGCCGGGCGTGATCGATGCGTCCGATCTGGTCAGCCTCGTCGTGCCCAACAGCACCGTCGCCATCCGGGCGGCGAGTTCCGGACTGACCAACCGCCCCCGCTTCGCGTTCGGCCCGGTCGGCGAGACGCTTGTCGGCACTTCGATGCTGCGGTTGCAGGTCGACGTGAAGCTTATCAACCTCAACGTCCTCAACCTCGTGAACGGCGAGGCGAACGTGCCGCTGGTAGTCGACGTGGACGCCGCCGACGCGCGGGTGTCCGGCATCGACTGCACCGGCGAGACCGAGCAGAACAGCCGCACGCGCGTGAACGTGACCGCCAATTCCGGGCTGGTGAACGTCTATCTCGGCAGGCTGGTCAATCCCAACGCGATGACCAAGGCCCTGCCGCCGCTCAGCAACAGCGATTTCGAGTACGGCAAGATCCTCGATCTCAACGTGCTCAACATCCTCGGTGGCCTGAGCGTGGCGCAGGTGCAGGGCAAGGCGATCGTCAAGCCGGTGCTGGGGCGGACAAGCGCGAATGTCATTTTCGGTCCCGGGGGTAACGGCACCATCGGCACGGTGGCTGTACCGGGTCAGGGCGTTGTCGTCGGCAACCGCTTCCAGGTCGGCGCGACTTTGCAAGGCGTTACCAACAATCTGCAATTGCAGACCTGCCTCGTCTCGCTCGTCTGCGTCGGCAGCGACACGCAGGCCGTGTCCGCTGTGCTGGGCGTGGTGAATGCGGTGGGCGGCGTGCTGGGTTCCACCACCGATCCCCTGCTCGACAACGTTCTCGCCGCGCTGGGCGTGCAGCTTGGCCATGCGACGGTGTGGACCAACGGCGTGCGCTGCGGGGTGCCGGTGCTGATCTAGGGTTTCGTTCATGGCGCGGCGGGACGCCCCTCCTGTCCCGGACGCGCCTCTTGCGACCACGGAGGGGTATGGGGAGTATTTTTATGATGAATTCGATCCACAATTTGATGACCCGCCTGCGTGGCGATGAGCGCGGCCTTACGGCAGTCGAATACGCAGTTCTCGGCGGTATCGTCGTGGCTGCGCTGCTCGCAGTAGGAACCGCTTTCCAGAGCGATCTCTCGACCGCCTTCTCCAACCTCTTCAGTGGTGGCAGCGGCGGTGCAGGTGGCGCTGGCGGCGCCGGCGGCGTCTAAAAGAGGAGGACATCATGCGCATGACGGCAAGGACAGCGGTCCGCATGCTGAAATGCGATAGGGGGATTGCGGCGCTGGAGTTCGCCCTGCTGGCTCCGGCGCTGCTCACCCTCGTCTTCTCGGTCATCGTCTATTCGATCTACTTCACGGCCCTCATCGGCGTGAGACAGGCCGCTGCGGAGGGCGCCCGGGCGGCGGTCGCGGGTCTTTCGACCGGCGAGCGCGTGGCCCTTGCCACCAGCCGGGCGCAGGCGGTGATCGACAACTACGGATCCCTGCTCGGTGGCAAGACGCCGCCGCAGATTACCGCTGCGGCAGGGACCACCAGGGGAACGTTTCGCGTCGAGGTGCGCTACGACATGAGCGGCAGCCCGATCATGCGCTACGGCGCCTTCGTGCCGCTGCCGGACAGCACCCTCGAAGCCAGCGTTACCGTGACCAACGGGGGATATTGACGATGGAGGCCGCAGGATACTTCTATCTTGCTCTTCTTATACTTGTGCTGGTTCCCGTGGTGATCCTGCCTTGGGAAGGGCAGACCACGCCCGACTGGCTTTATGTCGTGCTTGCGGGTTGCGGCCTCGTCGGAGCGGCGGCATTAGAAGGAACACCCGGATTCTACCGGGCATGCGCCGCAGGGGTGGGGTGCATTGCCGTCGCGAGCCTTGCCGTGACCGTGCTTCGGGCGCGGACCCGCGCAAGGATCCTGACGGGGGGTCAGATCAAGCTGCTTGGGGCGGGGGCCACTTGGCTGGGAATAAGCGGAACATTCGCGATGGTGGCGGTGGCCGTACTGGCGCTGGTGCTGATAGCTGCCTTCCAACGGGCGGGCGCAGTGCGGCGTCGTCCGGACGCATCGGCGATCCTCGCGGTGGCAATCCTCTCGGTCGCGTTGCAGCAATATTTACCCGGAATGTGATAAGGGCATCCGCAAATACAGTGATGGGAAGATGCGATGCCTAAGAGCTGGCGGACACGCCTGGGGTCTCTTCTTGGCCCACAGAGCGATGATGCTGAGGAAATCGACGCGGAACACGCAAGGGAGCGAGTACCGATGGCCGAAATACCAAAGGCGATAGAGGCAGGAGTGTTCCGGCAGGTGGAGCCGGTGCTCGTCGTCGACGACGACACGGACTGGGGCATGGAGTGCGCCTTCGCGCTGCGGCAGATGGGCTACGAGCCATTCGTCGCATCGAGCGCGGAAGAAGCGTTGTCGGTGTTCCGGTCGAACGAGATTTCCATCGCCATCGTCGACTACAACCTGCCGGGGCTCGACGGGATCACGCTCATCGGCGAGATGGCCCAGCATGCCGACCGGCAGGGGCGCCAGCTGCGCTTCATCATGGCGACCGGGCATGCGACCAAGGATGTCGCCATCGACGCCATGCGCGCCTCTGCGGTCGACTTCCTCGAAAAGCCGATCAGCCAGGGCGACCTGCGCCGTGCCCTCCAGCGCATCCAGGGGCTGCCCGAGGCTACCGGTGCGCGCAATGCGCTGCTGGAGCGGATGTCGACGCTCAGCACCGAACTGCAACGCCTCTCGCACCTGATGGACGAGCCCGGCCGCGCGCCGCCGGAAGCGGCTGCGGCAATGGTCGCTCCGGCTCCTGCGATTGTTCCCGCAGCGATGCCGCAGCTTGCCGACGCCGATCCTGTCGGCCCGGCGCAACTGACGGGCTTCATCCGCGACCTGCTGCGCAAGGAGATGAAGCGCCGGGAGATCGGCGGCGGCGAACTGTTCGGCGATCCGACATGGGCCATGCTGCTCGACCTGCTGCTGGCCAAGATCGAACACCGCCGCGTCTCCGTTTCGAGCGCCTGCATCGCCTCCGGCGCACCGATGAGCACCGCGCTGCGGCTGGTGCGCAGGCTCGTCGACGAGGGTGTGCTGTGCCGCCTGCCCGACGAGCAGGACCGGCGACGCCACTTCCTGGCGATCAACCCGAAGTTCGAACAGCCGCTGGTCGATTACCTATCGGACCAGTTGCGCCAGCAGCGCTGACAGTGCGGCCCGGATATCGAAGGCGGTATCCGGGTTCCTGCCGAGCCTGAGGATTGACCTTTTTTAACCGCCGTGACGAACGTGCCTGTGACACCTTGAGCCGTGTTTGCAGATGCGGGTGCGAGTTTGGTTGCCGTCAGTTCAGAACCGGTTCCCCGGTCATTCCTGTTCGGACCCTTTGTCCTCATGCCGGAGCGACAACTCCTCCTGAGGAACGGCAAGCCCGTGCGCGTCGGCGGCCGCGCGCTCGATATCCTGACCGCCCTCGTCGAACGTCCCGGAGAGCTGGTTAGCAAGCGCGACCTGATGTCGCGCGCCTGGCCGGACATCGTGGTCGAGGAAGGCAACCTCAAGGTCAATATCGCCAGCCTGCGGCGGCAGCTCGAAGGGCCGGGGGAAGAGCGCTTCATCGCGACCATCATCGGCCGGGGCTATCGCTTCGTCAGTCCGGTGCAGAGCACGGAAGCATCGCTGCCGGCTGTCCATGATGCGGTGGCCGTCACCCGCGATCACAATCTGCCGCTGGCCGCGACGCGGGTGGTGGGGCGCTCGGAGATCATCGCCGACATAGCGGCGGAACTCGAGGATCACCGGCTCGTCACCGTGGTTGGGCCCGGCGGGATCGGCAAGACCACTGTCGCATGCGCCGTGGCCGAGCAGGTGTTGCCGCGCTTCGAGCATGGCGTATGGCTGGTCGATCTGTCGCCGCTGAAGGAAGCCGGGCGGGTGTCTGCCGCCATCGCAGCGGCGGTCGGGATGACTGCGCATTCCGCCAACATGGAGGCGGCGCTTCTCGAATACCTGCGCGGTCGCGAGATGCTGCTGATGCTGGACAGCTGCGAGCATCTGATCGATGCGGTGGCGGCGAACGTCGGCCGCATCCTGGCGTCTGCGCCGGGTGTGCGCGTGCTGTCCACAAGCCGCGAGCCGCTGGGCCTTGGCAGGGAACGCGTGCGCAGACTTCCCGGCCTAGATGCGCCGGACGCTGATGCCATGCTGACCGCGCGGGACGCCATGACCTACCCCGCCGTGGAGCTCTTCGTCGAGCGCGCGATGGACCGGCTGGAGACCTTCCGGCTGACCGATGCCGATGCGCCGGTGGTGGCAGACATCTGCCGCCGTCTCGACGGCCTTGCGCTGGCCATCGAACTCGCGGCCACCCGGGTGGACGCATTCGGCCTTGCCGAACTGCGCGAACTGCTGGGCGACCGCTTCCGGGTGCTTACGAGCAGGCGTTACGGCCCCGACCGGCACCAGACGCTCACGGCGACGATCGACTGGAGCTACGATCTCCTTTCCCCCGGCGAACATGCCCTTCTACGGCGGCTGTCGGTTTTCGCCGGCCCCTTCACGCTGGCATCGGCGGTTGCGGTAGCGGCCGATGCCACCATTACGCCGGGGCAGATCGCTCAGGACATGGCGAACCTCGTCGCCAAGTCGCTGGTGGCTGCCGAAGCCAGTGACTTCGAGGTCGAGTACCGCCTGTTCGACACCACTCGCAGCTATGCGCAGGAGCGACTGGCGGAATGCGGAGAACTGGCCCGGCTTCGGCGACGCCATGCAGAGCATGTCGCCACGCTTGTCGCACAGGCCAACCTCGAACTCGTGCAACTCGGGGAAAGGGCCTGGATCGCCAGCCATCGTCGCAAGATCGATGACCTGCGGGTCGCGCTGGCGTGGGCGTTCGGCGCGGACGGTGACGCTGCGCTGGCGATCACCCTGACGGTCGCGGCGATACCGTTCTGGGAGCGCCTTTCCCTGCTCGACGAATGCCGCCACGCGGCCGAACAGGCTCTCGCTGCGCGTTTTGACGAAAGCCGGAGCGAGCGGGACGAACTGATCCTGTGTCTCGCCCACGGAGCCGCACTGCTGTATACCTGCGGGCCGCTGCCGCAGGCGAAGGCGATGTTCAGCCGCGCGCTCGATCTTGCGGAGAAGCTTGGCGATCTCGACCTGCGGGTGGAGAGCCTGCGCAAGCTGTCGGAGCATCACCTCTGGACCGGGGACGCGCGTTCCTCCCTCGCGGTGACGGAACTGTTGCGCGCGACCGCCGCGTTCCGGGAAGACGCCGCCGGGATGGTCAATGCGGATGCCCATGCGGGTATCGCACTCTACTACCTAGGCGATCTGGCATCCGCGCGCGAACGGCTTGAGAGCTTCCTGCAGTCTGCCCCCGCGACGCAGCAGGGCGTGGCCGGAGGCGCCGCCCGGTTCGAATTCGACCTGCGGCTGGAGGCGCGCGGCGCGCTGGCGATGGTGCTGTGGCTTTCGGGCTTCGTGGAACAGGCGAAGGTCGAGGCGCGCAGGCAGCGGGAGGAGGCGGAGGCATGCAATTACGCGCTGCCGCTCTGCGCCTCGATCGTGCTCGTATCCCTGCCGATCCAGGTCTTCACCGGCGAATTCGCCGCGGCCGAGCGCGATCTGGATTTCGTGGAGGCCTACGCGGCGACGCATGGACTGCCGCTGTGGCGGGCGATGGCGGCGTGCATGCGGGTGAAATGGCGGCTCGATTCCGGGCAACCGGTGGACTTGCAGGACTACCGCGCCGATCTGGCGAAGATCCGCGACGGCGAGCTGGGCACGCGCTATCCGCCGTTCCTGGCGAACTATGGCGAAGTCCTGCTGAATGGCGGCGACCCGGAGGGGGCGCTGTCCTGCGTCGACCGGGCGATCTCGCTCTATTCCGGCAGCGGCCAGCTATGGGGCATTCCCGAGATGCTGCGGATGAAGGGCGGCTACATCCGCCGCAGCGGCGTGCGGGGGATCGAGGACGCCGCCGCGCGGTGCTATCGCGAGGCCATCGACATCGCGCGCCATCAGGGCGCCCTGACCTGGGAACTGCGCGCGGCGACCGACTTCGTCGAACTGGAGCGCGGCCGGGGCGGGAGCAGTGAAGCCGAGGCGGCGCTGGCGACGGCCTACGCCCGCTTCACCGAAGGCTTCGACACGCTCGACCTGCGTCGCGCGCGGGCCCTGCTCGGCTGACGGAGCGCGATTTACACGCATTAGGCGGTCGCCCGAGGCCGCCGTGATAGCCTGCGCGCTCGCAAGGAGCCATGCGATGAACAAGCTTGAGGGCATTCCCGATGGTGCTGGCGGCAGCGTCCACGCCGATCTGCGGGGCATAAGCCCGCATGAGAAGGCGTACAAGGCGCAGGCGGAGGCGGTGCCGATCCACTGCACCGACGCGAAAGGGCGGCGCAACTGCAACCTGACGCTGATGTCGCTGGCGCTCGGCAGCTTCTGCATCGGCACGTCCGAGTTCGCGAGCATGGGGATCATCCAGCTGTTCTCGGCGGACCTCGGCATCTCCATCCCGGAGGCGACCAACGCGGTCACTGCCTATGCCTTTGGCGTCATCATCGGCGCGCCGCTGGTGACGCTGGCCGCCGCGCGGCTCAATCGTCGAGCGCTGCTGCTGGGACTGATGGCGCTGTTCGTGGTCGGCAACCTGCTGTCGGCACTGGCCGGAAGCCTGCACCTGCTGATGGCGGCGCGCTTCGTCAGCGGATTGCCGCAGGGCGCCTATTTCGGCGCGGGCGCGGTGGTGGCCTCGTACATCGTGGGGCCGGGACAGTCGGGCAAGGCCTTCGCCATCGTCATGATGGGGCTGACCATCGCGACGATCTTCGGCTCCCCGCTCGCCACGTTCCTCGGCCAGATGCTCGGCTGGCGGGACACATACGTCGCGGTGGCGGTACTGGCGGCGGTGGCGTTCGGCGCACTGTTCCTGTGGGTGCCGCGCACCGGGGAACTGGCGGGCAGCCCGGTGCTCCGGGAACTCAGCGCGCTGCGCAAGCCTGCGGTCTGGGGCGTGATGCTGGTCGCGGCGATCGGGGTGGGCAGCATCTTCGCGGTCTACACCTTCATCGGGCCGATCGTGACCGACGTGGCCATGCGCGCGCCGACGCTGATCCCGGTGGCGCTCGGCCTGTTCGGGCTGGGCATGACCGTGGGCAACCTCGTCGGCGGGCGGCTGGCCGATGCCTACCCGGCGCGGGGCATCGTCGCGGGCTTCGGCTGCGCGCTCGTCGTTCTGGCCGTGCTGGCGAGCGCGGGGGCGAATACCCCGATCATGCTCTGCACGATGTTCGGCGTCGGGGCGACGATGATGACGGCGATCCCGACGATCCAGGTCCGCCTGACCCGCTTCGCACCCGAAGCGCCCTCGCTGATGGGCGCGATGAACCTTGCCGCGCTCAACGTGGCGAACGCCATCGGCGCATGGGCGGGCGGGATGACCATCGCTGCCGGGTGGGGGCTGCTCTCGGCGGTATGGGCGGGCTTCGGCCTGACGCTGCTGGGGCTGGCGATCTTCGCCGTGACGCTGACCGGATCGGCCGCGCTCAGACCGCGATGACCACTGCGCACAGGCTTATGGCCACATGTGACCACTAAGCGCGTCTGCCGTTGGTGACGGCACTGCACCTCCCGGCAAACGGCGGCACCGGAACCGCGCCTCGGACGCGCTTGCCGGTGCCGCAGGCAGCGATCGCAAAGGGCAAGGGCGATCGCGAGGATCTCACCTGAATTTCAGGGAGGCATGACGACGAAATGTAGTATCCCAAGCGGCGGCACCTGCGGCACCTGCGGCAGATGGGGCCTTAAGGTGGCCGGAGAGCCGTCGGCCGGGCTCTCCGGGTGGATCGTTGCGCCGGCCGACGGGCGCGCGGTGAACCTAGTATTCCACCACGGCGCGGCCGATCACTTCGCCGGCGCGCAGCAGTTCGATGTATTCGTTGATCTGATCGAACTGGATGGTCTTGATCGTGTGCTTGATCTTGTCCTGCGCGGCGAGCGCCATGACTTCGCTGAGGTCGGTGTTGTTGCCCCAGAACGATCCGTGGAACGTCTGCTCGCCCGAGACGCGCGGGAACAGCGGCACGTCGATGCGGTCGCCCATGAAGCCGACATCGGCATAGTGGCCGCTGGTGGCGAGCAGCGAGAAGCCCATCTGCATCATTTCGGTGGCGCCCACCGTGTCGATGATCGCGTCGAGCTTGCCCTGTCCGGTCGCCTGTTGCAGCTCCTTGCCGACATCGGCGGCGGACTTGCCCTTGATCGCGATGATGTGGTCCGCGCCGTATTCCTTGGCGATGGCGAGCTTGTCGAGGTTGCGCGCGAAGGCGACGACCTTGCCGCCGCCGCTCATCAGCTTGGCGTACTGCACCGCATAGGCGCCAAGGCCGCCGACGCCGAACACGCCGATCACCCGGTCAGGCCCGAAGCCGCCCGCATCGCGAATCTTCTTGATCGCGCGATAGGGCGTAAGGCCCGCATCGGTCAGCGGGGCGAGCTGGGTGAGGGTTAGGTTCTTGGGCACCTTGATGATGTAGCGGGCGGGCACCGGGATATACTCCGCGAAGCCGCCGTAAGTGCCGAAGCCCGGCCAGCGCACGTTGGGGCAGATCTGGTGGTTGCCCGCCTGGCAGTGGCGGCACACGCCGTCGCCCCAACCGGGCGATACGGCGACGTGGTCGCCTTCGGCAAGGCCCGCTATCGCGGGTATGAGATTGCCCATCTTCTCGATGGTGCCGGTGATCTCGTGGCCGGGGATGACCGGCGGCGGGATGTCCGCGTAAGTCTGGAAGAAGCCATCGACCAGCAGGATGTCCGACTGGCACATGCCGCAGGCGGCGACCTTCACCAGCACCTCGTCCGGCTGGATGTCGGGAATCGGGATGTCCTCGATCACCAGCGGCTTCTTGTATTCGAGGATGCGCGCAGCTTTCATGGCGGATTTCCTTCCTTCTACGATGCGTGTGCGAGGGCGGAGACGGCCGCTCTGGCGACGGCGATGTCCTGCTCGACCGTCCCGGCGCTGGTCCCCACCGCGCCGATGATCGCGCCGTCGAGGTGGACGGGCAGCCCCCCGCCGAAGATCACGATCTTGCCCTCGTTGCTCTGCTCGATGCCGAACAGAGGCGCTGCGGGCTGGGCGAGATGGGAGAGTTCGTCAGTCGTCTTGTCGAACAGCCGCGCGGTCCGCGCCTTGCCGATGGCAAGATCTATGCTGCCGATCAGGGCACCGTCCTGCCGCGAGAACGCGATCAGGTTGCCGCCCGCGTCGACCACGGCGATGTTGTAGGCAAGCCCGGTTTCGAGCGCGGCGGCCTCTCCGGCAGCCAGCATCTGCTTCGCGTCGTCCAGGGTCAGGGTCGTGTAAAGCCTTGGCATGGTGTCCTCGCTTCTGGCCCCGAGTGTCGGCCTATCGACGCGCGGAACAATCGGAGATGCCGAACGGGGCTTGTGCGAAATCGCCCGGTTGCCACGACCGGGCCGAAAGGCGAGCAATTGCGCCGATGAGCCGCGTTCCGTCGCGGGTGAGGCGCCCATGAAGCTTTACTGTTCCCCCGGAACCCTGTCGCTGGCTCCACAGATCGCCTTTCACGAGGCGGGCATCGCGGTGGAGGCGATCGGCGTCGATCTCGCCCGTCGACGAACCGACGACGGTCGGGACTTCGACGCGCTGAGCCCGCTCGGGCAAGTGCCGCTGCTGGAACTGGACGACGGCGCGACGCTGCATCACGCGCCGGTCATCCTGCGCTTCGTTGCCGGGCTCGCACCGTGGGCGGGACTGGCTGCACCCGATGACGGCGCCTTATGCGACAGCCTGCCCGCGCTGCGCCTGTCGGAGTGGCTGCACTGCGCGGAGGGCTCGGATGGCGCCGTGTCGCTTCGTCAGCTCGGCTGGATCGACCTGCAACTGGCGACGGGGCCGTATCTGTGCGGCAGCGGGCTCACCATCGCCGACATCTATATCTGGGTTCTGCTTGCAAAGGGGCACTCGCCAGATGGCGGGGCGATACCCTGCCTCGCCGGTGAGGCGACGGGGTTCGGCAACATCGGACGCTGGCACATGCGTATCGCCGCGCGGCCTGCTGTGCGGCTGGCCTGCGCAGACGAGCGTCGCCTGCACACCGAATCACGGGAGCTTCCCGTGGCGAGGTAAAGAGCGCGCTATCCAACTTTCACCTAAATTAACGGGCCGCCCCGCGGCATCTCCGATACACCTTGTCTATCGGCGGTATTTGCCGTCGGCCCAGACAGCGATCGGAGCGATCTATGGAATGGAGCGATATCCGGGTTTTCCTGCAGGTGGTCCGCGAAGGCACCATGGTCGGGGCGACCGGCATCCTGCGCATGGATCATTCGACCATCAGCCGACGCATCTCGCGGCTGGAGCGCGAGGCCGGCGTGCAACTGTTCGAGCGCGCCGGGCGCCGCCTCTCGCTGACCGCCGAGGGTGAGAAGCTCAAGATGTCGGCGGAAAAGCTCGAATCCATCATCCTGCGGGAGATCCTCAGCCTGTCGGGCGAGCGGGACCGCATCGCCGGGCCGGTGCGGATCGGCACGACCGAGGAATTCGGCGCGCATTACCTTGCCGCCCGTCTCTGCGCGCTCACCACGGCGCATCCGGGGCTGGAGATCGAACTGGTCGCGCTGCCGCGCTCCTTCTCGCTCGCCACGCGCGAGGTGGACCTTGTCGTCAGCCTCGACCGGCCGACCACCGGGGACGTGCGCTTCAAGAAGCTGACCGACGTCGAGTTCGGTGTCTACGGTACTGGCGCCTATTTCGGGGATCGCGAGCGGCCGGATTCGATGGAGGAACTCTCGCAGGAGACCTGGTGCGGGTACATCAAGGAACTGCTGTTCACGCCCGAGCTGGAGCTCCTGCCGCGCGCGTCGGAGGAAGCCTGCGTGCGCTATCGCACCACCAGCATGACCGTGCAGCTCGGCGCGGCAATAGGCGGATATGCGCTCGCGGCGCTGCCCTGCTTCGTCGCCGACGCGCAGCCCGCGCTGGAGCGGCTGCTGCCCGACGAGGCCGTGTTCGAGCGGACCTACTGGCTCGCGGTGCATGAGGATCTGGCCAAGTACCCGCGCGTCCGGGCGCTGATGAGCGCGATCGAGACGCAGGTGTTCCAGGATCGCGCGCTGTTCCGGCCGACCGCTGCCGGGCGCACGCACGACATGAACCTCACCGCCTTCACACGCGCCGATGCCCGCGCGGATCATCGCATGACGCTGGATGCCGGGGTGGCGCGCCAGCCCGCCGCCGCCTGGCATGCCGAAGCGGCGGGGCGCGCCTAGCGGGGCGCATCGACGATCAGCGATTGCGGTCGGCCTTGTCCCGCCGGGCCGCAGATCGGGGCGCCGGTGCCGTTCCGCCCTCCCCCCAGGGCACCGGCGTCCCGATCCGTCGCAAGTAAATTCCTGCAAATCCTGTAAAAGTGCCGCTGTACATGTTTCCGGCATCGCGTGCGCCCGTTCGGGCAGCACGGCGGTGAGCGGCGGACCGTGCAGATTCTATGACGATTTACATGACGCAATTCGCCCCACCTGTGACAAGGTGCCGTCCCCGGCGTTTCATGCGCCGGGCTTCGGCCGTTCCTAAGATCCGTCCATTCACAGGGAGATAGCGATGATCAACCGCTCCGGCACCGCGCATTACGAAGGTCTCGGCAAGGCCGGCAAGGGTCGCCTGAACACGCAGTCCGGCGTGCTGACGGAAGCACGCTACGATTTCGGCGCCCGCTTCGAGAACGAGCCCGGCACCAACCCCGAGGAACTGATCGCCGCCGCGCATGCCGGGTGCTTCACCATGGCGCTGTCCTTCGCGCTCGCGGGGACCGGCCGGACCGACGGCACGCTCGACACCAAGGCAGTGGTGACGCTGGTGCAGGACGGTGACGGCTTCACCATCACCAAGTCGGCGCTCACGCTCGTCGCCAGCATTCCCGGCATCGAACAGGCCGAATTCGACGAGATCGTCGCGGGCGCCAAGGTCAACTGCCCGGTTTCCAAGCTCCTCAAATGCGAGATCACGCTCGACGCCACACTCCAGTAGGACGGGGCCGGGCGCGTCGCGCGCCCTGACCCCCTTTTAACCTCACTTAACCCCGCTCCTCCCGGCGCTGCAGTAATGTGGCGTTCGAAGAGGAGGCGACTATGACCTGCGAGTCCCGAGTCCCGGTGGTTCCGTCCCAAACTGCGGCGCGCCTGCGCCGGGGGAGGGCGTGATGCTGCCGGAGCCGTCGGAGGAATGCTTCGCCTTCGCAAGCTTCCGCCTCTATCCGCACCAGCGCACGCTCCTGCGGGATTCGGAACTCGTCACCATCGGCGGCAGGGCCTTCGACGTCCTGCTGATGCTGGTGTCCCGCGCGGGCACCGTGGTCAGCCTCAACGAACTGATGGATTTCGTCTGGCCCTCCGTCACCGTGGAGGAGGCCAATCTGCGCGTGCAGATGGGGATGCTGCGCAAGATCCTCTCGCAATGCGACGAGGCGCACCGCGCGATCGAGACGATCCCGCTGCGCGGCTACTGCTTCATCCTGCCGGTCCGTCATAACCTCACCGGCGTGTCGTCCTCCGGCGCGCCGCTGCCCGTGATCGCGCCGCTGCCGGTGCTGCTCAACCCGGTGATCGGCCGCGACGAGGTGATCGTCCGCGTGACCGAGGCCCTGGACGAGCGGCGGCTGGTGACGATCACCGGCCCGGGCGGCATCGGCAAGACCACAGTCGCGGTCGCCATCGCCCACAGCTATGCCCGGTCCTATCGCGGGCTCATGGGCTTCGTCGATCTCTCCCCCGCGAACGACGGCGAGCAGGCGGCCCATGCGATCGCCGCCGCGCTCGGGATCGAGGCAGAGGACAACCCGCTCGCCGTGCTCTGCGAGGAACTGCGCGGCCGCGAGGCGCTGCTGGTGCTCGACACCTGCGAGCACATCGTCGAGGCCATGGCTGCGCTGGTGGAGACGCTGCTGGCGCAGTGCCCGCACCTCAAGCTGCTGCTCACCAGCCGCGAGGCGTTGCGCGCCTCCGGGGAATGGAGCCACCGCCTGTGCTCGCTGTCGTTCCCGGACGAGGCGCAGCCGCTCACGCCCGAGAACATGGCGCAGTTCTCGGCGGTGGTGCTCTTCAACGAGCGGGTGCAGGCGCAATCGCTGTTCGCGCTCCACGCGCGCGACCTGCCGATGATCGCGGAGATCTGCCGCAAGCTGGACGGCATCCCGCTCGCCCTCGAATTCGCGGCGGCGCGCGTCTCGGACCTTGGGCTGAGGGAGATTTCCGGACGGCTGGGCGACTGCTTCTCGATCCTCACGCGCGGCCGGCGCACCGCGCTGCCCCGCCACCGCACGCTCTCCGCCGCGCTCGACTGGAGCTACAGCCTGCTGTCCGATGCCGAGCAGAAGACGCTGGGCCACCTCGCGACGCTTTCCGGCCCGTTCACCGCCGAGGACGCCATCGCCCTGTGCGAACGCGCCGGCTGCACCCGCCCGCCCGAGGCGCTGTCCAGCCTCTACGAAAAGTCGCTGCTCTCGGTAGACTTCCGCAGCGACGCGCCGTTCTACCGGATGCTCGACACCACCAAGGCCTACGTGATGAGTGCCAGCGCGGGGTGACCAGTTCCTACCCTTGGGGGGAGGGGGGTATGCGAAGCATGGTGGAGGGGCACCCTCGCGATCGCCGAACGTCGATCGGCGCGCCCTGTCCCCGAACGTTCGAACGAGAGGTCACGCGATCCGCCGCGCGTCCCTCCACCACCCTGCGGGTGCTCCCCCTCCCCGTCCAGGGGAGGAACTGGCTGCCACGCCTGGACAGGTTCGGCCTGAGGATGATTGGGTTAAAACTGGAAAGAGGGTGACGGCTGGTTGCGCCCCGTTACAGACGTTCCGCTTTGGCCTATTCTCCAATTATGACGACGGACATGGTCAATGCAGATACGGTTGTCGATGAGATCGACGAGGGGAGGCTACGACCGCGCACTCATAAAGTGGTTCGCGCCCTTCATCGGCATATGCGTTTGGTGGAGGCCGTTCAGCAGAGAGCGTTGGAGACCTTCGACCGTGGTGAACAGAGTACACACGGTCTGGCACTTCAAGACGAGATGTGGGCGATGATGAAACCTCTGCCAATCGATCAGCAGAGCGGGTTGCGCCTCTCAAATTGCCTCGCGCGACCAGATGAAGAGATAGATTGGCATCTTGCTGGATACCTTACGCTTTGGGCGCGTCAGCAGGGAATATCAGAACAGCAAATCATAGACGCATTTCATGTGGAGTGAATGTCGGCAATCCACGCTATCGCCCCGGAATTCGGACAAACCGCAAGCGCCCCATTGTCGTCATTCACTGAAATGATAGTTTCGGGTCATGAAAGCACTGGAAAAGAAGCAGCGCTTGGCCGCCGCCACTGCTCGCTACCTCAAGCAGATTGGGCGACAGGCTCAAAAGGGACTGGAGCCAAACGATCGAGGATTCGATCATAAGCTCGACGCAAAGCTGAAACGTATGCGGCCCGAGGATGTGGACGCGCTATTCCGTGACGAAGACGACGAATAGGCGAACGGCAGCAATCCACCCAAAATCCGCCGTCACCCTGAACTTGTTTCAGGGTCCATCAGGCCGCTCGCTCAGTTTTGGGATCAGTGGACCGAGGGTGCAACGTGCAGCACGACGATCCGGCACACACTGCCTGATGGATCCTGAAACAAGTTCAGGATGACGAAGCGGAATGTCACGTCCGCTTCTCACCCCACCCTCAAGCCGTAGCGGCCAGCCCGATACAGCACCGTTTCCGCCGCGCATCCGCCGCTGCCATGCCGGGGAACGCACCGCCCGCCGGGTTCGGCCAGGTTTCATCCTTGCGGCCGGTCTCCGCCGAACGGGCGAGGCCGTAGGCCCGCACGGTATGCGGCAGGCGGTAGCGCGTTGCCCTCGGGCCGGTCTGCGCCTCCACCATGGACTTGGCGACGAGCGCGGAAAGATCGTCGATCACCGCGCTTTCCACCATGCCCGCGTCCATGCCGGTGCGACATGCGAGGGCCAGCGTGAAGCTGTCCGGGTGCCCGCTCAGGCGCCGGAGCAGGAAGCGCTCGCGCTCGGACAGCAGGCGGTAGCTCCAGTCGATGCACGAACGCAGGCTGCGCTGCCGGGGCGCGTCGCTGCGGAAGCCGCCGAGCTGCTCCATGCCGCTTTCCAGAAGCAGCCGCAATTGCCGCACGCCGAACGCGGCCAGTTGCATGGCGGCGAGCTCGATCGCGAGCGGCAGTCCGTCGAGCATCCGGCACAGGCGCGCCACTTCGGGCGCTTCGTCGTCGTTCAGCCGGAACGGCCGCGTCAGGTCGCCCGCCCGGTCGACGAACAGCTCGACGGCGCCGGACCGCAGGGCTTCGTCGGCGGACAGGCCGGGGCACTCGGGCGGAAGGTCGAGACCGCCGAGGCGCAGGATGCGCTCCCCGCGCGCGCAGAGCGGCTCGCGGCTGGTGGCGACGATGCGCAGGGCGGGGGCCGCCGCGAGCAGGCTGTCCACGGTGATGGCGACCGCATCGACGGCAGGCTCGCAATTGTCGAGGATCAGCAGGGTGCCGCGCCCGCGCAACCCGTCGGCGAGGGCGGAAGGGGATGTGGTTCCGGCATCGAGGCCGAGCGCGCTCGCGATTGCGGTGTGGACGGCTGACGGGGCGTCTGCCGGATCCAGCGCGGAAAGATCGACCCGGTGGGCCGCGTTACCGGTTTCGGCGACAAGCTCGCGTGCCAGCGCCAGCGCAAGGGCGGACTTGCCTGCACCGCCGGGGCCGATGACGGACAGCAATCGGCCTTGATCGATCGCGGTGCGGGCGGTTGCGATCTGCCGTGCCCGGCCAACCATCTGGATCGCTTCGGGCAGGTTGTTTGCCGTGCGCGGTGACGCCGCCGTGCATGCCGCCGATGTCGCTCCGGGCAGGCGATGCACCGGCGTCACGAAGCGGTAGCCGCGCCCCGTCACGGTGGCGATATACCCGTTCTCCTCCGTATCATGCCGCAAGGCGCGCCGAAGCGTGGCGATGTTGACCTTGAGATTCCCGTCCTCGACATTGGTATCGGGCCAGGCGCGCGCCATGAGCTCGCGCTTTTCCACCAGTTCGCCCGGCCGCTCGACCAGGGCGGTCAGGAGATCGAGAGCGCGGCCGCCGAGTGGCACGGGCGCTCCGTCGCGCAGCAGGAGCTGGCGCGTGGGCTTCAGAATGAAAGGCCCGAATGCGAAGCCGTGCGCTTCGTCGAACCGGATAGCACTGGTCATCTGCCTGCCCCCTCGGTTGCCTCGGATTGGCCGCATCGCGGACTATGCCTGAGAGTATCCAGAGGCCTGCCGGGCACCGACCCCCGATTGGGGGCTACGCATCACTCATTCGGGTATTTGGCGGCGCGATATTGGGAATCGCGTTGATCCGGACCGCTTTTCCCAGCATTCTCAGCCGAGATCAGGATGCCGGGCAGATCATCGCATTCGCTGCGGCTGCCCGGGGAGAGCAGACGGATGGCGTCAGAAGCGGGCCTGGACCGGCCGATACGGGTATTGATCGTCGATGACCACCCGTTCCTGCGGGATGGGATTGCGACCCTGATCGAGCGCCAGCCGGACATGGCGGTGGCGGGCGAGGCGGGGGACGGTTCCGAGGGTATCGCCCGCTTTGCGGAACTTGCGCCTGACGTCGTCCTGATGGACCTCCAGATGCCGGGCATCAGCGGGCTCGAAGCGATAGAGGCGATCCGCGGGCGGTCGCCCGATGCACGGATCCTCGTGCTCACCACCTACCCCGGCGATGCGCAGGTGGTGCGCTGCATCCAGGCGGGGGCGGCGGGCTACCTGCTCAAGAACGGCATCCGCAAGGAACTGCTCGATGCGATCCGCATGGTCCATACCGGGCGACCCGCGCTCAGCCCGGAGATCGTCCACGACCTTGCCGCACACGCCCTCGACGAGCCGCTAAGCGACCGCGAGCTGGAAGTGTTGCGGCTGGTCGCGGAGGGGCATGCCAACAAGGAGATCGCCTGGCGGCTCGACCTGTCGATCGACACGATCAAGGCGCACCTGAAGCGGGCGTTCGAAAAGCTCGGCGTGGATGATCGGACCCATGCCGTCACGGTGGCGATCCGGCGCGGCTTCATCGAACGCTGAGTGGCGCTCAAGCCCCGCTTGGTGCGCGTAGGTGCCTTTAGGTGCCGTTCAGTACACCCCTCAGGCGGCCAGAGCTTCCGACCGCGCATCGACCAGGACGCGGTTGCGACCTTCGCGTTTCGCGCGGTAAAGCGCGGCATCGGCGGCCTTGATGAGCGTGGAACCGTCGCGCTCCATGTTCTCCTCCCAGGTCGCGATGCCGAACGACATCGTCATCGAACCCAGCGCCCTGCCGCCCTGATGGACCACCAGTTCGCTGATCGACTGGCGCACCGCATCGACCCGCGTAGCCAGCGTGACGGCCGAAGTTCCGGGCGCGATGATGGTGAATTCCTCGCCCCCGAAGCGGCAGATCACGTCGCCGTCGCGGAAACGGCCACGCATTTCCGCGGCCACCGCCTGCAGGACCGCGTCGCCGGCATCGTGGCCGAACTCGTCGTTGAAGCGCTTGAAATGGTCGACGTCGCACATGACGAGGCTGAGCGGACTGCCCGAGCGGGAAGCGCGCGCGATCTCCAGCGCCAGCGTCTCCTCCATGTAGCGGCGGTTGAACAGCCCGGTCAGCGGATCGCGGATCGTCTGCTCGCGCAGGCCGCGCTGGAGGCGGTGGTTGACGAGAGCGGAGGCGATGTTCTCGGTCAGGACCGTCAGGCGGAAGCGGTTTTCCGCGCCGACGACGCCCTTGAGATAGAGCACGCCGATGACCTCGCCGCCCGCCAGCAGCGGCTCGCAGTGGTAGTGGTCGGTCTCGCTACCGACGTGCGCGCAGACGATGTCGGAGTCAGGCTCGACCACGAAATGGCTCTGGCCCCGGCGCAGCGCCCAGCACTGGTCGGGCGCGAACCCGGCGGAGGAGACGTCGAGCCCGCCCCACGCCGCGATCGGCACCAGCAGGTTGCGCGAATTGTTGTGCGCATAGAGCGCGCCCGGAATTTCGGGCAGCACGCGGGGCACGAAGACGCGGATGATCGAGGCGAGTTCGTCGTCGGTCCGAGCGGCCTGCATGCGATGCGCCATGCCGCCGAGCAGTTCGATCACCTCGCCGCGCTCGCGCAGGACTTCGGTGTTGCGGCTGAGTTCGGCGTTGGCGACGTGGAGACGATCCTGACTCTCGTGCTGGTCGGCGACGGCGGCTTCCAATTCGTCAGCCATGGCGTTGTAGCCATTGGCGAGGCGTTCGAATTCGCTCGAATCCATCCGCGCTTCGACACGGGCGGAGCGGTCACCGGAGCCCAGCTGGCCCATCACCGTCATCATCTCGTCGACCGGACGGCGGATGCGGCGGATCAGCGAAGTCGCGGTATAGGCGATGGCGGCCATCGTCAGCGGCACGCCGATGATGACGAGCCAGGTGATGTAGCTGAGCCGCAGTTCCACGGCAGTCGTGCGACTGGCGGAAAGCCCGCGTTCCTCATTGAGCAGGTCGCCCACGCGCGCATCGACGAGCTGCATGAGATAGCGCCCACGTCCCGAAGCCACGGCGGCCTGCGCGCCGGTGAAGTCGCCCGCGCGGGTCTGCTTCGCGATCTGTTCGAGCAGGTCGGCGCGCTGGCCGATCAGCGTGCGGATCTGGTTGGCGCGGTCATTCTGCGCCGGGTTGTCGCTGGTGAGAATGACCAGTTCGGCGGCTGTCGCGCGCGCCTTGCCGACTTCTTCCTCGACTGCTTCGCCGAATTCCGGCTTGTGCGTCAGCGCGAAGCCGCGCTCGCCCGATTCCGCCTGCTGGAGATGGCTGAGCGCCTTGTTCGCCGTCTTGAGCACCTGAGCGGAATGCGTGACCCACGCCAGACTGCTGCGTGTCTGCGAGGAGCCTTCGAGCAGGAGTCCGGCCAGCAGTGCCAGGAGCAGGCACAGAAAGCTGCACAGAATCACAATGCGACGCGACAACGACCCGACCAAGGGAATCTCCGTAAAAAACGGGAGGCTATGCCCTCTGTCAAACGTCGCTGCGTTGCAACCAAAATTACCTCGGTAAAATGTGGGAAATGGAGCATTCCCGCTACGCGAGCACCCCCTGCCACCCATATGCGGCGGAATGACAGGGGGTTCGAAGGTTTACGCGATGGTAGGGACGATCCCGCCTTCGACGCGGATCGAGGCGCCATTGGTGATCGCGCCCAGCGGGCTGGCCAGCAGCGCGACCTGTGCGGCGATCTCGTCCGCTTCGATCAGGCGGCGGATCAGCGAGAGCGGGCGCAGCTTGGCGAAGAATTCGGCCTCGCGCTCGGCCTCCGGCGCGTCCTTGTTGTCCACGACCGAACGGATGAACTCGCCGATGCCTTCCGAGCGCGTCGGGCCGGGGAGAACCGAGTTCACCGTCACGCCGGTGCCGCGCGTCTGCTCGGCGAGGCCGCGTGCGATGGCAAGCTGGGCGGTCTTGGTCATGCCGTAGTGGATCATCTCGCCCGGGATCACGAGGCCGCTTTCGCTGGCGATGAAGATCACGCGGCCCCAGCTCTTTTCGAGCATCTTCGGGAAGTAGTGGCGGGCGAGGCGCGCGCCGCTGACCACGTTGACCTCGAAGAAGCGGTGCCAGTCCTCGTCGGTGATTTCTGCGAAGGGCTTGGCCTCGTAGATGCCCAGGTTGTTGACGAGGATGTCGATCTCGGGAACCGCGGCAATGAGCGCCTCTGCGCCTTCGGCGGTGGCGGGGTCGGCAAGCACGGCGCGCACCTTGCCGCCGTTCGCGGCCTTGGCGGTAACGCTGGCGGCGGCCTCGTCGAGCTTGGCCTGGCTGCGGCCGGAGATCACGACGTCGACGCCTTCGGCGGCGAGGCGTTCGGCGATGGCGAGGCCGATGCCGGCGGTTGAGCCGGTAACGAGCGCGGTCTTGCCGGTAAGCTTGAGATCCATGTTGGTATTCCTTCCTGATGTGGACGGAAATCTAGGTGCGCCCGGCATTGATGCACAGTGCGCGGCAATGCATATCAGAAGTGATCCAGAGTCACGGATGATACGAATGGATAACCGCTTCGGCGACATGCAGATATTCCTCGCGGTGGCGCAGAACGGCAGCTTTGCCGGGGCCGCACGGGAACTGCGGCTGACCCCTTCCGCCGTCAGTCGCGCCATCGCGCGGCTGGAGGCGCGTCTAGGCACTCAGCTCGTCTCGCGCACCACGCGCGCGCTGGCCCTGACGGCGGAGGGGGAGGTCTATCGGGCGCGTGTGGCCGGGCTCGTCGCCGAGATCGACGAGGTGGAGCGCGGCTTCGGGCATGAGGACGAAGCGCCGCGCGGGCCGCTGCGGATCAATTCGTCGGTCCCGTTCGGGACGCAGTGTCTGCTGCCGATCCTGCCGCGTTTCCAGCTTCGCCATCCAGGCGTCACGGTGAACCTTGCCCTTGCGGACACGCTTGTCGATCTGGTGGAAGAACGCGCCGATATCGCCATCCGCATCGGGCCGCTGCGCGACACCGGCCTGAAAGCCAAGAAGCTGGGCCGCAGCGCGATGGCCGTCGTCGCCAGCCCCGGCTACCTGCAGGAGCGTGGCGAGCCCCGGCATCCGCGCGAACTGGCGGCGCATCCGTGCCTCCAGTTCAGTTTCCGCCGTTCGATCGACACCTGGCCGTTCCGCATCGACGGCGCACTGGTGCAGCGACCGATCGAGGGCGCGTTTCTCGGCAATTCGGGCGAAGTGGTGCGCATGATGGCAGTCGCGGGCGGGGGCATCGCGCGCCTTGGGCGGTTCCACGTCGCTGCCGATCTTGCGGCAGGCAGGCTCGTCGAGATTCTGCAGGATTGCAATCCCGGCGACTATGAGGACATCCACGCCCTCTACGTGGGGCACCGCAGGCTGGCCTCCCGGATCCGCGCTTTTCTGGACTTTCTGGAGGCCGAACTGGTGCTGCCGGGTGCCTGACAGCGGGTTAGCGCGCCGTCTTCCAGTTGATCGTCGCGACGGTCAGCCAGGCACCGATGCTCGCTTCTCCGAACCAGACGATGGAGCCCATGGCCGGGCCGATCAGCGCGGCCTCGATGGCCCAGACGACCGCGAGCAGCAGCCAGCCGGTGATCCGCGCCATGCGTGCCTGCGTGTCGGGCAGCGAACGACCGACGAGATCGCGCTGATGGCGCTTCATCGATACGGCAAGCGCGAGAAACGCGGCGCAGGCGATGAGGAGGGCGAGCAAGTGGATCATGAACTCACCGCCCGGCGCGAGGATGTGCGCGGTTTGGCACCGGCCCTGGCGCGCGCTTTCGATTTCGCGGCAGCCAGCAGGAAACCGGTTGCCAGCGCGAGCATGACGAGGTCGAAGCTGACGAAGATCCAGTCGCCCGCCAGCAGGCTCGGGACGAGGCCGCGTGCCGTGGTCAGGGCGTTGACCACGGGAACGGCAGCGAAGCAGGCTCCCGCGAGCGCAAGCCCCTCGGTCCATGCCCGTGCGGCGGGGCGGACCATGCCCCAGAGGCCGACGGCAAGCCAGGCGAGGAACAAGCAGTCGATCTCACGCTCCGCACGGTCGGCCATGCCCAGAGGCAGCAGCCGGTTGGCGAGGAAATAGGCCGCAATGCCGGTCGCCAGCCCCGCGATGGCGGCGATGTTGAGCCGTTCGACGAGGCGGAAGCCGAAGTGCGGGCGCGTCGGATCGGGGAGGCGGGTGCGACGCTTGACGGTCCACAGGACTAGGCCGCTGCCGACCATGATCGTGCCGCCAAGTCCGCTCAGGAAGTAGAGCCAGCGCAGGCCCCATTCAGCGAAGCGGCCAGTGTGGAGGCCGATCATGACGCTCTCGGTGGCGAGCGCTGCGCCCTTCGCATCGTGGGAGAACAGCAGGCGGCCGGTTGCGCCTTCGAAGGAGACGGTCTCGCCGCGTGCGCCGAATGCGGCCTCGGGGGCGCGGGTCATTTCGATTCGGGCGGCGGCGTCGTTGGGATTGGACACGCTGATGTAGCCGACGCGGCGCTCGCCCCATTGCGCGGAAGCGGTGCGCACCAGCGGCGCGAGATCGGCCAGCGGAGCCGGTTTTCCGGCGGGCTCGGCGGGGCCGGGGCGGCCGAGGACGGTCTCGTAGAAGGCGTCCTGCGCGGCGTAGTTCGCGGCGATGCCCCAGGGCATGTACATCACGGCCAGCGTGACGAGGCCGGTGAAGGTTATCATCAGGTGGAACGGCAGCGCGATCACGGCGGTCACGTTGTGCGCGTCGAGCCAGCTTCTCTGCCCTTTTCCGAAGCGGAGCATGAAGAAGTCGGCGAAGATCTTCTTGTGGGTGATGATGCCCGAGAGGATCGCGACGAGCATGAACATCGCAGCGATTCCAACGAGATAGCGCGCCCACAGCACCGGCATGTAGTGCAGGTCGAAGTGGAAGCGGTAGAGGAAGAAGCCGCCGCGGGTGTCGCGCGAGGTGATTTCCCGGCCTTCGCCGTCAAGCAAGGCTCTGGTTTCGCTGCGTTTTGCGGGTTTTGCCCCACCCGGTTGCCAGTAGACCTGCGTGGTCGCGCTGCGGCTGTTGGGGAGCGAGATGTACCAGCTCTTCGCATCCGGGGCGACGGTGTTCAGGTAGCGCATCGCGCCTTGCGCGGAGCGGGCCGGATCGGCGGTTCCGGTGACTTCCGGCTGCATCCAGCGGGTGATTTCGTCCTGGAAATAGGCGGCTCTCCCGGTCGCGAACATGGCGAAGAGGAGCCATCCGAGCAGGAGTCCGGTCCAGGTGTGGACCAGGCACATCGACTGACGCAGGCTCTCCTTCACAGCCGCCCTCCCGCCTCGATCGAGAGCCACAGGGCGATGCACTGAACGGCACCTAGCGCCACCAGACAGAGCCAGAGGCGACTCACGGAGCGCACTGCGAACGCCACGAGCGCGACGGTGGCGAACAGGGCGAACGCGAACAGCGTGGCGGCCACGCTGGCGTTGGCCGCATCGACCCCGAACCCCTTCCAGAGCAGCCGGGCGAGGCAGGCGGTGGCCAGTGAAGTCAGCAGATAGTTCGCCGGGATCGCTGCGATGATCCGCGCTGCCACTTCACCGCGACCGATGCCCTGCTTGCGTTGCGCCATGGCGGTCACCGGCCCCGAAGGGGCAGGAGCGGGGCGTGCCCGGTCGGGTTGCAGGCATTGAGCGTATTCAAGAGATGTCCCCCGCCGCCAAAGCGGCTTTCGTTATTGCGACGCAATCGCAAAATTGCGCTAGGCGGGGGAGTGCCTCATGTCAACGGCGGGTGGGACTCCTGGTGGCCTAGACCGGGAGGAGAGCGTCCGGCCTGGCTGTCGCAGCGGACGCGGGCATCGGGATGCGCACCCAAACCGACTGGCCCTGCCATTCGCGCTCGACGGTCCAGATGCCGTCGTCGTTGTGCAGCCGGTAGCTTCCCCGCGCGAACAGGTTTGGCGCGGCGCGGCGACGGGCGAGGAGGTCGCGGGTGAGGCGCAGCTTGCGGGCGTTGAGGTCGCCTCCCCCCTCGGCGTGTTCGAGCGTGTCCCATGCGACCGGGCGGCGGTTGTCTGGATCGGTGAGCCCGACCGACAGGCCCTCGGTCCCCTGATAGATGTCGGGAATGCCCGGCGCGGTGAGTTGCAGCGCGACTTGCGCCAGCGTCACCGCCTCCACCATCTCCTCGAACCCGGCGCCGAGGCGCGCGGGCAGGTCGCCATGCAGCGCGCGGCAGAGGTCGGCGACGGCGGCTTCGGTTGCGGTGTCCGGGTCTTCGTGGCGGGACAGTTCCTTGCCCTCGCGCATGGCCTTGGCGATGTGATCGGCGATGCGCGTGTCCGCCTCGGGCTCGCTCCGCAGCATCAGCGCGGTCTGGAGCGCATAGAGGCCCCAGTGCTCGGGCACCCCGGCGGCGACGGCGCGACTCCGCGCTTCTGCGTAGAGGTCGCGCGCCAGCGCGGGGAAGTGGCTCAGCGCCACCAGCACCGCGCGGGCATCGGCGGAGCGCTTGGTGTCGTGCGTGGAGAGCGCGTTCAGCGCCAGCGGGGTCAGCCGTGCGCGTTCGGCCATCGCGGCCTCGAACGCGGCCCGGTCGATCGCGTCGAGGTCGGGCTCGGCGCCTACTTCGCACAGCGGCAGGTAGGCGACGCTGCGGAAGAACACCGTGTCCTCCTCCGACTTGGCGGTCAGTGCGCCGGTCAGCTGCTCGAAGCGCGTCGCGAAAGTGCGGGCGAGCGCGTCGTCGGTGGCGCGCAGCAGGTCGAGCAGGCAGGCGACGAGCGGCTGGTCGCAGGCGTCGGCCACAGCCTCGGCGATGGCGGGGGACAGCGGAGACAGGTCGGCGGCGTAGGAGCGGTAGACCGGCCAGGCGGTCGCGAGGCGACAGACCGCCTCGACCACGCCGGGGCGCGCCTCGGCATCGATGGCGAGCGCAGCCATCGCCGCGTCGGCCACGCGCTCGCGCTCCGGCACGAACACCGCGTCCAGCAGTTCGCGGCGCACCTTGCGCACTTCGCGCCCGTAGGACGGCGGCACCGCGTCCTCCGCCGCTTCGCGCAGGGTGCCGAGCCCGTCCGGGTGGGTGAGCAGGCGGGTCACGGGGGTCATGAACTCGTAGCCGCTCATGCCTTCGACCGGCCAGTTGGGGGCCAGCGGCTCGGCGTCCTTGACGATCTTCTCCACCCAGGCCGGCACGTCGCCCACGGCTTCGCGCAAGTGATGGAGGTAGCCGCCGGGGCGGGCGAGGCCGTCGATGTGATCGACGCGCAGACCCTGTACGTGCCCCGCGCGGACCTGCTCGACGATCCAGCGGTGGGTGAGGGCAAAGACTTCCGGGTCTTCCTGCCGCACGCCGATCAGGTCGGAGATGTTGAAGAAGCGGCGGTGGGTGATCGTCCTGTCGCCGTCGCGCCAGTGGCCGAGCGACCAGTGCTGCTCGGCCAGCAGCGCATCGAGCGTGGCGGCATCCAGCGTGCGCGAGATGCCGGCGAGATAGGCGGCCTGTTCGGTCAGGCGCAGCGGATATTCGCGGTCGTAGACGCGAAGGCGGGGATCGTCGGGCGTACCGGCGATCCCGATCTGTCCATCGGCGAGAAGCTGCGCGACCGTCCCGTCCAGCACCGGGAAGTGGATGCGCGCGCCGTCCCCGATCGCCTGCCAATCGATGTCGAACACGGTGGCATAGCGGCTCTCGCGGCCATGGCGCAGCACGTCGGCGAGGTAGGGGTTTTCCGGCGTGAAGCCCATGTGGTTGGGCACGATGTCGAGCACGATACCGATGCCGGCCAACTGCGCGGCCTCGCTCAGCCGCGCGAACGCGGCGTCACCGCCCAGCGCCGGGTCGATGCGGTCGGGGTCGATCACGTCGTAGCCGTGCGTCGATCCGGCGGCGGCGTGGAACGGGGGCGAGAGGTAGAGGTGGCTGACGCCCAGCTTGCCCAGCCATGGCAGGAGCGCGCGGGCGTCATCGAGATCGACGCCATTGCGCAATTGAAGACGATAGGTGGCGATAAGGGGAAGGGCGTTCGGCAACAGGCTCACTCCGGCGTGACGGCCACCGAAAGCGCGAAGGGGCTGTGCGCGTCGGAAAGCAGCAGGACAGGTTCCGGGTGAGGCTCGAACGGGCTCTCCGTCTCGCCCAGCCGGACGCGCAGTTGCAGCGTGCCCGGGCCGAACGACCATTGCGCCTCGATATCCTCACCCACTCGCCGAACGGCGACGAGGGGCTGCGGGTTCCGGGCGAGCAGCGGAATTATGCATTTGCAACGCAGCTTTAACATGTCGGCCACGAACCCGGCGTGGGCGCGCTGCTCCTCGCGTGTCGGAGCGCCGATCTTCGAGGCGAGGAAGGTCTCGGGCGAAACCGGGTCCGGCACCGCGCCGCCGAAGCTGCTGAAGCGCGCGAATTCCTGCGCCCGGCCCTTGCGCACCGCCTCGGCCAGATCGCCCTCGAAATCGACGAAGAACTGGAACGGGGCGTCGGTCAGGAACTCGTCGCCCATGAACAGCATCGGCGTGAACGGGGCGAGCAGGGTCAGCGCGGTCATGACCCGGTACGCATGGGTGTCCGTCAGCAGCTGGTGCAGGCGCTCGCCCTGCGCGCGGTTGCCGACCTGATCGTGGTTGCCGAGGAAGTTGACGAAGGCTGTTCGCGGCAGGGCGGCGGAGGGTTCGCCGCGCGGGTGCGCGTCGCCATTCTTGCGCGGCTGGCCCTGCTCGATGTAGCCGTCCGACAGGGCCGTGGCGATGTCGGCGACGGGATCGACGGCGAAGGGGGCGTAGTAGCTCTCGTCCTCGCCGGTCAGCAGGCAGTGGACGGCGTGGTGCCAGTCGTCGTTCCAGGTGCCGTCGTAGGGCGCATCGGTGGTGAAGTAGCGGGCGTGGTTGCGCTCGTCCTCGGTGACGAGGTGGATCGGGCGGCCCCGGTCATGCGCGCGGATGCGCTGGCCGAGTTCGTCGAGGAAGTGCGTCGGCGACCGGTCCTCGATGGCGTGGACGGCGTCGAGGCGCAGGCCGTCGAGGCGGTATTCGTCGATCCAGTGCAGGGCGTTGGCGATGAAGAACTCACGGACCGCCGGGGCCTCGAAGGCGATCCCCGCGCCCCATGGCGAGGCGCGTTCGGGGTGGAAGAACGAGGGGCACCACGCGGCGAGGTAGTTCCCGGCGGGGCCGAAGTGGTTGTAGACCACGTCCATCAGCACGCCGATGCCGTGGCCGCGCGCGGCGTCCACCAGTGTGCGCAGGTCGTCGGGCGTGCCATAGGCCGGGTGCGGGGCGTAAGGCAGCACCCCGTCGTAGCCCCATCCGCGCTCCCCCTCGAACTGGGCGACGGGCATGATCTCGATCATCGTGATGCCCAGCGCGGCAAGGCGCGGCAGTTCGGCCATGGCGGCGGCAAAGGTGCCCTCGGCGGTGAAGGTGCCGATGTGCAGTTCGTAGATCACCGCCTCGTGCCATGGGCGGCCCTGCCAGTCGTTGCGCCATGCGAACGCGGCGGGATCGACGAGTTTCGAGGGGCCGTGGACGTCCCCCTCCTGCGCGCGGGCGGCGGGGTCGGGGTAGGGCGTACCCTCGATCACCCAGCGGTAGGATGCACCCGCCTCGGCCTCACCCTCGAACAGCCACCAGCCCTGCCCGGCGGCGAGCGCGGGCATGGCGAGGCCGTCGATCTCCACCCGCGCCTCCTCGGCGTCGGGCGCCCAGAGGCCGAAGCGCCACTGGGCGTTTCCGATGGGCCTCGCGCCCCAGTGCGTGGCCATCAGGCGGGGCGGAACAGGCAGAGGCTGGCGGGGGAGATCGCCGCCGCCTCGCCCTCGATCGCCTCCTCGGTGAAGGGATCGTCCCGCGCGGTGTCGAGCACGCGGACCCATTCGCCCTCGGGCAGCTTGAAGTCGAGGCCGTCGCCCGCGTTGACCACGGTGAACAGCGGCCGCCCACCGTCGAGGAAGACCTCGCGCGTCGAATAGTCGATGAGCAGGCCCAGCACGCGCAGGCCCTGCTGGCTCCACAGTTCCTGATCCATCGCCCGGCCGTCCGGCTGGAACCATGCGATCTCGACGCGCTCGTTGTCGCCGGTCTCGCCCATCAGGAAGTTCTCCTGCGCGAGCACGGGGTACTGGCGGCGCAGGGCGATCATCTTCGCGCAGAAGTCGAGGAACTGGTCGTCCTTCCTGCCCCAGTTGAGCCAGCTCAGTTCGTTGTCCTGGCAGTAGACGTTGTTGTTGCCCTGCTGGCCGTTGCCGATCTCGTCACCGGACAGGAGCATCGGCACGCCCTGGCTGACCATCAGCGTCGCCACCATGGCGCGGCGGCGGCGGGCGCGGGCGGCGACGATGCCCTTGTCGTCGGTGTCGCCCTCCACGCCCATGTTGTCGGACAGGTTGTTGTCGTGCCCGTCGGCGCCGCCCTCGCCGTTCGCCTCGTTGTGGCGCTCGTTGAAGGAGACGGTGTCCATCAGCGTGAACCCGTCATGCGCGGCGAGGAAGTTGATCGAACTCGTCGCGCCGCGGTCGGAGTGGTTGAACTGGACGGGGGAGCCGATCAGGCGCTGGGCGATGTCGCCCACCAGCCCCTCGTCCCCGCGCCAGAACGCGCGCACGTCGTCGCGGAACTTGTCGTTCCATTCGCGGAAGGGGTGGGGGAAGCCGCCGACCTGATAGCCGCCCATCCCAATGTCCCACGGCTCGGCGATCAGCTTGACGCCCGCCAGGATAGGATCCTGCCGGATCGCGTCGAAGAAGCCGCCCTCGCGGTCGAACCCGGTCTGCTCGCGCCCCAGCGTCGAGGCGAGGTCGAAGCGGAACCCGTCGACGTGCATCACCTGCACCCAGTACCGCAGGGAATCGAGCACCATCCGCATGACCATCGGATGCGCGACCGCCAGCGTGTTGCCGGTGCCGGTGTTGTCGAAGCTGAAGCGGGGGTTCTCGGGGCTCAGCATGTAGTAGCTGGCGTTGTCGAGACCGCGAAAGCACATCGTCGGCCCGCGCTCGGAACCCTCGGCGGTGTGGTTGTAGACCACGTCCATGATGACCTCGATTCCGGCCTTGTGGAACCGCTTCACCATGTCCTTGAACTGCCGGATCGCGCGCGGGGCGAGGTCGCCGTTGCGCAGGAAGCGGGGCTCGGGCGCGAAGAAGCCGAGCGTCTGGTAGCCCCAGTAGTTCGACAGCCCCTTGTCCAGCAGCATCCGGTCGTCGAGGAAGAACTGGCTGGGCAGCAGTTCGATGGCGCTGACGCCGAGCTTGCGCAGGTGATCGAGGATCGGCTCGCTCGCCATTCCCTCATAGGTGCCGCGCAGGGCCTCGGGCACGTCCGGGTGCGTCATCGTCAGGCCGCGGACATGGGCCTCGTAGATGATCGTTTCGGTCCAGGGGCGGGAGAGGGACTTGTCGCCCTCCCAGTCGAAATCGGGGTCCTGCACCACGCTCTTGACCATGAAGGGCGCGGAATCGCGGGTATCGAAAGTGGTGTCGTCACCGGTCGTCAGGTCATAACCCCACAGCGCATCGTCCCACTTCACCGCGCCCGAGACTTCGCGGGCATAGGGATCGAGCAGCAGCTTGTTGGGGTTGAAGCGGTGGCCGCTCGCCGGATCGTAAGGCCCATGGGCGCGCAGCCCGTAGAGTTGGCCGGGCTTAACCCCGGGCAGGTAGCCGGAGAATATCGACCCCTCGCGCGAGGGGAGTTCGAGCCGCGCGGTCTCCTCGGTGCCGTCGTCGGAGAACAGGCATAGCTCGATGGCTTCGGCATTCTCGGAAAACACCCCGAAATGCGTACCCTCGCCGGTATATTCGGCGCCGAGTTCGTGGATCATCCGCTCGGGACGGGAGAAGGAGAAATCTTCGGCTGCTGGCCCCTGTGACATGCGATGCCTCCTGCATGATGCTGCATGCGCTAACACGCGTGGGGGCGGCGCGGTTCCGGGGGAGCTTTCGCGAAAGCCGAGTGGCTTGCCATTGACATAAATCGTAATTACAATCTGAGTATGATCATCGTGTGGGACGAGCCGAAGCGCATCGCCAATCTCGCCAAGCATGGCATTGATTTTGCCGATGTCACCGAGGAGTTCTTTGCTTCCGCGTTGATCCGGCAGGCCAAAGATGGCCGTTATGCAGCGATCGGACGGATGGACGGCGTCATCGCCGTGATCTTCATGACCCTCGGGACCGAGGGCGTTTCGCTCGTTTCGGCCCGGCCCGCGAGCACGAAGGAACGGAGGTTGATCCAGTGAGCAAGCCCAAATACACGCAGGCCGACATGGATGCGGTCAGCGACAACCCCGAATGGTCCGAGGAGGACTTCGCAAAGGCAGTGCCTTTCGCGGAGGCATTTCCTGACCTTGCAAAGACTATCAGGCGCCGCGGCGTTCAGAAGGCACCGACCAAAGTGAGCACGACGATCCGGCTTTCGCCCGAAGTGATCGCGCACTTTCGCTCGACCGGGCCGGGCTGGCAGGCGCGGATCGACGATGCGTTGAAGGATTGGGTGGCGGCGCACGGGTGAACGGCACGCTACCGTTCGTCATTGCGAGCGCAGCGAAGCAATCCAGCGTCGCGGGCCGACCGTTGATTGCTTCGCTGCGCTCGCAATGACGAAGGTAAGGGGGAAGGGCATAACCCGCCCCCCAAACGAAAACGGCCCGCCCTTTCGGGCAGGCCGCTCTTGCATCGTCAGGACTGAAAATCAGCCGACGCCGGATTACCCGACGCCAGATTACCCTACGAACGCGCGCTCGATCACGAAATCGGCGGGCTTGTTGTTCGAGCCCTCGACGAAGCCGAGGCCCTCGAGCATCGAGGCGATGTCCTTGTTCATCGCCATCGAGCCGCAGAGCATCACGCGGTCGGTCGCTGGGTCGAGGCGGGCTTCGCCCTTCAGGCCCTCGAACATCCGGCCGGTCTCGATCAGGGTCTGGATGCGGCCGGTGGTGTGGAAAGGCTCGCGCGTGACGGTGGGCACGTAGCTGAGCTGGAGCAGCGCCTGGTCTTCGCACAGCGGGTCGCCCGCGAGCTGGCTTTCCAGCTCCTGGCGGAAGGCGAGGTCCGACACGCGGCGGACCGAGTGGACGACCACGACCTGCTCGAAGCATTCATAGACGTCCGGGTCGCGGATCAGCGACAGGAACGGCGCGAGGCCGGTGCCCGAGCCGAACAGGAACAGGCGCTTGCCCGGCGAGAGCGCGTCGGTGACGAGCGTGCCGGTGGGCTTGCGGCCGAGGTAGATCTGGTCGCCCGGCTGGATCAGCTGGAGCTTGGAGGTCAGCGGGCCGTCCTCGACCTTGATCGACAGGAACTCGATCTCCTCCGCCCACGACGGGCTGGCGATCGAGTAGGCGCGCAGCAGCGGCTTGCCGTTGTCGCCCTGCAGGCCGATCATGATGAACTCGCCCGAGCGGAAGCGGAACGAGGCCGGACGGGTGATCTTGAAGCTGAAGAGGTGCTCGTTCCAGTGATGGACCGACAGCACGGTCTCCACGCTGAGCGCGCCGGTGGGCTCCAGAACGGTGGCAGGCGCCGCAGACGTATCAAGAGTGGCGGCTTCGGCCTTGCTATCGCTCATCAACATCGGTCCTCGATACATATCAACTGGTCAGGCGGGCGGGTTTATCAGTGCGATGCCGAAGCCTGCGATGGTCATTGCGGCGCTGGCGCGGCACATGGCCTGTGCGACCGCGGCGACCGTGTCGCATGGCACGACATGCGCGAGAGTCGCGCGCACGTTTTCGCGGCGGCCTATACCGACATCGCGCCAAAGTGCAAGGAGCAAGGCCTCGTGCTCGCAGATGCGGTGGCAGCCCATCGGCGCCAGCATCACGCGCTCGGTGGCGCGGCGGCTGATGAGCGACATCGCCATGTGGAAGTCGGGCAGCACGGTGGTCGCGTTGTGACCCGCGAAGGCGCGGCCCAGCGACTGCGCCGGGCAGTTGCCCTTCGCCGCCGAATGCACCCACCCGCGCATCGCCCAGAGCAGGAAGCGGCCGTCGTTGTCGAGTTCGGTGACGGGGCGGTCAATGAAGTCGTACACGGGGTTATCGCCTCCTACAGCTTCCGGGTGTTTTCGGAGATCAGCCTGCGCGCTTCGACCAGCGCCCTTGTGGTGTCGGTCTTGCCGGACTGGATCTCGTCGGCGATCTCGAGCAGGCGGCCGCTGATGACGGTGCCGGTCTCGGCCTCCTCGGTCACGGCGATGCCGCCCTTGCTCTCCGCCACTTTCGCCCATTCGGCGCGGATCGCGGCCCAGTAGTCCTTCGTCGCCGCCCAGTAGTCGTCCGCGGCCTTCACATTGTAGCCGTCGAAGCGGGTATAGGTGTTGAGCACGAATTCCTGCACGACCGGCGCCAGCTTGCCGTCCTTGAGGCCGAGCTTGGTGTTGTCCTGCCAGTGGATCCACCCGTCGGGCGTGTTCTGGTGGCGGTTGATCGAGAGGTAGCGGTCGTAGACCGGATGGCGCACCGCGTCGCGCCGGGCGAGCGGGCGCCAGGTCCAGTTGGAGCGCCAGCGCCGCACGCCGCCTTCGGTGTCGAACGCGCCCCAACCGCCGTAGCGCGGGGAATCGTCCACCTGATAGACCGTCTGCGACCAGCGGCCCTTGCGGAATTTCTCAGGGATGGCTTCCCACTTCCACGCGCTCGCATCGTCGTAGACGAGGACGCGGGCGGGTTCGTAGTCCCAGTCCTGCCGCCAGTGCTTGATGACCATCGTCTCGCCGCCGTGCTCGACGACGAGCAGGTGCTGGAGGGCGATGTGGCGACCCGTATCCTCGATCACGCGCACGACTTCGTTGCCGCCGGAAATCTTGCGTTCGAGCGGGGTGTAGCCCGCGACCCACGGCGTCGTCTCCTGCATGTCGAAGCGCACCTTGTAAGTGCCCGCCATGGCGAGGATGTCGGCGCGGTCCTGCTCGAAGGTGGTCGCCGTCTGCGCCTTGGCGATGGGCGGCTGGGCGAGCGCGGGGCTTGCCGCCATCGCCAGCGCGAGCAGGGCGGCGGCGATGCCGGTGGAGATGCCGCCGGATTTGCCAGAAGATATGGACGCAGGACGGATGACGGCCCCCTATGCAGGAATTAACGAGCGCTATTGCGAATTATTCGCATAAACGTCTGTGCCTGTCGAGGCGGGGAGCGTCAAGGCTTGCGGTCAGGAAGTTTCAGTCGCGGTGGAAGAAGGCGGGCTTTCCCGAAAGGACGTTGCGCGCCATCTCGCCGCCGTCATGCGCGGCGAGCGCGCCGCCGGGTAGGGCGTCGTCCCAGAAGTCCGCGTCGGCATAGAGCGCCAGCGCCTGTTCGTAGCGGGCGAGGCGCTCGGCCTGGCGGTCGAGCAGCGAGGAGGCGGCCTGCACCTCGGCGAAGTCGTCCCCCTCGCCGTCGAGCACCATGCGGGCAAGGTCCGCGCGGCCCATAGCGCCGAGGTATCCGGCGGCGAACTCGCGCGCCATCGACGCGGCTGATGAGGCGGCGGCGTTCATTCGCGGTCCTGCGATGCGCGGGCGTTGAGGTCGGCCCAGAGCTTCTCCGTGCCCGCCTCCTGCGCCTTATTCACGTATTGCGAGGCGACCAGCCAGCCCTTGATGTACTGCAGCGGCAGCACGCAACCAACGCCGAGCAGCGGGAACGAGGTCAGCAGATGGACCCAGAACGGCGGCTCGAAGCGGACTTGCAGCCACACTGCGAAGAAGGTCAGCGGGAAGGCGACGATGCACAGCGAGAAGAACGCCGGGCCGTCGTCGGGTGCGGCGAAGCCGTAGTCGAGGCCGCAGCTGGGGCATTTGTCCTGCAGCTTGAGCCACTTTCGGAACATCGCGCCTTTTCCGCAGTGAGGGCACAACCCCTTGAGGCCGCAGTGGAATATCCAGCTGCCTTTGGTTGCGCGGTGGGGGTCCTGGTCAGCCATGATGCGTTTTTCCGGCATTGTGGGAATCGACTGTTGCCCCATATGGGTTTTGTATGCATACAAAGTCAATGCAAACCGTGACGCAAATTTGGCGACCCAGCTTGAGCGCGACGCAAGGCCCGCTCTATCTCGCGATCAGCGAGGCCATCGCGCGCGATGTCGACAGCGGGCGGCTGGCTGCGGGCGACCGCCTGCCCCCGCAGCGCGAACTGGCAGAGGCGCTAGGGATCGATCTGGGCACGGTGACGCGCGGCTATGCCGAGGCGCGGCGGCAGGGGCTGATCGAGGCGGAAGGCCGGCGCGGCAGCTTCGTGCGCGAGCGGCCGGGCGTCGGCGCGCAGGTGGAGCCGTTCGACACCGGCATGAACCTGCCGCCGATCCCGCAGCGCACCAGCTTCGCCGCCGCCTTCACGCAAGGCGTGCAGGAGGTGCTGAACGGTCCTGCAGGTGCGAACCGGATGCAGTACCAGCCCGCAGGCGGCGCGCCGGAGGATCGGCTGGCGGGCGCGCGGTGGCTGGCGGCCTCGGGCATCGCGGCGTCGGAGGACAATGTCCTCGTCACCAGCGGCGCGCAGACGGCGCTCCACGCGGTGGCGAGCGCGGTGCTCCAGCCCGGCGATGCGGTCTGTACAGGGCCGTTCGTCTATCCGGGCTGGAGCGCGATCTGTCGCCGTCGCGGCGTCCGGC
Organism: Novosphingobium kaempferiae; assembly: GCF_021227995.1. Lineage (NCBI taxonomy): Bacteria > Pseudomonadati > Pseudomonadota > Alphaproteobacteria > Sphingomonadales > Sphingomonadaceae > Novosphingobium > Novosphingobium kaempferiae. The sequence continues at coordinate 2,445,362 of NZ_CP089301.1, forward strand.
TGGTCCCGCTCGCGGCGGACGAGGGCGGGATAGACCCCGATGCCTTCGCCGCCGCCTGCGAACGCGAGGCGGTGCGGGCGATCTACCTCGTCCCCGACAACGAGAACCCGACGACCGCCACGCTGTCTACCGAGCGCCGCGCCCGCATCGTCGAGATCGCCCGCCGCCACGACGTGCGCATCATCGAGGACGATCCCTATTCGCGCCTCGATCCCGCCGCGCCCCTTTCTCTGGCGGCACTGGCGCCCGAACGGACGTGGCATGTCGCCAGCCTGTCCAAGCTCGTCTCCCCGGCGCTGCGCATCGCCTACCTGCGCGCGCCGCACTTGCGCGATGCGCTGACCTTGGCTGCCGACACGCACGAGACGACGATCATGCCGCCGCCGATCAACCTTGCGGTCTGCACCCGCTGGCTGGGCGACGGCACCTGGGAGCGGCTGGTGAGCGAAGTGCGCGAGGAATGCCTCGAACGCCAGCGCATCGTCGCCGCGCACCTGCCTGCCGGAAGCTACCGCGCCGCGCAGGCCGGGTATCACCTCTGGGTGCCGCTGAGGGGTATCCAGCCCTACGAAGTCATCGGCGGTTTGCGTCCGCTGTGCGTCTCGGTGGTGTCCGGCGAGCAGTTCGCGGTCGATCCGACGCAGGGCACCGGCGCGGTGCGGCTGTCGATCGGCGGCAGCCTCGACCGTCACCGGCTTGCCCGCGCATTGGAGGTGCTCGACGCGCTGCTGCACCATCGGGGCGGTCGGCAGAGCCCGATGGTCTGAACCTTCGTACCTGTCGCGTATCGAAGCATTGCCGCGCGCCGAGCGGCATCTGCGGCGCGGCGGGCCGAATGCCATTGCCCGTTCGGATACTTGCCGCAATGCAACAAACTGGCCTACCGCGACTTCTCGGGACAAGTCGACGCACCAGCCTTCACGAGTTCATGAACCTAGACCGCCGCACCGTTCTTTCCGGCATCATCGCCAGCGCCATCGCATCCGGACTGCCGTTCAGGGCACTCGCCGCCGCCGAAGTGGCGCGCGTCGACGATCTCATCAAGCGCATGACGATCGAGGAGAAGGCCGGGCAGATGACCTGCCTTGCCGACAGCTTCCGCCCCTTCAACCCGCCCAATCCCCAGGTTGGCATCCAGGACGAGAAGCGCCTCTCGGACGAGATCCGCAAGGGCCGCGTCGGCTGCCTGTTCAACGGCATCGGCGTGGCGGGTGCGCGCAAGGCGCAGGAACTGGCGGTCAACGGCAGCCGCCTCGGCATCCCGCTGCTCTTCGCGGGCGACGTTATCCACGGCCTCAAGACGATCTTCCCGGTGCCTCTTGGCGAGGCGTCCAGCTTCGACCCCGGCCTTGCCCAGCGCACCGCGCGCGCCATGGCGATAGAGGCGACGGCCGCGGGCCTGCACCTGACTTTCGCGCCGATGGCCGACGTTGCGCGCGACCAGCGCTGGGGCCGCGTGGTCGAGGGCGCGGGCGAGGACGTGACGCTGACCTCTCTGCTGACGGCGGCGCGGATACGCGGGTTCCAGGGGCGCGACTTGCGCAAGGACGATTCCCTGCTCGCCTGCCCCAAGCATTTCGCGGCCTATGGCGCCGTCGCGGGCGGGCTGGAGTACGGCAACGTCGATATCAGCGACGAGACCCTGCGCGAAACCCACCTCCCGCCGTTCAGCGCGGGCTTCAGCGCGGGCGCGCTGACGACGATGGCGGCCTTCAACGAGATCAACGGCGTCCCCGCCACCGCCGACCGCACGCTCCTCACCGATATCCTGCGCGGCGAGATGGGCTTCCACGGCTTCGTCTTCTCCGACTACACGGCGGACGAGGAACTGATCGCCCACGGCTTTGCCGAGGACGAACGCGACGCGGCGCGCCTCGCGGTGCTGGCGGGCGTCGACATGTCGATGCAGAGCGGGCTCTACATCCGCTACCTCCCCGACCTCGTGAAGAGTGGCGCGGTGCCGATGGGCACCGTGGACGTGGCGGTGCGGCGCATCCTCTACGTGAAGATGGCCATGGGCCTGTTCGACAACCCCTGGCGCTCGCTGGACGAGAACGCCGAGAAGAGCCGCATCGAGACCTCGGGCCACCGCGCCCTTGCGCGCGAGGCGGGCGCGCGCTCCATCGTCCTGCTCCAGAACGACGGCGTGCTGCCGCTAGATGCGGGCAGGAAGCAGAAGATCGCGCTGATCGGGCCGTTCGGGGAGGACAAGACCAACCTCTACGGCCCATGGGCCTTCTATGGCGACCCCGGCAAGGGCATCGACGTCGCCAGCGGGCTGCGCGAGGCGATGGGCGACGCGGAACTGCTCTCCGTCATGCCCGGCTGCGGCATCCAAGACGCCATCGACGGTGGCATCGAGGTCGCCGTGAAGGCGGCGAAGGACGCGGACATCGTGATCCTTGCCGTGGGCGAGGCGCAGGACATGTCGGGCGAGGCGCAGTCGCGCACCACCATCGAGATCCCGCCCGCCCAGCAAGCCCTCGCCGATGCGGTGGCGGCGGTGAAGAAGCCCACCGTCGTCCTGCTGCGCCACGGCCGCGCGCTGGCGATCCACGGCGGCGTGGCAAACGCGAATGCGGTGCTGGCGACGTGGTTCCTCGGCTCCGAGGCCGGGAACGCCATCGCCGACGTGCTGTTCGGCAAGGTCGATCCCTCGGGCAAGCTGCCGGTCAGTTTCCCGTGGGAGTCCGGGCAGGAGCCATTCTTCTACGACCGCAAGTCCACCGGCCGCCCCGTGCTGGCCAGAGGCAGCACCGAGTACAAGGCCCGCTACGCGACGACCGACAATAGCGCGCGCTATCCCTTCGGCCACGGCCTCAGCTACACGCAGTTCGCGCTCGACCGGCTGCAGCTTTCCGATCCCGCCTTGCGCTGGGACGAAAGCGTGACGATCACCGCGCGCCTGACCAACAAGGGCAAGCGACGCGGCAGCGAGACCGTGCAACTCTACATCCGCGACCGCGTGGCGAGCCGCACCCGCCCGATCCGCGAGTTCAAGAAGATGGAGCGCGTGACGCTGGAGCCGGGCGAAAGCCGGGCCGTGCGCTTCACGCTGGCGCGCGCGGACCTCGAATTCGTCGGCGCGGGCAACCGGCGGCTGGCGGAGCCGGGCGTGTTCGACATTTGGGTGGGCCAGTCCTCCGAGGACGGCCTCCACGGTCAGATCACTTTGTACGCGGCGGAACTGCCCCAGGGCTGACCGACCCTGCGGGGATATCTGTTCGGCTTTCTTGCACATGTGATCGCGATTTATCGCACTATTTTGGACCCCGGATGTGGACCATCTTGGCGGCATCAGAACGATCCCCGGATCGTCGAAGCCAACTCGATCCCCTCCATCATCGCCGGAGTTCCATCATGACCACCAATGCGCAAACTGCTCCCGCCGTCTCGAATTCGCTCGAAGCCTGGCTGCCCGTCGTCGGCCGCGTGCTGATCGCCGCGATCTTCATCCTCAGCGGCATTTCCAAGATCACCGATCCCGCCAGCGCGATGGCCTACATCTCTTCTGTCGGCCTGCCGCTCCCCGCCGTGGCGCTGGCTGCCGCGATCGTCGTCGAACTGGTCGGCGGCGCGCTGCTGATCGTCGGCTACCGCGTCCGCACCGTCGCGGTAGTGATCGCGCTGTTCAGCGTCGCAACCGCGGTCTTCTTCCACAACAACCTGGCCGACCAGAACCAGTTCATCCACTTCTTCAAGAACATCGCGATTGCCGGCGGCCTGCTCCAGATCGTCGCCTTCGGCAAGGCGCGCGGCTGAACCAGACAGCCACACCGCTTCGGCGCAATTAGGGGCGGGTCCGCAAGGGCCCGCCCTTTTCGCATGGGCTTCGGAGATAAATAACGAGGACTAAAATAGTCGTCGTTTTATGTTTGACTCAATAACGCGGATTGAGTAACTCCGTGTTCATGGCACACATCACCACCAGCGTCGAATACGGGATCCACGGCCTCCTCTGGCTCGTCGACGACGAGACGCGGGCGCTGAGCAGCCGTGAGATCGCCGAGCTTCAGGGCATCTCGCCCAGCTTCCTGGCGAAGATCTTCCCCAAGCTGGAGAAGGCCGGGATCGTCGCCGCCAACGAAGGCGTGCGCGGCGGCTATCGCCTCGGCCGCCCGGCGCAGGAGATCACGTTCCTCCAGATCGTCGATGCCATCGAAGGCGACAAGCCGCTGTTCGATTGCCAGGAAGTGCGCGGCCGCTGCGCCCTGTTCGGCGGCACCGCGCCGGGCTGGGCGACTGCCGGAACCTGCGCGGTCCATGCCGTCATGCTTCAGGCCGAGAAGGCCATGCGCGATGCGCTTGCCGCGCAGACGCTCGGCGATGTCGCCACTCGCTTCGGTCGCAAGGCGCCGGAGAGCTTCTTCAGCGATTTCCGCGACTGGGCGGGGGACCGCCAGAACACCCGCACCGCCCGCTCAGGCCGCCCGAAGCGCGACGGACCTTCCTGACACGGTGAAGTCGGGCGCGTGACTGCGCGCCGTCCCTGATCCCCGAACACCTTTCTCGGCTTCCTGCCGGACGCACCGGGAAAGCACCGGAACGTGTGCGCCGCATCCACGGCGACGTGCTTCCCGGAACGATGAAGCGCGTCCGGCACACACGAAGGAGAAGAGCCATGAACAAGCAGACCATCCTCATCGCCGGCACCGGATTCGCCGGAGTCTGGGCCGCCCTTTCGGCCGCCCGCGCCGTATCGCTCGCGGGCCGGGAGGACGACATTGAGATCGTCGTCGTCTCGCCCAGCCCGACGCTGGTGATCCGCCCGCGCCTCTATGAAGCCGTGCTGGAGAACATGAACCCCGACATCTCGGCGTTGCTTGCGGCGGTCGGTGCGCGCTTCGTGCCGGGCATCGTCTCGGACATCGGCGCGGATGATAGGGCGGCCACGATCACCCGCAACGACGGTACGGTCGAGACCATTTGCTGGGACCGCTTCGTCCTCGCCACAGGCAGCCGCCTCGCCACTCCGCCCGTGCCGGGGATCGAGGAATATGCCTTCAACGTCGATCAGCTCCATGCGGCGCAGCGCCTCGATGCCCATCTCAGGCTGCTGGCGGCCCGAACCGATGAGGCGCGCGGCACGGTCGTGGTGGTCGGCGGCGGCTTCACCGGCCTTGAAGGCGCGGCGGAAATGCCCGAGCGCCTGCGCGAAGTGCTCGGCGCCGATGCAGCGATCCGCGTCGTCATCGTCGATCCCGCCGAACAGATCGCTGCCGAGATGGGCGCAGACGCTGCCGAGATCGTGCGCGATGCGCTCGACGAGATGGGCATCGAGCAGCGCCCCGGCGTCCGCGTCACGGCGGTCGACGCCGCAGGCGTCACCCTCTCCGACGGCTCGCGGATCGAGGCGGCGACGGTTGTCTGGTCCGCAGGCATGCGCGCCCATCCCCTCGCCGCGCAGGTTCCCGGCGAGCATGACGCAACCGGTCGCGTGCTGGGCGATGCCTTCCTGCGCGCTCCCGAGGCGCCCGGCGTCTTCGTCACCGGCGATACCGTGAAGGCCGCCACCGACGACATCGGCAACTTCACCGTCATGTCCTGCCAGCATGCGCTGAGCCTCGGTCGTGTCGCGGGTCACAATGCCGCCGCCGAACTGGTCGACCTGCCGCTGCACCCCTACAGCCAGCCCAAGTACGTAACCTGCCTCGACCTCGGCGCCTGGGGTGCGCTCTATACGGAGGGCTGGGACCGGCAGGTCCACCTTACCCGCGAAGAGGGCAAGAAGCTCAAGCAGGAGATCAACGGTGTGTGGATCTATCCGCCTGCGCCGGATCGTGAGGCTGTGTTTGCGGTGTCGAACCCGGACTTCGTGATCGTGCCGTGATGGAGTGGGAAAGGCCCGGCGTCAGCCGGGCCTTTTTGCGGCGTCTCCGGCTCATCGCGTTGATAATGGGTTTCGGAAGGCGGCCAGCAGGTCACGCTGACCTCCAAGGCGATCGACGGCACCAAGGTTTCGGCCACCGCGCTCGACGTGACGACCGCCGCGCTTGCCGCGACGACGCTGACCAATGTCGATGCCGCGCTGACCGACGTGAACGCCACCCGCGCCTCGCTGGGCGCCGGCCAGAACCGCCTCGAATCGGCGATCAACACCCTGACCAACACGGTCACCAACCTGTCGGACGCCCGCAGCCGCATCGAGGACGCGGACTACTCGTCCGAGACCACGCAGATGGCCAAGGCGCAGATCCTCTCGCAGGCCTCCACCGCCATGCTCGCTCAGGCCAACCAGAGCCAGCAGAACGTCCTCTCGCTGCTGCGCTAAGAGACACCTTGGAATGCCTTCCCCGTCCCGGAAGGCCGGATGCCCGGCGGTCAGCAATGGCCGCCGGGTGTTTTCGTGGGGGCTTCGACAGGCTCAGCCTGAGCGGATTTAGAGCTGATCTATCAACACCGCTCAGGCTGAGCTTGTCGAAGCCCCCGCAGATAGCACTCACCTAAAGGCAGCCAGCGGTGCCGGGTCGAGCCCGGGACGACGTGGCTTCAGAACTCGACGTCGAGTTCTTCCATCTCCTCCGGCTCCGCCTTTGCCGCGGCGATCCATTCGCGCATCGGCGCCCAGTCGGCGATGGTATCGCAATAGGCGGCACAGGCGGGCGGCAGGGCGACGGCGTAACTGACGAAGCGTGTCGTCACCGGCGCGTACATCGCATCGGCCACGGTGGGCGTATCGCCGAACAGGAACGGCCCGCCGTAGCGGTCGAGGCATTCCAGCCAGATCGCCTCGATCCGCTCGATATCCGGGCGCGCGCCGGAGAAGACGGGGAACCTCTCGTGCTTCACCTTGAGGTTCATCGGCAGGGCCGAGCGCAAGTTGGTGAAGCCCGAGTGGATCTCGCCCGAGATCGACCGGCAGTGCGCCCGCGCGATCGGGTCCGCCGGAAGCATCTGGGCATCAGGGAACTGCTCGTTCAGGAACTCCGCGATGGCGAGCGTGTCCCAGACACTCGCGCCGCGATAGCTGAGGCGGGGCACAAGTACGGAAGGCGACAGCAGCAGGAGTTCGGCGCGGTTGGCGGCGTCGTTGGCGACGGTCTTCTCCGCAACCTCAAGCCCGGCGAGGCGGCACAGCAGCCAGCCGCGCAGCGACCAGGCCGAATAGGTCTTGCTGGATATCGTCAGCGTGGCTTCGGTATCGGTCATCCGCCCTGCCCCTTCGTTTAGCTTGCATCAGCTTATGATGCAGCGCAGCATGAATCCACAACCGTTTGCGCTTCCCTGTCCGAATCGTGAGGGCGCGAATCGCGAGGTTCAAAGGGGTTCTGCGGATGCTCTACCAGGCCTATCAGGCGTATTGCGACGCGATGACGCCGGCCCGCATGGCCGCGCGCGCCGCCACCGGCTTTCGCGACAAGTTCCTGGGCGGCGCGGAAAAGATGCCGATGGCGCGCCGCTTCTTCGCGCTGGCCGAGACGTTCGACAAGGCGACGATCACGCACAGTCGCCCGCCCTACGGCATCGACGAGGTGCTGTCCGGCAATGCGATGACCCCGGTGGTCGAACAGGTCGCACTCGACCTGCCGTTCGGCGACCTGCTGCATTTCGCCAAGCCGGAAGTCAGTGCGCCGCAGCCCAAGGTGCTGGTCGTCGCACCGCTATCGGGCCACTTTGCCACGTTGCTGCGCAATACGGTGGAGACGCTGCTGCGCGACCACGACGTCTACATCACCGACTGGAAGAACGCCCGCGACGTGCCGCTTTCGGCGGGCCGGTTCGGGCTGGAGGACTACATCGACTACGTGATCCGGTTCCTTCAGGAACTGGGCGATCCGGAAGACGGTGCAGTGGGGCGGCGCGGGGCGCACGTCCTTGCGGTGTGCCAGCCCTGCGTGCCGGTGCTGGCGGCGGTGGCGGTGATGGCGCAGAACGACGATCCCTGCCAGCCGCGCACGATGTCGCTGCTCGGCGGCCCGGTGGACGTGCGCGAATCGCCGACGGTGGTGAACGAACTGGCCAACGCGCAGAGCTACGACTGGTTCGAGAGCAACCTGATCCACACCGTGCCGTGGCGCTACAAGGGCGCAGGGCGGAAGGTCTATCCGGGCTTCATCCAGCTCACCGCGTTCATGTCGATGAACATGGGGCGGCATAACGCGCAGTACCGCAAGCTCTACCAGCACCTCGCCGATCTGGAGATGGCCGAGGCGGCGAAGATCGAGGACTTCTACGACGAGTACCTCGCCGTGCTCGACATGACCGCCGAGTTCTATCTGGAGACGATCGACAAGGTGTTCCAGCAGGCGCAACTGGCGCGCGGCGAACTCACGCATCGCGGGCGAAAGGTGGACTGCGCGGCGATCCGCAAGACCGCGCTGCTCACCGTCGAGGGCGAGCGGGACGACATCTGCGCGGTCGGCCAGACGGCGGCGGCGCACTTGCTCTGCACCAGCCTGCGCCCGCACCTGAAGCGCCACCACCTCCAGCCGGGAGTGGGCCACTACGGCGTGTTCTCGGGCTCGAAGTGGGAGCGCGAGGTCTATCCGCAAGTGCGGAACATGATCCTCGCGATGGCCTGAATACCATCTCGTCATTGCGAGCGTAGCGAAGCAATCCAGAGGCGCCGGGCATCCGTGGATTGCTTCGCTACGCTCGCAATGACGAAAGAAAAAGGGAGAGGCCTCGCGGCCCCTCCCCTCTATAGCTCAGTAGCCAGACTTCGCCAGCCAGGCGTCGACTTCGGGAAGTCGCGTCTGACCGACCTTCACGCGGTCCTGGATCTTGGCGATCGCCTCGTCCACCGGGCGACGCGAACCGGCGGCGAGGTGGGCCTTGGCATAAGCGTCGAGCTTGCCGACCATCGCCGGATCGCCGCTGCCGGCCGAGAGGCGGCCGACGTAGCGGGTCGCGCCCGAGACGTCGACGCGCTTCATCACCGCGTCGTAGTTCGCCAGCACGAAGTCGAACGCCTGCTCCGGGTGCGCCGCACCGACCGAGCTGATGATGACCGGGCTGGTGGTCACGCCCGGCTCGTCGGTGAGCGAAAGCGCCAGCGCCTTCTGCGTCAGCGTCGTGTCCTCGGCACGGCCGAGCAGCGAATAGAGCGTCGTGCGCACCTGCGCCGAAGTCTCTTCCTGCGCCATCTTGTGCAGCGCGTCCCAGGTCTGCGCGTCGGCGTTCTTGGCAACGACGGTCAGCACGGCAACCTTGACCGACGGATTTATCGAGGCGGGATCGGCGAAGCGGCGACGCGCCTCGGCCACCACCGTGGGCTCGCCGAGGCCACCCAGCGTCTCGATCAGCGACGCGCGCAGATCGCCCGCAGTCGCCTGCTCGTCGGCCTTCGGGGTCCAGCCGAGGGCGTTCAGCACCGGCAGCAGGCGCGCCGAGGCGAAGCGCGAAAGCGCCGCCTTGCGCTTGGGATCGGTCTTGGCGAAATCGGCGAGGCCACCGATGACGCTGGCCGCACGCTCCATCACCTGCGGCGAGGCATCGGCGGGCAGGTTCTTAACGAGGTCGAGCATGTCGGCCATCGGCTGGTTGCCCGCATAGCCGAGCGCGACCGCGTCGTTCAGGATGCCGAGCTGGTCGACCGGCTGCACCGTGGCGATGCCCTTGGCGAGACCGGCGAAGGTCTTCGCATCATAGAGCACGCGGTAGTAGCCCGACTGGCCCGCGTTGACGACGACCGGGCCGCAACCCGCGACCTTGAGCGCGCCCTTGCCCTGCAGCAGCGTCTCGGCCTGACCGCCCTGGCCCGCTGCACGAACCGGCACGCGCCAGTTCAGCGGCTGCTTGTCGGCACGGTCGCGGGTGAACTCGCCCTGCTCCAGCGCCAGCGTTGTGGAACCCGCCGCGCAGCTTGCCGTCACCTTCACCAGCGGGATGCCCGGCTGGAGCGTGAAGTCGTGCGCGATCTCGCTGATCGGCTTGCCCGAGGTCTTGTCGATCTCGCGCCACAGGTCGTCGGTGACGGTGTTCGAATGGTTGTAGCGCGCCATGTAGGCCTGCACGCCTGCGCGCCACTGGTCCGAACCGGCGTAGGCCTCCAGCATGCGGATGACCGACTCGCCCTTGGAATACGTGATCGAATCGAAGGCCTGGCTGGCCTCCTCCACCGTCGCGATGTGGTGGATGACCGGGTGCGTGGTGGCATAGGCATCCTGCGCCATCGCCGCCTCGCGCGAGCCGAGTGCGGAGAGCTCCGGGTGCCACTCGGGGTGGAACTTCGCGGTGGCGAGGCTCTCCATCCACGAGGCGAAGCCCTCGTTCAGCCACAGATCGTCCCACCACGACATCGTGACGAGATCGCCGAACCACTGATGCGCCATCTCGTGCGCGACGACGGTGAAGATACGCTCGCGAAGGGCGTTCGACGCGATCTTCGGGTCGAGCAGCATGGCGTTCTCGAAGTAGAAGATGCCGCCCCAGTTCTCCATCGCGGAGAAGAACTGGCTGCGGCCCGGCGCCGCGATGTGGTCCAGCTTGGGGAGCGGGTACTTCTCGCCGAAGTATTCGTTCATCCACGGCAGCAGATCGGCCGAGGCGTTCAGCGCGTAGTCCGCCTGCGCCAGATCGCCCTTCTTGGTCAGCACGCCGACTTCGGTCTGGCCCGCCATCTTCGTCTTGCGCTCGAAATCGCCGAGGCCGAAGAACAGCAGGTAGGTCGACATCTTGGGGCTGGTGCCGAAGGTGACGAGGGTCTTGCCGTTGCCCAGATCCTTGCGGCTCTCGACCGGCAGGTTGCCGACGGCGACTTCGCTGGTCGGCACCACGGTCTTCAGGCTGAAGGTGGCCTTGCAGAACGGCTCGTCCCACGAAGGCATGAAGCGGCGCGCGTCCGAGTTCTCGAACTGGGTGAACAGCGCGCGCTTCTGCGAGCCGTCGGCCGCCTTGTAGTCGAGCGCGAAGAGGCCGAACGCCTGCGTGTTGATCTTGCCCGCGTAGTCGATCGACAGCACGTAGCTGCCCGGAGCGATCGGCTTGGCGAAAGTGAAGGTCGCGGTCTGCGTCTCCGCATCGATGGCGACGGTGGGCGTGCCCGCCTTCTTGCCCGCCTTGGTGGCGAGAGCGGCCTTGGCGATCGCGAGGTCGGCGGCGTGGAGCGTGATCGTGCTGGTCGCCTCGACCACATCGACGGTGATTGCCGCCTTGCCCGCGAAGGTCATCGCTTGCGCATCGGGGGTTACGGTGATGTCGTAGTGGCTCGGACGGACCGAACGGGGAAGCTGCGTGGTCACCGTATCGGCGGTCGCGCCCTTGGTGGTCGAGGAGGCGCCAGTGCCCTGCCCCGCGTCTTGCGCCGAAGCGGACAGCGGAAGAGCAACGCCGGCGAGAAGCGCCAGCGCGGCGCGACGATACGGTTTCTTCATTATGTTGCGACTCACGAAGGGGGGATAATGATGCTTTGCTAACGCTCTGTCTCAGGGACGCAACAATTTAACTGCAATGTGCAACTTTACACGCACTCACTTTGCGGTAGCGCCCGGGGCTTGGACAAGCTCAGCCTGGCCTGCGTAAAAGGTTGTTACGCAAACTCCGCTCACCCTGAGCTTGTCGAAGGGTCAGACAATTTCGAACTCCGCGCACCATGCGCTACCCTTGCTTTCTGCGCCGAATCCGCTAAGGGCGCCCCTTCCCCGCAGCCATGTGGCACGGGGAAACTGAAAGAAAGCCGGAGGGGCCCCGCAATCCCGCGGGTCGCCAGCGATCGGTTAGACTAGATAAAGGAAGCTGCCGTGGCTCTATATGAGCACGTGTTCCTGGCACGCCAGGACCTCAGCCAGGCGCAGGTCGATGCGCTTGCTGCCGCCGCCACCGAGATCGTCGAGTCGAACCAGGGCAAGGTCGTCAAGACCGAGACCTGGGGCCTCAAGAATCTCGCCTACAAGATCAAGCGCAACCGCAAGGCGCACTTCGTGATGCTCAACATCGAAGCTTCGGGCGACGTCGTCGCCGAGCTCGAGCGTCAGACGCAGATCAACGAAGACGTCATCCGCTACGTCACCATCCGCGTCGACGAGCACGAGGAAGGCCCCTCGGTGATGATGCGCAAGACCGACCGCGAGCGTACTCGCCGTCGCGAACGTGAAGGGAACTGATTTCCATGGCACGTGCATTCTTCCGCCGCCGCAAGTCCTGCCCGTTCTCGGGCAAGAACGCGCCGAAGATCGACTACAAGGACGTTCGTCTGCTCCAGGGCTTCATGTCCGAGCGTGGCAAGATCGTTCCGAGCCGCATCACCGCGGTTTCCGCCAAGAAGCAGCGTGAGCTGGGCCAGGCTATCAAGCGTGCCCGCCACATCGGCCTGCTTCCCTTCATCGTGAAGTAAGGGAGGGACCTACCCATGCAGATCATCCTCCTGGAGCGCATCGAGAAGCTCGGCGCCATCGGCGACGTCGTCTCGGTCAAGGACGGTTACGCCCGTAACTACCTGCTTCCGAACAAGAAGGCCCTTCGCGCCAACGAGGCGAACAAGAAGGTCTTCGAAGCCAACCGCGCCAAGATCGAGTCGGACAACGCAGAGCGTCGTTCGGCCGCCGAAGCCAACTCGGGCAACGTCGAAGGCAAGCAGATCGTCCTGATCCGCGCCTCGTCGAACTCGGGCCAGCTTTACGGTTCGGTCTCGGTCCGCGACATCGTCGACGGCCTGAACGAACAGGGCGCCGGCGTGTCGAAGCAGATGATCGTGCTCGAGCGCCCGATCAAGACGCTCGGCATCTTCGACGTCAAGGTCAACCTGCACCCCGAAGTTTCGGTCAACGTCAAGGTGAACGTCGCCCGTTCGCCCGACGAAGCCGAACTGCAGTCGCAGGGCGTGGACGTGATGGCCGCGATGTTCGAACAGGACGTCTCGGGCTTCACCGAAGCCTACGACCCGAACGCCGAACCCGGCGAAATCGCGGTCGAGGAAACCGAGGAAGAGGGCGAGGCCCAGGCCTAAGTCCTTCCTTCGGATATCCGAGGAATACGAAAGCCCTCGTTCCCCAGCGGAACGGGGGCTTTTCCTTTTTCCCGTTGTCCCGGCTTGCGCGGAGCGCGAGCACCGCGAGGAAATCATGATCCACCCCATCGCCCCCGCCGACTACCGCGCCGACGCATCCTTGCGCGCAGCCATGCTGGCGCTGAACAACGCCCATGCCGTCGAACTCTCCTTTGCGGACGAGGCGCGCATGGCGATGCTGGTGGACGAGGCTTTCCTCGCCGCACGAGTCGGCATGGTGGACGCCCTGCTGCTCGCATTCGCGCCGGGCGCCGCCTACGACAGCGCCAACTACCGCTGGTTCGTGGAGAACTACGCCAGCTTCGTCTACGTCGACCGCGTGGTCGTGGCCGCCGATGCCCGAGGGCGCGGCCTCGCAAAGCAACTCTACGCGCACCTCTTCGATGCCGCACGTGACGCCGGGCACCAGCGCATCGTCTGCGAGGTCAATTCCGACCCGCCCAACCCGGCATCCGACGCTTTCCACGCCGCGCTGGGCTTCGCTCCTGTGGGCGAGGCGCTGCTGGGGAACGGCAAGACGGTGACGTACCTGGCGCTGGAACTGTAAGCCTCACATTCGTCATTGCGAGCATAGCGAAGCAATCCAGCGTCACGCCCGCCCATGGATTGCTTCGCTATGCTCGCAATGACGGCCAGGCACCGTCATCGCCCCGCCTCCATGGGCCGCTATTGCACCGCACCACGGAATGCGTAATAGATGGCCATGCAAAAGATGACAGAAACCCTCGCGGAATTGGTCCGCGTCTACGAAACCGCCGTCTCCACCCTCAAGGCCGATATCGCCGCCTTCGTCGAGCATGGCACCCTCCCCCCCGCCGATCGCCGCGCGAACCGCCTCTGGACTTATCCGGAGCTGCGCATCACCTACCGCGGCACCGAGCGCGCCGCGCGGGCATCGCGCGCGTTCGGGCGGCTCGAAATGGCCGGCACTTACGCCACCACCGTCACCCGCCCCCACCTCTTCGCCGACTACCTCGCCGAACAACTCGCGCTGATCGAGGCCGAGTATGAGGTGGAGTTCGAAGTCGCCGCCTCCACGCAGGAGATCCCCTTCCCCTACGTCCTCGAAGGCGTCTCGGTCGGCAGCGTCACGCCGCAGGAATTGGCCGCGCACTTCCCCAGCACCGAACTGGCGATGATCGGCGACGAGATCGCCGACGGCACCTTCCTGTCGGGCGAGGACGAACCGCACCCGCTCGCGCTGTTCGACGGGCTGCGCACCGACTTCAGCCTCGCGCGACTGGCGCACTACACCGGCACCAGCCCTGACCACTGCCAGCGCTTCGTGCTGTTCACCAACTATCACCGCTACGTCGACGAGTTCGTGGACTGGGCGGGGCAGCAGGTCGGTTCGGACGGCTACATCGCGCTTTCGGGCGCCGGTGGGCTCTACATCGACGCGCCGATCGACGCGGCGCGCGCGCGCCTGTCCGACACCGCATGGCGCCGCCACCAGATGCCCGCCTACCACCTCATCCGCGAGGACCGCTCGGGTATCACTCTTGTCAACATCGGCGTCGGCCCGTCCAACGCCAAGACCATCACCGACCACCTCGCCGTGCTGCGTCCCGAGGCATGGCTGATGATCGGCCACTGCGGCGGCCTGCGCGAAAGCCAGCGCATCGGCGACTACGTGCTCGCCCATGCATACTTGCGCGACGACCATGTGCTCGACCCGGTGCTGCCGCCCGAGATCCCGCTGCCCGCCATCGCCGAAGTGCAGCTCGCGCTGGCGCAGGCGGCCGAAGTCGTCAGCGGAGAAGGCGGCGCGAACCTCAAGAAGCGGATGCGCACCGGCACCATCGTCACCACCGACGACCGCAATTGGGAACTGCGCTACACCGAATCGGCCAAGCGCTTCTCCCTCAGCCGCGCGATCGGCATCGACATGGAAAGCGCCACGATCAGCGCGCAGGGATACCGCTTCCGCGTGCCTTACGGGACGCTGCTCTGCGTATCGGACAAGCCGCTGCACGGCGAACTCAAGCTGCCCGGCCAGGCCAACCGCTTCTACGAGGAAGCGATCGCCAGCCACCTCAAGATAGGCCTCATCACCTGCGACCTGCTGCGCGAACAGGGAGACCGCCTGCATTCCCGCAAGCTGCGCGCGTTCAACGAACCGCCGTTCAGGTGAACGGCGGCGGCAACGAACCGCCGTTCAGGTGAACGGCGGCGGCAACGAACCGCCGTTCAGGTAAGGCAATTCCTCCCCGACCTAATCTCGGGGAGGAATTGGCGCCCTACCCCACCCCCGGCTCGCCTCGAGGCAGGCCCTGCATCGTGCGGGGCGGGTTGCTTGAGTTGCAACATTGCGAAATCCTGCGCTCACCTTGCAACCTTACCCAGAGCGGCATGTACCAGCCGCCCTCCAGCAAGTCCGGCACGACCGGCATCAACCGCCTGATCGCTTCCGCCTTCGGCGTCCGCCTCGTCAGCGACGTGCCCGAGCGGCTGACCCGCTCGCCGATCCCCTACCGCCCCAATGCCCGGCGGCGCGCGCGGATCGACGCGATCCGTGACAGCGGCGTGCTGTTCATCCATGTCCCCAAGAACGCGGGCACATCGGTGTGCCACCAGCTCTACGGCACGCAGATCAAGCATGAGACGGTGCGCTATTACGCCAGCGTAGCGCCCGACGTGCTGGACCTGCCGAGCTTCGCGATCCTGCGCGATCCGGTCTGCCGGTTCCGTTCGGCCTTCGCCTATGCCCGCAGCGGCGGCACGCGCGACCGCGCCGTGGCGCGCCCGTTCAACGCGCGCTACCGGGCCTTCAGCCGGATCGACGACGCCATCGACCACCTCGCCTCGGCGCGCAGCCCGTTCGACGTCGACCACATCTTCCGGCCGCAGTCCTGGTATCTCAACGATGCGCAGGGCGCCTGCCGCGTGGACAGGCTGGTGCCGTACCATGAGATCGACCGGCTGGGGCAGATCACCGGCCTAGATGGCCTGACCGACCTGCCCCGCCTCAATCGCAGCAGCGCGCCCGCGCCGCTGGTGCTCAGCCCCCGGCAGGAAGCCTTCGTGAAGGACTTCTACGCCGAGGACTTCGCGTTGTGGGAGGAGATCACCAGCCCTGCGTCTCGCCCTTGTTCTGGGCGTCGAGCCACTTCTTGAGCGGCGCGAAGTAGTCCAGCATCGGCTTGGCGCTCATCTGCGGCGAGCCGGTGAAGGTCTTCAGCGCTTCGGGCCAGGGCTTCGACTGGCCCATCGCCAGCATCCTGTCGAGGTTCGCGCCGACCTTCTTGTCGCCGTAGAAGCTGCAACGGTGCAGCGGGCCCTTCCAGCCGGCCTGCTTGCACGCCGCCTGATAGAACTGGAACTGCAGGATGCGCGCGAGGAAGTAGCGCGTGTAAGGCGTGCTCGCCGGAACGTGATACTTCGCGCCCGCGTCGAAGGCGTCGTCCGGACGCGCCGAGGGCGGGGTGATGCCCTGATAGTCGAGGCGCATCTTGGTCCACGCCTTGTTGTATTCGGCGGGCTGGATGGTGCCGTCGAAGATCTGCCAGCGATAGCGGTCGATCAGCAGGCCGAACGGCAGGAACGCCACCTTGTCCATCGCCTGACGCAGCAGCAGGCCGATGTCCTTGTCGGCGCTGGGCACCTTCGCCTTGTCGAGCAGGCCGATCTGGACAAGGTACTGCGGGGTGATCGACAGCGCGATGAAGTCGCCGATCGCCTCGTGGAAGCCGTCGTTCGCACCGTTGAGGTAGAGGAACGGCTGCTTGTTGTAGGCGCGCTGGTAGTAGTTGTGGCCGAGTTCGTGGTGGATCGTCACGAAGTCCTCGGAATTGACCTTCGTGCACATCTTGATGCGGATGTCGTCCTTGTTGTCGACGTCCCATGCCGATGCGTGGCAGATCACCTCGCGGTCGGCGGGCTTCACGATCATCGAGCGGGTCCAGAACGTGCCCGGCAGCGGATCGAAGCCCAGCGAGGAGTAGAAGCCCTCGCCCGCCTTCACCATGTCGATCGGGGTCTTGTTCTGCGCCTTGAGCAGATCGCCGATGTCGTAGCCGAGATCGCCCGCACCCTGCGGCGCCACCAGCGGGTAGATGTTGCCCCACTCCTGCGCCCACATGTTGCCGAGCAGGTCGGCGCGGATCGGGCCGGTGCGCGGCTGCACGGCATCGCCGTACTTCTCGTTCAGCTTGCGACGCACATAAGTGTGCAGCGCGAGGTAGAGCGGCTTGGTCTCTTCCCAGAGGCGCTGCGTTTCCGCCGCGAACTGCTCGGGGCTCATGTCGTAGCCGGAACGCCACATCGCGCCGACGTCGGCGAAGCCCAGATCCTTCGCGCCCTGGTTGGCGATGCCGACCATCTTCGCGTAGTCGTCCTTGACGGGCTTGCCGACATTGTCGTGCCAGCTCGTCCACATCTCGGCGAATTCGGCGGGCGTGTGCTGGAGATTGCCCATCTCCGCCTCGATGTCGGAGCCGTTGATCGGCTTGCCGTCGAGCGTGCCCTTGCCCTTGCCATAGGTGGAGGACATGCGGGTGTTGATCTCGGCGAGCTGCGCGGCGGCGCCCGCCGTGCTCGGTGCGGGGAGCACGATGCCCTGCCGCAGGATGCCCAGCTTGCGCGACACGTTGGCGTCGAGGCCCTGCACCTTGGCGAACTTCGCGGCCTCGACCGCATACTTCACCTGCTTCTCGGTACCCTCGCCGTTCGACTTGGCGGCGAGCGCGTCGCTGTCGTCGTTGATGTAGGTGTAGTTGAGCCAGTTGATCCGGTTGTTGTCGAGCGAGAAGTCGAACAGATCCTTCTCGGCATCGGCGACGAACTTCGCCGCGCCCTCAGCGGTGACGGGATAGTCCTCGGCGTGCGCGGGCACGGCGACGAAGGACAGCCCGGCGGCGAGCGCGGCCAGTGCGGTTGACGCGAATTTCATGGGGGGAACCTCTCTGAGCCTTTGAATGGCGCGGAGACTAGTCGCCCTTGTCGTGAGATCAACCGCTGGGTGGTGATTTCCCCGGTTGCAGCGAAAGGCGAAGCCTGAGCGGCCAAGATGCGCCAAGCCGAGGGGGCTTCGACAGCCTCAGCCTGAGCGGGAACCCGTCAGTTCGTCATTGCGAGCGCAGCGAAGCAATCCAGCGGCGTGGGCCGACCGTGGATTGCTTCGCTGCGCTCGCAATGACGAATTGGCGGCGAATGGCCCGCGCCCAGTCGCGGAAGGCATTCCCTCAAATCCGCTCAGGCTGAGCCTGTCGAAGCCCCCGCCAATAGCACTCACCTGAAGACAGCCAGCGGTCCCGGGTCGAGCCCGGGACGACGGGCCTACTTCACCCAGTCCGCAACCTGCCGCGCCACGTCGTTCGCCGCCTGGTTGAGCGCCGCGCCGACAGGCTTGGCCTTGGCCTCGACGCCGTTCACCACGGCCTCGAAGCGGCGGGTCTGGACCGGGCCGGTGCCGCGATCGGTGCGCATCGCATCGAAGCGCACGACGACCGCCTGCTTCTGCGCATCATAGCCCATCTGCAGCAGGCGACCGCCGAGCAGCGTCCTGCCGGTCGTCTCGAAGTCGCCGCCCTCGACCACCATCTGCCCGGTGCGGGCACGCAGCGTCTCGGCCAGCAGCGAGCGGAACTGGCGCGCGGGGCGCTCCACCCACAGCGCATCCTTGAGATAGGCGACGCTGGCGGCATCGACCGTCACCGGCACGCGCAGCACGTCGAGCCCACGGTCGGTTTCCGGGTCCATCACGAAGATGGCGTCGGTCAGCTGCGCGCTGACAGTCGCCCCGGCGGGCGCGCTTTCCTCGGGCGTGAGCTTGAGCAGCTCGTCCGGCGGCTTGGTGCCAAGGCTGACGCAGCCGGACAGGGCCAGCGCGGCCGCGGCGGAGAGCAGGCCATGGCTCAGGCGGATGTTGCGCATCGTGATACCCCTCAAGGCCAGATTCCTCATGGCTTGTAGTCGGGCAGCTTCTGCCCCTTGAGCAGCGCGCCTGCGCCCTGCTCGTCGATCTTCTCAGTCAGGCTGCGCAGCGCCTTGCTGGTGGCGCGCAGGTCGCGGATCGCGCTTTCGGCGGCGGGCAGCGTCTGCTGCGACACCTGATCAAGCGCGGGCTGCGCATGCTGCATCGTCTTGTTCAACTGGTCCATCGACTGCTGCGCGGAGGCCAGCGTCTGGCGCAGTTGCTCGGCCAGCGAGTTGCCTTCGTCGCCGAGCAGGCTGTCCGCCTTGCTTGCCACGCCCTCGAACGCGCTGAGCGTGCGGGTCGCCTGCTGGAGCGCGCCCTGCAGGTCGGTCATCGTCGCGCGCAGCTGCGGCGTCGCCTGCGACAGATCCTTGGTCATCTTGTCGGTATTCGCGAGGATGCCGGTGATCGACTTGCGGTTTTCCGCGCTCATCAGCTGGTTGAGGTTCTCGGTCAGCGTCGCCAGCCGCTCCATCAGCAGCGGGGCGTTGGACAGCAGTTCGCCGAAGCCGCCGCGCTTGGTCGGGATGACGGGGACGCCTTCCGGGCCGGGATCGGTCAACAGCGGCGCGCCCTTGACCGCGCCTTCGAGCTGGATGTCGGACACGCCGGTAAAGCTGCCCTGGATCGTCGCGGTGGTGCCCACGGTGATCGGCACCTTCTGGTCAACCTTCACGCGCACGCGCACGAAGCTGGGATCCTGCGGCCACAGCTCGATCTGCGTGACCTGCCCCGAAGGCACGCCCGCGTAGCCGACCTCCGACCCCTTCGCGAGCCCGTCGACCGACTGCTTGAAGAAGATGTCGTATTCGTTCTTCGCCCCGTCGCCAAGGCGGGCGATCCAGATGACGAAGGCCGCGAGCGCCGCCAGCAGCACCAGCGTGACGACCCCGACCCAGACGTGATTGGCCCGTGTTTCCATCGCCTGCGTCCCTATGCCTCCGACCTGTTGCTATCCACATCGGACGGCGAGCTTGTGTCAACGGCCGCTGCCGTGTCCTGTTCCGGCGCAACCGCCGGGTCGTGTTTCGCGGCGAGAGCCGCACGGCCGCGCGGGCCGTTGAAGTATTCCTGTATCCACGGATGGTCGAGCGCGAGCAATTCCGGGATCGTGCCCACCGCGATGACCTTCTTGTCCGCCAGCACCGCCACCCGGTCACAGATGGCATAGAGCGTGTCGAGGTCGTGCGTGATGAGGAAGACGGTGAGCCCCAGCGTCTCCTTCAGTTCGCGCGTCAGGCTGTCGAACGCGGCGGCGCCGATCGGGTCGAGGCCCGCGGTCGGCTCGTCGAGGAACAGCAGTTCCGGGTCCAGCGCCAGCGCGCGAGCAAGGCCGGCGCGCTTCTTCATGCCGCCCGAAAGCTCGCTCGGATACTTGAACGCCGCGTTCTCGGGCAGGCCGGAGAGGCGTACCTTGAAGCGGCCGATCTCAGCGCGCAGGTCGTCGGTGATCTCGGGGAAGAACTGCTTGAGCGGCACTTCCACGTTCTCGCCCACGGTCAGCGTGGAGAACAGCGCGCCGCCCTGGAACAGCACGCCCCAGCGCGAGCGCAGGTCGATGTCCTCGTCCTCGGTCGCCTCGCCCATCCTGTGGCCGAGCACGGTGATGCTGCCGTCGGTCGGCTGCTGGAGGCCGATGATCGAGCGCATCAGCACCGACTTGCCGGTGCCCGATCCGCCGACGACGCCCAGGATCTCGCCCTTGCGGACCTTGAGGTCGAGGTTCTCGTGAATGACATGCTCGCCGAAGCTGTTGCGCAGCCCTTCGACGAGGATCGGGTACTCGCCCTGATAGTCGTCGGACAGGTCCGTCATGCCCAACCGATCTTGGTGAAGAAGATGGCGAAGAAGGCGTCGAGCACGATCACGGTGAAGATCGCCGTGACCACCGCCTGCGTGGTGCGCGCGCCGACTTCCTCGGCGTTGGCCGTCACCTGCATGCCCTGATAGCAGCCCGCCAGCGCCACGATCAGCGCGAAGACCGGGGCCTTGATGAGGCCGATCCACACGTCGGTGATCGGCACAACTTCCTGCGTGCGCTGGAGGAAGGTCCAGAACGGAATGTCGAGCGCAAGGTCGCCGATCACCGCGCCGCCGATGATCGCGAGGACCGAGCTGTAGAAGCCCAGCAGCGGCATCATCAGCATCGAGGCCAGCACGCGCGGCACCACGAGCGCCTGCACCGGCGAGACGCCGATGGTGCGCATGGCGTCGACTTCCTCGGTCAGCTTCATCGTGCCGATCTGCGCCGCGAAGGCCGATCCGGAGCGCCCGGCGACCATGATCGAGGTCATCAGGATGCCCAGTTCGCGCATGGACAGGCGGCCGGTGAGGTTGATCGTGTAGAACTCCGCGCCGAACTGCGCGAGCTGCACCGCGCCCTGCTGCGCGATGACGATCCCGATGAGGAAGCTCATCAGCCCGATGATCCACAGCGAATTGATGCCCACATACTGCATGTGGAAGATCAGCGCCGTGCCGCGCAGCTTGGATGGGCGACGCAGGACCGCGCCCAGCGCCGTGACAAGTTCGCCGAAGAAGGACAGCACCTTGATGATGCCGTGCCCCCAATTGGCCATCAGGTCGCCCAGTTCGGCGATCTGGCGGGTGATGAAGGGCAGCTTGGGTTCGGGCTCGCACTCATGTTCGTGCATGTTGCCGATGGCGGCGAAGAGGCGGCGGGCCTGCTCGCTCTCGCCGGTGATCTCAAGCCCGCGCCGATTGGCGTAGTACGTCACCAGCCAGGCGCCGGTGGTGTCGATGTCGGTCACGCCGGACATGTCGACGCGGGTGAAATTCCCGCTCAACTTGTGCAGCTTGGCGTCGAGATTGCCCAGCGAGTGAACGCACAGCGCCCCCTTCAGCGCCAGGACATGGTCGGCGCCTTGGTCGTTTTCCGACAGGGTGAATTCAGCCCATTCCCGCATGTTCGCTCGCTTTGGGGGAAAAACCTTGGACCGGCAAGATGTTCCATGGTGGCGACGAAGTGTGACGTTTGTGTTTCTGCGACTGGTTCGCACATGCATGCGGCAAAACCGTGGCAATGCAAACTTGCGCCCAAACCCGCGCTTTGGCATGGCCCCCGCCATGACCGACCAGATCGCAGAACCCGCTCTCGACAAGACCTTCGACCCCGCCGGGATCGAGGCCAAGTGGTACGCCCACTGGGAGCAGAACAACCTGTTCCGCCCCGAGCGTCCCGACGCGCAGCCCTTCACCATCGTCAACCCGCCACCGAACGTCACGGGATCGCTGCACATCGGCCACGCGCTCGACAACACGCTGCAGGACGTGGTGATCCGCTACGAGCGCCTGCGCGGCAAGGATGCACTGTGGGTGGTCGGCACCGACCACGCGGGCATCGCGACGCAGATGGTGGTCGAGCGCCAGATGGAAGCGAAGCAGGACAAGCGCACCAACTACACGCGCGAGCAGTTCATCGAGAAGGTCTGGGAATGGAAGGCCGAAAGCGGCGGCACCATCACCGGCCAGCTGCGCCGCCTCGGCTGCTCGATGGACTGGAGCCGCGAGCAGTTCACCATGGACCCGCATTTCACGAAGGCCGTGGTCAAGGTCTTCGTCGACCTGCACAGGCAGGGCCTGATCTACCGCGACAAGCGGCTGGTGAACTGGGATCCCAAGCTCAAGACCGCGATCAGCGACCTTGAGGTTGAGACGCGCGAGATTCAGGGCCACTTCTGGCACTTCCGCTATCCGCTGTCCGACGGCTCGGGCCACATCACCGTCGCCACCACGCGCCCGGAGACGATGCTGGCCGACATGGCCGTCGCGGTGAACCCGAACGACGAGCGCTACAAGCCGCTGCTGGAGCGCGGGGCCACAGTCACCCTGCCGATCACGGGCCGCGAGATCCCCATCGTCGCCGACGAGCACGCCGACCCGGAACTGGGCTCGGGTGCGGTGAAGATCACCCCGGGGCATGATTTCAACGACTTCGAGGTCGGCAAGCGCGCCGGGATCGAGGCGCGCGACATGCTCAACATGCTCGATGCCGAGGCGAAGGTCTGCCAGACCGCCGACGGCCTTATCCCGCACCCCTTCCTCGGCCTCGACCGCTTCGAGGCGCGCGCCGCCGTGGTCGCGGAGATGAAGGAGCTGGGCCTCCTGATCCCGCACGTCACCAAGGACAAGGAAGGCAACCCGGTCGAGCACGACGCCGAGCCGCGCACCATCGCGACGCCCTACGGCGACCGCGGCGGCGTGGTGATCGAGCCGTGGCTGACCGACCAGTGGTACGTCGATGCCGCCACCCTCGCCATCCCGCCTATGGAAGCGGTGCGCAACGGCTCGATCGAGATCGTCCCGAAGTCGTGGGAGAAGACCTTCTTCAACTGGATGGAGAACATCCAGCCGTGGTGCGTCAGCCGCCAGCTCTGGTGGGGCCACCGCATCCCGGCGTGGTACTCGGAAGACGGCGAGATTTTCGTCGCCGAGACCGAGGAAGAGGCGCAGGCCCTTGCCGGCAACAAGGCGCTGACCCGCGACAGCGACGTGCTGGATACGTGGTTCTCCTCGGCCCTGTGGCCTTTCGCCACGCTGGGCTGGCCCGATCAGGACTCGGCGCTGCTCGCCAAGCATTACCCGAACGACCTGCTCGTCTCGGGCTTCGACATCCTGTTCTTCTGGGATGCGCGCATGGCGATGCAGGGTATTCACTTCATGAAGGAAGTGCCGTGGAAGCGGCTCTACCTGCATGGTCTGGTACGCGCCGCCGACGGGCAGAAAATGTCGAAGTCCAAGGGCAACGTCGTCGATCCGCTGGGCCTCATCGACCAGTACGGCGCCGACGCGCTGCGCTTCTTCATGACCGCCATGGAGAGCCAGGGCCGCGACGTGAAGATGGATGAGAAGCGCGTCGAGGGGTATCGCAACTTCGCCACGAAGCTGTGGAACGCCGCGCGCTTCTGCCAGGCTAATGGGATCATTGGCGGCATCGTCGGCCGCGAAGGCTCGATCGCCGCGCCCAAGGCGACTTCGGCGGTCAACCGCTGGATCATCGGCGAAGTGGTCGAGACCGTCGCCGCGCTTGACAGGGCGATGGCCGACCTGCGCTTCGACGCCGCCGCCAACGCGATCTACCACTTCGTCTGGAACCAGTTCTGCGACTGGTACATCGAACTCATCAAGGGTCAGTTCGATGACGAGACCAAGGCCGTCGCCGGTTGGGTGCTCGACCAGATCCTCGTCATGCTTCACCCCTTCATGCCCTTCGTCACCGAAGAGCTGTGGAGCAAGACCGGCGAGCGCGCGCACGAACTGATCGTCGCCGCATGGCCCGCGCCCGAGGCTGCGGTGGACGCCGGGGCCAAGGCCGAAGTCGAATGGCTGATCGCCCTCGTCGGCAACCTGCGCGGCGCCAAGGCCGAACTCGGCATCTCGCCGGGCGCGCGCCTCTCCGCCTACCTCGCCGATCCCTCGGCCGAGACGCGCGCGATCATCGAGCGCAACCCGGCCGTCGTGGACCGCCTCGCCCGCCTTGAGCCCATCCGCTTCGAGGCGGCTCCGGCAGGGGCTGCGATGCAGGTCGGCGCAGGCGATGCGATGCTGGCGATCCCGCTCGAAGGCGTGATCGACATCGCCGCCGAGAAGGCCCGTCTGGAAAAGGCGCTGGCGACTTCGGCCAAGGAACGCGACTCGCTGGGCAAGCGCCTCGAAAACCCCGCCTTCGTCGAGAAGGCCAAGCCCGAAGCGGTCGAGAAGGCCAAGGCCGACCACGCCGCCCACTCCGCCGAAGCGGAGCGGCTCGCGGCGGCGCTGGCGAGGCTCGGGTAAGCTCCTCCCCCATCGGGGGAGGGGGACCACCCGCAGGGTGGTGGAGGGGCACGCGGCGGATCACTTGCCCTCGAAAGGCGGCGCTGTCTGAGGTGCGCGCAGCGAGGTCCGGTGATCCCGATGGTGCCCCTCCACCATGCTTCGCATGGCCCCCCTCCCCGTTCCGGGGAGGAACTGCGCTTTCCTACTCGTCCTGCGTCTGGCACCCTCGCGCCATGACCACTATCCAGCCGCATAAGGTGACACATCGAGCGCACAAGGCGACACTTTCGCCCCGCAAGGTGACACCTCACCCTCGCAAGGCGACACTTTCAGCCCCGGGTGACACCTTTTCCCTCTGGACCGTGTAAACCGTGTAAACCTGTCACCTTATGACACCCGAACGATGACCCTCACCTTAGCCACCACCACCCCCGGCCAGCCGGAAATCTTCGCCTCGCTGCAGGGCGAAGGCCCGTCCATGGGCCGCCCGAGCACGTTCGTGCGCCTGTCGCGCTGCAACCTCGCGTGCCAGTGGTGCGACACTGCCTACACATGGCGCTTCACCGGCGACAACCGCTTCCACCGCGACGACCTCGCCTTCGAGCGGCAGGAAAACCAGGTGAAGATGGAGGAGGCGGAACTGGCGCAGGCGGTGGCCGATCTCGTCCCCGACCGCCTCGTCATCACCGGCGGCGAGCCGCTGCTGCAAGGCGCGGCGCTGGCCCGCATGGTCGCCGCGCTCGACGAGATCCGTCCCGGCATGCATGTCGAGATCGAGACGAACTCCACCGTCGCGCCGCACGCCGCGCTCGACGCGCGGGTGAACCAGTACAACGTCAGCCCCAAGCTGGCGCACAGCGGCAACCCCGCCGACCTCGCCCTGCTGCCCGACCGCCTTGCGGCATGGGCCGCCGAACCGCGCGCCTTCTTCAAGTTCGTGGTGGCGAAGCCCGAAGACCTCGACGAAGTCATGGCGCTGCAACAGGCTTACACCATCCCCGGCAACCGCCTGTTCCTGATGCCAGAGGGCCGCTCCAGCGATGTCATCCGGGAACGGTCAGGCTGGCTGGCGGATTTCTGCTCGACTAATGGACTGCGCTTCACCGACCGCTTGCACATCCACCTCTGGGGCGACACGAGAGGGACATGAACGAAGCATCGCCCATCCCGCTGTGCGAGGACAGCTCGACCGCCGACAAGCCGCAGGAGGAAGCCGCCGCGCGCCCCGCGATGCGCGGTGATCTCACCAAGGGACCGATCCTGAAGACGCTGCTGTTCTTCTCGATCCCGATGCTGGTCTCGAACGTCCTCCAGACGCTGAACGGATCGGTCAACGCGATCTGGGTCGGCCGCCTGCTGGGCGAGAGCGCGCTGGCGGCGACGGCTAACGCCAACATCGTGATGTTCCTCGTCTTCGCCGCCGTGTTCGGCTTCGGCATGGCGACCACCGTGCGCGTCGGCCAGCACTTCGGCGCGCGCGACATCGAGGCGGCGCGGCGCACCTTCGGCACCGGCGTCGGCTTCTGCATCCTGATCTCGATCGCCACCGGGGTGATCGGCTGGTTCGGGGCGGGCGCGCTGCTCGATGCGCTCGGCACGCCCGCCGTCAGCCGCACCGACGCGCTCGATTACCTGCGCGTGATCTTCATCACGCTGCCGCTCGCCACCGTGAACATGATGGTGTCGATGGGCATGCGCGGCGTCGGCGATTCCAAGACGCCGCTCTACGCGATGATCATCGCGGTCGTGCTCGACATCGCATTCAACCCGCTGCTCATCATCGGCGTCGGCCCGTTGCCGACGCTGGGCGTCGCGGGCTCGGCCATCGCCACCGCGCTCGCCAACACGGCGGGGATGCTGTTCCAGATCTGGGTGATCTACCGCAAGGATCTGCCGCTGCGCCTGCGCGGCGCCGAACTCGGCTACCTCAGCCCGCGCGGCGAGGACTTGCACTATGTGCTGGCCAAGGGCCTGCCGATGGGCGCGCAGATGCTCATCGTATCGTCGGCGGGCCTCATCATGATCAGCCTCATCAACCGCGAGGGGCTGAACGCCGCTGCCGCCTACGGCGCATCGCTCCAGCTGTGGAACTACCTCCAGATGCCCGCCTTCGCGATCGGCTCCGCGGTCAGCGCAATGGTCGCGCAGTCGCTGGGCGCGGGGGACCATGGCCGCGTCGACAAGGTGACGACGATCGGCCTCGTCACCAACCTCGTGATGTCGAGCGCGCTGGCCGCGCTGATCGTTGGCTTCGACCGTCCGCTGCTCGCGCTGTTCCTCGGCGGCAACAGCCCGGCGATGCCGATCGCCGAGCACATCCAGCTCGTCTGCACGAGTTCGTTCGTGATCGTCTCGATCACCATGATCCTCACCGGCACGATGCGCGCCTACGGCGCCGTCGTCGCCCCGCTGGTGATCCTGTTCGTCGGGCTCTATCCGGGGCGCCTCGGGTTCTACGCCCTCGCCCGCCCGCTGATCGGCAGCGACGCGGTCTGGTGGGCCTTCCCGGTGGGCTCCGGCCTGACGGTGCTGATCTCGCTCGGCTACTACCGCTGGGGCAAGTGGCGGGCGGCTTTCAAGCTCTGAGCCTGCCGCCCACGGGTTTACCGCCCCAGTACTTACCGCCCCTGGGCGCGCCACCTCTGAACGGTGCGCAGGACCATCTCCTCCTCGCCGCCGGTCTGGTTCCATAGCTGGGTGAACGAGGGGTCGGCGGAGGCAGGACGCTTGCGCTCCTCAAGGTCGTCGAAAGCGACGCGCATCGGGATCGCCACGCCCTCGCCGCAGACGATGCACTCGCGGTTGCGCAGCGCGGGAATCGAATCGAGGAACCCGCGTGCGCCCTCCGGCATGGCCGCGCGCACGAAGGCCTGATCGCGCTCGTTGTTGAGGCGCATCGAGATGATGGTGCCGCACTGCGACAGCACGCCCTCGGCCAGATCGGAGGGCCGCTGCGTGATGAGGCCGAGCGAGATGCCGTACTTGCGGCCCTCCTTGGCGATGCGCGAAAGGATGCGCCCGACCGAGGAACCATCGGCGTTCCGCTCGTTCGGCACGTAGCGGTGCGCCTCTTCGCAGACGAGCAGGATCGGCCGCGTCTCCTCCTCGCGCGCCCAGACCGCGAAGTCGAAGACCATGCGGCTGAGCACCGCGACGACGGTGGAGGTGATCTCGGTCGGCACGCCCGACACGTCGATGATCGAGATCGGCCGCCCGCGCGACGGCAGACGGAACAGTTTCATGATGAAGTCCGCCATCACGTCGCCCACCAGCATGCCCGAGAACATGAACTGGTAGCGCGGGTCGGACTTCAGTTCGTCCAGCTTGTTGCGGATGCGCAGGTAGGGCGCGCTGGTGTGCCCCTTGTCGAGCTTGCCCATCGCGTTGTTGAGGATGTTGCCAAAGTCCGACAGCAGATAGGGAATCGGCGAATCCACCGTGATCTTGCCCATCTGCTCGGCCAGCCGGTTCTTCGACCGCGCCTCCAGCAACGCCTTGCCGAGAATTTCGGCATCCAGTTGCCGCTCGTCCCCGCGCGAGGTCAGGAGGATCTCGCAGTGCTCCTCGAAGTTCATCAGCCAGTACGGCATCTGGAGGTTCGAGACGTCGAGGATCACGCCGGTATCGCGGAACGCCGCCGCATATTCGCCGTGCGGATCGACCATGATGATGTGCCCCTCAGGCGCATGGTCGCAGATGCGATGAAGGATCAGCGCGGCGCTGGTCGACTTGCCGGTGCCGGTGGAACCCAGCAGCGCGAAATGCTTGCCCAGCAGCGCATCGACATAGAGCCCCGCGCGGATGTCCTTGGTGGGATAGACGTTGCCGACCTGGATCGCCGAGCGGCCGTCACTGGCGTAGATCTGCCTGAGATCGTCGCTCGTCGCCGGATAGACCAGCGCACCGGGGATCGGATAGGCGGTGACGCCGCGACGGAAGCCATGGATGCGGCCGGTCAGGCGCTCCTCCAGCCCCTCGCCGAGAAAGTCGATTTCCGACACTACGCCCGCGACGCGTCCGTCCTGCTTCTGATTGCGCACGTTGGCGAGCAGCCAGCCGGTCCCGACCCGGATTTTGACTTGGCTGCTGACCTGTCCCGACATCGCGACCGAAGGGTCGGCATCGCCGCCGATCTCGTGCAGACGCTCCATGTCGAAGGCGACGCGGCTGCCCGCACCGCTGATGTCGAGCACGACGCCGATCGGGTCCAGCCCGTTCACGGCCGTCAGGCTCGCATCCTCGCGGGTGCCCTGGAACGTGTCGAGACCATCGAGGTGCATCTGCTTCGTCAACCCATCGCGCTTGTTTCGCAACCGATTGCGGTGCCTATCAGCCGCTAGGTTAATTTCCCCCTAAGGCGATCACCAGTGAACGGAACCGGTAGCGATCAAGGATCAGATCAGCGCGAACAGACGCCCTGCCAGCCACCCCATCGCGACCGACACGAAAACCGCGAGCAGGCCATAAGCGAAACCGTAGTTTTCCGCGAAATTGGCGATCGCGCGCTCGACGCCCAACTTGCGCACCTCCACCTGGCTGCTTGCGGAGGCGACCACCCTGCCCTTGGAAATGGCGAAAGTCTCGGCCGTATAGATGCCGGTCGGCACGCGCGATGGAAGTTCGATGCGTGCCTGATAGAGCACCTGTTCCTTGACCGTGACGCCGCCCTCCTGCTCGCGGTACAGACCGGTACGGCGGTTGAGATCGACCAGCCCCCCGGAGAACCGCGTCTGCTCCTCCGGGTCGATCGCGCCGATGGGGGACAACTGCAGCCACTTGAGGCCGAGCTCGTAGATCGCGGCGGTCTTGTCGTCGACGATATCGGCGATAGGGCGGCTGGAGGCGATGGCGTAATAGCTCGGCGCGCTGCGCAGTTCGGTGCTGGCCGCGTTGATCCAGATGCCCGCGACCTTCTGCTTTTCGCGCAGCACGATCGACTGGGTTGGCCCTTTCAGCACCACGACGATGTCATAGTCCTGCGCGGCTCGGGAACCTTCAGGTGTAAGAACGGCTCCGAACAGCAACAGTTCGGTGCCGGTGAACCCCTGTTGCAGATCGACCTCATGCTGCGAGATCTCAGGCACGAGGATCGGATCGCGCGCGCCCGTCAGCGCGAAAAGCGTCAGCAGGGCGAGCAGCACTCTCACAGCGGCGCTACCGTGTAAATCTCGTCCGGCCGATAGCCGAGGCCCAGCGCCATTCTCCCCGCGACCAGCAGCACGATCACGGCAAGGACCAGACGCAGCTTCACCGGGCTCGCCTTCTGGGCAAACTGCGCGCCGACCTGCGCTCCGGACACCGATCCCAGCAGCAGCAGCGAGGCGAGCACGATGTCCACGGCATGCGTGGTCAGCGCATGCATCATCGTCGTCGCCATCGTCACGAAGAGGATCTGGAACAGCGACGTGCCGACGACCACGTTGGCGCTCATGCCCAGGATGTAGAGCATCGCCGGAACCAGCACGAAACCGCCGCCGATGCCCATCAGCATGGTCAGGATGCCGGTGCCGATCCCCAGCAGCAGCGGTGCCAGCGGAGAGATGTAAAGGCCCGAGCGATAGAACCGCCAGCGCATCGGCAGGCTGGCCACCATGGGGTGATGCCGCCGCTTCCTAGCCGCGATGGGCACGCCCGTCCGCTCGGCCCGGATCGACTGGATGCTCTCCTTGGCCATCAGTCCGCCGATGGAGCCTAGCAGCACCACGTAGAGGATGTTGATGACCGTATCGATCTGGCCGAGCCGTTCGAGCAGGTTGAACAGCAGCGAGCCGAGCCCCGTGCCGATAATGCCACCCGCCACCATGACCGCGCCCATCTGGTAGTCCACGCCGCCCCGCCGCGTATGCGCGAAGACGCCCGAGACGCTGGCGCCCGTCACCTGGCTGGCAGCGGAAGCCGCGGCCACCGTCGGCGGGATGCCGTAGAAGATCATCAGCGGAGTCGTCAGGAATCCGCCACCGACGCCGAACATGCCCGAAAGCACGCCGGTCAGCGCTCCGAGGCCGACGATGATGAGACCGTTGACCGAGAGATTGGCGATGGGGAGATAGACGTCCATTGCGGCTCCCTCGCTACCGCAGCATGGCGTCGCGGAAAAGCCGCGTTTCAGAATCCTGCGGAAAGCGTCACGGCGGGGCCTGAGCCGGGTACTGCATCGCCCGCGAGGCGGAAGCGCCAGTCTACTGCGACCCGTCCGTTCATCCCGCGACCGAGCGGCATCGCGACCGAAGCGCTCGGTCCGGCGTCAAGCCGCGCTGCGCCCTTCTGCGCCCCGCCCCATACACCTGCACCCAGCCGCGCATCGACCGAGCCAAGCCGCACGAGCCTGCGATCTGCCCTGAACTGTCCATCGACAAACGGAGTCGCGTATCGACCCGCGACATAGCCCGCCTGCGCATAAGCTTCGCCGCGCAGACCTAAGGGAAGGCGGAAAGGTGGCAACTCGGTGATCGCCATCGCGGCACCCTGAATTCTTCGCTGGCCGCCCTGATCGGTCACGCGCCCCTCCAGTGCCGCAACCACCGGTATCGCGATGATGGGTCGGGCGGATAGTCCAAGCGCCGCAGCCGTCTCGCGAATCATGCCGGTGGAAGACGTGCTGCGCAAATAGACGGTCGGTCGATGCGCATTGCCTAGCGCCAGCCGATATCGCAGCACTCCGCCAGCCTGGCTCGCTCCATAGGTAGCGGGCAGCAGCCCCGCGGGGGATGGAGCGCCCATATCGTCACGCCGCAACATTGCCCATGCGTCCATCGACCAGCGACGCTGGCGCTGCGGCGCGATCGGCGAGCCAGGCGGCGATGCGGGAGTAGTGCCCACCACCTCCGGAGCGTAGAACTTCGGCAACTCTTCGATTTCCGCGAAACCTTGGCGCAGATGCGACAAGCCCGAAGTTTCGGGGAATGGCCGCAGCGTCGAGTGAATTGCGGGCTGCGCAGACCATGACGGCACAGCCTGTACAATGTAGCGGACAAGGCTCGGCGTACCGGGTTCGCCAACAGTCATTGCTTCATAGGAACCAGGATAGCTTGCTCCCGATCCGGGCATCGACTGCGCACCGGCGACGTAGGTGTCCGGGACAGCCGCAGTAGCCTGTGCGGCCTGCGGTTCCCACGTCGCCGCACGACCGCCCGCCCAGCCTGCCAGAAGTGCCAGCAGCGCGAACAGCGGATGCCCCCGCGTCAAGGTGCCGCCCTTCATCACGCCGCCATCCCCAACTGCGGGGCAGGCTCATAGACCGTCGGATGCCCTTCGTGAGAAGTCTTCTCCCAACGCACGGCCTCCCCACGCAAGGTGCGGGCGTAACCCCGGAAGGCCTTCGCTCCGGCGCAGATGGCGATGACATTTGCGATCAGCACACGCGGTATGGCGCCGAGCCCTTCGATCACCCCATACTCGCGCGCGGTGAAGAAGAAGCGTGACGCGGATCGCCACAGGAAACTGGCAAAGCAGATCCCGAGCAAAGCCTGCAACAGCGACGAGAAGGCCATGTGCGGAATCTGGCCGATCAGTCCGCTGCATCTGCCCAGCCAGAGGGCAACGTCGATAGCCAGCACCGTGTAACCGCAGGCGAGCACGATCGCCGTCAACGGCCCGCGACGGTCACGCAACGCCATCCACGTGTCGGCCAGTCCGCTCGTCCAGCCGAGCCGCTCCCAGCCCTGAAAGGCTATACCATGCACCCAGCGGGACTTCTGCCGCACCGAGTCGGCAAGGCGTGCCGGAAAGTACGCCCGGGTCGCTACCAGAGAGCCTGCGGCATCTCGGACCCGCAGAAACTTCGACGCCCCTCCCTCCCGCCGGATGAGGAGGCCGAGTTCATAGTCTTCGGTCAGGCACTCTGCCGCGAACGGTCCATCACTCCGATCCCGCCGCCGTGCGATCCTGGCGATGATTTCGCGTGAGAAGCCACAGCCCACCCCGGCTGCCGGAATCGCTGCACCCAGCGCGTCGCGCACCACCATGGCCTTGCCGTGCGATTCGGCGAACTCGTCCGCATAGTGTGCAGATACCCATGGCGACGCGTGCATGAGTTCCGGACAGACCGGCAATTGCACGAAGTCGGCGCGATCGAGCGCGCCATCGATGACTGCCAGTTCGGCGGGATGCACCATGTCCTCGGCGTCATGAAGGACGACGGAGCGAAACCTCCAGCGATTGCGTCCTTCGTCATCGCAGAGCGCGGAGTACACGCCATTGAGGCAGTCCGCCTTCGTCGTCGGCCCGGGCCTGCGATTGATGACAAGCCGGAGTCGAGGATCGCCCGCCGCAGCCGCAACGACTTCCGCGATGGTGCCCGGATCGTTGGGATAGCAGCCGACGTAAAGTGTGAAACTCTGTTGAGGCCAGGCCGACAGCGCATGCCGGACGGTATGACCGATGACCTCGGCTTCCCGCCAGGCAGCGATCAGGATCGTGGCGCGGCCTGACAACGCAGCCGAAGCCTGAGACTGGACGATCCGTCCGTCGCGCCCCTTGCCTGTAAGGCGCAGTGCTATCCAGCAGACATCGATCGCAAATTCGTCGAGAGCGCCAACCACGAACCAGAATGCGACGAACAGTAGCAGTTCGTGCTCGAACGCCTGTAAACCGGTAATAACGCCGAGTAACGCCTGCGATGCCTGCACGTCTTCCCCCTGGCTGCCGCCGACGACAGACACCCCCGTGTTCTATCGTCGGCCCAGCTTATGAGCAGCGACGGCACCTCGGCAAACGTGATTACGCGCAATTTCACAAAGTTAACGCGACGTTGGCCTCGCTTACCAGCTACCTACGTTTGGCATGCTGGCCCATGGTTCTGCCGGTTCGAGACGGCCGTCCTGCAACAGTTCGATGGAGATACCATCGGGCGTGCGGATGAAAGCCATGTGGCCATCGCGCGGAGGACGATTGATCGTCACACCGCCGTCCTGAAGGCGCTGGCAGGTCTCGTAGATGTCCTGAACCTGGAACGCGAGGTGACCGAAATTCCGGCCGCTCTGATAGGTTTCGGCGGAACCGTCCTCGGACGGCCAGTTGTAGGTGAGTTCGACCTCGGTCTCCTCCTGACCCGGAGGCGCAAGATAGATCAGCGTGAATCGACCCTGTTCGCTGGAGAATCGGCGCGTTTCCTTCAATCCGATCAACTCGAAGAATCGGATCGTCTCGTCGGGATCGGACACACGGATCATGGTGTGGAGGTAGCGGGTCATGGGAAGCCTTTTTCATTTCGTCGATAAAATACGTCAGTTCATCGCACATACAGCCGTCAGCGATCATCAGTAAGCGACCGTCATGGAGAGTGCGATGGGCGAAGATAGTTCGGGTGAAAGCGCAGGCAAGAGCGGGACGATGCTTGGCAGCGCGACAGGCCGCTGGTTAGCCAGTTCGACAATTCTCGCAATCGGCATCGTCATCGGCGGCTTCGCTCTTGGAGATGGCATCAAGCGGGCACAACGCGCCGACCGCGCGGTTACGGTAAAGGGCCTGGCCGAGCGGAACGTCACTGCGGATCTGGCCACATGGACAATCAGCTATTCCGCCAATGCGCCGGATGTCGCCACCGCTCAGGCCAGCGTCGATCGCGACACTGCGCAGATTCGCGCCTTTTTCCGTGAACTCGGTTTCCCCGCCGAAGCGCTTCAACCCACCGGCGTCAACGTCAACCAGATGAAGGACAATGGCATCGTCAGCTTCACGGTGCGCCAGCGGGTAAGCCTTCGCACTACCGACATCAAGCGCGCCGAGAATGCGGTGCGCCGCCAGTTCGACCTCGTCCGCCGCGGCGTGATCCTCGAAGAAGGTTCGGGGATGGCCTATGCCTTCACCAAGCTCAACGACATCAAGCCGCAGATGGTCGCCACCGCGACGCAGGATGCCCGCGCCGCCGCCGAGCAGTTCGCCAAGGACAGCGGAGCGGAAGTCGGCGCCATCAAGAGCGCTGCACAGGGATACTTCTCGATCGAATCGCGCGACGGCGATTCGGGCGGTGGATGGGGGCAGTCCGACACGCCTTACAAGAAGGTCCGGGTCGTCACGACGATCGATTTCTACCTCAAATGAGAAAACCCGTCCGGGTCACTCCGGACGGGCCGCCTCCTGCGATTTTCTCGTAATTGTGTATCGATCAGAACGATGCGGTCAGCGTCGCAACCACCGTGTCGTCGGTGTAGCTGTCAACGCTCGGGCCAGTGACGCCGATATAGGAAACGCTGAGCGACAGCGGGCCGAACAGCGACGCCGAGGCACCGATCGACCAGTCGAGGCCAGTCTTGTCCGCGTTGCAGTAGTAGCACGGCGCCAGCACGCCATCGGTGTAGCCGAGGTGTCCCGAGACGGTCAGCGGCGTGTTCGGCACTCCGATGTCGACGTTGCTGTAGAGATAGAGGTTGTCGTCCTTCTTGGTGCCGGCGAAGTTCGGCAGTGACTTCTGGTCCCACGCATAAGTGGCGCCGACCTTGAGCTTGGCCGGACCGACCTGCCCGGACACCGAGGCATAGGGCTCAAAGAACTCGGCATGGCCGACGTGGCCGTTCGGATAGGCGTAGTAGAGCAGGCCACCATCGAAGGTCAGGCCGGGCGTGACTTCGCCGGTCCAGCCGCCGAACAGGTCGAGTTCAGTGTGACCGTAGGTCGAACCGAGGTCGATCGAGGATCCCCAGGTGCCCACGTAGAACCCGCTGGCGTGCGAAACAGTGATGCCGCCCTGGATCGCAATGTCGCCCGCCGACTGAGAAACGCCGCGGAAACGATAGTCGGTGGTGACAGCGGCGCTGCCGGTGGCGGTGAATTCCTTGGGCGCCTCAGCGTCCTGCGCAAGTGCCGGCGCGGCGGAAAGCGCAGTGCCCGCAAGGAGAGTGGCGGCGATTACGCCGCGGACGGACAAGAGCATGGTTTTTCCCTCACAAATTATTGTCTTTGCTGCTTGTCCCACCTGCGTCAGTCGCATGAGGTCTCGTCCCGGACCCCGATTGCGGCAACACAATATTGCTGCACCGCACCCAGAGTTCGCACAAGAAAAATTTCAGAACAGCAATATTAGAGAAATGATATGTGGATTTTATGCCACGCATACCGCTGAGATATGCAACGGGTTGTGCAGGACGCAGCGCCGGTTTATACCGCAATGCAATAAATGCTGAGCACCATACGCAAGCTTCTGGGCCGGGCCGAACCTCGGCGAGCCCCCTCGACCCCCTCCGGTGAACGGGTGTATGCCGTGGGCGATATCCATGGCCGGGCCGATCTCTTCGAGGATCTGATCCACACTATCGAGAAGGACGACGCCGAGCGCGGCCGTGCGCATACGACGGTCGTTTTGCTGGGCGACCTTATCGATCGCGGCCACGACAGCGCCGCCGTCGTTGCGCGGGCACGTGAGTGGGGTTTGCAGCGCGAGGTGGAGTTCATCCAGGGCAACCACGAGGAAATGCTCCTCGTCGCGCGCAACGATAAGGATGCGCTGCGCGGCTTCCTCAAGTTCGGCGGGCTGGAGACGATCCAGTCCTACGGCGTCGACAAGGAAGCCTTGCTTGCCGCCGAACCGGAAGAGATGCAGCGCCTGATGAACGAGGTCATCCCACAGGACGACTTCGACTTCCTAGACAGCTTCAAGAAGATGGTCCGCATCGGTGACTACGTGTTCGTCCATGCTGGCGTGCGCCCGGAAACGCCGCTGGAGCACCAGCTCGGCCGCGATTGCCGCTGGATTCGCGAGCCGTTCCTTAGCCATCGCGGGGATTTCGGCGCGTTCGTGGTGCATGGCCATACGATCACGCAGGAGCCGGACGTGTGCGACAACCGCATCGGCATCGACACCGGGGCGTTCCTGCACGGTACGCTCACCGCGATCGGCCTCCAGGGCACCGACCGGTGGTTCCTGACCGCCAGCGACGCGGAAAAATCCTGCAGGGAAGCCGCTTAAGTTCCTTAACGCGTCGGGGAGCCTGTAAGCCGGGTTCTGTGCCTGGCGTGGTCTCCCCCCAAGTTGCCTTGTGCGAGGGACCTTACGCCGCGGCGGCAGCCATTCCTCTAGGCGATGCATCGCTGCATCGCTCAAGCGACCAACCCGGGCTGCCTGGGTCCGAAACGAACCCGCCGATCCCTCGCTTTCGCGACGCCGGCGCGCAGCCCCTATTCGGTCTTGCTCCGAGTGGGGTTTACCATGCCGCTTACCGTTACCGGCAGCGCGGTGCGCTCTTACCGCACCCTTTCACCCTTACCGGCCTCTTGCGAGGCTTAGGCGGTTTGCTCTCTGTGGCACTTTCCCTGAGCTTCCCCGGGCCTGAAAACCCGACTCGCCCGGCGGGCGTTACCCGCCACCCTTGTTTCGTGGAGCCCGGACTTTCCTCGCGGTCTTGCGACCCCGCGGCTGCCCGGCTCCCCGACGCGGGCGGTCACCTAGCACGACCGATGTCGCGCTCCAACAGGAGTTCGAACAGGATTCCGCCGATTTCCCCGTCGATCTCGCCGTCGATGTACTCGGGACGCCAGCGGCGCTGAAATGCACCTACTGCAGCCCTACCGTCCGTTATGTCGTACCCGAAACGCTCCAGCGCGAGATAGAAGGCGCCCGGGTTGTCGTAGAACAGGTTCATCTTCGCCTTGGGGATCTCCAGGGCGAGACCGAGTTCGCCGAGGCGGTTCCAGTCGAAGTATTCGCCCGGATCCTGCTTGCGGGCAGGCGCGATGTCGGAGTGCGCCACGACGTTGGCCCGGGGGATGTCATGCCGGTCCATGATGTCGGCGAGCAGCGGCAGCAGCGCGTCCATCTGCGGCTCCGGGAACGGGCGGTAGCCCCATTCGTGGCCGGGATTGACCAGTTCGATGCCGACGCTGACCGAATTGATGTCCGTCTCGCCGCGCCAGTAGGAGCGTCCGGCATGCCAGGCCCGCTTGTCCTCGGGGACCAGCAAGGTGACAATGCCCTCCTCGTCGATCATGTAGTGCGCGGAGACCTCGGCCTCCGGATCGCACATGCGCTCCAGCGCCTCGTCGGCGGACTTCATGCCGGTGTAGTGCAGCACGACCATGCTGACCGGCAGCTTGCGCTCGTTCCAGTTGGGAGAGGCGACGGTGCGATTGACGAGCCAGCGGTTCATCGTGTCGCGCGCCCCTTTCCTCAAACCCTCGGCAGCATCGCGCCGAGGACGAGAGCGTCCTCCGCCAGCACGTACTGCAACTGGCCCTTCAGTTCGACCGCCAGCTGGTGCAGCATCGCGGCGGGCGCGGTGCGGCTCGACAGTTCGCCTTCGGGCAAGGTGCCTTCCAGCGCCGAGCCGACCGAACGGTCGAAGGCAATGCGCGGGCCCGCGGCGCGGACGACGAGCTCGCTGTGGTTATCGCGGTATTCCGCCGCGATCTCCAGCGTACCGCCGCGCGGCAGCGCTTCCAGCCCGATCAGCGCAAAGTTCAGCAGCGTCTTGATCGCTGCCTTGGGCAGCGAATCGCTCGGCAGCGCCCAGGCGAGCGTCACGCGCGGGTTGTTGGCGACGAGCGCATCGACGAGCACCTTGGCCTCGCTCACCGCCACCATCTCGCCGAAGCCGCCCGCCGCGCCGAAGGCAAGACGGAAGAATCGCAGCTTGTCGGTCGAAATCCGGGCGCTCTGATCGAGCAGCTCGAAGCAGCGCTGGCGCATCTCCGGGTCTTTTTCGTCCGCCAGCAGTTCGAGGCCGTTCGTCAGCGCACCGACGGGGCTCAGCATGTCGTGGCAAAGGCGCGAACACAGGAGGCTGGCAAGTTCGATCGAACTCGTGGTCATGGGCTTGAGCTGCTCTTTCGTACTTCTCTGACCCTGCCTATTCGACGACGCGGAACGGCTGGGCGGCAAATCCATTGGCGTTATCGCGCCAGAAAGCAACCTCGCTCTCGGAGATGATCGCCCAGATGCGCGAATCCCCGGTGGAATGTTCCTGATCCGTGGCAGACGGTACGGAAATCCCCGCAGGATGAGAGTGATAGTAGCCCAGCACCCGCGCCCCTCCCTGACGTTCGGCCTTGTGCGCCGCCAGCAGCGCCACGGGATCGATCTCGAAGTGAATGCGCCGGTCCTGCGCGACATTGACCGCCGCCTGTGCCAGTTCGATCCGCTCGAAAGCGCCGCTTTTGCTGCCCAGCAACAGCCCGCAGCATTCCTCCGGAGCGGCACGGCGCGCTTCCCGCTCCAATGTGGCGAGAACACCTCTTGTCACTTCGACGATCATCCCCAAATCCTACCTACAATGGGGGTCGTTACAAACATCATCGAAGGCGAAGTCGCGAACGGCGGCCGGATCGACAAGGCGCTCGCCGAAGTCAGCGGTCTTTCGCGCGAACGCATCAAGGCGCTCATGGGCGAAGGGCGCATCTCGCTGGCAGGCAAGCCGGTCGCGCAGGCCTCGCTCAAGGTGGAGCCCGGCACCCGCTTCGCCATCGACGTGCCTGAAGCCGCGCCTGCCGAAGCGGTGGCGCAGGATATCCCGCTCGTCGTCGTCTACGAAGACGACCATCTCATCATCGTCGACAAGCCTGCGGGCCTCGTCGTCCATCCGGCGGCGGGCAACCTCGACGGGACGCTGGTGAACGCGCTGCTTCACCACTGCCGGGGCCAGCTCTCGGGCATTGGCGGTGTCGCCCGCCCGGGCATCGTCCATCGCATCGACAAGGATACGTCGGGCCTGCTGGTCGTCGCCAAGACCGACAAGGCGCACGAGGGACTGGCCGTCCAGTTCGCCGATCACTCGATCGAGCGCGCCTACCACGCGGTCGTCGGCGGCCGCCCGGTGCCGGTGGCCGGAACCGTACGCGGCGCGATCGCGCGCTCGGTGCATGATCGCAAGAAGATGGCACTGGTCGAGGCCAGAGACGAAGGGCGCCGCGGCAAGCACGCCATCACCCATTTTCGCACGCTGGAGGCGCTGCGCGGCGCCACGCTGGTGGAGTGCCGCCTGGAAACCGGGCGCACGCATCAGGTTCGCGTTCACATGGCGTCAATCGGTCATGCGCTATTAGGAGATCCTGTCTATGGGCGAACCCCTTCTCCGCTGCGCCCGAGTCTCCAGCGACTCGGTTTTTCCCGCCAAGCCTTGCACGCCGCGGAACTTGGGTTCGTTCACCCCGTTTCAAAGGAAAGGGTCCATTTCGCGAGCCCGCTGCCCGACGACATGCGGACACTGATCGACGAACTGCGACACTGAAATCGCAAATCCATGCTAACGTATAAGGGTGGTCACAAGCTAAGACGCCTATGAAGGGTTTTAGACCGTGTACCGACCTAGAAAGGACGGATGATCGTGAGCAATAATCGAAACCTGCCGAGTGTCCCGGCCCTGGGTGGTGAGCAGAGCCTCAACCGCTACCTGTCGGAGATCCGCAAGTTCCCGATCTTGGCTCCTGAGCAGGAATACATGCTCGCCAAGCGCTATTCGGAACATCAGGATCCGGCGGCAGCCGCCCAGCTGGTGACCAGCCACCTGCGCCTCGTCTCCAAGATCGCCATGGGCTACCGCGGCTACGGCCTGCCGGTGTCCGAACTGATCTCCGAAGGCAACATCGGCCTGATGCAGGGCGTCAAGAAGTTCGAGCCCGAAAGGGGCTTCCGCCTTGCCACTTACGCGATGTGGTGGATCAAGGCCTCGATCCAGGAATACATCCTGCGGTCGTGGAGCCTCGTGAAGATGGGCACCACCGCTGCGCAGAAGAAGCTGTTCTTCAACCTGCGCCGCATGAAGAAGAACCTCGACGCCTACGAGGACACCGACCTGCACCCCGACGATGTCGCGAAGATCGCGACCACGCTGGGCGTCTCGCAGACCGAGGTCGTCAACATGAACCGGCGCATGATGATGGGCGGCGATGCCTCGCTGAACGTCTCTCTGCGCGAGGAAGGCGAAGGCCAGTGGATGGACATCCTCGCGGATGAACGCCCGCTGCAGGACGAAACCGTCGCGGACGCCGAGGAAGCCTCGGTTCGCCACGACATGCTGGTCGAAGCCATGGGTTCGCTCAACGAGCGCGAGCGCGACATCCTGACGGAGCGCCGCCTCACCGACGATCCCAAGACGCTGGAAGAACTGAGCCAGGTCTATTCGGTCAGCCGCGAGCGCGTGCGCCAGATCGAGGTTCGCGCCTTTGAGAAGCTGCAGAAGGCCATGAACCGCATCGCCGGCGAAAAGCGCCTGCTGCCGGCCTGATCTTCGTCAGGCTGCAAGCTAAGCAAACAGCGGCCGGGGGACTTATCCTCCGGCCGCTTTGCTTTGCGCCGCCGAGGCTAGACGATCTTGGGCACGAAGATGCCCTTGTCGGGCCAGTTGATCCGCTCGGACCATGTTCCCCAGCTGTTGAGCGGCTTGTCGCTGCCCGCGTAGTCGTTGACGTACAGCGACTTCGCCGGATCCTTGAGCAGGTTCGATACGTCTCGCTGGATGGTCCAGAACCGCAGCGCCTCCGAAACGACGAAGATCAGGCGGATCAGATCCTGCTTCTCGCCCAGCATGAAATCGGAACCCTTCGCGCCGGGTCGATGGAACGAGAGCTTGCGCACCGCCACCTCAAGCAGCCCCGCGCTCAGTTCGATCCGCTCAAGGTGCATGCACAGGTCGTTGTAGTTGCCCCCGAACTCCAGCGTCCTGGCGCCGGGCACCTCCGGGAAACCAGCGTCGGGGATGCGCCACGGACCCGCACCACAATCGATGGCGATGACATAGAGCGTCTGGTGATCGATGAAGAGGGTCACCGCATTGCCGTATTCGGTCCGCAGCACCACTTCCGACAGTTGCGGCTTGCGGTCGAGCACGATGACCTTGCGGAGCATGCACAAGTCCGGATCGTATTGACGCGCGGTCAGCAGCACGTCGAGCTTCGCCATGTCTCTCCCTCTCTTCTGCCGGGCAGGAGAGACCACAAGCCTTGAGTTCAAACAAGTTACGGTGGCTGTTAGGCTCCGCGCGGATGCAACCGCAGCAGCGGCACCCAGAACAGCGCCGCCACCGCTACGCCTGCAAAAGTCCAGAACATGCCGGTGTAACTGCCGGTGAGGTCGTAGATCAGGCCGTAGAGTGGCGGCGTCGCCAGCATCGCCAGCAGGATCGCGCCTGACAGGAGGCCCATGGCGCGCCCTACTCCCCGCTGCCCGAAGATGCGCGGGGCGAGGTAGCTCTCGGCCGGGACCATCAGCCCGCCGAACAGGCCCGTGATCGCGACGCCCAGCGCGATCACGGCATAGCCCGACTGCGCCTGCGTCAGGCAGGCCATGCCTGCTGCGAAGCCGCCGAGGCCGCAGAACATCAGGATGCGCGGGCCCACCTTGTCGGCAAGCGCGGCGAAGCTCAGCTTGGCGGTGAAGCCGCAGGCCGCGTAGATCGAGATCAGCGGCGCCGCCTGCGCCGCCGTCACCCCGGTGTCGATCGCCAGCGGGGCGAGGTTCGTAATCATCCCCTTCATGCCCGCCGTGACGATCGAGACAGTGACGGCGATCATCCAGAACGTCGGGTCGCTCAGAATCTCGCGCGCGGAGATCGGCTTCCTTGCGAGTTCCGCCTGCGCCTGCTGTGGAGGCTCTTCCGCGCCGTCGGGGTTGAGGCCCCGGTCGGAGGGGCGATCGATCACCAGCATGGCCATCGGGATCGTCCAGATGAACAGCACCACCGCCAGAGCCCGCAGCGCCATGCGCCAGTCGAAGGCGGCGAACAGGCCCGAGACGATCAGCGGGAACACGAAGCCCCCCGCCGAAATCCCGGCGATGGCGATGCCGACCGCCCTGCCCCGTTTCTGCGCGAACCAGCGAGAGAGCAGCACCGTGATCGCCACTGGTCCCGTCAGCACGTTGGCGGGCGCGATCAGCACGCCGAAGATCACCAGCACTTGCGTGAACGAGGTCGCCAGCGAGATCGCCACGTAACCCAGCCCCAGGCATACCCCGCCCGTCACCATCAGCCGCCGCAGCGGAAAGCGGTCCATCAGCGTCCCGAGCAGCGGCGCCAGGATCGCACTCATGCCCGACATCACCGTCATCGCCAGCATCAGCACGGTGCGGCTGGGCTTGAACTCCTGCGCCAGCGGCACCGCGACGATGGAGTAGGTCGCCGCGACCATCCCCGTCGCCGCCAGCAGCATGAAGCCGACCGCCACCTGCCTCCACCCCACGCCGAACGATGCCGCCATGCGCCTGCTCTCCCGTCTCTCGTTATGGCGAAGGTATCGGAGAGATCGGTCGCAACTGCAAATGAAACGTCGATATGGCGAATACACTCATCGGTGGAGCGTCGCGCCGCGCCGCTTCAAGGACGCTGGCGCAGCCCCTGCGATCTGGACTAGAGAGGACGTTCTTCTGTCACTTCTCCCGGGCATCTCTCCTCCATGCGTCTCATCGCCAAGATCATCCTCTGGTTCATCGCGATCAGCGTCGGCATGACGGTGCTCTACCGTTTCGTGCCGCCGCCGGTGACGGTGACGATGCTGGTGGACGGCAATGGTATCACCAAAGACTGGGTGCCGCTGAGCCGCATCGATC
Organism: Novosphingobium kaempferiae; assembly: GCF_021227995.1. Classification (NCBI taxonomy): domain Bacteria; kingdom Pseudomonadati; phylum Pseudomonadota; class Alphaproteobacteria; order Sphingomonadales; family Sphingomonadaceae; genus Novosphingobium; species Novosphingobium kaempferiae. The sequence continues at coordinate 2,488,469 of NZ_CP089301.1, forward strand.
CCAACATGGTCGCCGCCGTGGTCGCAGCCGAGGACGGCAAGTTCTGCACCCACAACGGCTTCGACACCGACGCGATCGAGAAGGCGATGGAGCGTAACGCCAAGGGCGGGCGCATCCGGGGCGGCTCCACGATCAGCCAGCAGACCGCCAAGAACGTGTTCCTCTGGCAGGGGGACGGCTGGACGCGTTACGCGCGCAAGGGTTTCGAAGTCTGGTTCACCTTCCTGATCGAGAACCTGTGGGACAAGCGCCGCATCATGGAGGTCTACCTCAACGTCGCCGAGACCGGCATCGGCACTTACGGCGTCGAAGCCGGTGCGCAGCGCTATTTCGGCAAGTCCGCCGCACACCTTTCCGCCGCCGAGGCCGGCCGCATGGCCGCCGCCCTGCCCAGCCCCAAGACCCGCTCGGTCAAGAACCCGGCGGGCTTCACCCGCCGCTATGGCAACACCATCGCCGCACGCATCGGCACCGTGAAGCGCGGTGGCTACGACAGCTGCGTCTACGAGTAAGCCCCTGCCCCAAGGCCCCCGCCGCCCCATAAGGCGACAGAGGTTTACACGGTTTACACGGTCCAGAGAGGAAACCGGCCTTCCCGGACCGGAGAGTGTCGCCTTGTGGCCAGGATGTGTCGCCTTGCGGTGTGAACCTGTCGCCTTGGGTGTCGCCTTGTGCGGGTGGAGTGTCGCCTTGCGCGCATGACCATCGCCCGGCCGCCTGCCCCCGAAGGGCATGGATTCCGGAACCAGAGCGATCGACGCATCCGGCCCGAGGGGCTGCAGGGGAAAGGCTTGGTAAGCGGCATCCATTCGCGAGAGGGTACTCCAGCGCGACGCCTGTAGGAAAACGCAGAACGCGCCGTCGCCGCTCCCGTCCCGCACAAACGAAAAGGGGAGGAACCTTGCGGTCCCTCCCCTTCCCTGTTTCCGTTACCGGATCGGTGGCGATCAGAAGCCGAAGCTGACCGAACCGATGAAGGTGCGCGGCGAACCGATCTGCGCGAACGGCACCGAGGTCTGCGACGTGCCAGCGCCATCGAAGCCGCCGACATAGAGCTTGTCGAAGACGTTCAGGACGTTGAGCTGCAGGAAAGTACGTTCGCCGAGGCCGGCGAATTCGAGGCTGACCTTGGCGTCGAGGTCCACCAACGTGTAGGCCGGGGTCTTGCGACCGTAGACCTGCGTCGTGCCGCTCATGATCGGCAGGTTGACGTCGTTGACGTAACGCGGACCGGTGCGCTTGATCTGCGCGCCCAGCGAGACCGGACCGATGTTGCCGTCGGCGCGGGCACCCAGCGTGTAGACCGGGGCACCGGCTTCGCGCTTGCCCTTGGTCGGGGCGAACACGCCGTTGCCGGTTTCAACGTCTTCCTTGATCTCCGACTTCAGGTACGAACCGAAGAGGTAGAGGCTGAACTCGGGGATCGGGCGGACGGCGAAGCTGCCGTCGATGCCGTACTTGTCCACGCGGCCGAGGTTACGGTAGATCGTGACGTTGAGGTCACGGTCATACGACGAGGCCAGACGGTTGTGATAGATCGTGTACCAGCCGGTCAGCATCGCCTGGATGATGCCCGAGCTGTAGCGGACGCCGAGGTCGAAGTTGTCGGTGGTTTCCACGCCCGGGGTCGCCTGCGCCGAGTCGGCGGGGAACCAGAACGACTGGTAGAGGTTGTCGGTGCCCGGGGGCTGCAGGCCCTTCGAGTAGTTGAAGTTCAGGCTCGCCTCGTCGGTGAAGTCATAGACGAAACCGGCGTTCGGCAGCACCTTGTTGTAATTGAAGATGCGCTGCTGCGGCAGCTTGTAGGTCGGGTTCGCAGCGGCGTAGACGGCCTGGTCCGCGGTGTTCGTGGTGAAGCAGTCGACGAAGCCCGAAGCGCTGGTGGCCAGACAGTTGTTGGTCAGGTTGCGCTTGAAGAACGGTGCGCGCACGCCGATGTTGATGTGCAGCTTGTCGTTCAGGTGGTCGCCCGAGTACTCGCCCGAGACCTGGTGCAGGATCGCGTAGGACAGGCGGTCACGCTTCTGCAGGACATTGCCCGCAGCGTCGGTCAGCTTGCTGTCCGAGAACACGTCGGTCGCGAAACCGTTCGGCTTCAGCAGGCTGACTTCGCCGGTCTGGCGGTGACGGCCACGATCGTACGAGTAGGCGATACGAACGCGGTTGGATTCGTCGAAGTCGTAACGCAGCGAGGCGATGAGGCCCAGGCGCCAGGTTTCGGTGTTGCTCGGAGCAAGCACGCGGACCTGGTCGAGCGTGTCGCCGTCACCGTTGAGGTCGACGCCGCCGAAGTAGGGCGCGCCGCCGATGTAGCCCGAGACCTGCTGCGCAGCCGTGATCGCGGAGCGCGTGGCGTTGGCGGTCTGGGTGTAGAAGCCCTCGCGAGCGACGACGGTGCCGCCGCCGTTGGCGCGGGTGTACTGGATGCTCGGGTCGACGGTCAGCGTCAGCTTGTCCGTGAGTGTGAACTTCGAGTTGATGCGGATGTTGCCCGTGTTCGACGGGTTGAAACGGTACTCGTAGAGCGAACCGCAGCTGCTGGCCGCATCGGCACGACCGTTGACACCGGCTGCGGTCGGGCAGTTGGCGGCGTCGTAGGCGCCGACGTCGTAGTTGTCGCGCTCAGCCTTGGTGAACGGGAAGCGGCCGATGGCCGAGTCGCTGTTGACCGGACGGCTGGCGTCGTTGCGCAGCGGCACCGAACCACCGAAGTTGTTGCGATTGCGGTTCCAGTGGCCGGCGATCGAGATGAAGTCGCCGTTGTCGCCGATCGGCTGGTAGATCTTGGCGTTCAGCTGCATCTTGTCGACCTGGCCGATCTTGCCGAAGACGACGTCGTTGGTGGCCTTCGACGCTGCGAAGAACGCCTTGGTGCCCGACGAGTTCAGGACGCCGGTGTCGATCTCGCCGAACATGCGCATGAAGTTGAAGTCACCGGCCGAACCCAGGAAGCGGACGCCGAATTCGTCGCGCGGGTTGCGGGTGCGGTAGTTGACGGTCGAACCGGTGGCAGCGGCGGTCGGCGAGTCGACGTCGGTCGAGCCGAGGTTGACGTTGACCTGCTCGATCAGCTCGGGGTCGAGCTGCTGGTTCGAATAGAGCGCGTAGCCGCCCGTGTCGTTCAGCGGGATACCGTCGAAGGTCTGCGAGATGCGACCATCGTCGAAGCCGCGGATGGTCAGCGTACCGCCCGACGAACCGAACGGGTCGTTGTTCTGGAAGCTGACGCCCGGAACGAGATTGATGATGTCGTTGATCGACTGGCCGGGAGCCTGCGTGGAGATGATCTCCTGCGTCAGGACCTGCTTGGCCTTGGTCGTCGGCGGCAGCTGAACGCCGGCAACGCCGCGCTCGACCTGACCGGTGACGACGATCTCGCCTTCTTCGAAGTCGAGCGAACCAGTGGACTGCGCGAACGCAGGCACCGCGATGAACGCGGCGCCAACGGCGATGGTGCTGGTCGCCGTCGAGAGGAGGGAGGTGAATTTCATGCTATGCCCCTGAGCTTGTCAGACTGGAGTGGTCACAATGTGCGACGAACTGTTGCCCGGCCGCATTTGCTGCGGCTGCTAAGAGCAGCGCAATATGACAACTTTCTGACGTTTGGGATTCAAATACGTGCGCCGCCACGAAATTTTGTGACACTACGGTCACATATCGACATCATTCGCTATAAAACACATATTTTCCAATGCGTTGTGAAACATTGCGCATACTGCACTGCGGCATAAATGTCACGGGAAAGGGAAACCCGTGAGGGGTCAAGCGACCGCCTTATCGGTTCATTTTCAGTGTGATGTTACGTCATGCCTTGATGCGACGGACATTGCCGTGCCACTCCTCCGACTCATGGGCGCAGGGCATCAGCATCACCACGGACACCAGCATGGGCACGGGCACGGGCACCATCATGGCCACGGGCATTCCCATGGCCATCATCACGGCCATGCCCATGCGCACCCGACGTCCGGCAATGTCGGGCGCGCGTTCGCGATCGCGGTTTCGCTCAATCTGATCTTCGTCGTCGCGGAAGTGGCGGCGGGGTTCATCAGCGGCTCGATGGCGCTGCTGGCGGATGCCGGGCACAACCTGTCCGACGTGCTGTCGCTGATGCTGGCATGGGCGGCGGCGGTGCTTTCGGCCCGTCCGCCTTCGGAGCGCTTCACTTACGGGCTCAAGAGTTCCTCGATCCTCGCCGCCATCGCCAACGCGGCGCTGCTGTGGGTGGCGATCGGCGCGATCCTGGTGGAGACGATCCGCCGCATGGCCGAACCCGAGCCGGTGGGCGGCACGACGATGATGATCGTTGCGGGGCTGGGCATCGCCGTGAACGGCCTTTCCGCCCTGCTCTTCGCCAAGGGCTCCAAGTCCGACCTCAACCTGCGCGGGGCCTTCGTTCACCTGATGGCGGATGCGCTGGTGTCCGTGGGCGTGGTGATCGCGGGCCTCGTCATCACCTGGACCGGGTGGGCGCTGGTGGACCCCATCACCTCGCTCGTCATCACGGCGGTGATCGGCTGGTCGAGCTGGGGGCTGCTGCGGGATTCGCTGCGCATGGGGATGCTCGGCGTGCCCGAGGGGATCGACGGCGCCAAGGTGCGCGCCTTCCTGGCGGCGCGCCCCGGCGTGGTGCGCGTCCATGACCTCCACATCTGGCCGATGAGCACGACCGAAACCGCCCTGACCGCACACCTCGTCATGCCGGGCGGGCAGCCCGGCGACGCCTTCCTCTGCGCGCTGGCCGACGATCTCGCGCACGAATTCGGCATCGGCCATCCGACCATCCAGATCGAGACCGACCCCACCAGCCCCTGTGCGCTGGAGAGCGAGGGCGTCGTCTAACTCACGAACTCGTGCCGGGCGCCCATGAAGTCGTCCGGATCGATGGCGAACCCGGGCGAGACGCAGCCCTCCCCCGTCAGGCGCAGCTTGAGCTTCTCCGCGAAGTGCGCCCGCGCCCTGCCCTCGTCGGCGATCCGCCAGACGAGCGCATAGATGCCGTTCTGCGTGCGCGACAGGAACGCCCCGAGTGGGCCGGAGGTGGTGTCATCCGGCTGCACGAAAGCGACACGCGTGTCGCCGACGCGCAGCAGCACGCGTCGTCCCGGTTGCGGCAGGTTGGTGCGCGCATCCTCCAGCACCTCGCCATCGACGAGTTGCGTGAAGAAGCGCAGCGCCGTCTCGATGTCGGCGGTGACGCAGGCGATGTGGTCGAGGCCGGTGACGGTGCAGTGGTGCCCTGCCCCGACCTTCGGATCCCAGTTGCCGCGCTCCCACGGATCGTTGGGCATCGGCAGTTCGCAGACTTCCAGCAGCACGCCGCCGGTCGACTCCGGCTTCACGAAGAAGAACACCCCGTAGTCGCTGGCGACCGTGCATCCGGCCTCGCGAAAGGCGGCGCTGGCCGCCTTGCCGTCGGCGACCTTGATCTCGAACGAGTGGAACGCCTGCCCGATCCTCGCCGCCTGCCGGGCGAAGGGTTTGGTCAGGTCTTCAGGATGGCGCGCCGCCATCGGCTCGACCATGTGGTCGGTGACGTAGAGCAGCGCCGCGTCGCGATCCTCGGCCGGGAAGTAGTTCTCGGCGAAGACCAGCCCGCCCAGCACATCCTGATAGAGCGCCCGCGCCGCGTGGATATCGGTGACGGCGTGGATGGTGTGGATCACCCGCGAAACCGGAATGCGCGCGGCCATGGCTCTCTCCCCTGCGTTATCGGGGCAGAGTGTGATGCCGCGCCGGGCCTGCCAAGCCGGGGAACCCACGTCCCGGCGATATCGGATGCGCTCAGGCCGTCTCCGGCAGCGTCGGAAGATAGCGTGCCATCCGCTTTTCCAGCAGTCGGATCAGTTCGGGATCCATGAATACATAGTCGTCGGGAATATCGAGGCAGATCACCCGTTGCCCGTTGAGCCACCGGCGGAAGTGGCGTTGCAGCTTGGCGCGGTGCTGCTTCTCCATGACGACGATGACGTCCGCCCAGGCCACCAGTTCGCCGGTCAGGGGTTCCTCGGCATCGGCCTTGGTTCCCGCCGATGCCACCTCGATATCGCCGCGTCGCGAGAAGACCTGCTCGGCGGTCGGGCTGCGCAGGCGGTTCTGGCTGCATATGAAGAGGAACCGCTTCACGCCGCCTGCCCCTTCACGACAAAAGGCCCGGTCGGCGAACCGACCGGGCCTTTCGATGATTGCGATCCGAAGCGCGCAGCCGTCAGGCAGCAGCCTCGGTCTTGTCGCCCTTGAGGACGCGGACAGGTTCCTTGCGGCCGTCCACCACGTCCTTGTCGACGACGACTTCGGCGATGTCGCGCTCGGTCGGCAGGTCGAACATGGTGTCGAGCAGCAGCCCTTCCACGATCGAGCGCAGGCCGCGTGCGCCGGTCTTGCGGTCGATCGCCTTCTGGGCGATCGCCTCGAGAGCCTCGTCGGTGAACGTGAGTTCCACGTCCTCCAGCTCGAACAGGCGGGCGTACTGCTTGATCAGCGCGTTCTTCGGCTCCTTGAGGATCTTGACCAGCGCCTCGATGTCGAGGTCGTTGAGGGTCGCGATCACCGGCAGGCGGCCGACGAATTCGGGGATCAGGCCGAACTTGAGCAGATCCTCGGGCTCCGCCTTCTGGAGCAGTTCGCCCACGCGGCGCTTGTCCGGGTCGGCGACATGCGCGCCGAAGCCGATCGAGCGCTTCTGCAGGCGGTCCGCGATGATCTTTTCGAGACCGGCGAAGGCGCCGCCGCAGATGAACAGGATGTTGGTCGTATCCACCTGCAGGAATTCCTGCTGCGGATGCTTGCGACCACCCTGCGGCGGAACCGAGGCGGTCGTGCCTTCCATCAGCTTGAGCAGCGCCTGCTGGACACCCTCACCGGAAACGTCGCGCGTGATCGACGGGTTCTCGGCCTTGCGGCTGATCTTGTCGATCTCGTCGATGTAGACGATGCCCTGCTGCGCCTTCTCGACGTTGTAGTCGGACGCCTGCAGCAGCTTGAGGATGATGTTCTCCACGTCCTCGCCCACGTAGCCCGCTTCGGTCAGCGTGGTGGCGTCGGCCATGGTGAACGGCACGTCGAAGGTCTTGGCGAGCGTCTGCGCGAGCAGCGTCTTGCCCGAGCCGGTCGGCCCGACGAGCAGGATGTTCGATTTCGACAGCTCGACGTCGCCCTGCTTGCCGCTGTGCTTGAGGCGCTTGTAGTGGTTGTGGACAGCCACCGACAGGACGCGCTTCGCACGTTCCTGGCCGATCACGTAGTCGTTCAGCGTCTCGCAGATTTCGCGCGGCGAGACGACTTCGCCGTCCTTGCGCCCGGCGATTCCGGCCTTCGTCTCTTCACGAATGATGTCGTTGCAAAGCTCGACGCATTCGTCGCAGATGAACACCGTTGGGCCCGCGATCAGCTTGCGCACTTCGTGCTGCGACTTGCCGCAGAAGCTGCAGTAAAGGGTGCTTTTCGCGTCAGATCCGCTCAATTTCGTCATTTTCCGTCTTTAGCCTCCTAGCGAGGCGACTCGCCGACTCTTACTCCGGGGGAAGCCGGTTTTGCAATCCTAGCGCCATAATGCTTGCGATAGGTTGAAGACCGGCTTCCCTCGGACAGAGTGATTATCCTTCCGCCTTGTCGGCGTCGGGCCGGGTTTCGAACACCTTGTCCACGAGGCCGAACGCCAGTGCTTCGTCGGCTTCGAGGAAGGTATCGCGGTCCATCGCCTTCTCGATCTCGTCGAGCGACTTTCCGGTGTACTTCACGTAGAGATCGTTCAGGCGGCGGCGCATCCGCAGGATTTCGCGCGCCTGGATCTCGATGTCGCTGGCCATGCCCTGCGCGCCGCCCGAGGGCTGGTGAACCATGATGCGCGCATTCGGCAGCGCGATGCGCATGCCCGGCTCACCGGCGGCGAGCAGGAAGCTGCCCATCGAGGCAGCCTGGCCGATGCACACGGTCGACACGCGCGGCTTGATGTACTGCATGGTGTCGTGGATCGCCATGCCGGCCGTCACCACGCCGCCCGGCGAGTTGATGTACATCGAGATGTCCTTGGTCGGGTTTTCCGACTCGAGGAACAGCAACTGCGCCACGATCAGCGAGGCCATGTGGTCCTCCACCTGGCCGGTGATGAACACGATGCGCTCGCGCAGGAGGCGCGAATAAATGTCGAACGAACGCTCGCCGCGGCTGGTCTGCTCGACGACCATCGGCACGAGTGCGCCCGTCACGGGATCGGTGGTGAACTTTCCTTGGGCGCCCGAAGCGCCAAACAGGTCGAGCATGGGAGTCCTCTTCTGATTTGCCCCGCCTATGTCGCGTGGCAATGCGCGATGTTCAAGGGGGTTAACCTAACGGACGGGGGAGAAGGCGGCGGGAATGGACTGGCGCACGGCATTGGCTTGCACCATCCTCGTGCGGTCCAGCCCAACCGGGAGCAATCCTTGTACCGACCCTCTGCGTATCACGGTGCCCTTATCGCCCTCTGCGCCTTCGCCGCCTCTCCGACATTCGCGCAGGAAACCCCCACCGCCTACCTCGAACGGATAGAGGCGATCGACGATAGCGGTCCGGCGATCCACGCGGTCGTCGCCGTTGCGCCTCAGGATGCGCCAGCCGCGAAGGGCAAGGCGAGAGGACCGCTCGCGGGCCGCGCGGTGCTGGTCAAGGACAACATCGAGACGCGCGACATGCCGACCACTGCGGGCAGCCTCGCGCTGAAGGACAATGCCACCGGCCGCGACGCCCCGCTGGTGGCCAAGCTGCGCAGTGCGGGCGCGGTGATCCTGGGCAAGACCAACCTCTCCGAATGGGCGAACTTCCGGGGCGAGCACTCGTCGAGCGGGTGGAGCGCCATCGGCGGGCAGACGAAGAACCCCCATGCGCTCGACCGCAGCCCCTGCGGCTCGTCCTCGGGCAGCGGCGCTGCGGTGGCGGCGGGGATGGCATGGGCGGCGATCGGCACCGAGACCGACGGTTCGATCACCTGCCCGGCCTCGGTGATGGGCATCGTCGGGTTCAAGCCGACCGTCGGCCTCGTCAGCCGCACGCATATCGTGCCGATCAGCGCGAGCCAGGACACCGCCGGACCGATGAGCACCAGCGTCGCCGATGCCGCGCTGATCCTGAACGCCATCGCGGGCTCTGACCCCGCCGACCCGGCGACGGCAGAGGCCAACCGGCACAAGCCCGATTTCACGGTGGGGCTCGGCAAGGTTGGCCTCAAGGCGGTGCGCGTCGGCGTGCTGCGCCGTCAGGTCGGCGACATGCCCGCCCTCACCACGCTGTTCGACACTGCGCTCACCGACATGAAGCGCGCCGGGGCGCAGGTGGTCGAGATCGACTACAAGCCTGACGAGCGGCTCGGAGAGGCCGAGTTCACCGTCCTGCTGCACGAGTTCCGCGAAGGCGTGAACGCCTATCTCGCCGGGACGCCCGCCGCCATCCCCGCGCGCGACCTTGCCGGGCTGATCGCCTTCAACAAGGCCCATGCCGCAGAGGAACTGCGCTGGTACGGGCAGGAAACCTTCGAGCAGGCGCTCGCCGCCACCGACCCCGCCGTCTACGCCAAGGCCCGCGCCGATGCGCAGCGGCTCGCGGGTGCCGAGGGGATCGACGCGCTATTGAGGAAGTACGACGTCGACGTCCTCGTCGCGCCGACCACCAGCCCGGCATGGCCGATCGACCCGGTGCTGGGCGACCACTTCGTCGATGCCGGTGCCGGGACGCTGGCGGCGGTGACGGGCTATCCGCACCTCTCGGTGCCGATGGGCGCGGTCGAGGGATTGCCGGTGGGCATTTCATTCATGGCCGGGAAATGGGACGACGCCAAAGTGCTGCGCATCGGCGCCGCCTACGAACGGTCGCGCAGCGCGAAGCTGGCCGCTCCCGCCCTGCGAAACTGGGCGCAATAGGCCGAAAACGGGACGACCGGGACGCGCGCCGCGACGATAGTGACTGGCGGGCGTCCCACTATTCGGCCATCGTGCCGCCTTCCAGCCTCGCAGGAGCCCCTGTGTACCGATCGACGTTGCTAGCCTTCAGTGCAATCGTTTCTATGGCTCCGGCCGCCGCGAGGGCAGACACCCCGCGCGAACTGCTCACCACCGCCGCATTCCAGACGTCGACCAAGCCGCGCGCGCTTGAACTCGTCGCGCAGGCGATCACCGCGTCGGAGCGGATTCTCGCGGCGCGTCCCAATGACCGGGAAGCGACCCTGCAACGCGCCATCGCCATCGGCTATCGCGGCAAGCTGACGCGCAGCCGCTCGGACGTGCGCGCATCGCTGGGTGTGTTCGAGAAGCTGGCGGCGCAAAACCCGCGCGATCCCGAGGCGCAGATGGTGATTGCCGGATGGCACCTCGGCGCGGTGGACGAACTCGGCGGCTTCATCGCGCGCACCGCACTCGGCGCCAAGACGGCTGCGGGTGAAGCGGCGCTGGCAAAGGCGGTGTCGCTCGGCGGCGACCGGTCGTTCTATCCCGGCCTCGCCGCGCTGCTCCAGATCCGCAACGATCCCAAGGACATCGCCCTCGCCCGCCGCTGGGCGGAAGCCGCGTCCGGCGGGCAGGCGGCGACCCCGCTCGACGCCCTGATGAAGCGCGCCGCGCAGGCGGTGCTCCCGGCCCTGCGCGCGGGTGATGGGAAGAAGGCGGCGGAACTGGCGCGCAAGCTGGTGCCGTTCGGGAAGATCGACGACTGAACTCGTCGTCGTCCCGGATCAAGTCCGGGACGACGGGAACACGAAAAAGGCCCGGTGCATCGCTGCACCGGGCCTTTTTCTTTAAGCGGTCACACCGCGAGGGAGGGATCAGTCCTCCTTCGCAGCAGCCTTCTTCTTGGCCGGAGCCTTCTTGGCGGGCTTGGCTTCGTCGGCGGCAGGAGCCTCCTCAGCGTCGGCCTTCTTGGCCGCGGCCTTCTTGGCGGGAGCCTTCTTCGGCTTTTCCTCGGCAGCGGCTTCAGCGGCAGGCGCTTCTTCCGAAGCCTCTTCCTTCTTGGCGGCAGCCTTCTTGGCCGGGGTCTTCTTGGCGGGAGCCTTCTTCGCCTCTGCCGGCTTCTCGCCGTCGGCGTCGGCCTCGATCGCGGCCTGCAGTTCCTCGCGGGTCACGTCGCGCTCGGTGACTTCGGCCTTCTCGATGAGGAAGTCGACGACCTTGTCCTCATAGAGCGGGGCGCGCAGCTGGGCGGCCATCATGGGGTCCTGGCGGACGTATTCCATGAAGCGCTGGCGGTCTTCCGGGCGGTACTGCGAAGCGGCCTGCGAGACCAGCATCGACATTTCCTGCGCGGTCACTTCAACGCCGTTGGCCTGGCCGATTTCCGACAGGAGCAGGCCCAGACGCACGCGGCGCTCGGCGATCTTGCGGTAGTCGTCCTTCTCGGCCTCGATCTCTTCGAGAGCGGCGACCGGGTCTTCCTCGTTCTGCGCTTCCTGGGTCAGCTGCTGCCAGATCTGCGAGAATTCGGCCTCGACCATGGTCGGCGGCACGTCGAAGTCATGACCCGCGGCAAGCTGGTCGAGCAGCGAGCGCTTCATGGCGGTGCGGGTCAGGCCGGCAGTTTCCTGCTCCAGCTGGCCGCGCAGCAGGCCGGTGAGCTGCTCAAGGCTCTCGAGGCCCAGTTCCTTCGCGAAGTCGTCGTCGAGCTTCGATTCGGCGGGTGCCTTCACTTCGTGGACGACGATGTCGAAGGTGGTTTCCTTGCCGGCGAGGTTCTCGGCCGGGTAGTCCTCGGGGAAGGTCACGGTGATGGTGCGCTCGTCACCGGCCTTGGCGCCGCCGAGCTGCTCTTCGAAGCCGGGGATGAAGCGGCCCGAGCCGATCACCAGCGGGGCCTTCTCGGCCTTGCCGCCGTCGAACTCGACGCCGTCGAGCTTGCCGGTGAAGTCGATGATGAGCTGGTCGCCGTCGGCGGCCGCGCCGTCCTTGGTCTCGAAGCGCTGCTGCTGCTTCGCGATGTTCTCGACCGCCTCGGTCACGGCTTCGTCCGAAACCGGCACGTTCAGCTTTTCGAGCTTCAGGCCTTCGAGCGAGGGCGCTTCGATCTGCGGCAGCACTTCGAGGCTGACGGTCAGTTCGGCGTCCTTGCCTTCCTCGTAGCCTTCGCCGAGCGAGACGTCGGGGTTCATCGCCGGACGCAGCGCCTTGTCGGCGACCAGCTTGTCCATGGCTTCACGGATCGAGGTGTTCAGCGCTTCCTGGTGGATCGCCGGGCCGTGCAGCTTCTTGACGAGGTTCGCGGGAACCTTGCCGGCGCGGAAGCCGGGCATCTTCACCTGCGGGGCGATCTTCTTGACCTCACCCTCGATCTTCGAGGTGATGGCGGCGGCGGGGATGGTGACCGTGTAGGCGCGCTTCAGGCCTTCGTTGGTCGTTTCGACGATCTGCATTTCGATGCCTTCCTGTGCAATCCAATTGGCCCGGAGGCCCGTATTACGCGGCATTCCCTCGCACAGGCGGCGGATTGGTGCGGGCGAAGGGACTCGAACCCCCACATCTTTCGATACTGGTACCTAAAACCAGCGCGTCTACCAATTCCGCCACGCCCGCATGAGTGTAGCCCGAAACTCAAGGGACGGGCGCTTATAGCGTCGCGCGAAAAAGGGCAAGTGGGACGAGTCGGGGCCGCGAAATTGCAGGGCTTGCGTATCGGTCGGACGGTGCCCAAGTTGGACGGTGGAGCGGGGCGAGAGGAGCAGCAAGACGATGGCCACCCAGCCGCCTGCCGACAATCCCGGCGACACGCCTGCGGAATTTCCTACTCCCGCCAACGACCCCGGCTTCCCCGGCAGCCCGGACGAAACGCCGCCACAGGAGCCGGATTTCGACCAGCCTAACGAGGCTCCGGTGGAACTGCCGCCGCCGGATTGAAAGCCCGTCGTCCCGGACTTGATCCGGGACCGCTGGCCGTGAACGACCACGCTATCGGCGAGGAGTTCTAACGAGACGTCGCACCTAAAGGCCGCCAGCGGTCCCGGATCAAGTCCGGGACGACGATGGCCCTACTTCCATCCCACGACCCGTGCCAGCATCGCCAGCGTCGAGTCCTCCCGCACCGGCCTCACCTTCGCGCGATAATCCGGCCCCGCCGCACAGGCGAGGCAGTAGGCCTGCACGCCCCGCGCGCCCATCACTGCATCCAGCCGCGAGACCGCCTGCGCCATCTGCGAACGCTGGCGCATCGCCACCAGTCCCGCGAAGTCGTAGGCCGCCTGCTCCTGCGAGCCCGAGGTCAGGCTCTCGACGAAGGCGCTGAAGCCGTCCTCCGGCTCGGCGAGGTATTCCGCATGCCACTTGCCGTTGCCGACGCCGCCAAGCTTCGCCGCGTAGGCGAGCGCGTCGTCGAGCCCGCCCATCTGGTCGACGAGGCCGATGCGCTGGCCTTCCGCGCCCGGCCAGACGCGGCCCTGCGCGATGGCGTCGACCTGTTGCGGCGACTTGCCGCGCGCCTTGCCGACGATGCCGAGGAACTTGCCGTAGATGCTCTCCACCGAGCCTTGCAGCAGCCCGTCCACTTCGGGCGTGAAGCCGCCGAGAATGTCCGGCTGGCCCGCCAGCGGGGTGGAGCGCACGCCGTCGCTGGTCACGCCGAAGTCTGAGAGCGTCTTCTCGAAGCTGGGGATGAAGGCGAAGACGCCGATCGAGCCGGTAATCGTGGCGGGCTCGGCGAAGACGCGCTGGCCGGGGGTCGAGACCCAGTAGCCGCCGCTCGCCGCCATGCTGCCCATCGAGACGACGACGGGAATCTTGGCGTCGCGCCAGCGCTGGATCGCGCGGCGGATACGTTCCGAGGCCATGACCGAGCCGCCCGGCGAATCGATGCGGACGACGAGCGCCTTCATGCCCTCCTCGCGATTCTCGTCGAGCAGCTTGGCGATGCGATCACCGCCCGCCGTGCCCGGACCGGCATCGCCGTCGACGATCTCGCCCGCGATGGTGACGACGCCGATGGCGTCGCCCTCTTCCTTCACCGGGTTCGCCGCCAGCCATGTCGCGAGGGCGGTGTGAGCGTAACCGGGTGCATCCTCGCCATGCGGCGCCTTGCTCTCGCCGACGATCTTCTGGACGCGGGCGTCGAATTCGGTGGCGTCGCCGATGCGGTCGATCAGGCCTGCGGCCTTGGCGGCCTCAGCCATGTCGTTGCCCGCCGCGCGGTTCCAACCGACCGGGTCGGCGACCATGCGGTCGAGCTGCGCCTTGGGCCGCGCCTTCGCCACTTCCGTCCGCAGCGCGTTCCACTGCGCGTCGAGCACCAGCTTGAAATCCTCGCGCGCCTCGGGCGAGAGGTCGGTGCGCAGGTAGGGCTCGACCGCGCTCTTGTAGGTGCCGACGCGGTAGACGTGGGCGTTGACGCCGTACTTGTCGAACAGGCCCTTGTAGAACTGGAAGTTGCCGCCCGGCCCGGCCACGAAGGCCCCGCCCATCGGATCTACCCACGCCTCGCTGGCATGGGCGGCAAGCTGCACGCCGTCATCCGCATAGACGTTGGCGAAGGTCAGCACCGGCTTGCCCGCCTTGCGCACCGCATCCATGGCTGCGCCGATGTCGTGCAGGTGGACGTAGCGCCCGCCGAGGAAGCGCGACAGGTCGAGGACAACCGCCTTGATCCGCGTGTCGGTGGCAGCAAGCCGCAGCGCGCGTTCCACGTCGCGGGCCTGGAATTCCTGCATCCGCTCGCCCGAGCCCGCCAGCAGCGCCAGCGGATCGGCCTTGCTCTTCTCCTCGACCACGGTGCCGTCGAGGCTGAGCAGCAGCGCGCCGTCCTCGACCCGGCCCGGCGCCGGGCGCGCCATCAGCGCGGCGTAGATCACCCCGAAGAATGCCAGCAGGAACAGCAGCGCCAGCGCATCCTTCACGGCGACCAGCAACTTCCAGACCTTGCGCGCGAATCTCATGTATCGACCACCTTTCGAATGCAGCCTTACCTGCTGCGGTGCGGGATGGGAAAGGGGCGGGAGCCAAAGCGGTTCCATTACCTTTCCTTCCCCGTCGCCCCTGCGCAGGGGCGACGTGCTGGATAGTGCATGGACCGCAACACGCCTGTGCGGTGGACGATCCCCTCACACCCCCTTGCCGCTCCCCTACACCCCGCCTATGGCGTGGTCTTTGATGACATCCCCAGAATACACCTATCCGGAAGGCGCGCTCGCCTTCCCGCATCGCGGCCTCGTGGGCATCGCGGGCCTTGCCCCGCACCAGATCTGGTTCCTGCTCGACGAGGCGGAACAGTGGGTCGAGATGAACCGGGGAGCCCAGAAGCGGCGCGAGCTGCTTTCCGGCATGACCATCATCAACGCCTTCTTCGAGAACTCGACGCGCACGCTGCTGAGCTTCGAGATCGCGGGCAAGCGCCTCGGCGCGGATGTGGTGAACATGGCGGTCGCCACCTCCAGCGTGAAGAAGGGCGAGACGCTGATCGACACGGCGATGACGCTCAATTCCATGCGCGCCGACGCCATCGTGATCCGTCACGCCAGTTCGGGCGCGGTGCAGCTGATTGCGGACAAGGTGGACTGCCCCGTGCTCAACGCCGGTGACGGCCAGCATGAGCACCCGACGCAGGCGCTGCTCGACGCCCTGACGATCCGCCACGCCAAGCGCGCCTTCAACGGCCTGCGCGTGACGATCTGCGGCGATATCCTGCACAGCCGCGTGGCACGGTCCAACATCCTGTGCCTCGCCTCGCTGGGCGCCGAAGTGCGCGTCTGCGCACCGCCCGCGCTGATGCCCGCCGATATCGAGCAGATGGGCGTGAAGGTCTTCCATGACTTCGACGCGGCGCTGAAGGGCGCGGACGTGGTCATGATGCTGCGCCTCCAGATGGAGCGCATGGAGGGCCAGTTCATCCCCTCCCCGCGCGAATACCGCCATCTCTACGGCCTGACGCTCGACCGCCTCGAACTCGCCGAGCCCGATGCGCTGGTGATGCACCCCGGTCCGATGAACCGCGGGATCGAGATCGACAGCAACGTCGCCGACCATGTGGAGCGCTCGATGATCACCACGCAGGTGGAGATGGGCGTCGCCATCCGCATGGCCTGCCTGGACGTGCTCACCCGAAAAGGCCGCAAGATGGAGGGCTGGGCATGAGCCTTCACGCACCCCTCACCATCGTCAACGGCCGCCTGCTGCTGCCCGACGGCTCGATCCAGCCCGGCGCGGTGCGCTCCGAAGGCGGCTTCGTGACCGCCATCGGCGCGGACGTGACGGCGCAGGATGGCGACACCGTGCATGATGCGGCGGGCAAGCTGGTCACGCCCGGCCTCGTCGACATCGGCGTCTTCGCGATCGACAAGCCCGCGTTCCACTTCGGCGGGATCACCCGCGCGGCGCTGATGCCGGACCAGAGCCCGCCGCTCGACGTGTCGGCGCGTGTGCGCTTCGCGGCGCAGTCGGGCAAGCCGGACTTCTGGGTCCACCCGCTCGCCGCCGCGACGCAGGGGCTGGAGGGCAAGTCCCTCGCCGAGATCGCGATGATGCGCGACGCGGGTGCCCGCGCGGTCTGCACCGGCCGCCGCTGGGTCGGTGATTCGGGCACCATGCTGCGCCTGCTCCAGTACACCGGGATGCTGGGCATGGTCGTGATCGCCCATGCCGAGGACGCCGGGATCGTCGGCAATGCCGTCGCCACCGCAGGCGAGATGGCCACCCGCCTCGGCCTGCCGAGCGCGCCAGCGCAGGCGGAGGCGCTCGCCATCGCCCGCGACATCGCGCTGGCCGAGATGGCTGCCAAAGACCAAGGGGGGGCGGCCATCCACTTCCGCAACGTGACGACCGCCGCCGGGCTCGACCTCGTGCGTGCCGCCAAGGCGCGGGGCCTCAAGGTGACGGCTGGCGTGAGCCCGGCCTACTTCATGCTCTCCGACCTTGCGATCGGGGCGTTCCGCACCTTCACCCACCTCTCGCCCGCGCTGCGCTGCGAGGAGGACCGCAAGGCCGTGGTCGCCGCGATCGCCGACGGCACCATCGACGTGATCGCATCGGGCCACGACCCGCGCGGGCCCGAGGACAAGCGCCTGCCCTTCTCCGATTCGGCCCCCGGCATGGCGGGCGCGGAGACGCTACTGCCCCTCACGCTCAGCCTCGTGCGCGACGGCGTGATCGACATGGGCCGCGCTTTCGACCTCATCGCCGCCAACCCCGCGCGCCTGCTCGGTGTCGATGCGGGACGGCTGGCGCTGGGTGCGGAGGCGGACATCGCCATCGTCGATGCCGACCGCCCGTGGATCGTCAATTCGGACAAGATGGCTGCGGCGGCGGGCAACACCCCGTTCGACCGCCAGCCCGTCCAGGGCCGCGTCCTCGCACTGTTCAAGGGCGGCGTCGCGGTGCGAATGAAGAAAACGGGCGGCTGAGGCCCGCAGAAACCCGTCGTCCCGGGCTCGACCCGGGACCGGTGTCTGTCTTTAGGTGATCGTTGACCGTTAGCCGCCCTGCCGATGGGTGGGCCGTTCACGGCCAGCGGTCCCGGATCAAGTCCGGGACGACGGGGCTTACGTCAAAAAGAAAGCCCTCCGTCCCGAGGGACGAAGGGCCGTGCAAGGTTCACATGGAACCGGTGAAACTCAGCGGCGCGCCAGTTGTGCGCCGTTCGGGGCAATGGCGCCCTGCATCGGGCGTCCGTCGGCATAGGCGAAGCACTGCTGCCCGCGCTGCTTGACGGTGGAGCACATCGACTGCGCCGTGCTGCGGCCGAAGCCCTCTGCGGCGACGCGGTAATAGCGCTGGCCGTTCACGTCCGCCTCGATGATGCGCAGCTTGTGGCCGCGCAGCGACGGGTCGCGCTTCTGGAATATCCCCCAGGCCCGCTTCGCGCCCTCCATCGACCGGAACGACCCGAGCTGGACAAGGTGCGTCGAAGCCTCCGCACGGCGCTCCACGGCGGCCTTCGCAGGCGCCGGGGCCTTCTGCATCTTCGCGAGGCTGCCGTCGAACGCGCGCTCGATCGAACTGCGCCCCGACGCCTCGACCGGAGCCACCGGTGCAGCGGGAGCCTCGGCCACGTAGACCGGCGCGGCCTCTTCCACCGCAGGCAGTTCGGCGGGCGCGGCGACCGGCTCGGCCGAGGCCATCATCGCACGCGGTGTGTGATCGACACCATTCAGCGCCAGCGCGGTCGGCTGGCCCGGATCGAGGCGCAGCGGCGTGCCGAGCAGGCCCGCAACGCGCACGCGACCGGCATCGGCCCGGGCGTCAGGACGCGCACCGGCGGCCCATTCCTGCATCCGCGCGTCGAGATCGTCGCCCGCGACGTCCTGCGAGGCGATCACCCGCGCCTCGGCCCAGCGCCCGTCGAGCGCGTAGGCATAGGCGAGGTTCTGGCGCATCTTGGGGGTGTTCTCACCGCCGCGCACTGCCTCGGACAGCACCGTGACACCCTGCGCGGGCTGGCCCGCAAGGGCGAGCGCGAGGCCGTAGTCGCTCGCGGGAAGCTTGTCGGCAAAGCGCGCCAGCACATCGCGCGCCTCGGCGCTGCGGCCCGACCCGACATAGGCGAGCGCGAGGCTGAGGCCGGTGCGCGGGCTGCGATCGCCCAGCGCCAGCGCGTCCTCGAAGGTGGTGGCAGCCGAATCGAAGCGTCCGGCGGCAAGGTAACCCTGCGCCAGCGCCGCGCGCGCCACGGCATCGTTGGGCGACTTGGCGACCCGCGCCTCGACCTTGGCGAGCGAGGCGTCGCTGACACCTTCGCCGATGCCCGTCACCGAACCGTCGGCGACGCGGGATCCGCCCGCGCTGGCGACCGAGGGCTGTCCGCCCGCGCAACCGGCGAGCAGCGCGGCAACCATCGCCGAGCACAAGGTGAAGCCCGCGGTCCGAGCGCTGCTGCTGTGGCGGTTCTTCATGGCCATTTTCCCCAATCAGGCCGGTACGCGGCGGCCGAAGCCGCCTGCGGGGCGAAGCACGCCTCCCGGCACCGGCTGCCCTGCGGCGGCCGGTGCGGCGAAGATCGTGCGGCGGAAATTCTTTTCGAGGCGGTCGGCCACATAGGCCCACAGCGCCGCGACTTCGGCGGCGGAGCGACCGTTGGGGTCAACCTCCATGACGGTGCGGCCATCGATCATCGAGGCCGCGAAATCGGTGCGCTGGTGCATGGTGACCGGCGCGACGGTGCCGTGCTGCGAGAGCGCGACGGCAGCCTCCGCCGTGATCCGCGCCTTGGGCGTGGCGCCGTTGACGACGAAGACCAGCGGCTTGCCCGAACGCTCGCACAGATCGACCGTCGCGCCCACCGCGCGCAGGTCGTGCGGGCTGGGGCGAGTCGGGATGACGATCAGTTCCGCCACCGCGATCACGCTCTGGATCGCCAGCGTGATCGCGGGCGGCGTGTCGATGACGGCAAGCTTGAAGCCCTGCTGGCGCAGCACCTGAAGGTCGGCGGCTAGCCGCGCCACGGTGGTCTGCGCGAAGGCCGGAGTCTCCGCCTCGCGCTCGTTCCACCAGTCGGACAGCGAGCCCTGCGGGTCGATGTCGATCAGCACCACGGGGCCTGCTCCCGCACGCTCCGCCTGCACGGCGAGGTGGCCGGACAGCGTGGTCTTGCCCGATCCGCCCTTCTGCGATGCCAAAGCCAGTACGCGCAAAACAAAGCCCCCTTTGCGGGCGGCGTGCGACGGGCGCGCCTCCCTCAGCCCCGGGAGTGCCAGATCGTTCCTAATTTACGGTTAATTGCTTAGATGCGCGGTAGTGAGCCACAGAGGGGCCTTTCCGGGACGGTATCACCATCCACGACCCGTTAACTCTTCACATGTACCCATATCCGCGCTTCATAGTGGGAACGGGGCGCGCTTCGTGCTGGCGCGGCGCACCCTGTTATGCCTACTGGAACGGCCATTGCAGGGACAGCACCGGAACCCCGACGACGTGAGCAAGATTCTCCCGATACTGACTGCCGCCGCGATGGGCCTTGTCGCCTCCGGGGCACTGGCGGCCCCGGCTGCGCTGACGGACGTCAAGGCCGGCGTCGATGCCTGGGCCAACGGTAACTACGACGCCGCGATCGGCGTGTGGCGTCCGCTGGCCGACAAGGGCGACGCCGACGCCATGTTCAACCTCGCGCAGGCCTACAAGCTGGGTCGCGGCGTGCCGCTCGACCTCACCCGGGCCGAGGATCTCTACGGCAAGGCGGCGGCGAAGGGCCATGTGCAGGCCGGGGACGCCTACGGCCTGCTGCTGTTCCAGCGCGGCGAACGCCAGCGCGCCCTGCCCTATATCGAAAGCTCCGCCTCGCGCGGCGATCCGCGCGCGCAGTACATCCTGGGCGTCGCGCACTTCAACGGCGACATCGTGAAGAAGGACTGGGTGCGCGCCTATGCCCTCACCAGCCTTGCCCGGCAGGCCGGACTACCGCAGGCGACCAGCGCGCTGACGCAGATGGATTCGTACATCCCGCTCGCCGACCGGCAGAAGAGCGTGGTCCTTGCCCAGCAGATCGCCGCGCAGGCGCAGGCCAACCGCCAGCGCCTCAGCGCCTCGGCGGAACTGGGCACCGGCCTCGCCGTGACGGACCCCGCCCCTGCCCGCGCGCCGGAGATCGTGGAACCGCAGAAAGCCGTCACAGAAGCCTCGCGCGTCGCCGGAACCGACAGCCCCGCGACCGCCGGTGCGGACTATGCGAAGCCGCGCAGCGCTCCGCCGATGGCCGTGCCCCGCCCGCCGCTGCCGACAGCGACCCCGGCGAAAGTCGCAGCAGCGCCGGTTGCGCCCAAGGCGGTCACGCCGAAGCCTGCGCCTCAGACCGCCGCCAAACCGGAACCGAAACCGGCTCCCAAGCCCGCCCCGGCGGTCGCCTCCGGGCCGTGGCGCGTCCAGCTTGGGGCGTTCGGTGTCGCGGGCAATGCCGAGGCGCTCTGGACCAAGATCAAGGGCCGTCCCGAACTGGCCGGGCATCCGCGCGCCCTCGTGCCCGCAGGACGCCTGACCAAGCTTCAGGCCACCGGCTATGCATCCAAGGCAGAGGCTGATGCCGCCTGCGCCCGCCTCACCGCAGGTGGCTTCGGGTGCCTGCCGAGCAGGGACTGATCCTCCCGGCCCTCGCCGAAGAGGACGCACCCGCCGCCGCACCCGCGCGGCTGGCGACGCTCGACCTGATTCGCGGCGTCGCCGTGCTCGGCATCCTGGCGATCAACATCGCCGGGTTCGCCGGGCCGATGATCGGCACGACCACGCCCAACCTGCCGCGTCCCGTCGGCGCGCTGGACGAGGCGGCGTGGGCGCTCGGCTTCTTCGTGTTCGAAGGCAAGATGCGCGCGCTCTTCACGCTGCTGTTCGGCGCGGGGCTGATGCTGTTCTGGGAGCGGGCCGAGGCCGCCGGGCGCGACGGCGATCTCCTGCAACTGCGCCGCCTCGGCTGGCTGCTGCTGTTCGGCACCGCCCACTACGTCCTGCTGTGGTGGGGCGACATCCTGTTCCTCTACGCCGCCTGCGGGATCGCGGCGCTGCTGATGCGCCCGATGAGCGACCGCGCGCTGCTGTGGATCGCGCTCGCGCTCTACTACGCCTGGCACATCTGGGGCATGTTCGACGCCGCAGACGCGATCGACGCCGAGAACGCGGTGCGCCTGCACACCGCCACCGCCGAACAGTTGCGCCTCCTCGCCGGACGGATCGAGCCGATGCAGGCCTGGGCGGCGCAGGAACTGCGTGAAAGCACGCTCGGCTGGCTGGATCTGGTCCACGTCAAGCTGGTCGAGCGGCCCTTATGGCAGATTCAGATGGTGTCGGGCGCGTTCTCGGAGACGCTGCCGCTGATGCTGGTCGGCATCGTCCTCTACCGACGCGGCTTCTTCGACGACCGCCTGCCGAGGAAACAACTGGTAGAGGTCTCGCTGGCCTGCACGTTCGCAGGACTGGCGCTGACGGCGATGTTCCTCGGCTGGGCATGGCCGCGCCACTTCCCGCCCGTGGCGATGCAGGCGGCGCTCGTCTGGGGCCTCGCCATGCCGCACCTGCTGGGCGGGATCGGCTATGCCGGGCTGCTCGTCCTCGCCGCACCGCGCCTCGCCGCGACCCGGCTCGGCCAGCGACTCGCCGACGCCGGACGGATGGCATTCAGCAACTACGTGCTCACCAGCCTGGTCATGACGTTCGCGTTCTACGGCTGGGGATTGGGCCTCTACGGGCAGTTCCATAGCATGGGGCAATGGCTCTTCGTGCTGGGCGGCTGGGCGCTCATGCTGGGCTGGAGCCCGCTGTGGCTGCGGCATTTCCGACGCGGGCCGCTGGAATGGCTGTGGCGCAGCCTCGTCGAGCACAAGGTGCTGAACAATCGTCTAGCCTGATGCAAAATATGCTATTGCGATCCATTCGCACTCGCATATATTGGGACGGGAATAGAGGATTCGCTCATGTACGTGTGCATCTGCAATGCCATCCGGGAAACCGAACTTCGCTGCGCCGCCCGCCGCATCCGCGGTGACGCCGAAGCGATCTACGGTGCCCTCGGACGCACGCCGCAGTGCCGCCAGTGCCTGGACGAAGCCGAAGACATCATCGCCGAGGAGCATTCCTCGGCTGGAATGGGAATAGCTGCCGCCGCGTAATTCATGACCTGACTTGCCCGACTCACCTTTGCCGACTATAGGCCGCGGCTCCAGCATAGGAGTTTCCGCGCGATGAAGGGCGACCTCAAGGTTATCGAGTTTCTGAACAAGGCGCTGTTCAACGAGCTCACCGCAATCAACCAGTACTGGCTGCACTACCGCATGCTGGACAACTGGGGCATCAAGAAGCTCGCCGAGTACGAGCGTCATGAGTCGATCGACGAGATGAAGCACGCCGACGTGCTCGCCGACCGCATCCTCTATCTCGATGGCCTCCCCAACTTCCAGAACCTGGGCAAGCTGCGCGTCGGCGAGACGGTCGAGGAAATCCTCAAGGCCGACCTCGCGCTCGAATACGATGCGATCCCGATGCTCAAGGAAGCCATCGCCCACTGCGAGAGCGTGCGCGACTTCGTCAGCCGCGAGATCTTCGCGCGCATCCTCGAGAGCGAGGAAGAGCACGTCGACTTCCTCGAAAAACAGTTCGACATGATCGCCCGCATGGGCATCCAGAACTACTGCCAGCTCCAGAGCAAGCCGGCCGGCGAATCCGAGTCGTAATTCTCGCGTACCCCTGACAACGGGAACCGCCGCTCCTGCCGTCATTTATTGGCTGGCAGGAGCGGTGTCGCGTTGTAAGGGGGAAGAATGGGTTCGGAAGACAACAGCGGTTTCGAGATCGAGGACATCGGCTTCGCCGTCCTCGTAGTGCTCATTTCCCTCGCCGCAGCGTACCTGCTGGCCCCTTACTTCGGGGCAGTTCTGTGGGGTGTGGTCGCGGCGATCATGTTCCAGCCGATGACGGCAAAGCTGGCCGCGCGGCTGAACGGTCGCAAGAACCTTGCCGCCTCGATCGTGCTGTTCGGGCTGATCGCGCTCTTCGTGATCCCGACGATCCTGCTCGGCATCAGCCTCGTCAACGAGGCGACGGCGCTCTACCAGAAGATCACCAGCGGCCAGATCGACTTCGGCCGCATCATGCAGCAGATCCAGAACGCGATGCCCCGCCGCGTGCGCGGCCTCGTCGCCGAATACGGCCTCAACGACTTCGAGACGATCCGCCGCCAGTTCGGCTCCAGCATCACCAGCGGCCTGCAAACCGTCGCCGGGCGCGTGCTCTCTGTCGGCCAGGGCGCGCTGAGCTTCGTCGCGGCGCTGGGCGTGATGCTATACCTCAGCTACTTCCTGCTGCGCGACGGCGACCGCTATGGCGACATGGTGCGCACCAGCCTGCCGCTGCGCGCCGACACCCGCGATTCGCTGATCCAGAACTTCCTGCTCGTCGTGCGCGCCACGATGCGCGGTACGGTGGTCGTCGCGGTCGTTCAGGGCTTCCTTGGTGGCGTTCTGTTCTCGGCTCTGGGCATCGAAGGCGCGCTGATCTGGGGCGTGCTGATGGGCTTCTTCTCGCTGCTCCCCGCCGTCGGCACCGGCATCATTTGGGTGCCCGTGGCGATCTACCTCGGCGCGACCGGAGACATGGTGAAGGCCGGAATCGTGGTGTTCTGCGGCGTCTTCATCATCGGCATGGTCGACAACGTGCTGCGCCCGATCCTCGTCGGCCGCGACACCCGCCTGCCCGACTTCGTGGTGCTGATCGCGACGCTTTCGGGGCTGGAACTGTTCGGCCTCAACGGCTTCATCATCGGCCCGGTCATCGCCGCGCTGTTCATCGCGGTGTGGAACCAGCACCGCGACCGGCGCAAAGCCAAGGTCGCTGTGGCAGAGGGCTCTCCGGTGCCGGTGCAAACCGAGGCGGCAGCGGCCAAGGCTGCCGAAGAGGCAGTGGCGCATCCGTCGTAGACGGGTAGCCGCCGCCTCTCACCCATTCGTCTTTGCGAGCGTAGCGAAGCAATCCAGCGGCATGGGCCGACCGTGGATTGCTTCGCTACGCTCGCAAAGACGAAATGTGGCGACCTTTCGGCCCCATCAGTCCTTCTTGAACGGGTTCTTCGCGCTGCGCAGGTTCAGGCGGATCGGCACCGATTCGAAGCCCAGTTCACGCCGCATCCCGTTGATGAGATAGCGCTTGTAGCTCTCCGGCAGCAGGTCGAGGCGGGTGCCGAACACCACGAAGCCCGGCGGGCGGGTCTTGGCCTGCGTGATGTAGCGCAGCTTGATGCGCTTGCCGCCCGGCGCCGGCGGCGGGTTGGCGGCCAGCGCATCGTCGAACCAGCGGTTGAGCGCCGAAGTCGGCACGCGCTTGTTCCACGCCTCGCGAATGTCGAAGGCGGCGGCGATCAGATCGTCCAGCCCCTTGCCCGTGCGTGCCGAGACCGCCAGCAGCGGCAGCCCGCGGACCTGCGCCAGCCCATCGTCGAGCGCGCCGCGAATGCCGTTGAACAGGCCCGAGGCATCCTCGGCCACGTCCCACTTGTTGATCGCGATCATCAGCGCGCGGCCTTCCTCCAGCACCTTGGAGGCGATCGTCAGATCCTGATGCTCCAGACCGCGCGTGGCGTCGAGCAGCAGCACGACCACTTCGGCGAAGTCGATCGCATGTCGCGCGTCGGCAACGGCGAGGCGTTCCAGCTTCTCGGTCACGTTGGCGCGCTTGCGCATGCCCGCCGTGTCGATCAGGTGGACCTGCCGCACGTCCTTGGTCTTCGGGTCGGTCCAGTCCCAGTGAATGGTGATCGAATCGCGGGTGATTCCCGCTTCCGGCCCGGTCAGCAGGCGATCCTCGCCCAGCAGCTTGTTGATCAGCGTGGACTTGCCCGCGTTCGGACGACCGACGATCGCCAGCTTGAGCGGCGCGCGCAGGCGCGCTTCCTCGTCCTCTTCCTCCTCGAACTCCGGCTCTTCGGGCTGGAGCGGGTCGAGGTGCGGCAGCAGCGCCTCGAACAGGTCGGCCATGCCCTCGCCATGCTCGGCGGAGATGCCGACGGGATCGCCAAGGCCCAGCGAATAGGCCTCCAGCAGTCCGCCCTCACCCGCACGGCCTTCGGCCTTGTTGGCCAGCAGGATCACCGGCACCGGCGAGGAACGCAGCCAATTGCCGATCTCGTCATCGAGCGGAGTCAGCCCAGAGCGGGCGTCAACCACGAACAACGCGACGTCCGCCGTCTCCAGCGCCGCTTCGGTCTGCTTGCGCATGCGACCGGGCAAAGTCTCGGCCTCGTCATCCTCCCAGCCGGCGGTGTCGACGATCTGGAATTTCAGGCCCAGCAGTTCCGCGTCGCCGAAGCGACGGTCGCGCGTGACGCCCGGCTGGTCGTCGACCAGAGCGAGCTTCTTGCCGACGAGTCGGTTGAACAGCGTGGACTTGCCGACGTTGGGTCGGCCGATGATGATGACTTGGGGAAGCATGATCGGATGCGCTTGGGCATTTTCGGCGGTTTTGGCAAGCATTGCGTAAGAATGACCCGAAGCGGCACATCGGCGCATTAACGAATCCACAAACGATTGCTGTCACATTTTTGCGTGGATCGGATGGAAAGGCGCGGAACCTTTCCCGCTCTCGCCGTTAACCAACCCCGGAAGACGCACGTCAATGTTCCGAGGGCAAAACGGCGTACATGAGGGTTTACGCAAAGATCACCGCTGCAGCGCTGGCCGCTGCGCTCCTGCTGCCGGCGGCCGCCATGGCCCGCACCTCCATCGACGTCGATGGCGATGCGGACGTCGCCGCCTCGCTCACCGCACCCAAGGCGCCGGGCTATCTGGAATGCGTGCCTTATGCGCGCACCACGTCCGGCATCCAGATCTACGGCGATGCGTGGACTTGGTGGGGCCAGGCGCGCAGCCGCTACGCCACCGGCAGCACGCCGCGCGTCGGCGCAGTGATGGCGATCAAGCCCTTCAACAATTCGAAGCTCGGCCACGTCGCCACCGTCAGCCGACTGGTCGATTCGCGCACCGTGCTGCTGAGCCACGCCAACTGGTCGGTCCCCGGCGCGGTGGAGCGCAACGTCACCGCCCTCGACGTGTCGCCGAACAACGACTGGAGCGAAGTGCGCATCTGGTACGGCCCGTCGCAGAACCTCGGCAATACGCACTGGCCGGTCTCGGGCTTCATCTACAACGCCAGGCCCGGCGCGAAGCTGCGCGATGTCGCTCCCGTCGAGCCCCGCGCCGAATCCCGGCTGGCTGAATCGCCGCGCAAGGCGCCCAGCAAAAAGGGCCGCCGCAGCGACCCTATCGGCGACATCATCGCCGCATCCCACTAAGCCCTCACCCCTCCGAAAAGCGCGCCACAGCCCTGCTGCGGCGCGCTTTTTCGTTGGAGCGCGAGGTCAGTCCTTCTTCGCGACCGGCGCGTTCTCGCCGAGGTCTTCGTACCAGGCCTCGACCGGGCCGACGAGCTTGATCGTCAGCGGGTTGCCCTTGCGGTCCGTGGTCTTGCCGGCCTGCACGCGCACCCAGCCTTCGGAGATGCAGTACTCTTCCACGTTGGTGCGAACGGTGCCCTTGAAGCGGATACCGACACCGCGCTGCAGCTTCTCCTGATCGAAGAACGGGCTGCGCGGATTGATCGCGAGGTGATCGGGCGGCACGTCCGAGCCAGAGGTCGTCGGGGCCGTTTCGGGCGTGATGTTCTCTTCAGTCATGCCGCAGCGATTTATCTTGCATTCCCCGCTTGTCAATTCGATCCGGCCTGTCTAAAGGCGCGCTTCCGCTAACGGAGCGGGCGCGTAGCTCAGCGGTAGAGCACACCCTTCACACGGGTGGGGTCACAGGTTCAATCCCTGTCGCGCCCACCATCCTTCCCCAAGGATGGTAGCGGTTTTCCCTCAGGATCGGTGGCATTTCCTACTCGCCGTCTTGCGAGTGCAAGGCGCAGGCGGCATAGGCAGCCGCACTATGCACGACATCCGCCAGATCCGCGAAAATCCCGCAGCCTTCGACGCCGGCCTTGCCCGCCGCGGCGTTGCGCCCGTCTCCGCCAGCCTCGTCGCCCTCGACGAGCAGCGCCGCGCCGTCGCCACGCGCATGCAGGAGGGGCAGAACCGTCGCAACGAAGCCTCGAAGGCGATCGGCAAGGCCATGGGCTCGGGCGACACCGCCACGGCAGAGGCGCTCAAGGCCGAAGTCGCGCAGCTCAAGGACACCCTCCCCGCTCTGGAGGCGGAGGAGAAGGAACTGACCGCGCAGTTGCAGGACGCGCTGGCGGGCCTGCCCAACATCCCCGTCGCCGAAGTGCCGGACGGCGCGGACGAGGCCGAGAACGTCGAAGTGACCCGCTGGGGCACCCCACGCGACTTCGCCTTCACGCCGAAGGAACACGCCGACCTCGGCCCCGCGCTCGGCCTCGATTTCGAGACGGGCGCCAAGCTGTCGGGCGCGCGCTTCACGTTCCTCAAGGGCCAGATGGCGCGCCTGCACCGCGCGCTCGCGCAGTTCATGCTGGACACGCAGACCGGCACCAACGGCTACATGGAATGCAACGTCCCGCTGCTGGTCAAGGACGAGGCCGTCTACGGCACCGGCCAGTTGCCCAAGTTCTCCGAGGATCTGTTCAAGACGACGGACGGTCGCTGGATGATCCCCACCGCCGAAGTCTCGCTGACCAACGCAGTTGCTGGCGAAATCCTCTCGCCCGAGGCGCTGCCGCTGCGCATGACGGCGCTCACCCCCTGCTTCCGCTCGGAAGCGGGCGCGGCGGGGCGCGACACGCGCGGGTTCATCCGCCAGCACCAGTTCGAGAAGGTCGAACTCGTCACGATCGCGAAGCCTGAGGAGAGCGAGGCCGAGCACGAGAAGATGGTCGCCGCCGCCGAAGGCATCCTTCAAGCGCTGGGCCTGCCCTACCGCAAGGTGCTGCTCTGCGCGGGCGACATGGGCGCGACGGCGCGCAAGACCTTCGATCTCGAAGTCTGGCTGCCGGGTCAGTCCGCCTACCGCGAGATCAGCTCGATCTCCAATTGCGGCGATTATCAGGCCCGCCGCATGAACGCGCGCTACAAGCCCGAGGGCTCCAAGAAGACCGAGTTCGTCCACACGCTCAACGGCTCGGGCCTCGCGGTCGGTCGCACGCTGGTCGCGGTGCTGGAGAACTACCAGCAGGAAGATGGCTCGGTTCTGGTGCCGGAGGCGCTCAAGCCGTGGATGGGTGGTATCGAGAAGCTGGAGGTGCTGGCGTAAGCAGGCACCCGATTTCGTCGGAATTGGTCGCAAAGGTAAGAGTTGTCCGTATCTTGCCCGCGCACTTATGGTTAAAGGCAAGACATGCGCATTCTCCTCACCAATGACGACGGCATCAACGCTCCCGGCCTCTACGTGCTGGAGAAGATCGCCGCGCAGCTTTCCGACGACATCTGGATCTGCGCGCCGAGTGAGGAACAATCGGGCGCGGGTCACTCGCTGACGCTCAACCGTCCGGTGCGCATGCGCCAGCATGCGGAGAAGCGCTTCTCGGTGACCGGCACGCCGACCGATTCGGTGACGCTGGGTCTCAAGAAGGCCCTGCCCGGCCAGCCCGACCTGATCCTCTCGGGCGTGAATCGCGGCGCCAACCTTGGCGATGACGTGACCTATTCGGGCACCGTTTCCGCCGCGCTCGAAGGCGCACTGGCGGGCATCCGCTCGATCGCGCTGAGCCAGGTGCCCTCGCGCGAGGATCTGGGCGACGGTGTCGATTTCTCCGCCGCCGAGGAATGGGGCGCGAAAGTGCTGCGTCCACTGATCGACCAGCCCTTCGCTCCGCGCACGCTCGTCAACGTCAACTTCCCGCCGCTGCTCGGCAAGGACGTGAAGGGCATCCGCGTCGTGCGACAGGGCTTCCACGATTACGCCCGCGGCTCGGTTGTGGAAGGCCGCGACCCGCGCGGTTTTCCGTACTTCTGGTTCGGGCTACACGGGATCGAACATACGCCGGGTCACGATACGGACCTTGAGGCGATCGCGGAGGGCTACGTTTCGGTGACGCCGCTGCATCTCGACCTGACTCACGATGCCTCGCTGAAGGCGCTGGCGGAGCGTTTCACGAAGTGAGGCGCGCCCTCGTCCTCGCCGCCGCACTGGCGGCCGCCCCCGCCTACGCCGCGCCGGTCGAGGAAGAGACGGTTCACGTCGTCAAGCCGGGCGAGACGCTGAACGGCATCGCCAACCGCGCGGGCGTGACGGCAGCCGCGATCGTCAGGGCGAACACGCTCAAGGAGCCCTACACGGTGCGCGTCGGGCAGAAGCTGGCGATCCCGCGTGAGAGCAAGGCCGCGCAGGACAGGAAGGCCATCGCCCGCACCGCCGACGCCGCAGCACCCGCCGCAAAGCAGGTCGCCAAGGCCGCGCGCGTGATCGAGGCCCGCGCGCCCTCCACCCCCAGCGCGGCGGAGTATGAGACCGAGCACCTCGTCGCCCCCGGTGAGACGCTGGGCGGCATCGCCACGCGCACCAAGGTTCCCCGCGTGCTCATCGCGGAAGCCAATGGCCTGCAGCCGCCCTACGACGTGCGCGTCGGGCAGAAGCTCAGGATTCCGCGCACCGGTCGCCATGTGGTGAAGACCGGCGAAACCGGCTTTTCCATCTCGATGGACACCGCCGTCCCTTGGGAACAGATCGCGCTCGCCAACAATCTCGATCCGGACGCGCCGGTGAAGGTCGGGCAGAACCTGCTGATCCCCACGATCATAGACCCCGCCAAGACCGGCCCGAAGACGCTGACGCCTGCGCCCAGGCCGGTCGCGACGCCCGCCGCCGCACCCACGACTGCGAAGTCCGCCCGCTTCGCATGGCCCCTCGCCGGTCCCGTGCGGCGCGGCTACGCCACCGGCAGCGACTATCACGACGGCCTCGACATCACCGCGCCCGAAGGCACCATGGTCCGCTCCGCTGCGGCAGGCACGGTCGTGTTCGCAGGCAAGGAGGCCGACCAGTTCGGCAACCTCGTCGTCGTCGATCACGGTGACGGCTGGCACACCGCCTACGGCTTCCTCAGCCGTGTGACCGTCAAGGAAGGCGCCAGGGTCGCCGCCGGGGAACGCGTCGGCCTCGTCGGCACCACCGGTCGCGCCAAGGGCAGCGAACTGCACTTCGAGGTACGGCAGGACGGGAAGCCCGTGGACCCGCGGGACCAGCTTCCCAAGGCTCCCTGAGCGTCATGTCGAAACGGCGCGCCGCTTCTCCGGTTTCGGTCCAGAAGCCCCTCAAGCGCGCCATCGACCTGCCGGTCTGGGCCGATCTTTCGCTGCGGCTCGGCGGGGCGTTCCTGCTCGTCTTCATCGTCGTGCTCGTCCACTGGATGGACCGCGACGGGCTCAAGGACACCCACGACGGGGCGGTCAGCTTCCTCGACGTGTTCTACTTCACGATGATCTCGATCACGACGACGGGCTTCGGCGACATCGCCCCCGTCAGCGACCGGTCGCGGCTGATCGAGGCGGTGCTGGTCACGCCGATCCGCTTCGCGGTCATCTTCATCTTCGTGGGCACCGCCTACAACTACTTCATCAAGCATAGCTGGGAGAGCTGGCGCATGAAACGCATCCAGGAGCGCCTGTCCGACCATGTCGTCGTGCTGGGCTATGGCGTCAGCGGCGCGGAAGCGGTGCAGGAACTGATGGAGCGAGGCATGGACCCTGCCTGCATCGTCGTCGTCGACCCCTCCCCCGCGCGGCTCAAGCTGGCCGAGAAGGTGGGCTGCAACATCCTCGAAGGCGACGCCACGCGCGACGAGACGCTGGCGGCGGTGCGCATCGGCGCGGCGCGCACGATCCTCGTCTCGGCGGGGCGCGACGACACGACGATCCTGATCGTGCTGACCGCC
This sequence comes from Novosphingobium kaempferiae, assembly GCF_021227995.1. NCBI lineage: Bacteria > Pseudomonadati > Pseudomonadota > Alphaproteobacteria > Sphingomonadales > Sphingomonadaceae > Novosphingobium > Novosphingobium kaempferiae. The sequence continues at coordinate 2,519,686 of NZ_CP089301.1, forward strand.
CGCCATCTCGCACCCGGCGTGCCGATCACCGCCGTGATCCGCGCCGACGACAACGAACTGCTCGCCAATCAGGCCGGGGCGGACAACGTCATCAACCCCGTCCGCTTCACCGGCCTGCTGCTGGCGGGCTCGGCCGAGGGCAAGCACATCGCCGAATACATGTCCGATCTCGCCTCGGTCGGCGGCCGGGTGCAACTGGTGGAGCGCCCCGTCGCGCCCGATGAAATCGGCCGCTCGATCGACGACGTCAAGACCGGCAAGGGCGTGCGCATCTATCGCGGCGACCGCTGCTTCGGCTTCTGGGAGCCGGAAGCGCACAAGCTGGAAGCCGGCGACGTGGTGGTCGAAGTTGCGCCCACCATCCGCCGCGAAGGCTTAGCCTAGAATCCAGAATACGAGGCCCATCGCCAGGTAGGCGATCAGCCAGAACGCGCAGTCGATGACGCGGCGCATCGGCTCGGTGCGGTTGCGCAAGTGCGTCAGCCAGACCGACGGGATGACGAAGGCAATGGCGATCCCGCCTGTCTGCATGAAGTAGAGCCACGGCTTCACCGCCAGCGTCTCCGCACCGATCCGCGCAAAGGCATGGCCGAGCATGATCGAACTGATGAGGAACACGATCGTGACGGTCACGAATCCGCCCGCGCGCTCCGAATTGCCCGGAAGCAGCTGCCGCCCGGTGCGGAACAGCGGCCCGTTCCAGACAATGCCGATCGCCACCGCGAGCGCCGCCGCGAGCACGACCGCCAGCCAATTCACCGGACCCATTCGAAAATCCTTCCCTCAGACACGTCCCTGCGCCCTGCGGTCACTGTCTTGCAGGCTCCGTACACTTGTGCAAGTTTTGCGAATCATCCGCAAATTTCGTTTTTCGTGACTCGCGTGCCGTTTGAGAGTATCGGGCGCGCCAATCCCATGGCTATCGAACTCCCCTCCCCGCCGAAAGTCGGCATGGTCAGCCTCGGCTGCCCCAAGGCGCTCGTCGATTCCGAGCGCATCCTCACCCGCCTGCGCGCGGACGGCTATGACATGAGCCCGGACTATTCCGGCGCCGATGTCGTGCTGGTCAACACCTGCGGCTTCCTCGACTCCGCCAAGGAGGAAAGCCTTGCCGCCATCGGCGAGGCAATCGCCGAGAACGGGCGCGTCATCGTGACCGGCTGCATGGGCAACGAAGCCGAAGTGATCCGCGCCAAGTTCCCGCAGGTTCTGGCCGTCACCGGAGCCCACCAGTACGAGGCGGTCGTCGAGGCGGTGCATGAGGCGGCTCCGCCCGAACTCTCGCCTTACCTCGACCTGATCCCACAGGCCTACGACGAGGCAGGCGTCAAGCTGACGCCGCGCCATTACGGCTACCTCAAGATTTCCGAGGGCTGCAACCACGCCTGCTCGTTCTGCATCATCCCCTCGCTGCGCGGCAAGCTGGCGAGCCGCCGGATCGATGCGGTGCTGCGCGAGGCGGAGAAGCTGGTGCAGGCGGGCACGCGCGAACTGCTCGTCATCAGCCAGGACACCTCGGCCTATGGCGTCGACGTGCGGCATGAGGAACGCATGTGGAAGGACCGCGCGGTCCGCACCCACATGACCGACCTCGCCCGCGAACTCGGCCAGCTCAGCGATGCGCAGGGCCGCAAGCCGTGGGTGCGCCTGCACTACGTCTACCCTTACCCGCACGTCGACAACGTCATCCCGCTGATGGCCGAGGGGCTCATCACGCCCTACCTCGACATCCCCTTCCAGCACGCGGCCCCGTCCGTGCTCAAGGCGATGAAGCGCCCGGCGAACGAAGCCAAGGTGCTCGACCGCATCCACAAGTGGCGCGAGATCTGCCCGGACATCGCCATCCGCTCCAGCTTGGTCGTCGGCTTCCCCGGCGAGACCGAGGCGGATTTCCAGTATTTGCTGGACTGGCTGGACGAAGCCCAGCTCGACCGCGTCGGCGCTTTCCGCTTCGAGCCGGTGGAAGGCGCTTCGGCGAACCACCTGCCCGATCCTGTGCCGGAAGAGGTCAAGGAAGAGCGCTACCAGCGCATCATGGAGAAGACCGCCGCGATCAGTGCCGCGAAGCTTGCCGCCAAGGTCGGTCGCGTCCTGCCGGTCATCATCGACGAGGTCGGCGAGGCGGACGAAGATGGTGATGTCGGTGCAACCGGCCGCTCGCAGGCCGATGCCCCGGAGATCGACGGCAACGTCTTCCTGCGCGACGCTTCGGGCCTGCAAGTCGGTGATATCGTTGACGTTCTCGTCGAAGATGCCGACGAGCACGACCTTTACGGAGCCGTTTTGCAAAGTTGACGCTCAGCGCACGGCACACGATCGTTGCAAGGCATGCAACTAACGTGGCGCTTTGCGCGTTTGCGGGAATCGGCCCCGAACAGCATATGGGGGGTGCCTTTCAGGCATCCTCTCCCAAAACTTCTACAGGGCTGGTCTTCTGACCGGCCCTTTCTTTTTGGCCTCGACGGCGAGCGCGCTACCAGTGCTCCAGCCTTCGCCTCTGCACGCGATCTCCATTTGCCCGGACTGCGCTTGCCGCACATCGTTCCTCCAGCATCAAACCCGATGCGCGGAGGGAACGTCATTTGCAGAATCAAAATACCACTTCGGGGCCAGCACGCTTCCGCATGAAGGCGCGCTTCCGCAGCTTCGTCTTCGCGGCACGCGGGTTGCACTTGATGGTAGAGCGTGAACACAATGCCCGGGTACATCTCGCAGCTGCCGCAGTCGCGGTAGCCGCCGGGTTCCTTCTCCACATTTCCGCATCCGACTGGCGCTGGATCGTGCTCGCCATCGCGATCGTCTGGCTGGCGGAGGCCTTTAACACCGCGCTGGAACACCTGTGCGATCGTGTCAGCCCGCAGTTCGACGCCACCATCGGCCGCGTGAAGGACATCGCCGCGGGCGCGGTGCTCGTCGCCTCCATCGCTGCGGCGTTGATCGGGCTGCTGACGCTTGTTCCTCCGCTTCTCCGCGCGGTTTCCTGAGGCCAACAGACCGATTTCCCTAACCGCACGCTCCAAGTTGCATTCCTTGCAACTTTGTTAAATCTTTTCGCATTTGCAGCAATGCGCCGATTTGGACATAAGGATCGGGCCTTTCAGGCATCCTCTCCCAAAACTTCTACAGGGCTGGTCCTCGGACCGGCCCTTTCTTTTTGCACCTGCACCGTGGCGTGAGCGCATGGGCTGGCGGTCTGCGCGCATTTGCCCTAGCGAAGCAGGCATGGCTTCCCAGCAGCGAATCTTCACCGCCGCCCTCGTCGTCATCGGCGACGAGATCCTGTCGGGCCGCACTCACGACAAGAACATCGCGCAAGTCGCCACCTGGCTGCAGATCCAGGGCATCCGCCTGAAGGAAGTGCGCGTGGTGGCGGACGATACCCCGGCCATCGTCGAGGCGGTGAACACGCTGCGCGCGCGCAACGACTATTGCTTCACCACCGGCGGCATCGGCCCGACGCACGACGACATCACCGTGGACGCCATCGCCGAAGCGCTGGGCGTACCCGTGATCGTCCACCCCGAAGCGCGCGCGATCCTTGAGGAATACTACACCACGCGTGGCGGCCTCACAGATGCGCGCCTGCGCATGGCCCGCACGCCCGAAGGTGCCAGCCTGATCCCCAATCGCTACACCGGCGCGCCCGGCATTCGCGCAGGCAACGTCTTCATCATGGCAGGCGTCCCCAGCATCACCGCCGGAATGCTCGACGCGCTCTCGGGCCAACTCGAAGGCGGCGCGCCGCTGCTGTCCGAGACGGTCGGCTGCTGGGTCGGCGAGAGTGAAGTCGCCGAACTGCTGCGCGAGACCGAGAAGGCGTTCGAGAGCTGCCAGATCGGCTCCTACCCGTTCTGGGCAGACGGGCGCACCGGCGCGAACTTCGTGATCCGCTCGGTCAGCGCGGACGATCTCGCCGCCTGCACGCGGATGCTGGTCGACGGGCTCGCGGTGATGGGCCGCCCGGCGGTCCCCGGTGGCATCTGAGCTTGTCGCCGCACTCGCGCTGATGGCCACGCCTGCAACTCCCGCCGTGATTTCCCCGCCCACCCTGGAGGCCTTCGAAGCCGTCCTGCGCCGCCATGACAGCGCCACGCTCGCGCTGGAGGAATGGTGCGCCCAGCGCGGCATGGCTGACCCCGCCCGCATCACCGCACAGACGCTCAGCGCCACCAGCGACGATCCGCCCGCAAAGATGCCTGAGCGCCTTGCCCTTGGCGAAGGCGAGACGTTCGCCATGCGCAACGTGCGGCTCAGCTGCGGCGGGACGGTGCTTTCGGTCGCGTGGAACTGGTATGTTCCGGCGCGCCTGACGCCGGAGATAAACGAGGCGCTGCGCTCGACCGACGTGCCGTTCGGCAAGGTGGTCGCGGCACTGAACTTCCGCCGCCGCTCGCTCTCGAGGGTGGCCGGCCCGGCGGAGAATTGCCCGGCGGACACGATCTCCACCCATCAGGCCATGTTGATGCTGCCAGACGGGCGGCCGCTGGCCTATCTGGTGGAGTGCTACACGGCAGCAAACTTGCGCTGATCATCGTCCCGGACATGGCCCGGGACGATGGACACTTCAGGCCGCCACCGCCTCCGTCCCCGCGATCGAGGTGCGGTGCATCATGCGCCCGGTCGACTTGTCGTAGGGAATCGCCCGGTGCATGGCGCCGGTGTTGTCCCAGATCACGAAGTCGCCCTTGGTCCACTTGTGGCGCAGCGAGAACGCGGGCTGTGCGGCCCATTCCTGCAGACGGATGAGCATCGCGCGCCCGGCGGGCACCTCCATGCCGACGATGTGGTCGGCGGTGGTGCCGATGACCATCGACTTTCGGCCCGACTCGTGCGTCCAGACCAGCGGGTGCTCCTTGATGAGCCCGATCCCCAGCACCTTCTCACGATGCTTCTCCGGAATGGCATCGGCGATTGGCGAGAGGCTGGCGCGGACCGAATGGACCGCCTTCAGTCCCTCGAGCGCCTCTTTCTCCTCCTCCGGAAGCCCCTCGTAGGCGGCATAAGTGCTGGCGAACTCGGTCTCGCCGCCCTTGTCGGGTGCGATGCGGCAGGACAGCAGGGTGGCGAAGGGCGGCGGCATGTCCACGGTGATGCCGTCCATGTGCCAGAAGAAGGTGCCGAGCACGTATTCGGGCTGCGGGTTGATCTTCTCGTCCAGGGTGACCTGATAGACGTCCTGATCGTTGCTCTGGACGTTGTTGCGCGCGGTCAGGCGCACCTTCTCCCCCATCGCATTGGTGATGGCGAGCTGTTCGGCGTCGGACAGGTTCACCTCGGGAAAGACGAGCACGGTACGCTCTTCCACCTTGGCGCGAATCGCCTTCGCGGCCTCCGGGGTGAACAGGTCTGCACGATCGTCCCAGAGCACGCGCGAACCGATGAATTCCTTGATGTCTTCGAAGCGGATAGCCATCTGGCCGTCTCTCCCGGCGTTATGCTGAACATATGTACAGCACACCGATACACCCGAAGCTCCCGGACGTAAACGAGACAGATATCGCTCAAACGAAAAGGGCCGGGAGGTTTCCCTCCCGGCCCTTCTATCCGTTTACGTCAGCGCTGAAATCAGGCGCCAGCGATCTCGGTGGTGTCGATCTTGAGGCCCGGGCCCATCGAGGACGAGAGCGAGATCTTGCGGACATACTTGCCCTTGGCGCCCGAGGGCTTTGCCTTGACGATGGCGTCCACGAAGGCCGAGAAGTTGGTCTTCAGATCGGCATCCGAGAACGACATCTTGCCGATGCCGGCGTGGATGATGCCCTGCTTCTCGACGCGGAACTCGATCTGGCCGCCCTTGGCGTCCTTCACGGCCTGCGTCACGTTCGGGGTGACGGTGCCCAGCTTCGGGTTCGGCATCAGGCCCTTAGGAC